>NZ_JAFNPH010000001.1:0-900053 GCF_026535865.1 Snodgrassella sp. B3800 | reverse complement strand
ATTTCCGTACCACTGACGTAACAGGCGCAGTAAGTCTGGCTGAAGGTGTAGAAATGGTAATGCCGGGTGAAAATGTGACCATCGACGTAGAGTTGATTCACCCAATCGCAATGGAAGAAGGCTTGCGCTTTGCGATTCGTGAAGGTGGCCGAACAGTTGGTGCCGGTGTGGTTGCTAAAGTTATCGCTTAATCAGGAAGAATATAGATATGAAAAACCAGAAAATCCGTATTCGTCTGAAAGCTTATGACTACGCCCTGATTGACCGTTCTGCTCAGGAAATCGTGGATACTGCTAAACGTACTGGCGCTGTGGTAAAAGGCCCGATTCCTCTGCCTACTAAAATTGAACGTTTCAATCTGCTGCGTTCACCACACGTGAACAAAACTTCACGTGAACAGTTGGAAATCCGCACTCATCTGCGTCTGATGGACATTATCGACTGGACTGATAAAACCACTGATGCATTGATGAAACTGGACTTGCCAGCTGGCGTTGATGTAGAAATTAAAGTTCAATAATGAGCTGAACGACAAAAACGGACTGGATTTTATTCAGTCCGTTTTTAATTAACCACAGCATATAACAACTGTAGAAAAATCTCTCGTTACTATCGTTTGTACTGGTTAACTGCAAAAATTTCCATCTGATATACCTCAACACCAATACCTGCCGATATTGGTCAGTCAATGAATGATATCAAATTTACATCATCACTGTTTTTTCTTGCAGATGATGAATTCGATGATTAATCATCTCAGCCAAAATTTTTATACCACGTTCGATTTTTTCTTCCGGGACTGTCACAAAGGCAAGTCGAAAGCAATTGGTTTTTTCGGCATGAGCATAAAAAGTTTCGCCAGGAACAAAAGCCACTTTCTGGCTGATTGCGTCGCTGAGTAATTCAGTAGCATTGATATTTTCCGGTAACTCTACCCAAATAAACATGCCACCTTCAGGCTGATTCCAATGAACTTGTCTGGGCATATAACGTTTTAGTGAATCCAGCATGTACTGACAGCGCTTGGCATAGATTTCGCGAATTTTGGGAATATGGTGTGTAAGAAAATTATTCTTGCTCAGTACTTGATAGGCTATATATTGAGTCAGACTGGGAGTATGTAAATCTGCCGCCTGTTTGAGTTGTACCAGTTTGCCGATAAATTGCTCACTGGCGACAATAAAGCCCAAGCGTAGCCCCGGCGTTAATATTTTTGAAAATGAGCCCAAATAAATGGTGTTTTCCGATGCGAGACTATACAGACAAGGTAGACGATGACCCTGATAATCCAAATCACCATAGGGATCGTCTTCAACCAATATCAAATGATTATGTTTGGCTTTTGCTACCAGTGTTTGTCGCCGCGATTCCGTTAAACGACGACCTGTAGGATTTTGAAAGTTAGGGATTGTATACAAAAATTTTGCTTCAGCTGCCACATCATCGCTAATAGTTTCGGGTTTCAGCCCATCGCTATCACTTTCTATCGCAATATATTCTGGTGCGTATTGATTGAAAGCCTGTAATGCACCCAGATAAGTAGGGGTTTCTACCAAAACTTTATCATCAGAATCAATCAGCATTTTGCCTATTAAATCCAGAGCCTGCTGTGAACCGGTTACTATCAGAACCTGTGCTGGTTTTACTGCGGTTTGATCGCGCGCAGACAAATAATCAGCTATCCATTGGCGTAAAGGTGCATAACCTTCAGTGGGGCCATATTGCAATGCTCCGTAAATATCTTTGCTTTGTAGTACAGTGTCTGTGGCAGTTTTGATTTCTGTCAGCGGGAATGCATCGGGGGCAGGTAGACCTCCGGCGAAAGAGATGATATCGGGTTGCTCAGTTACCTTAAGAATTTCACGAATAGCAGAACTTTTTAATACCTGAGCACGATGCGAAAATTTCTGGTGCATATACGTATCTTTCCTGAAAGATAATCCATTTAATACGATAGAATATAGGTATAAGAATATTTATTTGTAACGAAGGGTTAGGGTTAAAGAATAAAAATTGATTAATTCAGACAATTATCGCTAACTGGCTGATATAACCAGATACAATAACAGCAAATATCAGGAATGAATAAAAAAATTTATCTATCGGGAGAAAATATAGCGTATTCGCCTAAGGATTGAGCTAATACGCTGTTAATAGATTTATGCGATGATATTTAACAGTTACTGGTTGTTTACAAACAGGCCTTTTCAGGACTCAGCAAATCAGTGAGGTTTTCACGTTGACGAATTAATTTATATTCTGCTCCATTTACCAGTACTTCTGCCGCTCGACAGCGGGTATTGTAGTTACTGGCCATACTCGATGCATAGGCACCTGTACTTTTAATCAACAGTAAATCACCAGCTTTAGCAGCAATGGTGCGGTCTTTGGCCAGAAAATCACCGGATTCACAGATCGGACCGACCACATCAGCGGTTAATTCATCTGCTGAAGTCTGGTTGGCATTAACAATGGCGTGATAGGCCTGATACAGCGATGGGCGCATCAAATCATTCATAGCGGCGTCGACGACAACGAAATTCTTTTCTTCGCCATGTTTAATGTATTCAACAGTAGTCAGTAAAGTGCCGGCATTACCAATCAGACTGCGACCCGGCTCCAGCATTAGCTGCAAATGACGACCAGCCAGCAACCGTTCCACGGCAGCAGCATAAGTAACTAAATCCGGCACATTTTCATTTTGATAAACAATACCAACTCCACCACCTAAATCAATATGTTCTAGGTGAATATTTAATGTGGCCAGTTTATCAACCAGCAGCAGCATGCGTTCCAGTGCTTCAACTAATGGCGATAAATCCGTTAACTGTGACCCGATGTGGCAGTCGATTCCAGTTATCAGCAGATGCGGTAAAGTGGCTGCCAGTTGGTAAGCTGCTATGGCATCTTGATAGGCAATACCAAATTTATTAGCTTTTAATCCGGTAGATATGTACGGATGAGTATGCGCGTTAACATCAGGGTTGATGCGCAAAGATATCGGGGCAATTTTGTCCAGTCTGGCTGCAATGGTATTGATGCGTTCTAGTTCCGGCAATGATTCAACATTAAAGCAGCGAATATTTTGCTTCAGCGCCCATTCTATTTCGGCACAGCTTTTACCCACGCCGGAAAAAATAATTTTTTTGGTATCGCCACCTGCAGTTAAAACGCGCTGTAACTCACCTCCGGAAACGATATCAAAGCCACAACCTAGTCGAGCAAAATAGCGCAAAATAGATAAATTACTATTAGCCTTAACTGCATAGCATATTAAGGGCTGTAAAGCGGCAAAAGCCTGCTGGTATTGATTAAGGGCCGCAGTCATGGCTTGCTGGCTGTATACATACAGTGGTGTACCGTATTCAGCAGCTAAAACGGAATAGGGTATTTGCTCACAATGGAAAGAATCAGTCATGTTTAGGTAGTGTTTTCTGGTCAATTGGGTCGATGGTCAAGCCGGTTTGTATTACGCCGTATTTGGCTTTATCACCTTCTTTAGGCAGATATAAGTCACCTTTATAGCCACAAGCAGACAAAAAACAGGTTGCAAGCACACTTAAAAATAAAAAACGAAGCATTAATCTGGCTCACTTTGATTTGAATGGCCGGTACGGCAAATTGCCATCACGGATAAAACTAGGATTTAGCCATATTATATGGCAAGATAACAGCTTGAATGTAATAAAATGTAGAGTTACGGTAAGCGAAATGACCGAAAGTGAATTTTTACAGTATAGCGATGAGCTGTTTGGTTATATTGATGAATGTATAGATACTGGTGGGTGGGAGTTGGATTGTGAGGCAGGTGGTAATGTACTCACTATTGAGTCCGACAACGGTGAGCAGATTATTGTTAATCGTCATGTGGCTACTCAAGAATTATGGATTGCTGCAAAAAGCGGTGGTTATCATTTTGCTTACCACGAAGGGCAATGGATTTCTGGTCGTGATGGCAGTGAATTTTTTGCAGTATTAAGCCAGGTATTATCAGCTGCCTGTAATGATACGGTGCTGATACCGGTATTAAACTAATTTATACAATGGGCGACTATGTTACACACCTTGATAAAACATGATTTAAAGGCTTTACAGGCATTTGTAGCCATTGTGGAGTGTCAGGGTGTTACTGCTGCTCAGAAGCGGCTTAATATGTCGCAGTCAGCCATCAGTACTCATCTGGCGCATCTGGAAGAGAGTCTAGGCGTGGTGCTATGCCGGCGTGGGCGTTCCGGTTTCGCCTTAACCAAAGCTGGCCATCAATTATATGAAGCTTGTACATTACTGCTTCAGGCAACCAGTGAATTTCACCGTGAGGTACAGAACATTAAGTGGCACCGCTCAGTGTTGTCTGGTACTTTGCGTATTGGACTAGTGGAATATCTGCCGGTAGATTTTCAGAATATCCTTAATAAGGTCATTGCCAGTGCATATCAGCATTATCCGGAGCTACGGCTGTCAATAGATATTTGTGCACCGCAGGATATTGAGATTGCCATCGCCAATAATCAGATGGATTTTGGTGTTGGTTATTATTACAGCCTTTTAAAGAATCTCCATTATCAACTGGTATTTGAAGAACGTGAGTATATTTATTGCCATATATCTCATCCAGCAGCTAAAGTGAGTGATTTAACATTAAATTTATTAGCTGAAGACTATCAATGGGTAAAACGTATTTATGCTCGGCAGCAAGAAGGTAATAGTTTGATGACAGGTAATACAACTGCTGTGGCTCATAAACAGCAAGCTACACTGATGTTTATTCTGGCAGGTAGCCATCTTGGCTTGTTATCTGAAGAAGTAGCGGAGTCTTATGTACGTAGCGGTGTATTAATACCACTGTTGACCCAGCAGGCTGCTAATATAGTAAATTATTTTGCTGTAACACGCCCGACCCCTGATCCTAGGGTAAACTGGTTTCTAGGAGAGCTGAGCGGGCTTTTGCCATGACTTAGAATTGTTTTCGCTAATAAAATTTTCTAATCCATTTTGTTTGTGCCATTTATTTTAATAACCAATAAGCATTTGTACTATAGAATGAGTGACTGTTCCCCGCTGCCAATAATCGGTCAAATAGATTTTCCGCGCAAAACTCCTAATTAAAGTAAAGCTAGCACAACAATTCTTTTTCATAGCAAATTGCAAATATAAAAGAGTATAAGTAAAAGCTAAAGGAGATTAATTTAGCGGATGTGCGCAATAGCTAAAGCCAGATAAAAACTTTTTTCTTGGTAAGAAATAACTCTATTTTTTACCTAAACGGATAGATAAAGTTATTGTTGCAGCCATTGTATTGGTTGCTGTTTAGGCGGTATTAAAGTGTATCAGTTATCGTACATTAATTGAAAAGACTTAATTCACAAACAGGCTAACAGCTAAATGTGCATAGAGATAATTTATATTATTTTGAAGGGCGCTTTATATGGGACTGGTGGAAGATTTAGATTCGAGCAAATAATGCTATTTATATGCAAGAAAATATTTTGAATTAACTATATAAAGAAGTTAATAAACCAGAATATTCTTCATAATGAAAAAGGTGCCTCTAGCATGAACACATTAACCCCCTTAAAAAAAAAGGGAGCCGTCACGATTGCTCTGTTGTTAACATTAATCAGTTGTCAGTCATTTAACAAAAATATCAAAAAATTGACTTTATCAGCAAACGAACAGCAGCAGGTTGATGCTTTACTAAACAATTCCCCGACACGCTGTGTTGGCACTTATTTAATTGATTTTCCTGCGGCATTTAAAGTCAATAATGAAAGCCTGTTTTATTATAAAGGCACGGGTGATTTTGTGATTACCACCCAAAAGCAGTATTTACCGCCGTTTAAACAGATGATCGCCCAGCGTGAGCAGGCGTTAAAAGATACTAAAACGATTGACCCGACCGATAGCCCCTATTTAAAAGCGGTGTATCCGGTACAGACTAATCATCCGGATAAAATGCAAGGGATTATTTTTGAACGGATGGAGAGTCCAGGTACCGATGATTCCGCCAGAATTCTTGAGGGTTACCGCTGGCAAGACGAAGTGACGTTAAAAATAGAGATGAAAGCGCAAAACGGTTCTGATAAAAAACATGATGAAAATCGGATGAAATATCCAGAACTCTATACAAATGATGTCCCAAAAAAATTACAAGAACTGCGCCAACTGTTTAAGCGAATTCAGCCACGTGACGATTTAAGTATTCCAACCACACCAGGCTTTTGTTTGTTACATGGATTTATGCAAGGTGAGGATAGCGAATGGAAAGATACCGGGGTTACTTATCGGTATAATGAGGACAATAATTTTTATTTTAGTATTTCGTATAACAATTATAAAGGTTTTTATAAGCTACTTGATCAAGCCGAAAGTTACGTAACCGATGATCGGGGGCACACTATTTATAAGGGCACGCGCGAAAGTCAAGGTTTGCTGTTAGAAGAGTGGTTAACCAAAGGGCAGTTTTTTTCGGATGAATCAGGTTATGAGTCAGATGACTGGTGGTATAAGTTTACATTAGGTATAAATATGCTCGATCCAACCTATAAAACGCCACAGTTGCAAATCAAAATGTATTATAAAATTCCCGAAGATGAAACTCAGGGGTATACGCAAGAGCAATTGATGGTGATTTGGCGAGAAATTACCAACAGTATTCGGGTGCGCACGGGTGCTTTTGGATTGGAGTAAAGACAAATAATAGTGATATTGCCTTAATTTATTGAGGTATTTTCTAATTTGCTTGAACAATAGTTCAATACTCGATCACAAACGGCGGTGGTAGTGTCCTCTAAAATGTGACGCTCTCCTTTGATGAGCCATCATTTTAACAAACAGTTTAGTTAAATCATTATTTCAGTTTATTTTCAAATTGAACAGGAGATAAATAATTCAAATGCGAATGTTTTGTCATCCGGTTAATGTAGGCTTCACAATACCACAATCGCATCGATTAGCCTTTTTCGACGCGATTAATAAATATCGTGATGACATTGGTTTAGTGGTTTTGATGTTGGCAATATAGCAATTATTTTTGTTTCTGTAGAATAATTGCTTATATATTGTTCAGTTATTATTATTTGAAGATGGCGATTATTCCTTGCTTTGTAAGTACTATATTGTCATTTTTTTAAATAATATGGGAATTAATCAAGCTTTGGAATAAAAAAATAAAGATTGCATATTTGGTTATTCATACAATTATCAGTATATTTAAATACAAGCTTTTGTGGCACGATAAGCTAAGAATCTTTAGAATTATCCTAGATTTTAGATAAAATTGGATATTTGGTGACAGAATTTGATTTCATTCAACAATATCTCTACCGGCAGCAGCAGGATAACGAACTGGTGTTGGGTATTGGTGATGATGCGGCCATTGTGCGGCCACGCAGTGGCTATGATTTGCATTTCAGTACAGATATGCTTGTGGGAGGAACCCATTTTTTTACAGATGTTGCCCCAGAAGATCTGGCGCATAAGGTATTAGCTGTCAATTTTTCAGATATGGCTGCTATGGGTGCTACTCCTCGCTGGGCTCTATTAAGCGTGGCATTACCGGAGCTGAAGCAAGACTGGTTAACCGCTTTTTGTGATGCATTGTTTGCACTGGCACGTCAATTTGGTGTTACCTTAATAGGAGGAGATACCACTAAGGGTAATTGGGTATTTAATGTTACCATTATTGGTGAAACACCACGCCAACAGGCATTACGCCGAGATGCAGCACAACTGGGTGATGATATCTGGGTGACCGGATTGCTGGGTTTGGCTGCGGCTGCTCTGGATGTGTACTTGCATAAGACTTCTTTACCAGCTGCAGTATTTGCTCAGTGTGAAGCTAAACGACTGCGTCCGGAACCTCGTGTTGCATTAGGAAAAGAGCTTTTATCACTGGCACATGCGGCACAGGATATATCTGATGGTCTCGCACAGGATATCAATCATATTCTCAAAGCCAGCAATGTTGGTGCAACAATAAATGTTGATTTGATTCCTTCATTACCAGATCTACGAATATCTGATGCATTTCTTCCGGCTCAGCTATACCATTGGCTTTTGGCTGGTGGTGACGATTATGAGCTGGTATTTACCGCTGCGCCCAGTCAACGTGAGGCAATTATGGCTGCAGCCAACAAAGTTAATACATCAGTAACAAAAATAGGTACCATTACCGCAGGGCGTGAGCTGCAATTAATTAATCATGCTGGCAATGTGATTCAGCTACAGCATCAGGGATTTGATCATTTTGGCTAATTCAGAAACGACTACACCTTTGGTTACCCCGACATGGCACTGGTTATGTAAGCATCCAGTGTGTTGGCTGGGCTTTGGCTTTGGTAGCGGTCTGGCACCTAAAGCACCTGGTACATTTGGGACGCTACCAGCATTGCCCTTGGCTGCATTGTGGCTCATGCTCGGTTTTTCGTTCTGGTACAACATTGTGTTTGCTGTCTTTCTTTTTCTGGTGGGTATTTTTATTTGTGATTACACTGAAAAAGCATTACACCGACAAGACTATGGTGGCATAGTCTGGGATGAAATAGCTGCCATGGTGCTGATTTTATTCTGCATACCAGCTGGCTGGATATGGTGGTTGGCTGCATTTGCGGTTTTTCGCTTTTTTGATGCAGTTAAACCTTGGCCGATTCGCTGGTTTGATAAGCGTGTCCATGGTGGTTTTGGGATTATGCTTGACGATTTGATTGCGGCTCTGTTCAGCTTAGTGGTGTTGTTACTGAGCGTCTATCTAATGATTTAACCAAATACAAATGTTGAAAATGTTTAGAACGACTAAATTTGAGCCATATAGCCGTAAATTAAATTACTTTATAGCTTCGATGGCTGTTATAGTCACAGCCGCTAGACATAACAAAAGCGATATTGATTGGAAAAGGAAAACAGTATGAATGGTCAGCTTTGGTTATATGTATCTTTAGCTGCAATAATCGGATTGTTGCTTGGATTGGGTTTGATGTGGTTAATTCTGCGCCGTGGAAAACAGCACCAGCACTATCAGGCCGTGAAAACCAGTTTTGATAACTATCGTCAGCAGGTAGACAAACATTTTATTGATACGGCTAATGCTATAGATGAAATGAATTGTAGTTATCAGAAAGTATTACAGCTATTAAATGCAGATGCGAAGCAATTAATGGAAAAAAAAGTCTTACAGGAGCAGCTGCGCAAACGTGCTGACAAGAGCATTACATTGGATTTCATGAGTAAAGGGGTGAATAAAAACTCTCCGGCTGATGCAGAATCATCCTTACCCTATACTGATATTACACAGGCAGCGGTTATACCGATTAATGGAATGCCGGACCAAGTGCCTGATCGCATCGGCCCCAATGTTGTTCACACGCATGAACAGCTGACTCAGCCCAAAAATTCCGTTCGGGACAATATAGCGACAACTAAAAACGAAGACTTACAGCAAAGCAAATCTTGAATACAAAATTATCATATTACTGAAAGCAGCTGGTTGTGACAGCTCATAAATACAACCTGCTGCTTTATTTCCTTAACAGATAAACTTAATATTTGTAAGTTTTTTCAGCCGTTGCTTCAGAAGTTTTGGTAGCAGCGGATGAAAGTACCAGTGTTGTTCATCCAGTCGAATGCAACCTGCCTGGGCTTCAATGATTACGTTGTTACCGGTAACAGCATCAATTTCAGTCAGCTGCAACTGGTGCCATTTGCCCCAGTCACAAACTGGTAATAACGGCGCATACTTTAAAACCAGCTTATTGTGTTTCTGGGTAGCAGCATCCTGTCGGCAATTACCATCACATAATCCTGCTGCCTGTTTAGGGCAGGGTTCATCTTGGGCAAGACTTTGTGGCGTTATATCCAGCACCGCCGGACACAAATCATACTGGCGAGCCCATTCTGCCAGTGCTCGCTTGGCTGCCCGTGGATGAACAAATAATCCAAACGGTGGTTGAGACAGGATCCCTTCTCTGAGGTGAACAATCCGAGCCTGCAGCTGACCATGAAAGTTTGGAACAAAAGTAACTGTATACCATTTCGCTGGTGCACTTTTTTCATCCGTACAACTATATCCATGATGCAACAAATAATAGCCTTGCAGCCAAACTGCATGCAATGTACTTACTGAAGGAATAAAATCTACGCTTCTAGCTAGCGACCAATCTTTTAAAGTATTTTTATGCTGGAGTAGCGTGCACATATCAGTAAATGCACGTTCCACTAACCTTATTTTGGTGTTTTCCTGCTGATTTGGCTGCCATAGAATCAGACCTGCACAATCTGGTAAAGAATACAACTGCTGGCGTAATTCTGATTGAAGCCATGAAGGCAGAAAACCAGGTTTAATCAATGTTTGCCAGTGGGTCATCCAAACTGATATGGTTTTTTCTTTTAAGCTGTATTGTAAAAATTCAGCCAGAGCTATGGCATCACCCATTGCCCGATGGCGTTTTGCAGCATCAATCTTAATTGCAAAGCGTTCAATAATGCTGTCTAGATTATGCTTAAAATATTGCGGATACAATTTGCGTGAAAATGGCACAGTGTCCAGGGTAGGAGCAGCAAAGTTAATCTGGCAGTGGGCAAAGGCATGGCGCAAAAAAGTATAATCAAAGCGGCTATTGTGCGCGACCAGTAAGTGCCCTCTTAATAAGGGTAATAATTCTGTGGCTATATCAGTAAAAACTGGCTTATCCTGCACCATTTCATTGCTGATGCCGGTTAACTGAGTAATGAATTCGCTAATAGGCTGCTGTGGATTAATTAGCCATTGATGCCGGCTGATACAACCTTCATGAAACCTCAAAATGGCTATTTCAGTAATCCGGTCATTTTCAAAGTGACCACCGGTGGTTTCCAGATCAACAATCGCAACTGGCAACGGCAGCGTGAACAAAACCGCTGCCAGCTCGGCAAATGCAGCGGCGTCATAATTGACAGCATGATTCATGACGCAAACAAATAACGCATAAAGAATAAGTATTTTATCTTAAAATGAATGCAAGTACAGCTAATAAAATATATGAAATGCATATTTAATCCTGTATTCAACCCCTTCAAATCGAAGAATTCTTTTTCATCAAAACAATATATTGCCTATTATTAATTTTTTTGAGCATCGCTAGTGTTGACACTGGAGTCAATGTTGCCTATACTGCACATCTTTCACGCACCCGTAGCTCAGTTGGATAGAGTATCTGGCTACGAACCAGAGGGTCGGGCGTTCGAATCGCTCCGGGTGCACCAAATCCGCGCCCATCGTCTAGCGGTTAGGACATCGCCCTTTCACGGCGGTAACCGGGGTTCGATTCCCCGTGGGCGTGCCAGTTTAAAAGAAAAGCCAGTTCATTCGAGCTGGCTTTTCTTTTATCTTTCGTATTCAACTAAAGTCAATAACATGGATATAGTTAAAAGAGCATTGAAGCGAGATTAGGGTAATCCGGTCACCTGTATCTTTCCATTAATGTTTAGAGTTAATTGGGTTTCTCCAGCTGCAACGTCCTGAATTGGAGCAGAGTTACTAGCTCGGCTCATCATCATAGGGCTAGCATAAGAGTTATAATTTCGACCACTCTGGCTGCTGCCTATACTCATATTCACTACTTTGTATCCATGTCCACCTAAATTATGAGTAATCTGTCGGGCTCGCTGCTGAAAAAGGGCAATGGCCTGCTGGGTCAATTTTGCTTCATTATTTTGCAGAGTAGCATCTGCAACCTGATAATCAATACCTTCAATCGCTGCCACTTTCTGTACTTCAGCAGCAAAACGATTTAGAGCAGATAAATTAGTACTTTTAATTTGTATCAGGGCAAAATCCTGCCAGCCATTGTCTATTCTCTTATCTTTTTGATAATCAAATCTAGGCTCAACCCTGCGGGTTAGCTGAGTGGTATTGAAATCCTCATGCCGGCGAGCAATGGCCAAAACCTGATTCAATTGATTAGTAACGTTACTGCTTACTTGTTGCCTGTTTATACCCTGCTGCTGAATTTTGAGTAGCAACACCATTTCATCGCGAGCTACAACTTGTTTCGCATCTGCGGTTAACTCAACGACACCATAATTCAGTCCTTCTGCCATGGAATTAAAACCACTAACAGACAGTATTATTGCGTACAAATAGGAAGAGTATCGAATATTCATTGTGTTAACTCTTGTTGTAATCAGATTGATGCAGATTAACAAAGCAGCAGAGTAAATACAATAATCAATTGATGAAAAGGAGAATAAGGAAATAAAAGATAGAATTTATTAGAGATGAGGGTGGCGAGCCAGACCCCCGGCACTGGTCGCTTTAAGCTGGGCTGCTTGCTTCCGCACCTGACCCGTTGTCCTAAATAACCATGCGGGGAGACCCGCCACAGCAGCGCATTATACCTATAGTTGGATTAATTCCCAAATTTTTTCACAATTTACTCATTTGCAAATAGAGTAGATGTTAAAACAATAAATATATCAAAGAATTAAATTCTCTCTAAATACGGATTTTCGTTTTTCGAGCGCCATAATTAGGTTGCAACAGGGCACATTGCGGATGATTATGCCGACTAAAGCGACGTGCTCGGCCAGGAATCTGCTGGCAAGTCACACTGACATCCTTATTGTCCAATCCTCTATTATTGTTTTCTGAATTAAATTTGCTATTGCGTTGATGCTGGTGTGGTGTGTGATTATTACTTTCCACTTTCACGGAGGATGTCTGTACAGCCTTATTTTCTGTTGGGGTCTGTTCCCACCAACGTGGCTCAAAACCCTCAATCCGCTCTATTAAAAGGTCATTTCCGGTCAATTCCTTTATCGCACCGAATACTTTCTGTTCCTGCTCATCCATTAATGAAATGGCCACGCCTTCTGCACCGGCACGTCCCGTACGTCCTATTCGGTGTACATAGTCTTCAGCATTCAGTGGCAGTTCATAATTAATTACAAAAGGCAGTTCGGCAATATCGAGTCCTCTAGCCGCCACATCAGTAGCCACCAGAACACGTAAACTGCCTTCCTTAAATTGAGCCAGTGTTTCCAGACGTGTTTGCTGCGATTTATCACCATGAATTGCCTGTGCAGTAATACCCCGTCGGTTTAATTCGCGATTAACCTGATCAACACTTTGCTTGGTGTTGCAGAATACAATTACCTGATTCATGTTCAGGTCGCATATCAGCCGTTGCAGAAGAGAACGTTTGCGCCCACTATCCAATGCAATAATATGTTGCTCCACATTGGCCGAAGTAGTATTTTGTGCTGTTACCTGAATTTTCTCAGGGTAATGCATGAAATCCTGTGCCAGCCGCTGAATTGCTGGTGCAAAGGTAGCAGAAAACAGTAGTGTTTGCCGTTGCGGCGGCAGCATCTGCATAATTTTGCGGATATCATCAATAAACCCCATATCCAGCATACGGTCTGCTTCGTCCAACACCACAATTTCCACCTTGTTCAGTTGAATATTTTTTTGCTGAACATGATCCAGCAGACGTCCTACTGTAGCAATGACAATTTCACAGCCCTGACGTAAATTCTGTTTCTGGATTTCCATATTCATACCACCAAACAAAACCGTCTGGCGTAAAGACAGATTTTTTAGATACCCCTGTACATTCTGGTCAATCTGATCTGCCAGTTCACGCGTAGGTGTCAGTACCAACATACGTACCGGATGCATCGCCGGAGAAGTACTGGTATTTCCATAACACTTTAGTCGCTCCAGACTCGGCAGCATAAATGCTGCGGTTTTTCCAGTACCGGTTTGTGCTGCCGCAAGTAAATCCGCACCAGCCAAAGCCTTTGGAATAGCGGCAGATTGGATAGGCGTAGGTTCCTGATAGCCCTGATCAGAAAGTGCAGAGACAATTTCCTGAGATAAGCCCAAATTGGCAAAAGCATTCATATAAGACAACCCCCAGCTGCTGCCAGCAATGACAAGCAACTGTAACGAATTCGATAGAACTAATTACTGAACAAATGTCAGCATTGTGAAAGACAACCTAACAACCGCTATCCGGCCGTCATGGAAGAGTCATAGCAACAACAAAGTTACTAAAGTAAGACAATAGTGTATCATCTTTATCAACCTCTTATAAACTTGACTGACAACCGTCTGCAATCAATAAAAATTCGTAAAAAATTATTCTGAGGAAATAACTTCATAAGTGGAAAACAGGCAGCAGTCGGACATTTCCACTCACAGCAGACAATAACAAAACTGTAAAATTCAAATACATAGCATAACTAAACTTTTGCTAAACACCTGACCAGAACCTTATGCGATAATTGATTTATTTAATCAATTATAAACAGGCGAGCACAACATCATGTCAGATGAAAAAAGCAAAGCACTGGCTGCGGCCCTAGCCCAAATAGAAAGAAGTTTTGGTAAAGGTTCCATCATGAAAATGGATGGCAGCCATACTGATGAAAACCTTGAAGTCATTTCTACCGGTTCACTTGGACTAGATTTGGCTTTGGGCGTAGGTGGCCTACCCAGAGGTCGTATTGTAGAAATCTACGGTCCAGAATCATCCGGTAAAACCACACTCTGTCTAGAAGCCATTGCTCAATGTCAGAAAGGTGGAGGTACCTGCGCCTTTATCGATGCCGAAAATGCCTTTGACCCCATCTATGCACGTAAACTAGGTGTAAAAGTTGAAGAATTATTGGTTTCCCAACCGGATACCGGTGAACAGGCTCTGGAGATCTGTGACATGCTGGTACGCAGTGGTGGTGTAGATATGGTTGTCGTTGACTCCGTCGCTGCACTGGTACCTAAAGCTGAAATCGAAGGCGAAATGGGTGACAGCCATGTTGGTTTACAGGCTCGTCTGATGAGTCAGGCCTTACGCAAATTAACTGGTAACATTAAAAAAACCAACACACTGGTTATCTTTATCAACCAGATTCGCATGAAAATCGGCGTAATGTTTGGAAACCCTGAAACCACGACTGGCGGTAATGCACTTAAATTTTACTCATCCGTACGATTAGACATCCGCAAAATCGGCCAGATTAAAAAAGGGGATGACGTCATTGGTAACGAAACACGCGTGAAAGTGATTAAAAACAAAGTTGCTCCACCGTTTAAGCAAGCCGAATTTGATATTTTATATGGCGAAGGCGTAAGCTGGGAGGGAGAACTGATAGATATTGGTGTTAAACTGGGTATCGTTGAAAAAGCTGGTGCTTGGTACAGCTACAATGGCAGCAAAATTGGTCAGGGTAAAGATAATGTACGCCAGTGGCTTAAAGACAACCCAGAAATTGCCAATGAAATCAATCTTAAAATTCGCAACAAAGTCGGTATCACTGCGCAGAATACCGAAGGGCAACTGGACGAAACTGACGGTGAAGCACCAGTTGACGAGTAAACCAGCAAAAAAGCTGCCCATCAAACGGCAGCTTTTTTATTGACAAGTCTGATTTCACTCCAAATAACAGTATATTAAGTCATCTCTCCTACGTGCATGTCATAACAAAAAAGCCTGCGTAAAAAATGCTTTTCATTATGAATTACGCTATGATATGAATCAGTAAAAAACAATAGTTTAAAAGCATCATTATTCTGAGCAAGCATATCAATACACAGACCAAATAAATATCATGATTACCCTAGCTGAATACCAGCAACAGACTGCAGCCGGCTATACGCATATCCCTTTAGTGCAGGAAGTGTTAGCCGACATGGATACCCCCTTATCGCTCTATCTTAAATTAGCAAACAAACCATTCAGCTACCTGCTCGAATCTGTAGTAAACGGCGAGCGGTTTGGACGTTATTCTTTTATAGGTCTACCCTGTGATACCTATTTGAAAATATCTGGGCAAACCACCAATGTATATCAGCAAGCGCAGCTAGTTGAGACATATCAGGGTAATCCACTGCCTTTTATCAACCAGTTTCAGTCCCGTTATAAAACACCTGCTATTCCGAATTTGCCTCGCTTTACCGGAGGACTAGTTGGCTATTTTGGTTACGAAACAATATACCATTTCGAGCAGATTGCTCACCGTCTAAAACAAGCAGATAAACCTAACCCCATAGGGACACCAGATATATTTTTATTACTTTCCTTAGAGCTGGCCGTAGTAGATAATCTATCCGGTAAAATCTACCTGATTGTTTATGCAGATACCAGCAAAAAAGACGGTTATCAACAGGCAAGGTCACGGCTGGAGGAACTCCGTACCGCTCTGCGTCAAAGCGTACAATTACCCCTTTCTCTTGGTAGCAAGCGTACAGAAGCTGTACCAGAAACCGGTGCTGAGCAGTACAAAAATTATGTTAAGCAAGTACGGGAATACATTCTTGATGGTGATTGCATGCAAGTCGTGCCTAGCCAGCGCCTAAGTATGCCTTTTCATGACAATCCACTCAGTCTCTATCGTGCTTTACGCACCTTAAATCCTTCACCTTATTTATTTTATTACCATTTTGACGATTTTCATGTGGTTGGTTCCTCACCGGAAATTCTGGTGCGGCGAGAACAGAACAATGTTATCGTACGTCCCATTGCCGGTACTCGGCCTCGTGGAAAAACACCGGAAGAAGATCAGGCGCTGGCACAGGAACTGAGCCACGACCCTAAAGAAGTAGCTGAGCATGTTATGCTAATCGATCTTGGTCGCAATGACGTCGGGCGCATCAGCAAAACAGGACAAGTAAAAGTGACCGATAAAATGGTTATTGAGCGTTATTCTCATGTCATGCATCTGGTTTCCAACGTTGAGGGTGTGTTACAGGATGGCATTTCCAATCTAGATGTACTCGCCGCAACTTTTCCAGCCGGAACACTATCAGGAGCACCCAAAGTGCGTGCTCTGGAAATTATCGAAGAGCTAGAACCAAATAAACGTGGTATCTATGGCGGCGCAGCCGGCTATCTAAGTTTTTCTGGTGACATGGATTTATGTATCGCCATCCGTACCGGAGTTATCAGAAATAACACTCTTTTTGTACAAAGCGGGGGCGGCATCGTATTTGACTCTGATGAAGAACTGGAATGGCAAGAAACTCAGAATAAAGCTAAAGCCGTAATCCGAGCAGCACATATGGTGCAGCAAGGGCTGGATAAATAACCAGTCTTCAGGCTTATACGGTAGATAAAAAACGATGGTTAAGCTGACATCACCAAAACACACCATCTTAGCCATCGTTAAACCAAATAAAATACAAAAACAAGCAAAGCATTGCATAAGCGGGGTCGATATTACAGAACCAACCCTTGAGCCATAACTTCGACTGAAATTCAACTCAAATAGGTTGTAAACGTACCTTAATATCTATCGGTGGCGCATAATAGGGCGCAGAAGTTACCAATAATAGCGCACCGGCACGCACATAATCCGCCACATTCATTAACGTAATTCCTCCTGCTGCTGATAGCAAACACCTCGGTGCCAGCGATTGAGCTTGCTGCATTACCAAAGCAAATTGTTCCGGTGAAAACTTATCCAATTGCACAATATCAGGCTGTACATTTAAAGCAGCCACAGCCTCTTCAATATTATCTGCTTCAACAATAATCTTCTTTTCCGGCGCAGACCGCCGGAGTTTAGTCACCATAGCATCCCAGTTATCGGGTTCTGCATAAAACCGGCGATGATTGGCAAATAACAACACCGATTCAGCCGTACCTGCACGATGTAAAATCCCCCCACCATCAATCACCGCCACAATTGCCAGCGTCTTAGTGCTGGGAATACTTTTGCGCGTACAGGCAATCTGTACCAGTGGATTTATAGCCTGAGCTGTGGTCACCATCTGCGCCATATATTGCGCCACACCGCCACACCATTCCAGCACATTTTGTACCACCTTCCAGCCCATATGCAGCTTTTCTGCTGAGCCGGAAGCCGTCACTAATACCGTACCTGCAGCCACATCTTCACCATCTTTCACATGAGCCACCACATCCAAAGCCAGCTTTTGCAACAACCTTACAGCCACAGCCACACCACTTACCCGACCGGCCATCTGCCGACAAAACGTCATCTGTCCTATACGGTCACCCACACCCAAAGCCCGTGTCGTTAAATCACCATATGCAACATCGTCCAGTAACAGCCTGTCCAGTTCAGCATCAGATAAATAAAACATTCTCTATTTCCCCCTAAAATTAATAAGCAACAAAATCAAAAAAAACGCATCTACAATTTCGTCATAATACAAACAATACATAATAGACTACTGACAGAGCGCGACCATATCATCAGTATTACCACTGTACCTTCGACCTAATTTAATTTGCAGGTAACTAGATGAAATAGTGCAAATGCTTGAGCAAATGCAAAACACGCGTGCATAACCATCAGATGAATCGCTAGTGAAAAAGCATCAACTTATAAAAAGCCTGGTAAGGAATAGACTTTAGCAGGCTTAATTTAACGGAAAAAAAATAGTAATCGCCGTTTCTAAAAGCCATAAACAGAAAAAAGAAAAGTCAAAGCACTACAACAGTCAAATCACAAAGGTATTGAGTTAAATGACTGAATGAAGACCAATATCGGGGCGAAAGCGGTAAAAATAAATCTTATTAGAACAGAGGTTTGGTGGATTGTATAAAAATAAGAGGAGGAAGTAGTTGACAGGGTGGATGTAGGGGCGTATAGTTCGCCTTCTTCGCTGAGACGCGAGCCGAAACGAACGAAACAGTTTAAAGTAGAACGCAGTCGAAAGCAACGCTCTTTAACAGAACAGATTACCGATAAGTGTGAGTGCGGATAAGCCTCACACTGATTCAGAGGGACAGGATAGTAATAAATCTTGTCAATAACTTTGAAGCAGACCAGTGATACTGAAGGGAACTTCAGGATTACAACAAGCTAAGATTAAACATAAGAGTTTGATCCTGGCTCAGATTGAACGCTGGCGGCATGCTTTACACATGCAAGTCGAACGGCAGCACGGAGAGCTTGCTCTCTGGTGGCGAGTGGCGAACGGGTGAGTAATGCATCGGAACGTACCGAGTAATGGGGGATAACTGTCCGAAAGGATGGCTAATACCGCATACGCCCTGAGGGGGAAAGCGGGGGATCTTAGGACCTCGCGTTATTTGAGCGGCCGATGTTGGATTAGCTAGTTGGTGGGGTAAAGGCCTACCAAGGCGACGATCCATAGCGGGTCTGAGAGGATGATCCGCCACATTGGGACTGAGACACGGCCCAAACTCCTACGGGAGGCAGCAGTGGGGAATTTTGGACAATGGGGGGAACCCTGATCCAGCCATGCCGCGTGTCTGAAGAAGGCCTTCGGGTTGTAAAGGACTTTTGTTAGGGAAGAAAAGCCGGGTGCTAATACCACCTGGTGCTGACGGTACCTAAAGAATAAGCACCGGCTAACTACGTGCCAGCAGCCGCGGTAATACGTAGGGTGCGAGCGTTAATCGGAATTACTGGGCGTAAAGCGAGCGCAGACGGTTAGATAAGTCAGATGTGAAATCCCCGAGCTCAACTTGGGACGTGCATTTGAAACTGTCTAACTAGAGTGTGTCAGAGGGAGGTAGAATTCCACGTGTAGCAGTGAAATGCGTAGAGATGTGGAGGAATACCGATGGCGAAGGCAGCCTCCTGGGATAACACTGACGTTCATGCTCGAAAGCGTGGGTAGCAAACAGGATTAGATACCCTGGTAGTCCACGCCCTAAACGATGACAATTAGCTGTTGGGGCACTAGATGTCTTAGTAGCGAAGCTAACGCGAGAAATTGTCCGCCTGGGGAGTACGGTCGCAAGATTAAAACTCAAAGGAATTGACGGGGACCCGCACAAGCGGTGGATGATGTGGATTAATTCGATGCAACGCGAAGAACCTTACCTGGTCTTGACATGTACGGAATCTCTTAGAGATAGGAGAGTGCCTTCGGGAACCGTAACACAGGTGCTGCATGGCTGTCGTCAGCTCGTGTCGTGAGATGTTGGGTTAAGTCCCGCAACGAGCGCAACCCTTGTCATTAGTTGCCATCATTAAGTTGGGCACTCTAATGAGACTGCCGGTGACAAACCGGAGGAAGGTGGGGATGACGTCAAGTCCTCATGGCCCTTATGACCAGGGCTTCACACGTCATACAATGGTCGGTACAGAGGGTAGCGAAGCCGCGAGGTGAAGCCAATCTCAGAAAGCCGATCGTAGTCCGGATTGCACTCTGCAACTCGAGTGCATGAAGTCGGAATCGCTAGTAATCGCAGGTCAGCATACTGCGGTGAATACGTTCCCGGGTCTTGTACACACCGCCCGTCACACCATGGGAGTGGGGGATACCAGAATTGGGTAGACTAACCGCAAGGGGGTCGCTTAACACGGTATGCTTCATGACTGGGGTGAAGTCGTAACAAGGTAGCCGTAGGGGAACCTGCGGCTGGATCACCTCCTTTCTAGAGAAAAGAAGAGGGTTATTCGCATTCACACTTATCGGTAAACTGAAAAGATGCGAGAAGAGACTGAATAAACTGGGTTTGTAGCTCAGCTGGTTAGAGCACACGCTTGATAAGCGTGGGGTCGGAGGTTCAAGTCCTCCCAGACCCACCACTTATTTAAGAAGAGAGGGGGCATAGCTCAGTTGGTAGAGCACCTGCTTTGCAAGCAGGGGGTCATCGGTTCGATCCCGTTTGCCTCCACCACACTTTACTTTGGAAATTAAATTGAGTTTATCTGGAAGCAGAAGAAGCGGAAGCTGAATTTAATTTGCGAAGTAACGCATCGATCTTTAACAAATTGGAAAGCCGAAATCAACAAACAAAGATTGAGGCATGGAAGCTGAGTCTGGAGACGGATGAAGTGGAAGTGCTGAAAGAATTGGGTGATGATTGTATCGCTGAGCAACGAAGACAAAAGGCGTTGTTCAGACAACCAAGAAGTAAGCTTTATGAGAGTAGGGAGCTTAAGTCATGATTACAGGTCAACGGTAGTTGTGATGAAGTCAAGAGGTTCTTGAAATGATAGAGTCAAGTGAATAAGTGCATCAGGTGGATGCCTTGGCGATGATAGGCGAAGAAGGACGTGTAAGCCTGCGAAAAGCGTGGGGGAGCTGGCAATAGAGCTGTGATCCCGCGATATCCGAATGGGGAAACCCACCATGTAAAAGCATGGTATCCTAAACTGAATACATAGGTTTAGAGAAGCGAACCTGGAGAACTGAACCATCTAAGTACCCAGAGGAAAAGAAATCAACCGAGATTGCGCAAGTAGTGGCGAGCGAACGCGTAAGAGCCTGTATATGATAGTCACTGAGATAGAAGAACAAGCTGGGAAGCTTGGCCACAGAGGGTGATAGCCCCGTATTTGAAATTTCAGAGATGGTACTAAGTATACGAGAAGTAGGGCGGGACACGAGAAATCCTGTCTGAATATGGGGGGACCATCCTCCAAGGCTAAATACTCATCATCGACCGATAGTGAACCAGTACCGTGAGGGAAAGGCGAAAAGAACCCCGGGAGGGGAGTGAAATAGAACCTGAAACCTGATGCATACAAACAGTGGGAGCGGAGTAATCCGTGACTGCGTACCTTTTGTATAATGGGTCAACGACTTACATTCAGTAGCGAGCTTAACCGATTAGGGGAGGCGCAGGGAAACCGAGTCTTAATAGGGCGACGAGTTGCTGGGTGTAGACCCGAAACCGAGTGATCTATCCATGGCCAGGTTGAAGGTGCCGTAACAGGTACTGGAGGACCGAACCCACGCATGTTGCAAAATGCGGGGATGAGCTGTGGATAGGGGTGAAAGGCTAAACAAACTCGGAGATAGCTGGTTCTCCCCGAAAACTATTTAGGTAGTGCCTCGAGCAAGACACTGATGGGGGTAAAGCACTGTTATGGCTAGGGGGTCATTGCGACTTACCAACCCATGGCAAACTAAGAATACCATCAAGTGGTTCCTCGGGAGACAGACATCGGGTGCTAACGTCCGGTGTCAAGAGGGAAACAACCCAGACCGCCAGCTAAGGTCCCAAATGACAGATTAAGTGGTAAACGAAGTGGGAAGGCCCAGACAGCCAGGATGTTGGCTTAGAAGCAGCCATCATTTAAAGAAAGCGTAATAGCTCACTGGTCGAGTCGTCCTGCGCGGAAGATGTAACGGGGCTCAAATCTGTAACCGAAGCTGCGGATGTCAGGTAACTGACATGGTAGGGGAGCGTTCTGTAGGCCGAAGAAGGTGTGTTGAGAAGCATGCTGGAGGTATCAGAAGTGCGAATGTTGACATGAGTAGCGATAAACAGGGTGAAAAGCCCTGTCGCCGAAAACCCAAGGTTTCCTACGCAACGTTCATCGGCGTAGGGTGAGTCGGCCCCTAAGGCAAGGCAGAGATGCGTAGTCGATGGGAAACAGGTTAATATTCCTGTACTTGATTCAAATGCGATGTGGGGACGGAGAAGGTTAGGTCATCGATCTGTTGGAATAGATCGTTTAAGCCGGTAGGTGGAGCACTTAGGCAAATCCGGGTGCTTAACGCCGAGAAGTGATGACGAGTGTCTAAGGACACGAAGTGACTGATACCACGCTTCCAGGAAAAGCCACTAAGCTTCAGTTTGAATGAAACCGTACCGCAAACCGACACAGGTGGGTAGGATGAGAATTCTAAGGCGCTTGAGAGAACTCAGGAGAAGGAACTCGGCAAATTGATACCGTAACTTCGGGAGAAGGTATGCCTCTGATGGTGAAAGATTAACTCTGTAAGCTATTAGAGGTCGCAGAGAATAGGTGGCTGCGACTGTTTAATAAAAACACAGCACTCTGCAAACACGAAAGTGGACGTATAGGGTGTGACGCCTGCCCGGTGCTGGAAGGTTAATTGAAGATGTGCAAGCATCGGATCGAAGCCCCAGTAAACGGCGGCCGTAACTATAACGGTCCTAAGGTAGCGAAATTCCTTGTCGGGTAAGTTCCGACCCGCACGAATGGCGTAACGATGGCCACACTGTCTCCTCCTGAGACTCAGCGAAGTTGAAATGGTTGTGAAGATGCAATCTCCCCGCTGCTAGACGGAAAGACCCCGTGAACCTTTACTGTAGCTTTGCATTGGACTTTGAAGTCACTTGTGTAGGATAGGTGGGAGGCTAAGAAGCAGGAACGCTAGTTTCTGTGGAGCCGTCCTTGAAATACCACCCTGGTGACTTTGAGGTTCTAACCCGGATCCATTATCTGGATCGGGGACCGTGCATGGTAGGCAGTTTGACTGGGGCGGTCTCCTCCCAAAGAGTAACGGAGGAGTTCGAAGGTTACCTAGGTCCGGTCGGAAATCGGACTGATAGTACAATGGCACAAGGTAGCTTAACTGCGAGACCGACAAGTCGAGCAGGTGCGAAAGCAGGACATAGTGATCCGGTGGTTCTGAATGGAAGGGCCATCGCTCAACGGATAAAAGGTACTCCGGGGATAACAGGCTGATTCCGCCCAAGAGTTCATATCGACGGCGGAGTTTGGCACCTCGATGTCGGCTCATCACATCCTGGGGCTGTAGTCGGTCCCAAGGGTATGGCTGTTCGCCATTTAAAGTGGTACGTGAGCTGGGTTTAAAACGTCGTGAGACAGTTTGGTCCCTATCTGCAGTGGGCGTTGGAAGTTTGACGGGGGCTGCTCCTAGTACGAGAGGACCGGAGTGGACGAACCTCTGGTGTACCGGTTGTGACGCCAGTCGCATCGCCGGGTAGCTAAGTTCGGAAGAGATAAACGCTGAAAGCATCTAAGCGTGAAACTCGCCTGAAGATGAGACTTCCCTAGGGATTTAATCCCTCTAAAGAGACGTTCGAGACCAGGACGTTGATAGGTCGGGTGTGGAAGAGTGGTAACACTTGGAGCTAACCGATACTAATTGCTCGTGAGGCTTGACTCTATCATTTGAAGGACTTCGCACACAGAAGATGTGCAAGGTAAATGATAAAGCTTACTGATGAGAATACAAGCATCACCAAGATTAAGGCTTTCTGATTTGACAGTTTAAAGTCTGGCGGCCATAGCGGGTTGGTCCCACGCCTTCCCATCCCGAACAGGACCGTGAAACGACCTAGCGCCGATGATAGTATGGATGCCCATGTGAAAGTAGGACACCGCCAGACACCCATTAAGAAGAACCCAGTAGACTATCTACTGGGTTCTTTGCTTTGTGCTGAATGAGAAACTGGTTAAGACAAACCAGCGAACCCCTGCTGCCGTAGCGCTTCGTACACTACGATGGCTGCTGCGTTGGATAGATTCAATGAGCGGATATGGGAAGTCTGAGGGATACGCAGGCAGTGATCTGATCTGGCCTGTGCGAACTCCTGCGGCAGGCCGGTGGTTTCGCGGCCGAAGAGGAAATAGATTGCTTGCTTACTGTTGCTGTAGTCAAATCCTGTGTGGTAGCGGGTATAATTAGTATAAAATTATTAGGTATATATTAACTCATAACTGTTTCTAAATCAGGGAAACTTATTCTTTAATTGTTTGATATCTGATTTAATCAAGATAAATAATCTATATGTTGATGGTATTGACAGTTATATATAAAATTATTTTTTGTTTGATTTGTTAAGGAAAAATAGTGCAAGAATCTAGTCATCCACTTGTAGTGGATTTAGATGGAACTTTAATTCTGACTGATTCGTTACATGAAACTTTAATAGCCTTGATTAAGATAAAACCTTATGTAATTTTTAAACTGATCAAGTTATGTTTTCATAGCAAGGTAGAATTAAAAAAATTTGTTTATGAGCAGACAGGTTATCGTGCTGAACAAATGCCTTATCGCCAAGAACTACTCGAATATATTTGGCATGAAAAACAAAATGGAAGAAAAATCTATCTAGCCACTGCTGCATATGAGGGTATTGCAGAAAAAACAGCTAACTATCTTCAATGTTTCGATGATGTTATTGCTACTAATTCTAGGCAAAATCTAAAAGGTATTAATAAACTCAATGCCATACAGGAAAAGATTGGTCAAGAATTTGTTTATGCCGGTGATAATGTTGCTGATTTAGTAATCTGGAAGGAAGCATGTGGTGCAATTGTAGTAGGAAAAAAAGTAAATCAATTAACTCTCAAGATTCAACAATCTGGAACACCTGTTTTAAAGAAATGGGAAAATACAGGTTTTAGCATCACTACTTGGATGAAAGCGATTCGCATACATCAATGGCTAAAAAATATTTTACTTTTTGTTCCTCTGTTAACTGCTTTTCAGTTCTTTGATTTGCATAAATTATTTACAACTTTTGTCGGATTTGTGGCTTTTTCTTTAGGTGCATCAGCAACTTATATCCTTAACGATTTATGGGACATAGAAAATGATCGTGTCCATAGTAATAAAATGCAGCGACCTTTCGCATCGGGAAAGTTATCAATCGTACAAGGTATAACAGCCAGTCTAGTACTATTAATCATTGCTGCTATTATTGCTATCAATATTTCTTGGATGTTTTTTAGTGTTTTTTTATTATATTTATTGATAACTACTATATATAGTTTGAGATTAAAACAAATTATATTGCTTGATATTATAATTTTGTCTGTTTTGTATACCATCCGAATTTTTGCTGGAGGTGTGGTTACAAATATTGATTTAAGCTATCCGCTTTTAGCTTTTTCAATTTCCATTTTCTTAAGTCTAGCTACAGTTAAACGTTGTACTGAGCTGATTGCTATGCCATATGAAAAAAAAGTAATTGCTGGTAGGGGTTATATTAAATCTGATTTGGATATACTTTGGCCTTTGGGTATAAGCACCTATATCGGAGCCATTATTCTATTTGGTTTATACATCACTGCGTCTGAAACAATTGTTCTTTATCATGTCCCCGCTTTATTGTGGTTGGTGCAGCTCCTCATGATTTATTTGATAGGTAACTTATGGATGATGACAAAACGTGGTTTGATGAATGAAGATCCAATTGTTTTTTTAATTCAGGATAAAAAAAGCCTAGCTTTGCTGGCTTTAATTATAGGTATCATATTATTGGCTAGATATTTATAAATTTAGAAAGTGGAAGAGTTGCAGAAATATTTTCTACTTGCTGTTATTAATTCTAGAATACCGTTATAAGCCATTTTAGTACATTTCAATTCCGAACTATTTGTTTAGCAGGTTCATACTGGATTCAATATACTTGGCGTATCATTTTTGATGATTTTGTATAACGCATCTATTCAAAGTATTGTTCGTGAACGTTGATTAAAAGTTTATGTTAGATACTGGTAAGATAATTCGATAATTTGTATGAATTCTGTCTAGTACCGATATTGAGTGATATGTGCCGATTGTAATAATCTTAAAGATTCGGATAAAAATCGATGAACCAAAATAAAATTAACCTTAAACAGGCTCTGTTATTTTCTACATTATATGCTATTACTGTTATAACTATTTGTTGTTTGTTTCAGAACGATTTTTTTTGTGTTGATGATGCCGAATTTGAAATGCTGGGTTTTTTCAGACAGATGGGTCATATATGGTCACTGGGTAAAATACCTTTAATTGTTGATTCGATGTATTTTGGCGGTAATGAAGTGATTGATTTAGATAGAGGAATTTTTTTGCCGCAAAATATTCTCGTTTCTCTCATTACTTCCAAGTTTGATGATATTCAGTTACCTGGACGGGTATTAGCTTTCATTAATATTGTATTAGTATGCCTTTCGTCTTTGTCTATTGCTAAAACGTTCAAACTGCAAAATTGTTATGCTTATGCATTTGCTAGTTTAGCTGTGATTCAGCCAATTTTTCTTTATCAGTATTTAGGTGCATGGTGGAATGCAGCTAGTGGGCAGGCTTGGGCCATGGTTTCTATTGCCACTTTTTTGTTACTTCTAAATCATTTTTCTAAAACAAATATTGTTTTAAATTTTATTTCAGTCATTTTTTTGTTAGCAGCTGGCTGGCCACATGGTGTCATCGGTTACGTTGTTTTTGTTGTAGTCAGTGTAGCTTATCAACTGAAACAATCTAATGGATTGCAAAAAGCATTTTATTTAAGTTTACCTACCGTTTTGGCTTTTATTTTTGCTTTTCCTATTTATTCTGAATATATTTTTTCTCATGAGTTAATTAACCGAGTTAGTGGATTTGATAACCAAAATAAAGCTTTTATACCGTCTTGGGCAACAATCATTATGGGTTTTTTCCCTACATTTTATGATTACATGACTTATTTTAGCTATAAATTAATACTCATTCCTTTAGGTTTTTCAACTTTATTCGTACCAATAGTTTTTTTTTACTACAATGTGAAATCATTATGGCAAAAAAATGACAATTTAAAAATATTTTTGACTTTAATGATTGCGTTTTTTGTTTTGTCACAAATGCCCAGTCAGTTTGGACCTTTTCGCTGGCCTTTTCGCTTTTTACCTTTTCTAAGTTTATTTGAGTGTTTAGCTGTATTCTATATTTTGCAATTTGCTCAAGGTATAAATGAGAAAGGTATAAAATTAAATAAAAAAATTTCTTTTGTTTTATACATTATATTGGGCTGTTTTTTTCTTGGATTACCTTTTTATGCCGGATTTGATACATTCGCGCTGATTTTATGTTTTATATTAATTTTATTTTTATTGGAGCGCGATTCATTTTTTTTAAATAAAAGTATTTTGGCAAATTTGAATAAGAAATATTTGTGTTTTATTCTTTTATCGTCAATATTTGTTTTTTTTAATTCTTGGAATCTCCATCCTATTTTTGTTGTGTTGCAGATTTTTTCAATTTGGTTACTTTTATTGAGCCCTATGTTTATAAAGAGAAAAAGCTCATTTTCAATGGTAGGGTTAAGTTTATTAATACTATTAATTATATTAAATGGATTGCCAACTTTGGGTGGCTATTATTCGAGACATACTGATTTAGCAGAGCAAATTAGTTTACCTAAAAATGTCAATTTGGAAGGCTATGTTTTATCGCTTCCAGATAATACTAATTTAAAACAGATTAGACAATTTAATGATATTGCTTCTGCTCTGTTTGGTTTTTATGGTATTAAATCAATAAATGGTTATACTCCGGTTGGTAATAAAAGATTAGATAAGATTCTGCCTGCAAATCAAACTTCGCATGGTATTTTCAAGCCTGAGATGTCTTTAAAGAATATTTTGCAATTATCTGACAAATCTCATGTTTGCCAGGCTGAGTTGATGCGTATTAGCACAATTATTGTAGATGAAGCTAAATATTCTGCTTTTAGTTCTCAGTTTAAGCAATGTGGATACACTGTGGTTCAATTTGCAGGAAGTAGGCATGATCTTTATGTTTCTTTACCGTTAGACAAAACTATAGGATGGAACAGAAATTCTCCTTTTGTATTTCCTAATATTGCGGGCGTTAATGTTTTATCACATCAGAATAATATTGATTTAATTAGAATCCCAGAACATAAAGAGGTGTTAACTCTTATTTTTCCTCGCTTATGGTGGTTTGGTTATACTGCAAAAATTAACGATCACTCTTTACCTGTTGTTGCGGATGATTCAGGATCTTTAGTGCAAGTTTCAGTCCCACCACAATGGAATGGTGTGTTAAAGCTTAGTTATTTTCCTGTTACTTGGCGCTATGTTTGGGTTTTACCTTTGGTTGCCATGTTTGCGCTAATTTTATTATTGATATTTAATAGAGATATGAAATTTAGGTAGAATATTGAATTTTTGTTAGAATTTAATATTCTGATATATATTAAAGCTGGATAATACGTTTTTAATGTTTAAATGCACTTTATATTTTGATGTAAAGTGCATTTTTTCTTTTAATTTTTTTGGATATTAAACTATCAATTAACAACTTAATTTTAATATTGTTGGAAATAAATTTAAGTTATTAGTTTGATTTTTGGTTATAAATATGTAATCTATTTAAATAAATCATATATTTATATAATAAGTTCTTAATAATTAGTGTCAATAACATCAAATTCTGTTTTTAATTATTCTTTTTTGTCAATGAAAATCGTGTTTGTTAAGCTATAATCCTTTCTTTTAAAGAATATGTGTAAGGGTATGTTTATGAAAGCAGTTAGGGAAATGGTAGAGGCTGAATTGGATACTTTTGTTCAGCTGCGTCATGATATTCATCAACACCCTGAGCTGGCTTTTGCTGAAAATCGCACCAGTGATCTGGTTGCTGGTATGTTGGAGCAATGGGGTTATCAAGTTGAGCGAGGAATTGGAGGCACCGGTTTAGTTGCCCAGCTTCGTGTTGGTGATGGTTCAAAGAGTGTTGGTATTCGTGCTGATATGGATGCGCTTCCGATTATGGAAGAAAGTGGTGTGACGCATTCGAGTAAACATGAAGGGAAGATGCATGCCTGTGGTCATGATGGGCATACGACGATGTTGTTGGCAGCAGCGAAAGTGCTGGCAAGTAGAAAGGCGTTTAATGGAACGCTGAATTTGATTTTTCAGCCGGCTGAAGAGTATGGTAAATCGGGTAGCGGCGCAATGCAGATGATTGCTGACGGCCTTTTTGAAAAATATCCGTGTGATGCGGTATATGGTATGCACAATATGCCTGGTTATCCTCAAGGTGAATTGCATTTTTATGATGGCTGGATGATGGCTTCTTCTGATGTGGCAACGATTACGGTTAAAGGGGTAGGTGGTCACGGGGCGAAACCGCATAATACGCACGACCCTATTGTGGCTGCTTCTTCTATTGTGATGGCTTTGCAGACGATTGTGTCTCGTAATGTAAATCCGCTTGATTCAGCAGTGGTGACTGTGGGTATGTTCCATGCAGGTGTAGCCAATAATGTGATACCGGAACAAGCTGAATTAAAGCTGACTGTGCGTTGTTTTAAGCCGGAAGTACGTAAGATGTTGCAGGAACGTATTGAGGCTATAGCTCAGGCTCAGGCACAAAGTTTTAATGTGGTGGCTTCTGTGGATTATCAACATGGTTATGCTCCTGTATTTAACACGAGTAAGGAAACACAATTTGCCCGTGATGTTGCCCGTGATGTGGTTGCAGAAGAAGATATTATAGACCAGACGCAACCTATGGCTGGTAGTGAAGATTTTGCGTTTATGCTGGAAAAGTGTCCGGGAAGTTATTTATTTATTGGTAATGGTCTGAAGGAAAAGGATGCCGCTTCTGGTTTTGATCTGCATAATCCTTATTATGATTTTAATGACAAGAATATTGCTATTGGTGCCACTTACTGGGTGGCGCTGGCAGAAAGATATTTAAAATAATTTTGTTTTGATTTTTTATTTTATCAGGGAGTTTTAATATGAATACAGGCCAAGAGGCTGTTGAACACAAGAAGCCACCGGCGAAAGCGATAGCTGCGGCAGTAGCGGGTAATGCACTAGAATTTTACGATTTTATTATTTATTCGTTTTTCTCTGTTTATATTGCAAAGTCTTTTTTTCCAAATGATGATAAATTTATCAGCTTGCTGACTGCTGTGGCTGTTTATGGTGTAGGTTTTTTTACTCGTCCTCTTGGTGGACTGTTAATTGGCACTTATGCAGATAAAAAAGGGCGTAGAGCTGCCATGATATTAACGGTAACGTTAATAACGATTGGTACGCTGGGGCTGGCTGCTACGCCTAGTTATGAAAGTATCGGTATTGCTGCACCAATTATTGTGCTGTTGGCTCGTCTAGTACAAGGTTTGGCGCTAGGTGGAGAGGTTGGTCCGGCTTCGTCTATGCTTATCGAATCAGCGCCTCCTAATCAACGTGCTTTTTATGCCAGCTGGCAAATGGCTAGTCAGGGTATTGCAGTGGCTGTAGGCGGAGTGGTGGGTTATGTTGTTTCTGCTACACTGAGTTCCGAGCAGTTGGCTAGTTGGGGATGGCGTATACCATTTCTGGTGAGTCTGGCATTAATTCCGATTGCCGTTTATATTCGCCGTGCTTTACCGGAAACTTTGGAAAAACCAGCCTATCATAGTGATTCTCAGATAATAAAGATAATATTCACGCGTTATCGAAAAGAGGTTATTCTGGGTATTTTAGCTTTGATGTCGACTGCTATTACGGCTCAGGTTGGCAATTATATGACTACTTTTGCTATTAATACGCTTGAGTTGAATCCGGCAGTTGCTCAAATTAGTACTGTTTTGGGCGGGGTAATGATGTTTCTGTTTTCTCTGCTAGCCGGTTTTCTGGCTGATAAATATGGGCGCAAAAGTATTATGCTCTGGCCACGTGTGGCTTTGATGTTGCTGATTGTGCCAATGTTTTATATGTTGGTAAAAACTGAAAGTGTGGCAATGTTGTTGCTGGTGACGATGACAGTTACGTTGTTAACAGGAATGAGTGGTGCCAGTAGTTTGGTGGCAATTCCAGAAATGATGCCGATTGCGTTGCGCGCAACGGGTGTATCGTTAATTTATGCGATTGGGGTGACATTGTTCGGAGGTACGGCGCAGTTTGTGTTAACCTGGTTAATAGAGCATTTTGGTGCAGTCTCCCCTGCTTATTATGTGGTGGTTACCAGTGTATTTTCTATCATAGCGATGCTGATGATGCCAGAAACGCGCCATGTTAATGTAAAAGATTGATGAGAATTGAACTGATGTAAAAAAGCCAGCAATTATTGCTGGCTTTTTTACAAGTTGATTTAAATTAGGCGTTTAACCACATCAATTACTTGTTCAACGGTAAAGCCAAATTCTTTGAACAGCTGCTCTGCAGGCGCAGATTCACCAAAGCGGTTGATGCCGATAATAGCTCCGTTGTTACCTACGTATTTGTACCAAGAATCACTGACGCCAGCTTCTATGGCAATACGAGGTAAGCCGGCTGGTAAGACGCTGTCGCGATAAGCTTTATCTTGCCTGTCGAAGATATTGGTATTGGGCATAGAGACAACGGTAGTGCCTATGCCCATTTCGGCTAGTTTGCTTTGCGCATTAATGGCTAGTTCAACTTCGGAACCAGTGGCAATCAGTACGGCCTGTGTTGTTTTTTCATTTGCGGTTTTTAATACGTATCCGCCACGGCGTATATCTGCTAGCTGCTGGCTGGTTCTTGGCATAAAAGGTAATCCCTGACGGCTGAAAATTAAGCAGCTTGGGTGGTTTTCAGCAGCTACGGCATCAGCCCAGGCCACCAATGATTCTGCGCTGTCGCACGGACGCCATACACTCATATTCGGAATGAGGCGTAAGGTAGCGATTTGTTCCACAGGTTGGTGTGTAGGGCCGTCCTCTCCTAAGCCAATTGAGTCGTGAGTAAATACGAATACCGGATTGATACGCATCAGTGCTGCCATGCGCAGGGCATTACGTGCATATTCGCTGAACATTAGGAAGGTGGCGCCAAACGGCTTGATGCCGCCGTGTAGGCTGAGGCCATTCATGATGGCAGCCATACCAAATTCGCGCACGCCATAGTGAATATAATTGCCGCTATCTGAGGGCGTTATAGAGGTACTGCCGGACCAGTCGGTCAGGTTTGAGGGTGTAAGATCTGCAGAACCGCCAACTAATTCTGGCAGAATCTCTGCCAGAATTTCGATACTGTTCTGACTGGCTTTGCGAGTAGCAACTTTTTCAGCTTTGTTGCATATGTCGTTCAAGGCTTTTTGTACATGGGCGTCGTAATTTTCTGGCAGTTTGCTATCCATACGGCGCATGAATTCTGTAGCTTCGGCCGGATATTGCTGCTGGTAACGGCTAAATAAATCTTGCCAGTCCTGCTCCAGTTTTGCGCCGGCTGCTGCTGCATTCCAATCGTCGTAGATTTCCTGTGGAATGGTAAAGGGCGCATGTGTCCAGTTAAGGGCTGTCCGTGTAGCGGCAATTTCTTCGGCACCTAGTGGGGCGCCGTGGGTTTTATGGCTACCCTCTTTATTAGCTGCACCTTTTCCGATTTTGGTTTTGCAACATATGATAGATGGTTTATCAGTTTCGGCTTTGGCGGCGGTGATGGCTGCGCGGATGGCGGCTTCATCATGGCCGTCTACATTGGCCACGGTGTGCCAGCCGTAAGCAGCAAAGCGTTCAGGAATGTTTTCGCTAAACCAGTTGTCTACTTTGCCATCAATGGAAATGTTATTGTCATCATATAAAACAATTAGTTTGCCTAGTTTGAGGGTGCCGGCCAGTGAACATACTTCGTGAGAGATACCTTCCATTAAGCAGCCATCACCGACGAAAACGTAGGTGTAATGATCCATGATGTTGAAGCCGGGTTTGTTGAATCGGGCTGCCAGAATTTTTTCGGCTAATGCCATACCAACTGCATTACCGATGCCCTGTCCCAGAGGACCAGTGGTGGTTTCGACGCCATCAGTGTAGCCATACTCGGGGTGGCCGGGTGTTTTGCTATGCAGCTGACGAAAGTTTTTCAGGTCTTCTATGCTGAGGTTGTAGCCGCTCAGATGCAGCAGGCTGTACAGCAACATGGAGGCGTGGCCATTGGATAAAATGAAGCGGTCACGGTTATAGAATTTAGGATTTGCTGGGTTGTGTTGCAGGAATTCGCGCCACAGTACAGTTGCCATTTCGGCCATGCCCATTGGTGCACCAGGGTGGCCGGAGTTAGCCTGTTGAATTGCGTCCATTGCTAGAAAGCGAATTGCGTTAGCCAGATGTGATGCCATGAAGTTGCCTTTTGATGAAGGGTGACAGCTGCCTGAATCAGCTTTGTTTTAGTAAGGTTCTAAACCTTGTTGTATGGGACAGGGTTTATCCGGTATGAATTATCCTGAATCTGTGCAAACCTTTCAAGGAAAGTATATTTTTTATGTTTGGTTTGTGGTGGGTTGTTTGGGTATTTGTGCTATATGAATTACTGAATGGGTATAAAAATAATATTTGCATAAATGTTATTTGTGTTTTATGCTTTTGGCACATTCTGAATGTAAGGATGTGCTCAATTCTTCAAGTGGATATTCAGGGGAGAAACAAATGCGGAAGATGATTGTGCTGCTGACATTATTGTTGGCTATGGTTTCGGCGCGGGCGGCGGTAAATATTAATTCTGCTACAGCGCAGCAGCTACAATCCTTACCGCATATTGGAGCGGTAAAAGCGCAGGCAATTGTGGAATATCGGAATGAACATGGTCCTTTTACTTCTACAGCAGATATTATGAAGGTGAAAGGTATAGGTAAAGCTACTTATGAAAAGTTGCGGTATGAAATTAGTGTGAGCGGTAGTAGTGCTCAGCCTGCTGAATTCTCTTCTGCATCTGGCCAGCGTCGTGCCCGTCCGGCTACTGCTGGAAAATAAAATAATTATTTGCTAATACGGGTAGTTAATCGCTGAAGATATTGGCTTTGATATGGTGGTAAAAATTCTCCGCCTGTGCTGAGAGTTTTCGTTCTTTGTGTTTTATCAGATATATGGATCGTTCCAGATTCATGTCTTGTACGTCTTTGACGACCAGATTATTGTGCTCAAACTGAAATAAGGTCAGTCTGGGCACAAGTCCAATGCCATAGTTTGCTGCAACCAGCCCCATCATGGTGGTGAGTTGACTGACTTCAACTACATAATTAATTCCAAATAAATCAACGATTTTATCGACATAGTGGCGGATGCTGGTGCCTTTGGTGAAGCCTATCATGTCGTATTCCAGTAGATCTTTGAGTTGGATATTGTCTTTGCACGCCAATGGATGGTTTATATGACAAATAAGATGAAATTTATCTGAAAAAAGAAATTCAGATGATATTTCTGTTAAAGACGGGGATTTGGCGGTTAAGGCCAGCTCGGCGTGTCCTTGTAATAAAGCTTGTAGGCATAAGTCCCATTGTGTGTCTAACAGTTCGACTTTGATGTTGGCATGCCGGTGATGAAAGGTGGCCAGCAGCTGCGACACCCATTGCACGACGATGGAGGGCATGACTGCGAGTATTAATTTTTCCTGATAGGCATTGGCATGAGAACGTATTTCTTTGGTTGTCCGTTCGTAAGCAAACATGAGTTCACGTGCCAGTTTGATGAAGTGGATACCGTTTTCATTTAGGCGAACTTTGCGGGTATCTCGGTCAAACAGGCGGTAGCCGATTTCCTGTTCTAAATTAGCTATAAGGCTGCTGAATGCAGGCTGAGATAAATGAATTTTCTGTGCGGCTCGGGTGAAATTGTCTTCTTCGACCAATGCGAGAAAAGCTTTTATCTGTTTGATTGATATATTCATATATCATTAATTGCCGTTTTTATTTTTATCATTTTCTACGATAGCATATTTTCTGCAAAGTTTATTATTTTTTTATCAATGTTTTTTAAAGCGGAATTGATTAATCGATTTTCTTTATTAATCCATCTTTTTAATCGATTAGACAGGGTGGGTCGTTATGGTGAGAATGCTGCATTGTTGGATATTGATTCTTTTTTTTATTAATAACGACCCAAAAAGGGGACTTTTATGCTGGCTTTAATAGGCATATTAACTATTGCAACTTTGCTGTTTTGTATTATGAGCAAGCGGCTATCGCCGATTGTCGCTTTAATTACGATTCCGATTCTGGGAGCGGTGGTTGCGCTTTATGCTGTGCCATTGTTTGATGGTGGTCAGGAAATTGTGCCACATTACACCACGATTCCTAAGATGGTGGTGGCGGGGATTGCGAAACTGGCACCGATGGCGGCTATGTTCGTGTTTGCCATTATTTTCTTTGGTGTGGTAAGCGATGCGGGGATGTTTGATCCGATTATTGCCAAAATTCTAAAGGTTGTCGGTACCAGTCCGAAGAAAATCATTATCGGTACGGGTGTGCTGGCGCTGATTGCGCATTTGGATGGTAATGGTGCGGTGACTTTTCTGATTACTGTGCCGGCGATGCTGCCTTTGTATGACAAGTTGGGCATCGATAAAAGAATTCTGGCCGGTATTACGGCATTGAGTGCAGGTGTAAATTTTCTGCCTTGGACGGGGCCGATGATTCGCGCTGCGGCTGCTTTGGATGTATCGACGCATGATTTGTTTACGCCTTTGATTCCTGCACAGATTTGCGGTTTGGCATTCATGGTATTTATGGGCTGGTACTGGGGTCGTAAGGAAGAACGGCGTTTGGGGCTGGCTGGAGCTACAGCCAGTGCTGGTGGTGATGAAAATGCGGTAACGCATTTTGCGCCTAAAGAGCTGACTGAGGAAGAACGCAAACTGCGTCGTCCGCATTTATTCTGGCCGAATATTATTCTGGTGGTTTTGGTGATTACCGGTATGGTGGCCACTAAGATTCCGCCGGTTGTTATTTTTATGGTGGCCTGCTGTATTGCGCTGACGCTGAATTACCGTAAACCGGCTGAGCAATCTGCGCGAATTAATGCGCATGCTAAGGGTGCGCTGATGATGGCTTCGATTTTGTTTGCGGCAGGTGTGTTCACGGGCATTATGGGTGAATCCGGCATGCTTAAGGCGATGGCGGTTTCTGCTGGTCATTTTGTGCCTGATGCGCTTTCTTCTCATATTCCGTTTATTGTCAGTCTGATTGCGATGCCGCTGAGTCTGGTATTTGATCCTGATTCTTATTATTTCGGCATTATGCCGGTAGTGGCGAATATTGGCGGTTTCCCGCCGATTGAGGTGGCACAGGCTTCTTTGCTGGGACAGATGACTACAGGTTTTCCGGTAAGTCCGCTGACGCCTGCTACTTTTCTCTTATGCAGTCTGTGTGGTGTGGATCTGGCCGATCATCAGAGATTCAGTATTCCGGTTTTGTGGCTGGCTTCTATTGTGATGGCGATTGGTGCAGTGGTGACGGGTGTATTCCCGCTGTAAAAGGCTGTTTGTAAATTATTGTGTGTAATGAGGTATGGATGATGAAAAAAATCAGAATTGGTTGCGGTGCCGGATATGCCGGCGACCGGATTGAGCCGGCGGTTGAGTTGGCTGAAAAAGGGAATATTCAGTATCTGGTGTTTGAATGTTTGGCTGAGCGGACGATTGCGATTGGTCAGCGCCAGAAAAAACACAATCCGGATGCTGGTTTTAATGAATTGCTGGGTGTACGTATGCGGGCGGTATTGCCGGCCTGTCTGGAAAAGGGCATTAGGATTGTGACCAATATGGGTTCTGCCAATCCGCGGGCTGCTGCGAAGTTAACTGCTGAGATTGCGCGTTCGCTAGGCGCTAAAAATCTGAAAATTGCGATTATTGAAGGTGATGATGTTTTTGAACAGGTCATGCAGCAGGATTTGTTGCTGGATGAGCAGCAAAAACCAGTTTCACAATGCGGCAAGAAAATTGTTTCTGCTAATGCCTATATTGGTGCGGAACCAATGGTGCAGGCGCTGGCTAACGGGGCAGATATTGTGATTGCAGGCCGTGTTTCTGACCCGTCTTTATTCCTGTCTATTATGATGCATGAGTTTCATTGGGCAGCGGATGATTGGGCGCATCTGGGTAAAGGCACGATTCTGGGACATTTGTTGGAATGTGCCGGCCAAATTACCGGTGGCTATTTTGCTGACCCAGGCTATCGTGATGTACCTGATCTGGCACGTTTAGGCTTTCCAATTGCTGAAATCAGTGCGGATGGTGATGCGGTGATTACTAAAGTTGAAGGTTCTGGCGGTATGGTGACGCCTGATACTTGTAAAGAACAGATGCTGTATGAAATTCACCGGCCGGATGAGTATAAAACGCCGGATGTGACTGCTGATTTCAGTCAGGTAACGTTTACTCAGGTGGGTAAGGATCGTGTGGCGGTATCAGGCGGTACCGGCCGTGCGCGTCCAGAAACGTTGAAGGTGTCTGTGGGTTATGAGGATGGCTTTATTGGTGAAGGTGAGATGAGCTATGCCGGCCCTGGTGCGGTTGAGCGTGGTCGTTTGGCTTTGGACATTGTGAAAGAACGTTTTGCGATTACTGCTGTGCAGCCACAAGAGGTTCGTTTCGATTTAATCGGAGTGGATTCTTTGCATGGGGCGACGTTGTCTCGGAATAGTCAGCCTTACGAGGTGCGTGTACGTGTGGCCGGCCGTTTTGAAACGAAAGCTGCTGCTGCGGTGGTGGGTAATGAAGTGGAAGCTTTGTATACCAATGGTCCTGCTGGCGGTGGTGGTGCAATGAAGTCTGTCAAAGAAATTGTGGCGATGGATTCTACTTATATTCCGCGTAATCTGGTGACAACCAGCATTGACTATCTGGAGGTTTGATAATGAAGCTACGTGAAATTGCACACTCTCGTACTGGTGATAAGGGCAATACTTCTAATATTTCGGTAATTGCTTATCAACCTGAAGACTTTGAGCGTCTGAAAGCGGCTGTTACACCGGAAAAGGTGAAAGCGTTTTTTGCTGACGTTGTGACTGGTGAGGTGGTGCGCTATGAGCTGCCAAATATTGGTGCGCTGAATTTTGTGATGTATGGCGCGCTGGGTGGCGGGGTGACCCGTTCTCTGGCTCATGATATGCATGGCAAAGGGCTAAGCGCCGCAATTCTAGATATGGATATTGAGTAATTGCTAAATGGCTGGCGGTAGCTGTGGGCACCGCCGGCCGACAAGACGATATGTCCTGATGTGCATGTAGGCTGGAAGGGTAGTTGCTTTTTGTCTGGATTTTGGTTTGTCTCAGGTTAGAAAAATATGAAAACGAAACAGCTCAGTTTGGCAGATGTGAAAAATCATCTGTGGGATGGCATGACAATTATGTTTGGCGGTTTTATGGGTATAGGTACGCCTGCCAGATTAGTACAGGCCATTCTGGATGCAGGGGTGAAAGATTTAACGATTATTGGCAATGACACGGCATTTGTGGAAACCGGTGTAGGGCCGTTGATTACGCATAATCGGGTGAAAAAAGTAATTACTTCCCACATTGGTACCAATCCGGAAACTGGTAAAAAAATGATTGCCGGCGAGATTGAGGTGGAGCTGGTGCCGCAGGGTACTTTGGCTGAGCGTATTCGCGCAGCCGGTGCTGGTCTGGGCGGAGTGCTGACGCCAACAGGGCTGGGAACGGTGGTTGAGGAAGGTAAGCAGAAAATTGAGGTGAATGGGCGCGAGTTTCTGCTGGAACTGCCTCTGGAGGCTGACTTGGCTATTGTGGAAGCCAAAACGGCCGATAAGCTGGGTAATTTGGTGTATGAGCTGGCGGCGCAGAATTTCAATCCGCTGGTTGCTCTGGCGGCGAAAACGGTAATTGTGGAAGCGAATAACGTGGTTGAAGTAGGCGCAATTACACCAGATGCAGCGATTACGCCAGCAGCACTGATTGATTATATTGTTTATCCAGCATAGGGGATTATTGCCATGAATGCAAAAGAGCTGATTGCACGCAGAATTGCGCTGGAATTTAATGACGGTGATGTGGTGAATCTTGGGATTGGTCTGCCAACACAGGTGGCCAATTATGTGCCGGAAGATGTGCATATTACCTTACAGTCTGAAAATGGTTTTCTGGGTCTGGCAGCATTTAATCCAGATGAAGCCAATCCGAATATGGTGAATGCTGGGGGGCAGCCGTGTGGTATTGCAGCTGGTGGCTGTACTTTTGATAGTGCGTTTTCATTTGCGCTGATTCGCGGCGGCCATGTGGATGCCTGTGTGCTGGGTGGTCTGGAAGTGGATCAGGAAGCCAGTCTGGCCAATTGGATGGTACCTGGCAAAATGGTGCCGGGCATGGGAGGAGCGATGGATTTGGTTACCGGAGCTCGTCGTGTGATTATCGGTATGGAACACTGCACGAAAAACGGTGAATCGAAGATTCTGAAAAAATGTAGTCTGCCGCTGACAGCTAAAAACAAGGTAAATCTGATTGTTACTGAGCTTGCGGTGTTTGCTTTTGACGATGGGCAGCTGGTGTTGCAGGAGCATGCGCCGGGCGTTGATTTGGAAACGATTAAGGCCAAAACACAGGCTGAATTTATGGTTGCAGAAAATTTCTGCGAAATGACAATCAGCCAGCGAGGTCTGTAAAACGGGCAGTTGTCAGGTAAAGGAGTAGATATGGAACATGCGGTAATTGTTAGTGCAGCGCGTACACCAGTAGGCAGTTTCAATGGTTCGCTGGCCAGTGTGGGTACGGTGGATTTAGGCAGATTAGTGATTGCAGAATCGATTAGTCGTGCCGGTGTCGATGCGGGGCTGGTTGATGAAGTTGTGATGGGTAACGTGTTGCAGGCAGGGCTGGGACAAAATCCGGCACGGCAGGCAGCACTGGCAGCTGGGTTGAATGATACGGTACCGGCTTATACGGTAAATAAAGTATGCGGTTCTGGTCTGAAAACGGTAGCTTTGGCGGCACAGGCTATTGCAGCTAAAGATGCAGAAGTGGTTATTGCGGGTGGTATGGAAAATATGAGCCGTGCACCGTATCTGCTGGACAGTGGAGCACGCTGGGGCTTTCGTATGGGCAATCAGCAGGTAATTGATACGATGGTTCATGATGGTCTGACTTGTGCGACCAATCATTATCATATGGGTATTACTGCTGAAAATATTGCACAAAAATATCAGATTAGCCGGCAGGAGCAGGACGGGCTGGCTTTACGTTCGCAGCAGCTGGCGGCACAGGCTGTGGCTGCTGGTGTGTTCGACGCTGAAATTGTGCCGGTGACGATTAAGTCGCGTAAGGGTGAAGTGGTGTTTGCTCGTGATGAGTATCCGCGTGCAGAAGCTACCGCTGAGGGGCTGGCTAAGTTAAAACCGGCTTTCCGCGCCGATGGTACGGTGACGGCGGGTAATTCATCTGGTATTAATGATGGTGCGGCAGCAGTGATGGTGATGGCGGAAAGTAAAGCCAGAGAGCTGGGTTTGCAACCGCTAGCGCGTATTCGTAGCTATGCCAGTGCCGGTGTTGATCCTGCGCTGATGGGGCTTGGGCCAGTGCCGGCGACTCAGAAAGCTTTACAGAAAGCTGGTCTGTCTCTGGCAGATATTGATCTGATCGAGGCTAATGAGGCTTTTGCTGCGCAGTTTCTCGGGGTTGGGCGTGAGTTGAACTTTGATATGGATAAAACCAATGTTCATGGTGGGGCAATTGCGCTTGGTCACCCGATTGGTGCCAGTGGTACACGTATCCTGGTAAGCCTGCTGTATGGTTTGCGTAAACGTGATGTACAGCTAGGTTTGGCTACGCTGTGTATTGGCGGCGGTCAGGGTATTGCCATGATAGTGGAACGGATGTGATGTTGTCGCAATTGTGTTAGCAAGGAATGGAATATGTGAGCCATGTAATACGGATGTGTTATGTGGCTTGTTTTTTGTCAGAAACTATACCAGTTGATATGGTGTGACTTGGTATTTTAGTTTTTATCTTCAATCATTTGCAGAATGTCGGCTTCTGTCATGTTTTGGGTTTGATTGGCGAAGGTGTAGCAGTCAGGTTTGTTGTCTATATACACTTGTAGGTTGAAGTCCAGTGGCAGGGGTGGTTTGAAAATCCATGCAGCTATGTAATATCGGCCGCTGTGTTTTAATCGGTAGTAAAGATGGGTGCCGCATGCTGAACAGAATGCCCGTTCTGCCCATTCTGATGATTGATAATGAGTAATCAGCTCTTTGTTGTGAAAGTGAATTTTGCCAGCATGCATGATGGTCATTAATGGACCAGCATTCCATTGGCGGCAGGTATGGCAGTGGCAGGCATTCATGGAATAATCTTCCAGTTCAAGGGAAAAAGTAATTTTTCCACACAAACATGAGGCAGTGTGATTTGCCATGTATGGACTCCGATAGAATATGTAAAGCGTAGTAGACGGCAGTAGTTAGGCTTTTGGTCTGACTACTGTTGTCTGTAAGCTTTGGTTATGTTTTTATATTGCTACAGACTACACTTTTAGATGGAAGCGATATATAAGGAGATGATGCACACGACGCCTACACCCCAAATGCAGGAGCGGGCAAAGGGTTTATCTTTGATGTAGCAATATAGGTAACCTAGCCGGCTGAGTATGAATAGAACGCTCCAGTAATTAATAGTGATCTGGGCAGCCTTGCCAGTGGCATGAGCTATGATAACCGCAGCGGCAAAGGGGGCAAAAATTTCGTAACCATTCTGTTGCGCTGCATCGGCGCGAGCAGCTTTGTCATACGCTCTAGCCAGAAATGCGCGCGGTCGATGATTGTCGTCGGCGATGAAACCACCGATTTTTCTTGCATAAAAGGCGGTAATCCATGGCAGTAGCATGGCTATAAAAATACACCAGTAGGCAAGGGTCATGATGTTATCCTGTTTGAGTATGCTTATGTGTTGGGTTGATAATGGTTTTAACTATATTAAGGGTATATGTGCTTTCGGTTTTATCCGGTTTCTGACTTTACCCTGAATTTAAATTATAAGATAATTCAAAGTTTTTCAAGTTTTTTGTGCTTGATAACTATTTTTATGTGTTTGTTGCGCTGATGAGGTGGTCGTCGGGCGGTTTTGGGTGGTAAGGCGATTTTGTCGGCGTTTTTTGTTTCGGGAACTCTACCATGTTGTTTAAAAAGTTGGCTGACCAGAATGTGTCGGGCAAGACTGTTGTTATTCGGGTGGATATGAATGTGCCGGTAAAGGATGGTGTGATTGCAGATGATACGCGCATTCGTGCTTCGCTGGCTTCAATCCGTTTTTGTTTGCAGCAAGGGGCTGCTGTGGTGGTATTGACGCATCTGGGGCGTCCGAAAGCTGGAGCACCGAAGCCGGAAGACAGTGTGGCGCCGGTAGCACAGCGTCTAGGCGAGCTGCTGGGGCAAGAAGTCAGGGTAGTGGAAGATTGGCGTGAGCATAAACCACAGTTACAGGCGGGAGAGGTGGTGATGCTGCCTAATGTGCGCCTGAATGTTGGTGAAAAAGAAAATGACTCAGCTCTGGCTGCGGCCTATGCTGCGCTGGGTGATGTGTATGTAAATGATGCGTTTGGGACGGCACACCGAGCTGAAGCTTCTACTGTGGCGGTAGCCGCGGTGGCGGGTATGTCCTGTGCTGGTATGCTGTTGACTGCTGAGCTAGATGCGCTGTCACAAGCGTTGCAAAATCCCCAAACACCGGTGGTTGCGATTGTGGGAGGCAGTAAGGTATCGACTAAACTGACGATTCTGGAGAGTTTGGCTGATAAAGTGGACCATTTGATTGTTGGCGGTGGGATTGCTAATACTTTTTTGCTGGCACAAGGCTTGCCAGTGGGACAGTCGCTGGCGGAATCGGAGCTAGTAAACAGTGCGCGGCAGATTCTGGACAAAATTGCGGCTAAGGGCGGGGATATTCCCCTGCCCACTGATGTGGTAGTGGCAAAACGCTTTGCGGCAGATGCGCCGGCTGAAATCAAAAATGTGGCAGATGTGGCGGCGGATGATATGATTTTGGATATTGGCCCGCAGTCGGCACAAAAGCTGGCACAGATGCTGAAATCGGCCAGAACAATTGTTTGGAACGGCCCAGTAGGGGTGTTTGAGTTTGCTTCGTTTGCGCATGGTACTGAGGTGCTGGCTGAGGCAATTGCGGCTAGTGAAGCTTTTTCAATTGCCGGTGGCGGCGATACGCTGGCGGCGATTGCTCAGTTTGGTGTCAAGGATGATATTAGTTATATCAGTACTGGCGGTGGTGCATTTTTGGAGTTTTTGGAGGGTAAGACTTTGCCAGCTGTGGCTGCGTTAACTGCCCGTGCGTAGGTCGGAATAATTCTGCCGGTACTGCTCTGGTATCTATGATGATGGCGAAACCGCTACTAATAGCGGTTTCGCTTTTTTTATGGCCGTAAGTCCGGCTGTTAGGACTACTCTGATGTGATGATAAAGAATGAGAATATGGATTTGTTTGGATTTAAATGAGTGCCGACGCAGGCAGAAAGCAGAATTTTTTTCAAAATGCGCACTTTTTTAATTTTTTGCTTGGTCTGTTTTTACTTATCAACTATAGCCTGAATGTTAATTTTTTGACAATGGCTTATTTTCAAGTTAATAATAATGCTGTTTTGTTAATTTTATTTTAATTTTGTTTGTTTAAGTCATTTAATTTCATTGATTTATAAATAATTATTTCAAATATTGGTATTGATTGCTGGCTGACGGGCAGGGTGGAGGCTTTGCGTGTTGGGTGGCAATTTTTTATTCACACACTTCAGGTTAGGAGTAGTTGATGTCTGGTTCTTCAGGTGGTTGCTGGCGTTGTTTACCTCGCTGGCTGCTGGTATTGATTTTACTGGCAAGTGGTCTGGCGCTGGGCTATGGCGGGATTGTGCTGCTGATGCAGGGCGGATCCATGTATTATCTGCTGGCCGGTATTGCTTATCTGGTGCTGGCGGTGCTGGTAGCTAAGCGTAAGTCTTGTATGGCTTTAGTTTCACTGCTGATTTTTGTGGCAACGTTTATCTGGGCATTGGTGGATGCACCGGAGCTGACTTTCTGGCCGCTATTGTCGCGACTGGTAGTGCCGGCTCTGCTGCTGATGATGACTTTCTGGTCAGGCAGTGGTTATTCAGGTGTTTCGACTGGGGCGCGCCGTTTCTACAACTGGGGCGGAGCAGTTATTTTCCTAGCGTTGCTGGCTACGCTGATTGCGGCATATTTTCCACATGGTGAGATTCGTAATCAGGTCGCCATTAGCGAGAATGCAGCTGCTGCTCAGGTAAGTGCGCGTAATCCAGCTGATTGGGCATTTTTTGGCCGTAATCAGCATGGGACACGTTTTGCGCCTTATACCCAAATTAATCCGGATAATGTACGTAATCTACAGGTGGCATGGACGTTCCATACCGGCCGCCGTACCAGTGGCAAAGCAATTGGTGTGGATGAGAATACGCCGTTGCAGATTGGTGACAAACTATATTCGTGTACGCCGGAAAATTTGGTTTCGGCTATTGACGCGGATACAGGTAAGCTGATTTGGCGCTTTGACCCGAAAGCGCGTACAGCTGAACATGTGACCTGTCGTGGTGTTGGCTATTATGATATGGATAAGGACGAAAGTCTGACTGCAGCTGAGAAAGCAGCCTATACTGAGCCAGTATGCCGCCGCCGTATTGTGGTTTCTACTGTTGATGCACGCTTATTTACACTGGATGCGGATAAAGGTACGTTGTGCCCAGGTTTCGGTAATAAAGGCTATGTGGACCTGAAAACGTATATGGGGCCGACTGAAAACAGTAAGCGCTATCACCCAACTTCGGTACCGGTAATGATGGGGCATCTGACGGTGGTTGGCGGCTGGGTACGTGATATCGTGCATGGTGAGCCTTCCGGTGCGGTGCGTGCGTTTGATGTGCGTGACGGTAAGCTGGTGTGGACTTGGGATATTGGTAAACCGGATGGTTTAGCTAAACCTGGTCAGAACTATACCTTAGAAACGCCAAATGTATGGACTATTCCTACTTATGATAAGGAACTGAATCAAGTTTACTTACCAACTGGTAATGGCCCTCCGGATTACTGGGGCGGTGACCGCAATCACATTAAAGAAAAATTCGGTGCGGCTGTGGTGGCTCTAGATGCCAGCACGGGTAAGCTGCGCTGGGTGCGACAGCTGATTCACCATGATGTGTGGGACTATGATCTGCCTTCTCAGCCGGTGTTGTATGATGTGACTAATGATAAAGGACAGAAAGTTCCTGCTCTGATTCAGACTACTAAGACCGGTCAGATTTTTGTGATTGACCGTCGCAATGGTGAGTTTGTGACTAAGGTAGTGGAACGGCCTGTACCGACTGCTCCGGCTGCAGAAGGTGAGCGTCTGGCGACTACGCAGCCGGATTCGGTAGGTATGCCGAGTATCGGAAATGAAACGCTGACTGAGCAACGGATGTGGGGTATTACGCCGTTTGACCAGCTGTATTGCCGTATTTTGTTTAAGAAATCGGTATACAAAGGCCGTTTCACGCCACCGGGTGTGCAACCCTATATTGAATGGCCTAGTCTATTGGGTGGTATGAACTGGGGCGGTATTTCGATTGATGAATCGCGCAATCTAATGTTTGTTAATGATATGCGCATGGCGCTGCGTATGCAGTTGGTCACCCGTGAGCAGGCTAAGCAGTATAAGGTATCCACTGATGAAGTACCTGGCTTTATGGGTACAATCCGGCCGCAGGTGGCAGGTATTTATGGTGGGGTGAAGATTGATATTCTGCAGTCTCCACTGGGTGTGCCGTGTCAGCAGCCTCCGTTCGGTACAATGAGTGCTATTGATTTAACCACTAAGCAGCTGGTATGGCAGGTACCTTTGGGTACGGTGCAGGATACTGGTCCGCTGGGTATTAAGACGCATCAGCAAATGCCGATTGGTATGCCTACTTTGGGCGGCCCTACGGCTACAGCTTCTGGTCTGGTGTTCTTTGCTGGTACGCAGGATTATTATCTGCGTGCTCTGGATGCGAAAACAGGTAAGGAAGTGTGGAAAGCGCGTCTGCCGGTAGGTTCTGTGGCTGCTCCGCTGATTTATGTTTCGCCGAAAACAGGTAAGGAATATGTAGTGATTTCAGCTGGTGGCACCAGCCATGCTACGGATGTAGGCGATTACGTAATTGCTTATGCGCTGCCGGATAAGAAATAATTCTGGCCGTTTGATTCAACAGCACCTGTAATGCAGGTGCTGTTTTTTTTCTGATGGCGCTATAATGGCATTGTTTACTTATTAATTGCATTTATATTCCTGTTTTTACGCTGGTTTATGAAATACTGTTGATGATATAAGAATGTGATGCTGTGGTGCATTGTTAACTGAAATAATAAGGAGTTGTGTTATGAAAAGTTTTACCCGTGTAGTAACGCTGGCTGCTTTGTCTTCTTTGAGTATGGCCGCTTTTGCAGCACCCGCAACGGAGGTGCCCACTGCGGTGATGACTGAAACTGTAGTGGTTCAAGAACATGCACCGGTAAAAGGGTGGGTGAATACGCATTCAATTTTGCCGCAGTTGAATTTGAGTACGCAACAGAAGGCGCTGGTGCAGAAAATTGATCATCAATATGCTAGTCAGCGTCCGTTGATGAGTAATGAAAATCGGCAGACATTGTCTAATCTTCAGCAGCTGCGTAGAAATCTGGTTACTGGCAAACGTTTTGATGATGCTAAGGCTAAGAATATGATTGCGCAGGAACAGCAGATATGGGCGCAGCAACAACAGGCTCGCGCTGATTATGATTTTTTACAGCTGAAACGGGAACACGATATTTATCAGATTCTGACGCCTAAACAGCAGCAGCAATATTGGCATTTACGCCAGCAGCAGAAGTTGTTGCGCTGATGCGCTGGTGTGTATTCTGTTGATTGAAAACCCCGGATATCCGGGGTTTTTGTATGTGGGTTGGCAATGTATCAGAAGCGTATCTGAGCCCGTGCCCAAAGAGTACGGCCGGGTTCGTTGACGCGACGTTCCTGTACGGAATAGGTGTCGAAGTCGTAGGCAGATTTGTTGACAGCTTCGGCATAGGTTTTGTTGAAGAGGTTGTCGATGCCGATTTGTACGAGTGCGTGTTTGTTGGGTTTCCAGCCTGCATTGAGGGCAAGCGTGCCGAAACCATTGATGCGGCCTAAATCCATGCCGACGATGTTGCCCTGATTTTTGGCATAGCGATGTTGGCTGGCAGCTAAACGCCAAAGGGCACCGGCGCTGAAGTGTTCGTTTTCCCAGTTGAGATAGGTGCGCCATTCTAGTGGTGGGGTTTGTGCTAGCGGCCGTTTGTCGCTGCGGTTGCTGGCATAGGTATAAGCTAGACTGCCACCAAGATTCCAGTGTGGGGCAAACTGCCAGTTAGTTTTGGCTTCGAAGCCATAGCGACGGGCATTAATCTGGCGGGCAAAATTTTTGTTGTTTATGCTTTCAATCAATATGAAATCATTGATTCTGCTAGCGAAGATGTCGATGGAGCTGGTGATGCTGCTGCCTTGATAGCTGAGGCCAGCGTCGATTTCGTGGTTGGTTTCTTTGTGCAGTTTTGCACCATTTGTTTTACTGCGTTCCCAGTAATCGGGGGCACGCTCGGCCTGACCATAGCCAATATAGCTGGTGAATCTGTCACCACGGTGTTGCAAACGCATGAAGCCTGCGTTTAGGCCTTCATGTTGATGTAGATAATTTGGGGCAATGGTATTTTTCTTAGGGTTGAACTGGGTATTGGTCCAGTCGTGACGCAGACCACCGTAGAGGCTATTGTTTTCGTCGAAATTCCATTCGCTTTGCACGTAGACGCCATGGCGTTTATAAGTCTGATTCCATTCAAACGGCCATCTGGTGAAGTTTTCTGCCTGATGTTTGTCTGTGCTCATTACCATCGGGCGTGCGCTGACTTCGTCACTCTGCCAGTCTGTGCCAATTTCGCTGTGGGTGTTGCCAAGCTCTATTTGTGCCGACAGTTTGGCTGATTTAATTTCACGTCCTGGATTCATGACTGAATACATGTGCCGTACCGGCATGGCTGCTTGATGCGTACTGTCCATTCCGTTCATGCCTGTACCCATTTTCATGCCCATACCCATGCCGCCATTCATTTTCATTGGTGGAGTAGTACGCAGGCTGAAGTTGTCCATGACATGATCAATTTTGCTGCGGCCGTATTCAAACTGTATCTGGCTTAGCCAGTCGGTTATGTTTTGCTGACGCAGTTTCATTGACCAGCCACGGCGGTTAAATTGGGTACCGTCCATTGATCGGTCGGCATAGCGGGCATGGCCGGTGCTGTGTTCGTACTGTACGGCCAGCAAGGTATCGGTGAAGGGTGTGAGGGCAGCCTGCACCATCTGGTTGTTGCGCTTGAAAGCGGAATGAACGGTGTCACCATCACCATCTTTGTAGTCTTTTGATTCGTTATGGCTGGCATTAAGTCGCAGCCAGCCGTACTGGTTGCCTAATGTGCTGTCTATGTAGGCATCGCTACGGCCAAATGAGCCTTTGGTAAGGGCGATATCGAGTTTGGCCGTGGGCTGTGTGAGTGGTTTTTCGTCACGCATGAATCGGACTGAACCAGTAATCATGCCCGGCCCTTGATTAACGGCCTGAGGGCCTTTAGTAATGATTACGCGGTCGTAGCTGGCCGGAAAGAGGTAGGATGTGGGCGGGTCCATGCGTCCGGGGCAACCACCGAGTACAAACTGGTCGTCGGCGGTAATGAGCAGGCGCGAACCGCCAAGACCGCGCAGCAAAGGGTCGCCGGAGCTACCGCCTTTGCGGGTAACACTCATGCCGGCTACGGATTTGAGTAAGTCGGCACCATCCTGTGTCGGTAGGGGTTGAAGGGCGGTTTTGGGGTCGATAATTTCGATACCGGGTGCATTTTGCTTTGAAGCAACAACCACAATGGGACTTAGTTCGGCGGTATGAGAATCAGAATTAACTGGCTGGGGCTGAGCCTGTGCTTTGACGAGAATGCAGGACAGTGCAAGAAAAACAAGAAAGCGGGAGGGAATATACATGGGGTGAGTCTGTCCAGATGCAGGTATGGATGTGGCTTATTATATCTTAATCAATACAAACAAATCTTTAAACAATAAAATCATTTGTTTAGGGGGACAGGTTAATGTGCTTTAATTTTTTAGTGACTTAACCATTGTGATAGTACGTAGATGATGAGACCGATACATCCGCCCACCAATGTGCCGTTGATGCGGATGAATTGTAAATCGCGGCCAACACTTAGCTCGAGTTTATCTACCATCTGCCGGCTGTCCCAGCTTTTTACTTTGTCTGCGATAAACTGGCTGACGCGATTTTTGTACTGCTGGATGAAATGGCGTGCACATAGTGTGATGCGGGTGTCGAGCCGGCGCATAAATTGTGGATACTGGCTGGCTTGCTGTTGCATATGGCAACACAGGCGGATGAGCTGTTGCTGCCACCAAGAGTTATGTTGAGTGATGTCCTGCTCACTCCAGCCGACGAAGCTATCCCATAAATCTTTGATGCTTTGCTGTAAGGCGGATGATTGTAGTAGTTGCTGCCGGCTGGTGGCCAGTTTGCGGTGCCAGCTGCGGTTGCGGCGTAACTGCCGCTCGATGATAAGAAGCTGTTTGCGACTGGCACGCCAGAATGCATGTTGTGGATTGGACAGTACAGCGTCTATATAGGAATCAGCCCAGTTGAGGGCTTTGCCGGCTACCCAATCATCTATCTGTGCAGTGAGGGTGGTTTTAAGGGAGGCTTTGAGTTTGTCCCATGTGGATGGATCGCTTTTTTCAATTCTGCCTACCCATGACAGCAGACTTTTTTCCAGCTGGGCTCGTGTCTGTTCGTTTTGTAACCAGCAGCGCACTTGTTGTAATAGAGCACGCAGGAGAATGGAGTCGATTCCTTGTTTATTGATTAGCAGTAGAATGTTGGCCAGTGTTCTACCTATGCGGGCACCACTGTACTGTGTATTTAGCAGTTGGCTGATGAATCGGGATACATCGCTAGCGGTAGCGGTGCGTAATAGGAGAGGAATCTGACGAGTAAGGATGGGCAACCATTGCTGTTGGTTGTGTGTATTGACCAGCCATTGTAATGCGCTGGTGGCCGGATGCAGACGATAAATGCGGCTGGCGATGGCTTTGTCTTGCAAAAAATTGTTTTCGATAAAGCGTGCGAGCTCGTCGGCAATTTTATTTTGCTTTTGCGGCAGAATGGCGGTGTGAGGAATGGGCAGACCGAGTGGATGGCGGAATAGAGCGGTAACAGCAAACCAGTCTGCCAGTGCACCTACCATGGCTGCTTCGGCAAATGCTTTCAGGTAAGCGAGTGCCGGATAGTGCTGCTGCCATAGACAACTGAACACAAATAAGACGCAGGCAGCAAACAGTAGGCTGGTAGCCAGTAGGCGCATGCGGCCTAATCGACGGCGTTGCTGCAAATTCTGTACGGTTTGGGACATGGTTTGGGCTGATGGTGTTCTGTAGTAGTGGTAGATGTAGTGATTTTAGTGGCTGGTGACCGGTTATCCAGTCTGATTTCCGGAATTTTACCCGATTAAGTAAAAATATGGATTTTGGGAGCAGGTGCGTGTGACAGGCTGTTGTTTTTTTGATGGCAGGGTTTGGACAGTGGGAAAGCCGCCTATCATGCGTAAATGAATTTGCGGCAAAACTATGGTTTTGCCGCACGATAGGCGTGATGCGAATAGAAATTTAAACGCTAGGCTGCGTGCGTTGCTGTTTATGCTGCCACCATTTGAAAGCATAGCCGGCAATAACCGGAATCAGGGCGTAGATAATGAGTGCTGTCCAGCTGCCGTACCAATGTACCAATTTGGTAGTGCTGCCATCACTATTGAGCATGATTTCGCTTGAGCCGTGGTGAATGGCACGCCACCAGCACATGACCAGTAAACCCAAAAATAATGGCCATATGTTGCGCGTGCGTGCGCGTTGCCATAGAAGAAAAAACACCAGTGCCCACACCAGTGTCAAGGTGGTGACGAGCAAACCCGTATCTGTTGGCAGTTGTAGATAGCGGCAGATAATAAAGGTGATCACTACCCAGATGCCGGCGAGAATGGCCATGATGAATTCTTCGGGTTTATTTAGCATACTGTTGCTTCCTTAGCGAATTTACGGCAGTTACGTTCAATATACCGCAGCTATTTTGCTTTGTCATGTGCTGGCAGCCATGGCTTCAGGGTACTGGTATCGATATCCCACTGCCAGATGCCATGCTGATTGAGCGGATTAAGGCCGCGCAGAAACAGATACCGTACGCTGATGGTGGGCGGCAGCTGTCCGTGGCTGTGCAAAAATCGGGCGCAGGCGATGCTGTAGATGAGTGCCTGTAAATAGTAATGATGTCTGGCGATAGCGGTGTCCATGTTTGCCTGGGTATAGTCGTCAAGGCGGTTGCCCAGATGGTTAGATTTGTAATCAATTACATATACTTGCCCGTTAATGTCTTCGCCCATTAGGTCGATGGCGCCGTTGATATAGCCGCTGACGGTGGCAAAGTCCAGCTCTTGAGCTGCCTGAACACAGCATTCAGGCAGGCCGGGTGCTTGGGCAAACCACTGTTGTAAATCTGCGATATTAAAGTCGTCGACGTGTAGCATGAAATTCATTTCGGCAACGCGCTGTGTGATGGGCAGGTTTGCTATGGTGGTCTGTGCGGACAAGGGGCAGTGGCGTACGGCATCGCTGAGTTCCTGCATGGTAGCAGCATGGGTGTTATCGAAACCGTAGCGGGCGAGACAGGCAAGTATTTGTTCTTGTTCGTCACTGTTGGCTGGCTGGCTAAATTCAGTCTGTTCTAGTATGGCATGCAGGCACAAGCCGGCATTGATGCCACGTTCAAATGCCAATAGGGCGGTTTCGGCTTCAGCGACGGGGGTTGCAGGCTGTGACAATATTTCCGCCTGATCGAGTGCTGGTGCCAGTTTTTCTTCTTCGAGGCTGTGTTCGTGGTGACGGTATTCGTGGCGGCTTAAGCTGGTGAAGCTGGTATAGCGTACAGTCTGAAATTCTCGTGGTGGCAGGGTCAGGGCGCGATAGGGTTGCTCTGGCGCTGCTGCTTCATCCGCAACGGTAGGCGCAACACTGCCTTCGCACCAGTGAAACATGGATGTGCTGCAGCCGGCTAATCGTTTTTGCCATGCTGCATGCAGGGTGCTGGAGAGATTTTTTTTATGGGTTTGTTGCCAAAACTGTAGTGATTGTTCAAGTGTGCCGTCGGGCTGTCCGTCCAGTAACCATGCCATAGGGTTGCTGGCGGTGTTGTTGCAGGCGGCTGTATAGAGAATGAGTTGTTCACGGGCACGGGTGAAAGCTACGTAATACAGGCGCAAACGTTCGGCCATGCTTTCGCGTACCAATTCTGTGCGGTCAGTGTCGCTAAGGAGGCTGCTGGCAATCAGTTCTGTCTTATCCTGCTGATGCAAGCGCTGCCAATTTTCCTGATTGCTGATGGCCTCTTTGCCGTCCCAAACAAAAGGACAGAATACGACAGGATATTCTAGCCCTTTGGAGGCATGCATGGTAACAATTTTAACCAATGCTTCGTCGCTTTCCAGCCGCAGCAGGCTGTTTTCAGCTGCCGGCCGTTCGTTGTCGATGGCACTGGCTAGCCAGTCGAGCAAGGCGGTGGCGGTGGGCAGGGTTTGTTCGGCGTCGGCAAGTAATTCAGTGAGTTGCCACAGATTGGTCAGGCTGCGTTCATTGCGCTGGCTAAGCAGGTTCGTTTCCATGCTGGTGTGGCCGGCAAACCACTGCATGGCGCTATAAATCCCGTACTGCTGCCATAGCTCGCGGGTTTGCTGTGCCAGTTGTATCCATTCGCTGAGGTCGTTTTCGTTTTCGTTCAGTTGTGCCAGTTGTGCCGCTGTTTGGTTATACAGTATGCCGCCAAGAATAAAGCGCAAAATTTCGGTACGTTGTGGTTGCAGCCAAAAACGGAGCAGCGCCAGTACAGCCTGTGCTTCGGTACTGGCAAATACGGACTGATTACCCAGTGACACACTCATGATACCGCAGCGTTTAAGTGCACTGGCAATCATGCTGCCCTCGTTGTGGGAATGTACCAGTACGGCGATGTCGCCTGCCTGTAATGGCCGAGTATTGAGTAACAGTTCATCTCGTCTGCCTTGATTAATCAGGCTGGCTATTTCGTGGGCACAGCATTCTGCTGCACGTACACGCAAGCTGTCTTTATTGGGGATAAGCTCTTCGCCTTTGCTGTTGAGCTCAATTTGTTCTGGTAGCCAGCGTACGACCACGGCAGGTACGACTGTTTTGTTCAGTCTGCTATGCAGGCGGCTTTCAAGCGCCTGTGCTTGTACCGGTGGGTAATCGATACCTTCCAGCACAAATGGCAGCTGTTTGCCATTGAAGAGATGCCCGATTGCCTGTACGAGTGCCTGATGGCTGCGGTAATTGGTGGTGAGGGTGTAGCGCTGTTGCGGCGGAGTATCGGCGGCAGCACGTAGATAGGCATGAATGTCGGCACCGCGAAAACGATAAATAGCTTGTTTGGGATCGCCAACCATAATCAGTGGTCGATTTTGCTCGGCGAAAGCGGTTTTGAATATTTTGTATTGCAGCGGGTCGGTGTCTTGGCATTCGTCTACAAGTGCTATTTGCCATGTTTGTGCTAATGCGGCAGCCAGTGCAGAGGCCATGGGATTTTCTGTAGATAGTGCCATACCAACGTCGGCAAGAAGATCGTCGTAGCTGCGTTGATGGCTGTGGCGCCGATGTTCGCTCAAACACTGTTTTACGTAATTGAAGCAATCCAGCTGTAATTGCAGTACAACGCTTGTGTCTGCAGCTTGCAAGGCGCTGAAAGCAGCGGCTAACTCGGCTAATACCGCTACTTCCGCTACCAGTACATCGTTTAGAGTTTGTCCTTTTCTGGTTTTTTCGTGCAGCTGGTCAGCAGACAGTTTGGCACATCTTTCTAGTGTTGCTGTGGAAAAGGTCGGTATGCTGGCTACACTTTCCAAAGCTGATTGTAGTTCGCAGAAAAGTTGTTGGTAGCTGCTAGTGCGATAAATATTGCCGTTGAGATGTGGCTGTAATTGCCAGAAAGCATCCTGAATATGAGCAAAGCGCGTACTGACAGTGTGCCAGGTCTGCTGCCAACATGCATGGATAGCATCTTTGTTTACAGCCGGCGGCTGGCGCAACTGGATATCGGCTATACCACAATAACGACCCATTTCACGCATTAGGCGTGCCGGTGTTAGTTTGTAGGTTACCACAAGCTCAGCTAAGCTGTTGTTGTTGCTGACTTGCCGGCGCCAGAAATCTTCGGCAAACCGGCACAATAGTTCAGGGTCGGTTTCGATGGTTTCAGTATCAAACGGTGTCTGGCACAAAAAGGCGTAGTCAGTGAGTACGCGCTGACAGAAGCCGTGAATAGTGTAGACGGCGGCGCGGTCGAATTGGGTAATCGCTGCCTGTAGGCGCAGTATCAGACTGTTTTCGTCTTCCTGAGCACGCGCATAGTCAATCAGCTGTTGCAGTACCGGATCGTTTTGTTCGGCGGGCAGAGTGTTTTGAAGTAAGGCCAGAGCTTGGTTGAGGCGTGTCCGCAGGCGGGTTTTTAGTTCGGCAGTGGCGGCTTTGGTGAAGGTCACCACCAGTATGGCGTCTACCGGCATGTGTTCCAGCAGTACCAGCCGTGCAAACAAAGCTGCGATGTTGAATGTTTTGCCGGTACCGGCAGAAGCTTCTATGAGGCTGCTGCCGTGCAAGGGCATGGTAATGGGATTTAAGGCTTGGCTCATTGTTCTTTTTCGGCTGTTTCCAGCGTGGCCATCATTGGCAGAAGTAGTTCTTCAATCAGCTGCCAAAACAGCGGGCTGTCAATCGGCAGGGTGTCGTCACGGCCGAATACTTGGGCTACTTCGGGATATTCGGCCTGCGGTTTGCCGTTGTGGCTGTCTATATACATTTTAAAAGCTGCGCTGCGTTCTTCCGAGCCATATTCTGCTGGAGTGTTGGCTTTTTGTAGGCGCTTATACCAGTAGCGGGCGGCACTGAGACTGGTTTTCGGAAAAAACGGCAGTGGCCGGTATTGCCCAAGCTGGTAATAATCCAGCCATAAGGCCAGCTGCGCCTGTGCATCCGGCCGGCTTAGTGCGGCTAGCTTGCGAGGCTGGGGCGGGTATAGCTCGTAGGTATCCTGTTTAAACTCAGTGGCGCAGGCGCAAAAAAGTAAATGGCGCAGGTACAATTCAATGTTATCTGGTGCGGTGGGCGCCTGAGAGCGCTCGAGTAATTGTCCGCACTGGTGTATATGGCTGATGTTGCCATTAAGCTGAAGCTGTTGATGATTGAAAACGAAAGCGATATCGGCTACAGCGGGGCTAAACAGTATTTCACCGTCCAGAGCGAGTGTTTGGGTGCGTAAAGTCTGGCTGACAACTAAACCAAGCGCGCCTTCTGGCACCAGTCCGCTGACCGCCAATGCTGCATCCACGTCGTTAAAATCCAGATGCTGCTGGCGCGCGCGCGTGTAAGCACTATAGATTAAGGCGCTGTTTTCAATGGCAAATGGTTCTGCGGCGCTGACCGGTGCTTCTTGATACGGTGCCTGCCATTGCAATTGTTGTTGTAGCCAATGGCGTACCGGATTGCGCCAGAAACGGATAAACGTTTCAGTATCAATTTCTTGTGGTTGTGGTTCGGCTTCTTCTGTGGCTGCATAAAATGGTAGTGGCTTGACCATTTTTTGATTCAAAGCTTCGGCATAATCAGAGCGGCTGCTATTTAGGTCTCCGTTAAAATATCGATAGGAAAACGGTTGTAATGGATGGCGAATGATATGTTGCTGATTGAACTGCAATGGGTTGCAGCCGGTCATAGCAGACAGTACATCTATTAGCTCATGCAGTAGGGCAGAGGGTGCCAACTCTTCGTTTTTGCGTATATCTTTACCAATGTATGACAGATAGAGTTTCTCTTGTGCGCTCAAAATGGATTCGAGAAACAGATAGCGGTCGTCGTTTCGGCGTGCACGGTCGCCTTGGCGTGGATGGCGGGCAATCAAATCGAAAGCAGCGGATTTAGTGGTACGCGGGTAGTCTCCGTCGTTTAGACCAAGTAGGCAAATGCAACGAAAGGGTAGACTGCGCATCGGCACCATACTGCAAAAGGTGATGCCACCCCGTAAAAAGCCGGCCTGACGAGTGCCGGATAGATAGTTCTGTAAATGCTCTATGGCAATTTCTGGCTCAATTAGACACTCAAATTGTGCCAGCTCTGCTTGTGCCTGCCATTCGCCAAGGCTGGTTTCCAATTGCTGCATGGCTTGACCAGCCAGAGAATCTGCATCGGCTATATCGCGCAGGAGCAGGCGTGTGCGGGCAATCCAATCGCTGATGCTGGCAGCGCTTTGCCAGCAGCTGTGGTGCTTAATCAGACAATCAATTAATTGTTGTCCCCGAGCTAGAATCTCTGTCTGACCAACATCGCCAAACCATGGCAATTGTTGCTGCCACAGGGCAGTGCGTTTATCGTCTGGCAGCAGCCAGCCTAGTACAGTTCGTTCTCGTGCTTGCTGCCAAGTAAAAAGTTTGCTTTCACCGCCATATTTATGGCGCATATCTGTGTCTATGCCCCAGCGCACACCTTGTTCTCGCCAGACACGGCTAATTAGTTCCACATCGCTGTCACTTAAATCGAAACGTGCGCGCAGCGGTGATTCGTCTAATAAGGGCTGTATGCTTTCGATGTCGAAGCGGCTTTGCATGAGTTGCAAGAGTTTTTCCAGCAATTGCAGTAATGGCTCCTGCAAGCTGATTTTTACGTCAGCAATGTTGTAGGGCAGTGCAGGGGTGTTGCCCTGAGTCTGACCAAATACCGCATGTATGAACGGTAAATAAGGCTCGATATGCGGAGTGAGTACGGCAATGTCTTGTGGCTGCCACTCTGGATGTGTGGCTAAATCCTGCATCAGCTGCTCTTTCAGAATTTGCAGCTCACGTAAGCAAGAGTGTGCAGACACAATCTGTATAGAATTATCATAAGCTTGCTGTACATAAGGTGGCTCGGTCTGTTTGGGATGGTGCAGACACTGAATATCGTTTTGTAGCCGGTGTAGCAGGCTGTCGGCAGTGTAGCCGCATTCTGCATAAACTGGTGGCATGTACACCACTTCGCCTAAATCATTGAGTGCATCAAAAAAATCACGCCCCTGTTTTCCCAGACTGGCGAGTAGTGGATGGCCGACCATACTTGAATCCGCTTGCTGCTGCTCGAGCAGTAAATCAGCAGAAAGGACATTGCCCCAGTATTCGGCACATGGATTCACTGCAAACACATGTACATCAGTGTGCTGTGCCATTATCTGCAAAGCGTGTAGATAGACTGGAGCCAGAGTAGCAATGCCAAAAACAAAAATACGTTTCGGTAGGTGTTCTTCTCGCAGCTGTGACATAAAATCTTGCATTAGGCCTGCACGATGGGGGAAACTGGTTTCCTTGCTTAGCCAATACCATAATTCTGCCTGCCAGTCCTCATCTTCTCCAAGACCAACTAATTCTTTTTTTTGCCAATTATTTATCCAATCATTGCGATAAATTAAATATTGGTCAAACATATCTGCAAGTTTGCCGGCAAGATGGTAGGGTGCCTGTATACTGCTTTCAAGGTATGATTGCAATGCTTTGGCAGTCAGGCATAATTGCGCTCCCTGTAAATCATTGCTACGAAACAGGCTGAATAGGCGCCAGCGTAGCACATCTGTCTGAAAAGGATTGAGTCTGGGCGTGTCAGGTAGTACTTTATGAGTTAACTGCCAGATGTAAGCAGCTGGTAGGCTGAAATGCAGATTGGCTGCGATGCCGTGTTCCTGAGCCAGATAGTGGTTAAGGTAGCGGCGCATACCCTGACTTTGAACTACAATTTCAGTCGGTGTCCAAGCTGAATACTCGGCGGTGTGCTGATACACGCTGGCCAAAAGTGCAGCTAAATCAGATAAGTGATTGGATTGATAAACATACAGCATAACAGCTTCCGCCCCTGTTCAATGTTGCTATTATAGCGGTAGCACGGTGGTTTGCATCTGATTCAGAACTGGAATTTGCTTCTGAGGGCTGACTGGGCTATCTGTATGAAGATAAATGAATATCGAAAAGAGCATCGAGTTAAAAAAATAGTTAATGCTGGTCAAAAGCGGGAAAAAATTGGAAAATAGATGCTTAAATACCCTGCCATAAGCAAGTATGGCATCAGAAGAAGGATATCACAGTGAGATTTGAAGGCGTCATTGATGAGCTGGCGGCAACTAAAGGTGTCATGGCGTGTGCTGTCGTGGATTATGAAAGCGGAATGTTTATAGATGGAGTCAGCCCGTCTGGCATGGATCTGGACATTCTTTCTGCTGGCAATACTGAAATTGTTCGTTCCGAGGTAAAAGCCATTGCACGCCTCTATGGGCAGGAAAGTAATGAAGATGCAATAGATGATATTCTCATCAGTCTGCACAAACAGTATTACTTACTGCGGCCGATGAAGAATGTGAAAGGCGTATTCATGTTTATGGTACTCGACCGTAAAACTGCCAATCTGGCTTTAGCTCGGAGAGCACTAAAAGTAGCCGACCGCAAATATCACGACTAAACACTTTTCTTTGATACAGCCGATACAGTTTGTTATCTGCGCGGCAGCCTCCCTGCATTTGCAGCGAGGCTGCTAATTTATTGTGCTTTCTGTACTTGTTTGTCATACCAACTTAATAATTCCGGTGCTGGTACATAGCCAATTAAGGGTTTACTGCGATAGCCGTTACTGTGTACCACAAATAGACCCGGTGGTCCGTACAAGCCATACTGTTGCAACATGTGTCGTTGCGCTGGTGTATTATTGGTAACATCGATTTGTAAGAAGCGATCTTCTTCAATAACTCTTCTGACCGCAGCATTACTTAATGTAAACGCTGTCATTTCTTTACAGGAAATGCACCAGTCGGCATAGAAATCTACGACTACCGGTTTGTCTGGATCCTTATCAAACAGCTCCTGCATGGCCTGTCGCAAATGAATTGGCTTAGTGAAATATCGTCCGAAATGCTGGCCGTTTGGCGGTGTTAATGTCAAAAAACGATGGAGCGGGGTGACATAGTGCATGACGCTGGCTGTCATAAAATAAATACCACCAGTCAGAAATAGTATGCCGGCCAGTGCTGTGAACCAGCGTCTGCGTTTGGGGGCATAATACCACTGCCAGCCCAGATAACACGCCGGTGCAACCATCAGCAAGGTATAAATGATGATTACCAAATAGTAGTTTAGAAACGGGGTGGCAATATAAGTGGCCGCGCCCAATAGCATCAACCCGAATAAATATTTTACACATGTCATCCAGTTTCCGGCACGCGGTAGAATATGTACGCCAAATACGGAAATCAGAATCAGTGGAACACCAGTACCCAGTGCCATGACATACAGTGCCATACCTCCCAGAGCAGCATCACCGCTCTGACCAATATAGCCAAGCGCAAAAGCCAATGGCGGTGCAACACAAGGACCGATAATTAGTGCCGACAATGCCCCCATAACCAGTACTGATAATAAATGACCGCCACGGAAATGGTTGCTCATGCGTTGAAAATATGCCTGCCAGCTGGCGGGTAGCTGAATACTGTATAAATCAAACATCGACAATGCCAGAACCACCAATATTGCTGCTGCAGATAGCACTACTGCCGGCTGTTGTAGCCAGCCGGTGAGAAAAGCTCCGGTACGTGCCGTTACAATACCCACCACGGTGTAAGTAAAAGCCAGCCCCTGCACATACACAAACGACAGCAGAAATGCCCGCCATTTTGTAGTTTTCTGGCGCGAACCCATGACAATTGCCGACACAATCGGCAGCAATGGATACATACATGCCGTCAGGCTCAAACCCATGCCGGCAATGAAAAACGTCATTAAATTGGTAATTAGGGTTGTCCGGGATAACTGAAACAGACTGTCACTGCCCGAATTGCCAGACCAGTCTGGAGGTGGAGCAATAGCAGGAGGGCTGCTAAAACTATCCAGCTCCGGCTGAGTAGACGCAGAAGAGGGGACAATATGATATTTGCCAGTGCGGCTGATGGTAAGAGTATTTTCCACTGGCGGATAACAGATACCAGCTTCAGCACAGCCCTGATAGGATAAGGTCAGCTGATATGGTTCGGTTTGTGTGCCTTTGTTATAGCGCCAGACCACATCAGTATGTTGGTAATAAACCTCTTGCTTGCCAAAGAATTCATCCTCTTTCTGTTTTCCCGACTGGTTAAACTGAGCGGCACCGAGCACGCCCGCCGGCTCAGTAGTAGCTAGAATTTTATTGCGGTATAAATAATAGCCATTTGCAATAACAAAATGTACCCGTATTTCATTATCATGTACATTTAACTGTGGCACAAAAGCCTGTTCCGGCGGCAACAGTCTGCCGTTATTACCGGCTGCCAGCCCAGTATGGCTTAGAACCAATAGCAGCGCAGATAACAGCAACAAATGCTTCAGTAGGAAATCCGTGCAGACACGCAAGCGAGAAAAAGAGTGATACATAAATGTCACAGTAGCCAGTTTAATTCCAACCAGAACATCGAACTCAGTAAATGGCTACCAGCAAAATCAGGCGGGGGTAGCCATTCACTTCCCCTTATGTTTCCTAAGTTTATCCACACAGAAACGGATAAAGATTGAATGTTGAGATATCAAATCAGGGGTATTGTATCAGTGCATAGGCCGAGTGATTGTGAATAGATTCGAAATTTTCGCTTTCCACGGTAAAAGATTGAATGCGCAGGTCGGCTTTAAGCGCCGTAGCTACATCACGTACCATATCCTCAACAAATTTCGGATTGTCGTAAGCGTATTCAGTTACATATTTTTCATCCGGCCGTTTCAGCAGACCATATAATTGACAGGAACCCTGCTGCTCCACCATATCAATGATTTCTTCAATCATCACGGCTTCGCAGGATTGTAGTGTAACTGTCACATGTGAGCGCTGATTATGTGCACCGTAAGCCGAAATTTCCTTACTACACGGACATAAGCTAGTTACCGGAATCATTACCTGCAACGTGTGCTGATAAATACCGTCCTTGATCTCCCCACAGAGCTTCACTTCGTAATCCAGCAGGCTGGAAATAGCCGTCACTGGTGCCTGCTTGCGCCGAAAAAAAGGAAAACGCATACTGATTTTACCAGCCGTTGCCTGTAGCTTCTGCAACATGCTCACGGTAAGCTCTTTGAGCGCCGCAAAATCAATGCTGACTTGCTGCGATTGCATTAACTCGACAAAACGAGACATATGCGTGCCCTTCTGCTCGGCTGGCAGCGCTACTGTCATGGTTAAATCAGCTATTGTGTGTTGTTCACCGGCCGCACTCATAATACATAGCGGTAGCCGTAAGCCCTTCACTCCAACCTGATTGATTGGCATATTGCGTTTATCAACACTGCTTTGCACATCGGCAATAGTGTCCATTCTGATGGTTTTCCTCTTGAAACAATGTCAAATCTGCCCGCCAGATACTATAAAAACATCCAAACCGGCGGCACATAAGGCGTAAAATTATACTTTATGGTTTAATTCCGAGCAAATCACTCGGGTTTAGGTATTCGGCAACGTGAAGCTGCCTCAGAAGCAGGGTGCATGCTAAACTAAGCACCCGCTGCAGCCTGTATATTGCCAGTACCTGCTGCGGTACCGACAAAACCAAGACTTATCCCAGCGGAGAAAATATGAAATTTGCCACACAGACCATTCATTCCAGTTATCAGCCTGAAGAGCATAACCGTGCTTTAATGCCGCCTATTTACCAAAACAGCATGTTTGCCCTGCATGAAATCGGCGAAAATATCCCGTTTCGTTATGCACGCATCTCCAACCCTACCCGTCAGGTGTTAGAAGATACGGTAGCCGAGCTGGAAAATGGTTGCGCTGGCTTTGCCTACGCCAGTGGTATGGCCGGAATTGATGCCGTGTGGCGTACTTTTCTGCGTCCAGGTGACACTATTGTGGCTGTAGCCGATATTTATGGTGGTGCCTACGACCTACTCACAGAAGTGTATGCCCAATGGGGCGTGAATGTTATTTTTGCAGACCTCACTAATCCAGCCAATCTGGATAGCATATTGGCACAAACAAAAGTCAAAATGGTATGGCTAGAAACTCCGAGTAACCCGTTATTGCGTCTGGTAGACATCTCCGCATTGTGTGAGAAAGCCAAAGCAGCCGGAGCCATTGTTGGTATGGACAATACCTTTGGCACTCCCTATGTTCAGCAACCGCTGAATCTGGGTGTAGACATCGTGTTTCATTCTGCTACCAAATATTTGTGCGGACATTCCGATGTATTAATGGGTATTGTCGTGGTTAAAGATGAGGCACATGCGCGGCAGTTGCGAGCATTGAGTATTCAAACCGGCGGCGTGGCCGGCCCAATGGACTGTGCGCTGGTATTACGCGGTATCAAAACTCTGGTGGTACGCATGGATCGGCATCTGGCCAATGCAGCTGAGCTAGCGCGCCGGCTGAAGCAGCATCCGGCGGTAGAAAAAGTGTTTTATCCCGGCCTGCCTGAACACGAACATCACGATATTGCCTGCAAACAGATGAAGCATGGCTTCGGCGGAGTAGTCTCCATCTACCTATGCCAGAACAGCCGCGAAGCGGCAAACAGCGTAATTAAAAACTTGCGCCTAATCCGCATGGCTGCTAGCCTTGGTGGCGTGGAAAGCTTAATTAACCACAGCTCCAGCCAGTCGCACAGCGGCATGAGTAAAGAAGTAAAAGAAGCATTAGGTATTCGGGAAGGTCTGCTGCGTATTTCTGCCGGCATCGAAGATATCGAAGATATCTGGGAGGATATCAGCCATGCACTCAATACCTTGATTTAACCAGTGTAAGTGAACAATCCGTGCACAATTACTACGACGTATTAAATGTAGCTCCCGGCGCGTCTGCAGAAGTGATTCGCGCCGCCTATCGGGCTTTGTCTCAAAAATACCATCCAGACCGCAATCCGCATAATCCGCAGGCACATCAGCGTATGGCTGAAATCAACGAAGCCTACAACGTGCTCTCGGACCCAGAAAAACGCCACCATCATGATGTGTGGATTGCGCGCCAGAGCCTGCAAGCACATGTGTCACCGGCCTTACTGGCTCGAAAGCAGACCCCGTTTGCTCCGCCAGTTTTGCTACCTAATCATCAAGACCACGTGGTTGACCTGCACGACCATGGCCATGGGTGGATGTGGATAGTGGGTATCGCGATTCTGATAGCCATGAGTGGCGTATGGTGGCGTCTGGCCTATCCGCCTGCGGAAAATACGCCTGCGCAGAACGGCGCACCAGTGCTAACAGCACCCAACGGACAGCTTTTTCCGCTTAAGGCTGCCTATGTATCCGGTTATCCAGTTTTGCGTGAACGCGGTAATAATACCATCATCGTGCACGCCTCATCCTTGCAATCGCCGGTATTTGCCCAATTATACGAATTGCACGCTGGAAAATTCACCGCTATCCGCTCTTTTTATATTCCAGCGGGCGAAACCTTTGCCCTGCATAAAATCGGCGATGGCGACTTCAGCCTGCAATACCAGCGTATCAACGATGGTAAATGGGCAGTAAGCGACGGCATTGAAATCAAAAATACCGAAATCAGCCGCAAATATCAGGACATCGATATCAGACTCTAACTCAATACAGCGCCGCCGCTTGGCTGGTGGCCGACACAGGAACAACTGCATGCAGGCTGCTGAAGCCAAATTTACCGAAGAAACTGTACTGTGGGTAAAATACCATACCCCGAAACTGCTGACTTTTGCCATTACCCGCCCCGAAGCCTATCGCTTCAGTGCCGGCCAGTTTGCGCGATTGGGTTTTCGCGATGGCGCTGGATATATCTGGCGCGCCTATTCCATTGTCTCAGCCGAATATGCTGAGACATTAGAATTTTTTGTGGTACTGATTGAAAACGGGCCGATGAGTGCAAGGCTGGCACAGCTAAAAGCAGAAGACACCATCCTGCTTGATAAAACTGCATTTGGCTTTCTATTGCCTGGCCGCTTCACCGATGGTGAACAACTGGTTCTGCTCAGTACCGGCAGCGGCATCGCACCGTTTCTGTCTATGCTACAACAACCATCGGTGTGGGAGCGTTTTCAGCAAATCGGGCTGGTGCATTCTGTTTCTCACGCAAATGAATTAATTTTTAGCAATTATATCAATGAATTAAATCATCATCCGCTGGTTGGTGAATATGTTGATAGATTATCCTACCAACCAGTGGTTACCCGTGAAAATGTCACAGGTGCGCTGAATGAACGTTTACCACAATTATTGTCAAATGGTTCTCTAGCCAAGGGCTTACGGCTTGATTTTACTCCAGAGAAGACTCGGTTTATGTTATGTGGCAATCCAAGCATGGTAGCTGATACATTTCAGTCACTGCTGAATATGGGCTATAGCATGCATCGCAATAGAGTACCAGGGCAGATTATTATGGAAAATGGTTTTTAACAAAGAGTACGATATTCAATTGCGTTCAGCATATTTTTCCAATTTGAGATATTGTGAATTCATGCCTGAGTCGCTTGAAATATTTTTTTGCATGGTAATATTTAGACCAGTATACAAATGGTAAAAGGTTGAAAAAATTAAATTCTTTTTTAAACATTATCAAGCTAAAATCAAAAATTTCTACACTGTGATCCGGTTGTTTTTTTAATATATTTAATTAATTGAATTTAATAAAAAAAATTATAAATGCTGATTTTTTTTAGCTAAAGCGATAAATTTGGATCCTACATTCATTTTATTATAAATTAAAATACCTTTTACCAGTTGATTTAAACTGTTAGTTAATATTTAGAATAAATTTGAAGAATGTGATTTAGCTATCCCAATCATCAGAATAGCTAAACAGGTTGTTCTATAAACTATTGAATTTATTTAAATTTAAATTAAAAATTAGCTATAGTCATATAGCCGCTCAAATTCGCTAGTCGTTATTGATTCACCATAATGGGGAACTGTATACTTCAGCATATGATCTTGTTGAATTCTATCAAATGTTCCAGTTGCATCACTAATAATGACTGGAAGATAGCCTTTGTCTTGAGCTTCACGGAAAGTTGATTCCACACAAACATTAGTAGCATATCCTACTAAATAAAGTGTTTCTATATTATTGTTTCTAAGGTAAACATCCAAATTGGAACCAGCAAATCCACTTGATCCAGTTCTTCCCATTACAATAAATTCATCATTTATTGGTGCTAAAGTTTCATAAAATTGTGAATTAAAAGTGTCAATAGGAAATGTACCATAGTGACTAATGGCACATCTCAAGCCTGTTTTTCCATTGGCTAATTCTGGATATCCCTTTTGAAATCTTAAACCACAATGAATAATTGGCATCTTAATCTGTCTTGCATAGACCAAAGCTGATTCAATATTTTTGATTGAATCTTCAAATAAATCTTTATCTTTAAAGCTCTGATATAAATGGCCTGTTGGGTGAAGCCATTCATTTTGGCATTCGATAAGAACCAATGCAGATTTTTTTACATCATCTGTCTTTGATTTCAATGTGGTTAAATTTGCTTTTGTCATATTATGTCTCTGAAAATTAGCGGTTAGTACAGGATAATCAGCTGATTACATTGCAATTTGGTATTTAATTTTTATACAGGTATACTATTTTACAGAATAAATTTATTTTTGCAATTTATTTACAATCATTGCAAATAAATTCCAAATAAGGTTGTAATATGGCATTTGATGATAAATTTTTAGAAACACTTATTGTGGGTATTGGTGAGGTGTCTCAGATAACAGGAATTCCAACACGGCAAATCCGTTACTGGGAGGACAAAGGTATAGTAACCAGTCTTACAAATGGTGAAGGAAAAAATAGAAGATATAATTATATCAATATAAAAAAAATGCTTTTGATTAAAGAGCTGATAGATGAAGGCTATACATTAGAGACAGCTAACTTAAAAGTTGTTAAACGTATGGAAATGATTGAATCTACAATGAACTCTTTGAAATCAATTCAATCTTGACAGTGACTGCTATGAATCTGAACCATTTTGGCCAAAAAAATAAGCAACTTCAACAGTTGTTGGCACAGTCTACACACTGGCAACGTTTGACAAACTGTCTCAAGCAAGAATTGCCTGCCACCATGAGACCGCACTTTAATGTAGCTTGTGTGCGCGATGGATGTTTGGTCGTCATCGCCTATAACAGCATGGCCGCTTCTCGATTACGCATGGTATTACCGGCATTATTACCACAATTACAATTGATTGATGGCACGGTTGAATCAGTAAAAGTTAAAGTACAGCCACCAGATTTAAAGCCTGAAGTAGTTAAACAAGCTAGTTTGGGTCCAGAGGCGCGCAGTGCATTGTCACGCTCTGCTCAGACCTTAGCCCATCATCCCGAACTGGCGGCTGCCTTACGCCGTCTGAGTGAAAAAAATATTTAAGCCAGCCAACTGTATCGCAAATTCGGATTTGTAGAGATTTCCGACTACTCATTAGAAATCATTGCTTCGATATTTAAATGAAATATTAATTCTAGCCAAATAAATATTATTCGAAAATATAAATTCAAATTCTAAATTTAATTTGTCTAGCTTGAAAACATGGTTTACATTTATTACGTTTTAATGAAAATCCACTACAGCATCAGGAGGAATATTCAAAAAAAATTTTTATAACAAGCATTTACTGTATTATATATTAAAATATTTTATATTCATAAAAATATATCCCGATTATGCTGCTTTTCAAAATTTCATTTTAGCTTATCGGGAAATCCGGTACATATGTAATTGAAAACATACCAGCGAGCCATTCAGATTTTGTTTACGATATTTCCATTTCATTGGCGCAAATATAAACAAAGAATCAAATGTTAACATCTAAAATATTCTCTTTATTAGTTGCAGAAAATTTAATTTATATGCCATTTAAGTGAAATAAAAAACCAGCCGACAACAAAGCCATGCGCCCCCCATAACACATAATAGATTCATTTCTGTAGCAGCAAAACTTGGAAAAAGCGGATTCACCATTATATTAAGCCGCAGAAAACACAGCCTGTATTAGCCAGCTGGTCACATATTACGCATAATTGACACAGGCATGCAATCAGCCGCACAGTAGCACAGAGGCTTGTGTTAAAATTCCCTATTTCATGCTTACTTTTTACTGCGCCCTTTAGGTGCCGGACTATTGATTTATGTTGAAGAACCTGGCAAAAAAAATTCTCGGAAGCCGCAACGACCGGCTTTTGAAACAATATCGTAAAGAAGTATCCAAAATCAATGCCGTTGAACCAACCATTCAGGCACTTAGTGATACTGAACTACAGGCTAAAACAGCTGAATTCAAACAACGTCTGGCCGATGGCGAAAAACTGGACCACCTGCTGGTAGAAGCCTTTGCCGTTTGTCGTGAGGCTAGCCGGCGCGTACTTGGCATGCGCCACTTTGATGTGCAGCTGATTGGCGGCATGGTGCTGCATCACGGCAAAATTGCCGAAATGCGAACCGGTGAAGGTAAAACACTGGTGGCCACCACAGCTGTGTATCTTAATGCTCTGGCTGGCAAAGGCGTGCACGTCGTTACAGTCAACGATTATTTGGCCGCTCGTGACGCCGGCATCATGCGTCCGCTGTATGAATTCCTTGGCATGTCTGTTGGCATCATTATCAGCAACATGGACCATGAAGATAAAAAAGCCGCTTATCAGGCTGATATTACCTACGGTACCAACAACGAATACGGCTTTGATTATCTCCGCGACAATATGGTCAGCGACTTGAGCGAAAAAGTACAGCGTGAGCTCTCATACGCTGTAGTCGACGAAGTCGATTCCATCCTAATTGACGAAGCACGTACTCCACTAATTATTTCCGGTCAGGCCGATGATAACGTCACTCTATATCAGGTAATGAACCAGATACCGCCGCAACTAATCGCCCAGAAGACCGAAGAAGGCGAGGGCGATTACTGGGTAGACGAAAAAGGTAGACAGGTCATTCTCAGCGATCAGGGGCATGAGCACGCCGAACAGATTCTCACCAAAATGGGATTGTTAAAAGAGGGCGATTCCCTTTACTCCACTACCAACATCATGCTGATGCACCATCTGATGGCTGCCTTGCGCGCCTATACCTTATACCAGCGCGACCAGCATTACGTGGTGCAGGATGGTGAAGTAGTGATTGTAGACGAGTTTACCGGCCGTCTGATGGCCGGCCGGCGCTGGTCTGATGGTCTTCATCAGGCAGTAGAAGCCAAAGAAGGTGTGGAAATCAATAAAGAAAACCAGACACTGGCTTCCATTACTTTCCAGAATTTCTTCCGCCTGTACGACAAACTAGCCGGCATGACCGGTACTGCTGATACCGAAGCATTTGAATTCCAGAATATTTATGGTCTTGAAACCGTCATCATCCCGCCAAATCGCCCGATGATACGCAAAGACCTGAACGACCAGATTTACCGTTCCATCGAAGAGAAGTTCGAAGCTGTAGTGGCTGATATCAAAGAACGCCACGCCAAAGGCCAGCCCATACTGGTCGGTACCACCAGTATCGAAAACTCCGAGCTGGTTTCCGCATTATTGGATAAAGAGCATTTGCAGCACAATGTGCTCAATGCCAAAGAGCATGCCCGCGAAGCCGACATCATTGCACAGGCCGGCCGCCCAGGCATGATTACCGTTGCCACCAACATGGCAGGCCGCGGTACCGATATCGTACTTGGCGGCAACATCAAGCCGCAAATCGATGCCATTCAGGACGACGAGAGTCTCAGTGAAGCTGCCAAAGCAGAAAAAATTGCCAAACTACAGGAACAATGGCAGCGCGATCACGATGCTGTAATAGCCGCAGGCGGGTTGCACATCATTGGTACTGAACGCCATGAAAGCCGCCGTATCGACAACCAGTTGCGTGGCCGCGCCGGCCGTCAGGGTGATGCAGGTTCGAGCCGTTTTTATCTTTCATTTGAAGACCCGCTGCTACGCCTGTTTGCCTTAGAACGTGCCACGGCCATTCTGAATCGCCTCGCGCCCGAACGTGGCGTTGCCATAGAAGCTGGCATGCTGACCCGCCAGATTGAAGGTGCCCAGCGTAAAGTGGAAAACCGTAATTTCGACATGCGTAAGCAAGTACTGGAGTACGACGACGTTGCCAACGACCAGCGTAAAGTAATTTACCATCAGCGTGCTGAAATACTGGCTAGCAACGATATCGACGGCCTGATGCAGGAAATTCGTCACGATGCTATTGTGGAAACGGTAGACAGCTTTATCCCGCCCGATAGCATGGAAGAGCAATGGGATATTGCTGGACTGGAGCACAAACTGGCCAGCGATTTCCACATCGAAGTTTCCATCAACGACTGGCTAAAAGAAGACAATAGCCTCGACAATGAAAGCATCTGTGAGCGCCTGCTAGACATGGTTGAAAAGGATTATGCTTATAAAGTCGAACAGGTTGGCCTTGAAACTATGCGAAGATTCGAACGCGATATCATGCTGCAAATCATCGACAACCGCTGGCGCGAGCATCTGGCCGATATGGATTACCTGCGGCAAGGGATTCATCTGCGCGGATACGCCCAGAAAAACCCCAAACAAGAATACAAACGCGAAGCATTTGAAATGTTTCAGGCCATGTGGAGCAACATACGCAATACCGTAGCCTCATTGCTGATTTCCGTGCGTTTCGAACAGGCGCCGGCAGAAGAAGAGACACTGCCGCCGCAGATGTTTGCAGCCGGTACTGACGACGATGAGGATTACAGCCCCACAGCCATGGAAGCACGCGGCATCATTGTGCGCCGCAACGACCCTTGTCCCTGTGGCAGTGGCCTGAAATATAAATTGTGCCACGGCCGCCTGTAATTTCGACTAAATTATTTCATCATTCACAATAGGCTGTCGGGAAACTGGCAGTCTGTTGCTGTATTGGCAGAAGCCTGTGCTGAATGTTTCCTGCCAGCTGAAATGATTAAAGTGATTACTCTAAAACCCATTGAACCGCGCATCAAATTGTCTTAAAATTCACACCTTACGCCAGCGCCGACAGCAAAAATGCTTATTCAGACATCAGGCTGGCGTATTTTCGGTTTACGCTAAAAATACCGCTTTCCTTAATCATGGATTATTAATGGCAGCCTACAACACTCAAAAAGTCCTGTCCGTACATCACTGGACAGATGCATACTTCACATTTACCTGTACCCGTGACGAATCTCTGCGTTTTCAGAATGGCCAGTTTGTCATGATTGGTTTGCTGGTGGATGGCAAACCGCTAATGCGTGCTTACAGTATTGCCAGTGCCAATTGGGAAGAAGAGCTGGCTTTTTTCAGTATTAAAGTACAGGATGGCCCATTAACCAGTCGCCTGCAACACCTGAAGCCGGGCGATGAAGTGCTCGTTAGCAAAAAGCCCACTGGCACATTGATTGCTGGTGATCTCAATCCTGGTAAAAACCTGTATTTGCTTTCTACCGGTACCGGTTTAGCACCGTTTCTCAGCGTCACCAAAGACCCTGATATCTACGAGCAGTTTGAAAAAATTATCCTGATTCACGGCGTACGCTACCAGAAAGATTTGGCCTATTACGACCACTTCACCACCGAACTGCCTAATCACGAATATCTGGGTGAGATGGTGCGCGAAAAACTGATTTATTATCCGGTGGTATCACGTGAAGACTACATTCATCATGGGCGCTTAACTGATTTAATGAAATCAGGTAAACTTTTCACCGACATTGGCTTACCGCCGATCAATTCCGCCGACGACCGAGCTATGATTTGCGGCAGTCCGGAAATGCTCAAAGATTGCTGTGACACCCTCAATAGCTTCGGGCTATCCATTTCCCCGAAAATGGGGCAGCGCGGTGACTATGTAATCGAGCGCGCATTCGTAGAGCAGTAAAGCTAAACCGGACGAATTCGGCAGCAGCCATTGTCAGTCAATGTGCTGCTGATTTTATTTAGTCTGGCAGCCATATCATGCTACTCATTTAACTGCACCTTAACCGCGACTATGCAAAATCTGCTTACTTTGTTCATCATCTTGATTCCGCTGTTTGCCGGATTTTGTATTCCTGTGCCTGCGCGTGCCGTTAGCTGGCTGAATATCGGACTCTCATGGCTGGTGTATTTGATTTTATTTTTGATTGGTCTGTCACTGGCACAAGTGCCCAATCTAGGCGCCGAGCTGGCCGTCATCAGCTTTACCGTAGCAGTATTATTTGTCTGCCTTATAAGTACCAATCTACTGCTGTTTATCTGGTTTGACCGCCGTTACCCGTGGCATCTGCAACGGCAGCAGACCGCCACCCAGTCTGGTGATATCAGCATTATGGGTAGCTTAAAACAGGTAGCCTGTCTGCTGCTCGGGTTGACCGCCGGCCACTTTTTTTCTTTTAGCTGGTTAGGCAATCCGCAGGCTGCTGTCAACAAGGCACTGATTATTCTATTGCTGCTGGTGGGAATGCAGTTGCGTAGTTGCGGTATTACCTTGCGACAAGTATTTCTGAATCGCCGTGGTGTGATTTGTGCCGTTTTGTTCACACTGGCCAGTCTGCTTGGCGGTCTGCTGTTTGCACTGTTGATGCCAAACGTATCCATTAGCAAAGGGCTGGCACTGAGTAGTGGATATGGCTGGTATTCGCTTTCCAGCATTATTATGAGTAAATCCTATGGAGCCGTGTGGGGCAGCATTGCCATGTTCAATGATCTGGCACGCGAATTCTTTGCCCTGCTGTTTATTCCTCTTCTGATGCGACGCTATCCTACTGCAGCCGTCAGCATCGGCGGCGCCACCAGCCTTGATTTTACCCTGCCCGCGATACAGGCTTCCGGTGGAATCAGCGCTGTACCATTGGCCATCAGCTTCGGCTTTATTGTTAACCTCACCGCACCGGTGCTAATGGTGTTTTTTTCTTCGCTGAATTTTTAGTGTAAAAATTTTGTTGTTTAGCTGTGCGATTGACCAAAATAGCCGTCTCATTTTTTTTATCTAAAAAATAGTTATTATGTTTATCAAGCGTGTATATACCAGAAAATAACGCATTACCGTATCAATATTCAAAATGGTTTCTGGCCAGAATGAATCAGTTGCGGTAAAAAATTGTTTGAGTTCACTGCATTACATGGATATGATCCATTACAATGTCCTTGCCCAACATTATTTGGATTATTTTAAAGTCCATAAATAATGGCATAACCCAAAATTTTTTGTCTACAAATGACATCTATCGTTAGGTTAATGTTACATTTAAATACAAAACAAATTACGCCTATATCAATACGACTAATGTGTTTTATATCCCGTTTTTTACCACTCTATCCGTACTTAGAAAAATTATGTTCTTCACTTATCCAACATAGAAATTTTATGAATTGAAGATGATATTAATTGTTGGAAGAAGCTAAATCATATTCACAAGTAAAATAAATAACTTTAAAGAAAATTTTGTCTGGTTTAGGTTTAACTCTTTCTATTAAATTTCAAAATATTTTCTAATTTGCATTAGCAATTGATTATTAATACCTACCTTGAAGGTATTTATTAAATGTTTGTGTCAAAGTTCAAACCATTTATCCAGATTTTATATTTCTGATTATTCATAATAAAATTATTAATAAGGTATTTTAAACTGATAATACTAAATATATATTATAAATATATAATTTACGAAATTATATTTTATAGAATTATATTCAAGCAAAACTAATTAAATCCTTTTTTTAAATCATTTATTTTGACAAAACTTATTTTAAGTATTAATATTTTAATGTTTAATTTAATAAATATAATGTAAAAATTGAAAACACAAGCTGTGGGAGAACAGCAACCAGACAGGAGGAACAATCTGCCGGATATCATCCGGCTAGCTATTCCGGCCGCAATAAAAAATGTTGCCTTAAATTTGGAAACAACATACAGGTATCAATCCTGATTTATTGCAATATCATTTAAATTTCACCATTCTCCAGCGGCAGTCAACAGTGCCAGAAGAAAGCAAAGCCACAGTGAATATTATTAAATATTAAATTAATGATTTGAATTAGAATTTTATGTCAAATATATCGATATATGCGCAATTTTTAACGATATATAAAAATATGTACGCAAATAGATTGCAACAAATGAAATATCTTCATTAAAATTAAATGAAATTGCTTATTCCTAACCATAATTTACAAATACAGCTTCACGAATTAGACCTGCCGTTGCTCGTGTTTAAGGCGCTGCATAGTATCTGAATGATACTCAGCCTGATTTAATCAATAAACTTCGATGAACCTATACGGTAAGAAAAGAGTTGATTAATAAGTTACTGAGTTTTAAAGATTCGAAAAAATCATTCTGCCTATTTGTTTTAGTTCAAATAAACAAAGCTTTTTTATTGGCTAAAAATGCTGTTAAGAGTAAATTAAAGGCATAAAGTTTTAAAAAAAACTTTAATCTGTAAGAAATTAATCAAAACGATATATTCTCAAAACTAGACAAAGAAAGAGAACCATCATGTTTATGTGGTATAAAAATGTATCAAGAAATGAGAGAAAAACTTTTTGGGCGTGTTTCAGTGGCTGGGCACTTGATGCACTCGAAAATCAGATGTTCGGATTGGTGATTCCCTCATTAATTGCCTATTTTGCCATTACCAAAGGGCAGGCCGGATTACTCAGCAGTGCGACATTAGTTACCTCAGCTTTGGGCGGTTGGTTTGCTGGAGCTCTTTCCGACCGCTATGGGCGCGTCCGGACACTGCAAATCATGATTGTGTGGTTTGCATTTTTTACATTCCTGGCTGCATTTGTAACCGACTACCATTGGTTGTTAGCACTCAAAGCCTTACAGGGTTTTGGTATTGGGGGAGAATGGGCTGCCGGAGCTGTACTGATGGCTGAAACTATCTCCAGTCAGTATCGTGGCAAGGTAATGGCTATTGTACAAAGTGCATGGGCTGTGGGATGGGGATTATCCGTAATCTTGTTTTCCATTGTGTTTAGTCTGGCACCAGAAAGCATGGCTTGGCGCATTATGTTTGCTGTGGGTCTATTGCCATCGTTACTTATATTTTATGTTCGCCGGCATGTAGAGGAACCGGTCAAGCAGACAGTCGAAACATCAAAAACCGAAGAAAGGCAACCATTAGCTGATGCACTCTTCGGTATTTTTTCACCCAAGCTTATTCGCACCACGGTATTGGGTGGTTTACTAGGACTGGGTGCACATGGCGGCTATCATGCCATTATGTCGTGGCTGCCAACCTTTCTTAAAGAAGAGCGCCATCTTTCGGTACTTAATTCTAGTGGCTATTTGGCTGTAATTATTGTTGCATTCTGGTGTGGCTGTATCGCTAGCTCGGTACTGCTCGACAAAATCGGCCGCCGCTTCAATGTAGCTTGCTTTGCCATCTGTTGTGTAATTACCGTTCGCATCTATCTTTTTGTACCATTGACTAATACCCAAATGCTGTTTCTCGGTTTTCCACTAGGCTTTTTTGCCGCTGGTATACCTTCAAGCCTTGGTGCATTGTTTAACGAACTCTATCCGCAACAGTATCGTGGTGCCGGCGTGGGTTTTTGTTATAACTTTGGCCGCATACTTTCCTCAATCTTTCCGTTTCTAGTTGGTCACATGAGTGCATCTATGTCACTGGGTTCCGCAATCGGTATTGATGCCAGCTGGGCTTATTCAATTGTAGTTATCAGTGTATTGCTCTTGCCGGAAACCAAAGGCCGTGATTTAAAGCAGATCAATCAGGATGGTCAGATTTCCGATAAGTAGTATATTAAATAAGGTAAAAAAATGATTCAGCCAACAATCGGCAGAATAGATAGTCATGCACATGTATTTACACTGGATTTGCCGATGGTGGCTTGCCGGCGCTATACACCGGCTCAGAATGCGCCACTGTCTGCTTATCTGGCGCATCTGGATGCGCTCGGCTGCACCCATGGCGTATTAATCCAGCCAAGTTTTCTGGGTAGTGACAATAGCTTTATGCTGCAAGCGATAGCTCAGGCTGCCCCCAGACTCAGAGGCGTAGCCTGTGTTACTCCAGATATCAGCTTGCCCGAATTGGAAGCATTAGACAGAAGCGGCATCGTTGGCATTCGTCTTAATGTTATCGATGGCACCCAGCCGGATCTGAATACTGCTGCATGGCAAGATTTGCTCGAAAAAATCAAATCTCTTAGCTGGCACGTAGAAGTTCATTGCCGCAGCAACAAACTAAGCTCCATTCTGGTGCCACTGCTTAGAAAGCAGATCAATGTGGTAATTGACCATTTCGGCCGGCCATCAGATTTTAATCATAGCCGTGATTACGGTTTTCAGCAGCTATTAGAATGGGGGCACAGTGGGCTGGTGTGGTGCAAAATCTCTGCGGTTTACCGCACCTGTGCTCATGCGGACGAGGGTCATAAATTTTTAGCCGATACTGTACCTAAGCTTGTGGAAAACCTTGGCCGTGAGCGCCTGATGTGGGGCAGTGACTGGCCGCATACTCAGTATGAACAGCAGATTAATCCTGAATATCTGACTACACAGCTGAATATGTTGTTACAGGATGAAACACTGGCACAGGCCGTATTGTGGGACACTCCGGCTAAGTTTTTTAAATTTGTTTAAACCAAGTTCAGATTGATACAACTTCTTTTATGCTAAATATATTTCTGGGCGCAATGTTAGCAAAAATCTCTGTTTTGTTATGCTGAAGCAACCCTTTATCATTTAGACCAATTCTGCAAACAAGTGGCGATAAGTTTCCCTTATTCGGAAAATGATTCAGAACATATTAGAAGACTGGTTTGTTATAAGTTTTGATGTATAAATTGAACAAATATTAGACACTTTTGGTTGTTATAACAGAAATGGTTATGAACAGTAGCAAAATTGTTTATATATTAATTTTGGCTGTTGGATTAAATTTATGCGATGGGTTAAATCAGAGCAAAAGTTCTGAAATTTTATAATTGCGAAGCATATATTGCAGGCTGTATAAAGAAAGTATGGCTTAATCCACTCATATAAATTAGGAATATTCACTTATGAAAAAATACATTTTAGCTTCTGCATTATTATTTGGGCTGTGTTCGGGCGTATTTGCTAAAGGATATAGCTATGATTCCTCTAACATCGAAGACTTACCTGCACAATGCATAACCTTGGAAACGGTTTTATCAACAACCTATAATCAATATAATATGGCTTACAGAGGGCAAAGATCGCTGGCGGATGCTGATAGAGTAGTGGGTACAGAAATTGAAAAAGCCTTTTTAAAAGGCACACCTGATGAGTACCTGCTCAATAAAAATCTACAACAATTTACTATGATTAAAAGAAACGGGCTAGAAAATGAGATTGCTCGAAACAGAATTTACAATCTTACCGGATTGATGACGAGACAGGAATTAATCAACATCGCTAAAAAAATGAAAAAGAAAGCAATGAATGGTGGTTTGACTGATAAAGATTATCGTATGTATGATGAATCAGTAATTAACGATTGCCTTGCCAGAGTGAAAAAACATCCGGAAGGTAATAGCGGCTCAGATTACTATAAAGCCATTGATTATTCAAAACGCAAAGCCACTAAATAATATATCCAGCCGCTAAATAGGCGGCTGATTATTTTATTAATAAATGGAAAGCATTAATCCAATATCCGATACCGGTGCTGGCAGCGGGGTAGGTTGGTCGCTGCGACAATGATGGAGTCTTCACTCAAAGATACAAATACAATCGGCTTTTAGGCTAAGTCTAAACAGATCCTTATTTTGTACATCTTTAGAGCCTTGCAGACGCTACACAATGTTGAATTTCTAATTCTTAAAATGAAATTTTATCAAGAATAAGTTCAAAAGCTGAAATTCGTTGAAATTTCAATTGCTTTTTTAATTTCTTGCAAAGTGGAAATACCAATTTCTTCAGTTTTACTTTTACGTAAACAATTATGTATAATTTTTATTTTTTCCTCATCAAGGTTAAATTTTTTCAAGTAATCAGTTATGGTTGGTGTGAGTATTTCTACTGAGTCAGAACTAAAAATGCTCAAAAGTAAGCATCCTAAATACTCAAAAAAATTCAAACGGTTTTTATCTACCAAAGTATAATTTGAATCGATATTTTCTAAGACATTATTTATAAAAATAATCATATTATCATTATCTTCACTATCTAGATTATTATAAGTTTTATAAATATCTGGAACTTTTATTTTTATAATAATGAAAAAGAAGACTAGAATAAGTTCATTTGTACGAAAACGATTATGAGATCTTGCTACGATATTCAAAATATTACAAAATGCTTCTATTTCTCTTAATGTTAATTGATATAAATAAATAAAATCCCAAATAAATACTCTTATTGTAACGCCACTGTAAAATATTACATCTACAATGTCGTTGAGTGATAATTTTTCCAGTAAAGTATTAATAAATTTATTTTTATTTGGTATTGGTAATAAATAATCAAAATCAATAAACCGGCGCAGATAGCCATTTACATCCAGTCCTTGCCCATATACTGCCCGAATGGAATGCGCTAGCTGGCTTTTATCTGTGGCCAGTACAAAAATAATATTGTCCACATTAAACAAATGTTTGGCTTTTTCCAGTACTTCAATTGCAAAATTGGGGGGCAGCGATCCAGCTCATCAATAAAGATTATCAATGGTTTCATTTCATTGCTAGGAGAATGGCATTCTGCCAGTTTACTCAAATTTTCTTTAAATTCATTTAAAATCTGTTTTGATTTTTCGTATTTTTCAATTTGCTTTTTGGCTAAGCAAGCACCCAAATTGTTTGTAAAATCTACAATTTTATCCGCTTTAATTCGTCCATTCGTAAAAAAGCTTCCTATTGCTGAACCAATTGCCAGCCAGTCTTTCGCAGAAGCATCTTTTACCAAATAGATTGATTTGTTCTTTAACGTATTTAAAAAATCATTGCCTTTTTCCTTATTTTTTTCCAGACAAATTTTCAATTGATAAACCAATCTCCCCAATCAAAGCAATCAGTGCATCATCAGTGTAATCACTTTCCCAGGCATTGAAATAAATAGTCGGAATAGATTGCTGATGCAAATATTTTTCCCACATCCTGATAAAAGTGGTTTTGCCTTGCCCCCAGCCGCCATCAATACACAGCACAATTGATTGTTCAAAGCTGGTGATAAACTTGGTGAGAATTTCAATATTGTCTTTTCTGTTCAGTACATCGTTCTGAAACGGATTATCATCTGGAATTTCGATAGGTACACATTTTTTCAGGCTGTTTTCACTCATTTCAGCTTATCCCCTGTAGCCAATTTGTTAGCGGCCACTTGGTTTACTCTGATTTTGTCTAGATTATAACTGTTTATGTTGTATACAAGTCCGATATCATTGCATAGGTGCAGCACATTAGCGCAATATAAATATTTTAACAGTCAGATAGGCATAAAATATCGAATCAGCACTGTATTCGGCCACTAAATTCCAGCGGCTTGTTGCAATTAGCTTTGCTAGTAGTAGCGATAAGCAGAACAACAGGCCTTGCATTTCAGTTGAGAGTATTAGTTCCATCTAATAAGATGATTTGTAAGAAAATTATTATGAATAGTAAAGTCTGGTCACGGCCGTTGCTGAAATGCCCGATTGCGTTATAAATCCCCTGTGGCTGCTTGCTTTTTGCTATAGATGGCCTTATGTGTAGATTAAACCGCGCACTGCGGTTTTTAGCCGTTATGAGCAGTGTCAATTTTTTGGATGAATTTATTTTCAGGTAGCAGATATATGGATGTGATTCAGTATCCCGGTAGTGTATTCAAATTGCACCAGCCGTTTCCACCGGCTGGCGACCAGCCAACGGCAATTGAGGGATTGCTGGAAGGGCTGGATGATGGTTTATCCAGCCAGACTCTGCTTGGGGTAACCGGCTCAGGTAAAACCTTTACCATGGCTAACGTTATCGCACGTAGTGGCCGTCCGGCCATCATCATGGCGCACAACAAAACACTGGCCGCCCAGTTGTACGCAGAGATGCGCGAATTTTTTCCTGAAAACGCCGTTGAATATTTCGTCTCCTACTATGATTACTATCAGCCAGAAGCCTATGTTCCCAGCCGCGACTTATTTATCGAAAAAGATTCGGCCATCAATGAACACATCGAACAGATGCGCCTGAGCGCCACTAAAAGCCTGATGCAGCGGCAGGATGTTGTGATAGTTGCCACTGTGTCTGCTATTTACGGTATTGGCGACCCCAATGAATACCATCAGATGATTCTGCACCTTAAAGAAGGTCAGAAAATCGACCAGCGCGACATCATAGCGCGACTGGTAGCGATGCAATATGAACGCGGCGACATCGACTTTGCGCGTGGTTCTTTTCGTGTACGTGGTGACGTGATTGATATTTATCCGGCCGAAAGCTCCGAGCTGGCACTGCGCGTAAGTCTGTTTGATGATGAAGTTGACCGCATGCAATTATTCGACCCTGTATCCGGCAGCTTGCAACAGCGTGTCGGCCGCTATACGGTATTCCCATCCAGCCACTATGTCACCCCACGTGATACGGTACTGCGTGCCTGTGAACACATCAAAGAGGAGCTGGGCGACCGCATCAAATGGTTTACCCACGAGGGGCGGCTGGTTGAAGCCCAGCGCATAGAGCAGCGTACGCGCTTTGATTTGGAAATGCTGTACGAAATGGGTTTCTGCAAGGGTATTGAAAACTATTCTCGCCATTTTTCCGGCAAACCTGAAGGCGAACCGCCACCCACTTTGATGGACTATCTTCCCAAAAACGCACTGATGTTTATCGACGAGAGCCATGTCACCGTCAGCCAGATTGGTGGCATGTATAAGGGTGATGCTTCGCGCAAGCAAAATCTGGTCGATTATGGTTTCCGCTTGCCTTCGGCACGAGACAACCGCCCATTGAAGTTTCACGAATTCGAGCGCGTGATGCCACAGACTATTTTTGTTTCCGCCACACCGGCGAAATACGAAGAAGAGCACGCAGGGCAGGTGGTCGAACAGGTGGTGCGCCCCACAGGTCTTGTTGACCCAGAAATCATCATTCGCCCTGTGGCCACGCAGGTAGATGATTTACTTTCAGAAATTAACATTCGCCGTGAAAAAGGTGAGCGCGTACTTGTCACCACTCTGACTAAACGCATGGCCGAGCAGCTTACCGATTACTACGCTGAGTTAGGCGTTAAAGTTCGCTACTTGCACAGCGACATTGATACTGTTGAGCGCGTCGAAATCATCCGCGACCTGCGACTTGGATTATTCGATGTACTCGTCGGCATCAACCTGCTACGTGAGGGGCTGGATATTCCCGAAGTTTCACTGGTGGCCATACTCGATGCCGACAAGGAAGGCTTCCTGCGTAGCCACCGCAGTCTGATTCAGACCATTGGCCGTGCCGCGCGTAACGTCAACGGCAAAGCCATTCTATACGCCGACAAAATCACCGACTCTATGAAAGCGGCGATAGACGAAACTGAGCGCCGACGTGCCCGCCAGATACAATTCAATACTGAACACGGTATCGTACCACAGCAGATAAAAAAACAGGTACGTGACCTTATCGATGGTGTGTATCACGACGAAAACGGCGGCAAAGGCCGAGGCCGTAGTAAACTCAAAGTTGGCGAAATCCATACCGAAGACGATGCGGTTAAAGAGATTGCTAAACTCGAAAAAGCCATGCAGGCAGCCGCCCGTGACTTACAGTTTGAAGAAGCAGCCCAGATACGTGACAAAATTCGCGCCATCAAAGAAAACCTGCTCTTCGGCGCCAGTGACACCTGAATGACAAATGTTTCCGGTATCGGCCGGTGTATTGCCATCCAATAGTGGTTGGCGCTGCCCAAAAAATACTAAGCCGGCCGTACTCGGAGCATAAAATTTCCGCCCTTAGCGCCACAGGTATATACTAACCTAGCTATCTCTATACGTGCCGGCCGCTGCCGCCCAGCACCGGCACACCATACTGGAGCCATACTATGCAGCTCTCGCATCGCCAGCGCTTGCTGGCTCTGGCCAGACTTCCCGCGCTGCTTCTGCAAACCGCCGCCAGCGTAGTGTGTACCGCAATATTTTGCTCCATCCTCTTCATATGGCGAGTAAGTAGCGAGCTGCCACTGCATCCCGTCAACCTGCTCAACCACAACGATTTTCGCCTTATCCTAATATTACTCTGCGGCTGCATGCTGTTTGCCTTTCTACCCTCACTTCTGTCTGCCATCCTCAGTAGCTACCTCAGCCACCACCTGCCACGTCTCATCATCAGTGCCGTAGCCGCCGGCACCGCTTTGTTTACTGCCCTGATACAGAACTGGCTGTTTGTCTGGCCGCTAGACTGGTTGCCCCTGCTCCTCAATGCACTGGCGGCCGGACTTAGTGCACTATGCTTTGCCAATGTAAAAATACTAGCAAAAAAACATTAGTTATCAGGCTGTAATCATCTGCACTCTCGCCATTACAGCCGGCTGTTATCGCAAATCTTCAATATCATCATACACATAATCGGCTCCCGTTCCTAAGCTGGTGTAGCCATCACCTGCTGTTATCAAAAAATTTCATCGTCATCATAACAATCGTCAAACAGCAAAATAATCAACCAGCTAATCGTTGCAAAACCGGCATAGCCGCGCCAGAACTAAATTTACTATTGCTGAGGACAAGTAAAAGTGCTTAAATTAAGCACTTATTATTGTCAATGATTTAAGTCAAAAACACATAAATCACACCAATAGTGAATACTTCTTTGTGCTAACTTCCAGATAAACACTTATCAGAACAACCTGAAGAGAAGAGAGAAGAGTTTGCGTTATGAAAAACACCAAATGCGATAGCTCAGCAGACGTCGTACTCATTGGCGCCGGCATCATGAGCGCAACACTGGGAACATTTCTCAAGGGGTTACAGCCAGACTGGCAGATAAACATCTACGAACGCCTTGCCGATGTAGCCGCCGAAAGTTCCGATGCATGGAATAATGCCGGTACCGGCCACTCAGCCCTGTGCGAACTCAACTATACACCTGAGCTAAAAGACGGCACAGTTGAAGTATCCAAAGCCATCAAAATCATCGAGCAGTTCGAGCTGTCCAAACAGTTTTGGGCCTCACTTGTTGACGCCGGCATGATTTCTGACCCTAGCGAATTCATCCGCAGCGTTCCTCACATGAGTCTCGTGCGCGGTGAAAAGGATGTAGATTTCCTACGCAAACGCTACCATGCCCTGCAACAATACCGTCTGTTTCAGGACATGCTCTACACCGAAGACAAACAACAAATCAGCCAGTGGGTACCCCTTATGATGCAAGGACGGGACAACAGTGAGCCCGTTGCCGTCACTTGGTCAGACCTTGGTACCGACGTAAACTATGGCTCTTTAAGCCGCCTCTTAATCAACAACCTTACCGAACACGGTTGTCACCTGCATCTTCAGCACGAAATTATTGACCTCCGGCAGGAAAGTGGCCGCTGGTTGCTTGATATCAGAGACCTCTCTACCAATACCCGTCAGCAGATATCTGCTCGTTTTGTATTTATCGGTGCTGGTGGTGGTTCCTTGCGTTTGCTGCAGAAAAGCCAAATCAATGTCAGCAAGGGCTACGGCGGCTTTCCTGTATCCGGACAATGGCTAGTGTGTAAAAACCCTGAAATCGTCCGCCGCCATAATGCCAAAGTCTATGGCAAAGCCTCCGTCGGTGCTCCACCTATGAGTGTGCCACATCTGGATAAACGCGTGATTAATGGCGAAGAAGCCTTACTTTTCGGCCCTTTTGCCGGCTTTACCACCAAATTCCTCAAACGTGGTTCCTTCAAAGATCTATTCAAAACCCTCAACTTTGCCAATATTCGTCCTATGCTCACCGTTGGCATGCACAACCTCGGCCTCGAACACTATCTCATCCAACAAGTGAGATTAAGCTTTGCCGACCGCATGAAAGAATTACGCACATTCTATCCTGAAGCTCGAGATGAAGACTGGCAGCTTGCCATCGCCGGTAATCGTGTGCAGGTAATTAAAAACGATCCACATAAGGGTGGTGTGCTTCAGTTTGGCACTGAACTGGTAAAATCTGCCGATGGCACTCTTGCCGCTCTTTTAGGAGCCTCCCCCGGAGCCTCCACTTCTGTATCCATTATGCTTGAGTTACTTGAACACTGCTTTCCCGCTCAAGTGGCTGGCGATTGGTCTGCGACCCTACATAAATGGATACCTAGCTATGGCCAGAAACTCGAACACAATCCCGAGCTTGTACAGCGCATCCGCGACTGGACCCTCAAGTCGCTAGGTCTGCATATCCCTGACAGACACACACCCACTCAGCCTGTCCATTCATAATAATAACGTTGCCATAAACTACCTGACCAAATTCTAAGAATTTGGTTTTTTTTTCATCTGTAACCCTCATACATTCCATCACAGCAGCGCTGACTACCAAATTTTTTGCATGCCTCTAACGAAGCAGCTACTTTAAGTTTTAGTGCTTCGACGTCTTTAATCCCGAAAAGTTTTCCACCGTATTAAGGGGAGGAAATGATTAGTAAAAGTTGGTTTTACTATTATATTTAGCGTGTCCGCATCGCCCTGCATTGAGGAAATTGGCCATAACAATATTTGTGTTAGCTAGGCACGTGGCAACTAGGATCTGACTTGTATTAACGTGATTAGAAAAATTAAAAAATCAAAAGTCATAGAATTCTAGAAAACATACAGAAATTGTAAAAGGTAAAGGTATCAGAAAGGGTAAACCATACTTATTAGTTAGTGGCACAAAAAGGCAAGTGAAGCAGGCTAAGATAATATCAGCAACAAGCGAGTAGTGTATAAGAATGGAATGTGTAAGCAACTCACTCTTGATGGCATTTAGCCGGCCAGGCTTAGCAAATTTCTCCTCAGCATCGTCAGAAAAATTTATATTGGCAACAAAGGTTGAAATTTAATAGAAGAAAGCCATAAATTGATGGTTAGATACCTGCATGGATTTCATCTCGAAAACATGCATTCCGGCATTTTTGATTGACACTTATTTGCCTAAGCGGAGACAGACACTTTCACCACAAAAGATTGAAATAATAAAAAAAGTATTGCTAAGTTTGCTGAATTAGCAGTAATCTCAATACAGCGTTTCATTAACGCTGACTTCGCCCCAACGCCATTGCATTGATATCCATGCAGTGGCGTTTTATTGTGTACATTGCCAATATCACTCTTTTTAAGTAGATTATAGTGTATTAATGATATTGGTATAATTAATCCCGTGGCTTTGCTTTAGCTTCTATTTATCAAAATATATCTTAATGGATAAATTACAAATAAAAGTATCGAATATAATTAAGAATTATATGCTATATAGTTTTTAAAGTAAATAAAAGAACTAAAGTAATCAATTTCTATATTATAGATAACTCTTTTTCAAATTTTCTAGAATATAGAAATAGATATTTTGTATGAATTATGCAAATATATTATTATTTATCAGGTTAACCAGCATATTATCGGCAGTTCCGGCTATCATCTCTTACAATTCGGCTTCAGACCTATTATCTTAATAACCTTCGGCAAAAACTAATCCAAAGCGGGCTCTGTAAAAGCACTCGTATACGATTGTGAAAATATGTACAGTGATCCAATCAACGACAACTGAATACAGGGTGCCAGAAATGGGGATGCTTACGAAATCGGTAAAAAATAAATGTGCATTCACCCTTGGTTCTTTTTATCTGTGAGAAAAATGGGGGCAGAAGCATGGTCGTGTATACATCATGGGTCGCGCTACTGTATTGAGAGTGGTAGATAAGTATTTAAATTTATTAAGATTAATAATAAAAAAGAAATGGTTATATTATGCCATATGCTAAAAAATATTTAGCTGATGTTTACCTTACCGCCCTCATCACCATCTGCCAGCGATGATTTTGGCAGGGTAAAAAATATCACCGTGCATTTTCTGGCTTGTAATCAGATTTTCATTACCTACAGTACTATTAAGAGGGTAGAAATACACCGATGCATTCTAAGCTATTTGCCAAAAGTTAAAAGCTATGCGCGCCACGACAGAGTCTTAAATCCATGGCCGATTATCGGCACAATTAAGCCAAGCTCGAAGCCATCAAGAAAGAGGGCGAAAACATCGCACAGATGATTATACCGGCATATAGAGGAATTACTACAGCAAGGCAAGCTGCCGGCAGCTTCGAATTAGACTGCAATGTATGCTGATTATGTGGCGGTATTGCCACCAGCACCAGCATGAGCCGACCTTGTGGCACCGGCGTAAAGCTACCTCGCAAAGTCAGAATGATATGCCGTGGCGTAGGTGAATGGTTTAGTTTTCTGTGCGGTGCTGTTTTAGTGCGTTTTGTTGTTGGTGCGGAACCGGCTGGCTGCTGATAATGTTTTTCTCACTATTGAGAGCGTTAAATAAGGCACGGAAGTTTTGCACGGTAAAGGGGAAGGGTTTGCGCACACCGGCAGGCGGAATGGTGAATATGGTGTGACCAGGGTTGGTATTTTTAAGGCGGATGATATTTCGAACTGAAGCAAAGATGATGAGGGCAATGCTGAGTAATAATGCGGTTTTGGCAGTAATTTGAATTGTTTTGATACGGTTTTTTCTGCGGATGGTTGCTGCTGGATGGAAGTAATAATGGCAGACTCGGCTCAGCAGTGAATGAGAGGGCGATGATGAGGCTACGCTATGCTTATCGGCAGCAGCGTGGTGATTAATTGATGCCTGTTGGTTGCCGATTTTGTGTTGCTGTTGTTCGGGCTGTGGCTTTAGCTTGCTGATGTTGTCTGTTGTTCCCATGTTTTGTCCTTTGATGCTGTGCCTGATGTTGTTTCTTACTCGCATTGGATGCGAAAAGCGTGGCACAGTGCTGCTTTAATTGAATTAATTGCCGTCCTTATGCTGTAACCACCAATTTATAGGCTTCGTTTTGAAGCGATAAATTGCAGGGAGCCCAGTATTTTTAGCAGTTTGTTGTTGTGCTGAAGCAGCGTGGATGTAAGTAAGATTTAGTTACTAAAACATAGCGTTAGTATTTTACATTAAACTTTTGTTCTATGCTCGGTATGGTATATGAAATTTGTGTTGGCATTGTGTGCAGTTGGACAAGTAGGTCTATACTTTATTTATTGGTAGGGTTAGCTGCAGGCTGATTGAGGTGTTTCTGGTGTAGGTACTGGCCGGCATTTGGAAAAAGGACGATACAGCGGTCAGGAATGTGGATTTACTTACGTGCAACTGCGGTGCTTGTGCTTAAGGCTATCGGCTTGAAGCCGGAAACTGCTGGCGTGGCGGCTGTAAAGCTTTGTGATAATTATTAGTATGTATGCAGGGGTAAATTTTGGGTGCTGCGGCACGGGGCTAAAAAAGAGTTATTTCGGCATAGGCTACTTTTATAGCTGCACTTGGACTAAATAGAAGGTGCTACGTGCTGAAAAATAGGGGTGACATTTGCTATGGCATGTTTTCCTGTAGCTGGTTGCTCTGCTATCCGTTTGATTAGCCGGATGCTGACTGAGGTAAAAATGCTATTTGAAGAGCTTAAGTAAGCTGATTACGGGTGTTAAAGTAAAATTTTGTTTGTATTTCGGTTAATTTGGTTTAGTATTTGCCAGACTATTACTAAAATACTTAATGCTTTTTTTATTTAGTATAATTGTATATTGCTTATATAAATTGGGTATATAATTATTACCTTTTGGTTGGTATTTTCAGCCGGTCTGCTGTGAATGCCTTTGCACATATTCAGAATAGCTATGCTTAATAAAGATCAGTTTGCCGATAATCATTTTATCCGTTCTATCATTGAGGAAGACCTGCAAAGCGGCAAGTGCCAGCAGGTGATTACGCGTTTTCCTCCGGAGCCGAATGGTTATTTGCATGTTGGCCACGCCAAATCCATTTGTTTGAATTTTGGTCTGGCTTATATTTATGATGGTTTGTGCAATCTGCGCTTTGATGATACGAATCCTGAGAAAGAATCGGATGAGTATGTGCGCTCGATTAAAGAAGATGTGCAGTGGCTGGGCTTTCAGTGGCATGAGGAACATTATGCTTCTGATTATTTCGAGCGTCTGTATGATTACGCAGTGGCGCTGATTCAGGATGGTAAAGCGTATGTGGATGATCTGGATGCGGAGGAAATGCGCCAGTACCGCGGTACGTTAACTGAGCCAGGCAGAAACAGCCCATATCGCGAACGTTCTGTTGAGGAAAATCTGGATTTGTTTGCGCGCATGCGTGACGGTGAGTTTCCAGACGGCAGTAAAACGCTGCGGTTGAAAATCGATATGGCGGCAGGCAATATCAATCTGCGCGACCCAGTGATTTACCGTATCCGCCGCGTGCATCATCACCGTACTGGTGATAAGTGGGTGATTTACCCGATGTATGATTACACGCATGCGATTTCAGATGCGATTGAAAATATTACCCATTCGTTGTGTACGCTGGAATTCGAATCCCATCGGCCACTGTACGACTGGGTGGTGGAAAACATTGCTATTGCCCATCAACCCCATCAGTATGAGTTTTCGCGGCTGGAGTTGTTATATTCGATTACGTCCAAGCGCAAGCTCAATCAGCTGGTAGTGCAGGATCATGTGTCTGGGTGGGACGACCCGCGTATGCCTACTATTTCTGGTATGCGTCGTCGCGGCTATACTCCCGAAGGGCTGCGCCTGTTTGCTAAGCGGGTGGGAATTTCTAAAAGTGAAAATGTAGTAGATATGAGTGTGCTCGAAGGAGCCATTCGAGAAGATCTGGAAAGTGTAGCGCCACGAATGATTGCGGTGTTAAACCCGATTAAAGTGGAGCTTATTAATTTTGATGAGGCAGTGACACAAAGCCGTGAAGCGCCATACCATCCACATCATCCAGAGATGGGTGAGCGTCTGATGCCGCTGAGCAAAACCATTTATATCGAAGCCGATGATTTTGCGTTAGACCCGCCTAAAGGCTGGCAGAGGCTCACACCGGGTGGCGAGGTGCGTCTGCGATACAGCTATGTGATTAAATGTGAGGAAGTGGTGCAGGATTCATCCGGCCGGGTGGTGTCGCTGAAGTGTTCCATCGATCACGAAACGCTGGCTGCCAAGCCGCAAGGGCGTAAGGTGAAAGGGGTAATACACTGGCTGTCTACGGAGCATGCGGTATCGGCCAAAGTACGTCTTTACGACCGGCTGTTTACGGTGGAGCGTCCGGATGCAGTACGTGGAGATGATGGTCAGTACCGCGATTTTACTGAATTTCTGAATCCGGCCTCGGTAACGGAAATTGATGCGCTGGTCGAACCAGTAGCGAATACGCTGGCACCGGAAACGCGCTATCAGTTTGAGCGGTTGGGCTATTTTGTTACCGACCGCTACGACCATACGCCGGAAAATCCGGTATTTAACCGCACGGTTACTTTACGTGATACGTGGCAGGCACAGGCAGAAAAAAAATAATTGTGCCTGTATTCCTGTGTATATAGCCGGCCGTTATGGCCGGCTTTTTGGTAAACAGAATCCGCCGGACGGGCAGCCGGTGGCTTGTTAAAATAAGCATAATGGTAAGTTCTGCTGATTAAGGACAGTCTGATGAGAACAATTCCGGTGCGTGCCGGTTATCTGGCTAATCTGCCGATGCTGCTGAGCATGGTGCTGGCCGCTTTGTGGGTTTGGTATACCGGTAATACGGCGGAAAGCACGGCTCTGTTTCTGGGGATTATCGCTGGCGGACTGGTAGATTTAGATGATGGTTTTACCGGCCGGCTACGTAATCTGTTTTATACGCTGATTCATTTTTCTTTAGCGGCTACGGCAGTTCAATGGACATTTGGGCACCCTCTGGCGTTTTCGCTACTGATGATTTGGGCGGCGTTTACCATGACGATGATGGGCGCCATTGATGCGCGCTACCGTACCATTGCGTTTGGTACGCTGCTGGTGATGCTGTATACGGTTCTGACTTATTCGCCAATGCTGCCTTGGTATACCAATCCGCTAATGCTGATTTGCGGCACCAGCCTGTTTAGTATATGTACGCTTGTGCTGCATTTGCTGTTTCCCAATCGGCCGGTACAGGATAATTTATCAGGTGCTTTTGCGCGTCTGGCCGATTATATGCTGGTGAAAGCACAGTTTTTCGACCCAGATGAGGCTGACTTGCTGGCAGAAAAGGAATTGGCGCTGGCGATGAAAAATACGGCTGTAATTGAGGGGTTTAACCGCTGTCGCGCAGCGCTGTTTTACCGTCTGCGCCGTCAGCATCGCCAGCGCGGTTTGGGCACCTTACTGCAATATTATCTAACCGCACAGAATATTCATGAACGCATCAGCTCGCGCCATGTGGATTATACGGCGCTGGCTCACAGGTTGGCTCATTCTGATCTGATTTACCGAATTCAGCGTTTGATTGTGCTGCAGGCACAGGCTTGCCAGCAGATGAGTGAGTGTCTGCACGAGGACAAACACTATGTATTCAATCCGATGCTGCGCCGTGCTGGTGAGGGCATTGAGCAGGCAGCTGAGCGCTATTGTGCTGAAAATGGTTGTGATGAAGATACACCAGGGTTGCAGCAATTGATAGCCAATGTTTTGGGAATCAATGAGCAGCTATTGTGGCTGGAGCAGGTAAAGACTGGTGCCACAGCAGAAGCGGTCAGCGAGACACAAATCGCAGGACTGGATGTGGCTCGCATTCGCGATATTCTGCCGGCTGTGCGCGCTCATTTTACTTTGCAATCAAATGTATTGCGTCATGCGGTACGGCTAGCCATCCTGACGGCAGTGAGCTGTGTGGTGGTGGAAGGCTGCCAGCTTAAAATGGGCTACTGGATTCTGCTCACTGGTGTTATTGTTTGCCAGCCCAACTATTCAGCCACTACTGTCCGTCTGAAGCAGCGTATCGTGGGCACGCTGCTCGGTGTGGTAGTGGGGTCGGTGTTGCCATATTTTGTGCCGACACTGGCTGGCCGGCTGGTGATTGTGGTAGTGAGTACGGTATTGTTTTTTGCTTTCCGTGTACGCCGTTATAGTTTTTCTACCTTTTTTATTACCGTACAGGTGTTGGTTGGCTTTGCTATTATTGGCATGGATACCCAGTCGGCAATGCTGTCGCGCTTTGTGGATACGATTCTGGGTTCGGTATTGGCGTGGTGCGCGGTGTCGTATCTGTGGCCAGACTGGCGTTATCTGACGTTGGGACGGATTGCCCGCCGTGCTCTGTGCAGTGACGCTGCCTATCTGCGGCAAGTGGCGCAGCAATTGCAGCAAGGGCTGCGTGACGATGTGGACTACCGTTTAGCCCGCCGCACGGCACATGAGCTGGCGGCAACGTTAAGTAATACGGTGGCAGATATGTCGATGGAGCCGGCGCGCTATGGACGACGTCTGCCCGAGGGCAAAACTATTTTGCAACTTAATTATGTGTTGCTAAGCTGTATTTCCGCACTCGGGGCGCTGCGGGCGCAGGTGGATCGGATGCGACCACAGCTGACGCCACAACGAATACAGCACTGGTCTGTTATCGCATCAGCACTGGCAGAGCTGATGGCGCAGGATGCTGCTGATGCTGTGCTACAAGCTGAATGGTCAAAACTGGACACAGATCTGGCGCAAAGCCGGCCTCAGGCGGATGAAGATGTGGTGGAGAAAGTGTTGTGGCGGCAGCTACACCGGCTGCATGAACAGCTGCCGGCCTACTGGCAGGCTTTGCAGGCGGATGCAAGGGCTGGTACTGCTGTGCAGGAATATCAATGAAAGTAGCGGAAAAAAACTTGCGTTAAGCTGGTTAAAATTCGTGACTGAATAAGTTAATCTTGACGTGCAGTGGTGTTTTCTCAATTATGCTATTGGTGGTTTTCTTTTAAAATCAGATATAAAGCTAAAATTTTGGCGTATGTTATACTGATATTCACCATTTCAATATTAATAATGAGAGGATTACCATGGCTGAACCTAATGAACAGATTGAGACTTCGTCTCAAGTACCGCCATTGATTCCTACCCAGAATGGTACACTGGAATTACACGACATTACGATTGTTGACCAGAGTAAGCTGAAAAAGGCGATTTCAGCAGCGGCGCTAGGCAACGCCATGGAATGGTTTGATTTTGGTGTCTATGGTTTTGTGGCCTATGCGCTAGGACAAGTGTTTTTTCCATCAGCTTCACCCAGTGTGCAGATTATCGCTGCGCTGGGTACCTTCTCCGTTCCCTTTCTGGTGCGCCCTTTAGGTGGCGTATTTTTCGGTATTCTTGGCGACCGTTTCGGCCGGCAAAAAGTGCTGTCGACCACCATTATTATTATGGCGCTCAGTACGTTCTGTATCGGGCTGATTCCTTCCTATCACAGTATCGGCATTTGGGCACCGGTGCTGTTGCTGCTATGCAAACTGGCACAGGGTTTTTCAGTAGGCGGTGAATATACCGGTGCAGCAATTTTTGTGGCGGAATATGCGCCCGACCGCCAGCGTGGTTTTCTGGGTAGTTTTCTGGATTTTGGGTCAATATGCGGCTTTGTGCTCGGCGCGGGGTTGGTGGTGTTGCTGGAAAATATCATGGGCTCGTCGCATTTCCTTTCATGGGGCTGGCGTATTCCATTTTTCCTAGCCGCTCCTTTAGGCTTGCTCGGCCTATATCTGCGTCATGCCGCTGAAGAAACTCCGGCTTTCCAGAAACATCTGGATATGATGGAAAAAGAAGAACAGGAAGCAGTGAGCAACCGCCCGCAGGTGTCGTTCAAAGAGGTCTTGCGCCGATTTTGGCGAACTTTGCTGGTCAGCGTAGGGTTAGTGCTCACTACCAATATTACCTATTACATGCTACTGACTTATATGCCCAGCTATTTGTCGCATAATCTGCATTACGGAGAAGACCGTGGGGTGCTGATTATTATCGCGATTATGATAGGCATGATGTTTATGCAGCCAATTATCGGATTCACTAGCGACAAAATCGGCCGTAAGCCCTTTGTGATTGGCGGTTCGATTGCTCTGCTGGTACTGGCCATACCGTGTTTTCAGCTGATTACCAGCGGCAAAGTAGGGTTGATATTCCTCGGTCTGTTTATTCTTGCAGTAATATTGAATTCCTTTACTGGCGTAATGGCCTCTACTTTACCGGCCTTGTTTCCAACACGTATTCGCTACAGTGCTCTAGCCAGTGCGTTTAATATTGCGATTATTATTGCCGGATTAACGCCAACCATCGCAGCAGCACTGGTGGACGCCAGCAATAATCTGTTTATTCCGGCCTATTATCTGATGCTGGTGGGCGTAATCGGAATTGTGACCGGTATCTGCCTGAAAGAAACAGCTAACCGCCCATTACGCGGTGTTTCACCTTCTGCCTCGAGTAAGCAGGAAGCGCGTGAGCTGCTAGCACAGACTTATGAGCATATTGAGCAGAGTGTGGAAGATATCGACGCAGAAATTGCACGCTTGCAGGAACAGATACAGACGCTGGAAATGCGCAAACAGCAGTACATTGATTTACATCCGAAGCTTGAATGAGCTTTTAGTAACTTATCCGCTTAAATTCAGCCACTAATGTTAATCTATATAGGTTAATATTGGTGGTTTTTTATGTATATTTAATTCCTTTTAGTAGAGGGGTAAGGCTGTGAACGATAAAACAAAATTAATACAATTCACGAAAGAAATGTTTAAATTCACGAGCGCTTTAAGTACTTTAATTGGATTTTTTATTGTCTTTTTTTATTGTATCGAGATTCATTATTTTCCTGTTGGTATCACAACTGGTGATGCACTCTTATTTGTTTGGGCGGTAATCAGTTTTGGTTTAATTTATGCGGTTTTCATTTATTTTATTTACACTGCTAATAGTGTTTATTTTTATATTGGCTCTATTCGTATAAATAAATTTTATAAAAAAACAATAATAGACAAATTACCATGTGGAAATAATAAATTCTTTATTTTAACTTTTGGTATAATTGCGCAAATATTTTTATGGATAATGGGTTGGCGTGTAGATTTTTTTTCGTTGATTTTAATAACAGTCTCACAATGCATAATGCTGATACTTTATTTTATAGGTTATTGTGCATATTACGATGTTAAATTCCCAAAAAAAAATAAAATTAATGAATCAAAAGAATCAAAAGATTCAAAAGATTCAAAAGATTCAAAAGATTCAAAAACAAATAAAAATTTTTACCTTATAATATTTGTATTAATATATATTTCTATACCACTTATATTTGGTCATGTAGGTATCGGTTTCATCAAAATTTCATTTAATCTGATTGGTATTAGACAAAATAATGTAGTTATCTATATAGATAAACAGTACCAGACTATTCTACAAAGCAGAATCAGTGACTATACAAAATCTGAAAAAAATCATTACCTTTTAATGGGAAAATTAAATTGTAGTGAGGTATGTAATATCGATAACGTCAATATTTTATTTACTGACATCGGTACTAAAATTCTCTTCGAGATACCTTCTCATCCAGATAAAGATGGAAATATCAAAGCCTTGCAATTTGAATTACCTGCCAGTGCAATCAAAGGGATTGAACGTAAAATAATTTACGTTAAGTAATTTTTTGAAATTGATACTTATGTTTTTCATTAATTTAATTAGAATAAAATTTTATAATGTATAACTAATTGAAATTTGCATTGAATAAAGATTTGGAATGATATCGAATATTTATTCTTATAGATATCAATCGGTGTGCTGTTGGTGATTACTACTGCTAGAGTTATAAGTTTACCCTAGCTGTCTGGTTATTGCCGATAAGCAGATTATCTAGTGGGAGATTCTTCTATTTGGCCTGAACTATATTGTGCTGAATAGGTTTTTTTCAGCCAGTGTGTTTTTTTTGCTTCTACAGAAGTTGTTTAACATTCTGTGATGTGAGTATATGGCACAACTCAAGGGTGCTGATTTGATGCAATAATATTTTTCTGGATGTTATGCCATCGGTAAACTTGCTCGATAAAAAATCATAGCTTTTGCATCTGGTATTTCACACTCGTGGTATTCAAGTGATCGGTGGCACAACAATAATACTAATCATTGATAATATGAAGACAGGGTGTAGTGTGCGCGATTGAAAAAATGGTTGATTTTATAGATTTTTATGTAAATATCATTCGTTTTATGAGTTATCCCTGCTTAAAGTTTGAAGGAAAAAACTGTAAGCAGGGATATCAGTGGTTTAGTTGCCATTCATGGCTTTGTCCAGTTCCTGTTGTCTGGCTTGTACGGCATCTTCTAATCCTTTGATGCGTTCCTGATAGCGTACGTAGTTGCGTTCGTTGCCCAAACGTACTTTTTTGCCTTCTTCCAGCGCTTTTTTGGCATCAGCAAGATTTTTTCGTGCTGAAGCTATTGCCGATTGGTTAGGCTGCTTTTCTGCTTCGTTGTTATCTGTGGGAGCAGAATGGTTATCCACAGCAGGTTTGTAAGCTGGTGTAGTGGAAAAATTTGCCCCTAGATTATTGGCCTGGCGACAGTTTTTGCCATTTGGTACTTCTGAATAGCTGTGGTTGCCACGGCTGTCCGTACATTCGTATATCTGTGCTAGTGCAGTAGTGCTCAGTAGGGAGCATAGTGCAGCCAGAATGAGGTTTTTTTTCATGATTTGTCCTTTGTCCGGGGGTTACATGCGGCCAAGTTCGCGCTGAATGGCCTGAATATTCTGCTGGCGGTCGAGTACGGCGCTTTGCAACTCGGTAGTATTGCCGCCTTTGCCAGTACGGCTGCGGTTAAGTGCTTCCTGTGCCTGAGCCAGTGCGTTGCGCTCGTTGGTCAGTTCCTGTTGCAGGATTGCACGACGAGTATTGTCGCTGCCTTTGGGTACGATATTTACCGAGGGCTGGGGTCCACTGTATGCTGTGGCTACGCGTGTGGCCGGGCGCGGTCGACTACGCACGCTTGTTGAAGAGCTACTACTGCGGTAGCTGGGGCGGCTGTCGCTATAGCTGCCGATAGCAGGCAAGCTAGCGACGGCACAGTTGCCTTTAGGTTTTGATGTATAGACAACTTCGCCGTTTTCAAGGCAGGTATATACTTTTGCCGATACTTGCGCACTGATTAGCAGGCTGCCAGAAATGATCAGTATGGGAAGCGCTTTTTTATATGTCATTATTAAACCTTGTACATCAATCATTCAGTTTTGTTGGCTGATGTCTTCAAGCTGTTGCTGCCATTCAAGCCATTTTTCTTCAGTTTGGGTTAATTTTACTTTGAGCTCGGCTAGTTGGGTAATGGTTTGTTGTAATTTTGTGCGGTTTTCGTCAAGGTAGGCTTCTTCGCTGGCGAGAAAGGCTTCGCCTTCCTGTTGCTGCTGTTGCCAGATTTCCATGTCGCGTTCGGCTTTTTCGATATTTTTCATCAAGGGTTTGGTCAGTTTGGCTCGTTCCTGCCGCTGTTGTGCTTCGATGCGCTTTTGCTCTTTGCGCTTAATGCTGTCGCTGGAGTTTTGCAGCTGGTCGATACTGGTTTGCTCTTGTGTCAGACGCCATTGGCGGTAGTTGCTTAGGTCACCATCAAAGTGTCTGAGCTCACCATGATTAAGGTATATCAGGGCGTCGGTGGTGGATTCGAGCAGGCTGCGATCGTGCGACACTACGATTAATGCGCCCTGAAAGCTTTGTAACGCCAGTGTCAGGGCATGGCGCATGTCTAAATCCAGATGGTTAGTGGGTTCGTCCAGCAGTAAAAGGTTGGGCTTCTGCCACACAATCATGGCCAGTGCCAGCCTTGCTTTTTCTCCACCTGAAAAGGGGGCTATAGGTTGCATTGCCATATCGCCGATAAAGGCAAAGCTGCCAAGGAAATTGCGAATTTCCTGTTCGCGCACGTCTGGAGACAGTTGCTGAATGTGCCATATTGGGCTTTGGTCGGCACGTAGGGTTTCAAGCTGGTGCTGTGCAAAGTAGCCGATTTTGAGTTTTTCGGCTCGCACAATCTGGCCGCTTAATGGTTGCAGGCTGCCGGAGATGGCTTTTATTAGGGTGGATTTACCGCTGCCATTGACACCTAGCAGACCATAGCGGGCACCTGATTCGACTGAGAGATCGATGTTATGCAATACCGTTCGGTTGCCATAACCTAGATTGATGTTTTCCAGTTTTAGCAGCGGATTGGGCAGATGGTCGGGCTGGGCAAATTCAAATGAAAATTCGCTGTCCAGATGAGCTGGTGCGATACGTTCTAATCTGGCTAATGCTTTGATGCGACTCTGTGCCTGTACTGCTTTGGTGGCTTTGGCTTTGAAACGGTCAATAAAGGATTGCAGATGCTGTATGTGTGCCTGTTGTTTGATATAGGCGGCCTGCTGCTGTGCGAGTCGCTGTGCGCGCTCTTGCTGGTAGAAATCGTAGTTGCCACCGTAAAGAGTCAGTTGTTGCTGTGCCAGTTCAACGGTTTGGGTGGTGGTGGCATTGAGGAAGTCGCGGTCGTGCGAGATGATTATCTGGGTAGTATCTAGACCGGCCAGATGTTGCTCTAGCCACAGGACAGTTTCTAAATCCAGATGGTTGGTGGGTTCGTCTAGTAGAAGCAGATCAGTACGACACATGAGTGCCTGAGCCAGATTTAGGCGCATACGCCAGCCACCGCTGAATGATTTTACTGGCTGTTGCTGTTCTTGCTGTGAGAAACCTAGGCCGTTTAGTAATTTGGCGGCACGTGCTGGTGCGCTGTAGGCGCCGATTTCATCTAGACGAGCATGGTATTCGGCCTGTTTGAGTCCGTCGTTGCCTGCTTCGGCCTGTTGCAGCAGTTGTTGTAGTTGCTGTAATTCTGTGTCGCCTTGAAGTACGTAGTCCAGCGCAGGGATATCCAGTGCCGGTGTTTCCTGCTTGACGGTGGCTAGCTGCCAGTGTTTGGGTAGGCGTAGGTCGCCGCTGTCATGGCTGATTTTTCCTTCCAGCAGGGCAAACAGGCTGGATTTGCCGGTGCCGTTTTTGCCAATCAGGCCGACGCGCTGACCGGGATAGATGGTCAGGCTGGCGTGTTGCAGAAGCTGTTTGCTACCACGCTGTAAGCTGAGATTTTTTATTTCAATCATACATATCAAACGCTACAAGTTGAGAGGCAAGGGGGGCGGGTTAGTTGACAATCTGGCTAAGCGGCCAGCGCGGTCTAACATTAAAACTGCCGGTAGGGCGGGCACTGGACAGATGCATAGCTCCGGCAAAGGCAATCATGGCACCGTTGTCGGTGCAGTAGGCTAGCGGAGGAAAGAATGTATGCACTTCAGGAAGGCTGCTGAGGCTTTGGCGCAACTGCCAATTGGCACCCACACCGCCAGCTACGACCAGTTGTTTGTAGCCGGTTTGCTGTAGTGCCTGTTTGGCTTTGCTGGTCAGTACATCGACAACGGCGTTCTGGAATTCGCGGCAGATATCATGTCTGATTTGTTCGGGTAAAGCTTCGCCGCAGCCAGTTTCTGCTTTAATTTTGTTGACGGCAGTGAGTACGGCGGTTTTTAAACCGGAAAAACTCATGTTCAGATCGTGCGAATGCAGCATAGGGCGCGGAAAATGCAGGCTGCCGCTGTGGCCAAGTCTGGCTAGCTCGGACAGTTTGGCACCGCCTGGATAGGGCAGGCCTAGTAGTTTGGCAGTTTTATCAAATGCTTCACCGGCTGCATCATCGATGCTTTCGCCCAGTAGGGTGTAGTCGCCGATGCCTTTGACGGCCATAAATTGGGTGTGACCGCCAGAAACCAGTAAGGCGACAAATGGAAAATCCGGTTTGTCGTCGCTGAGCAACGGCGACAGCATATGGCCTTCTAGATGATGGACGGGAATGATGGGTTTATTTAGGGCAAAAGCCAGTGCGTTGGCAAAGCTGGCTCCGGCCAGTAATGCACCACCTAGCCCTGGGCCTTGGGTATAGGCGATGGCATCAATGTCGGCAAAAGTTTTGCCGGCCTGATGCAAACACGCCTGTGTAAGCGGGGTTAGGCGGCGAATATGGTCGCGGCTGGCCAGCTCGGGCACGACGCCGCCATATTCGGCATGCATGGCAATTTGTGTATGCAGCTGATGAGCCAGTAGTCCGTGTTCGGTGTCGTATAGGGCAACGCCGGTTTCGTCACAGGATGATTCGATTCCCAGTACCAACATGTTTGAATATTTGAATTTAAAGCAGTAAAGCGGTTTATTTTACCTGTTTTGGTGGCTTTCGTGGACTGGCTATCGGTAGGGGGAGAGCAAATGTTTTATAATAAGTACTTGCGTGGTTCGCAAACTTCCCACGTCAGGCGGCGGTAAAAGCGGTTTTTACGGCTGTTTCTGAAATCAAAACTAAGGAAACGAAATAATGAAACAACATACTCGAGCGCTGGTGATTTTTTCCGGCGGTCAGGATTCGACGACTTGTCTATTGCAGGCTATTGCGACTTATGGACGTGATAATGTGCAGACGATTACTTTTCAGTATGGTCAGCGCCATGCGATTGAGCTGGAAAAGGCACGCTGGATTGCGCAGGACTTAGGCGTAGCACAGACGGTAATGGATTTGTCATTGCTGCAAAGCATTACGCATAATGCGCTGATGGATAAGCAGCAGTCTATTGAAACTCCGGCAAATGGGCTGCCGAATACGTTTGTAGATGGCCGTAATGCGTTGTTTCTGTTGTATGCCGCTATTTTTGCTAAAGGACAGGGTATTCATGATGTGATTGCTGGCGTATGTGAAACCGACTTTTCTGGCTATCCGGATTGCCGCAATGTGTTTGTACAGTCGATGAATGTGACGTTGAATCTGGCTATGGATTATGAGTTTCGTCTAATTACGCCGCTAATGTATCTGGACAAGGCACAGACATGGGCGCTGGCAGATGAGCTTGGCTATCTGGATTATGTGCGCGAGCATACGCACACTTGCTACAACGGCGTGGAAGGCGGCTGCGGTGAGTGCCCAAGCTGTGTATTGCGTGAACGGGGTCTGCAAACCTATCTGGCACAGAAAAGAGCTGTTTAGTATGGGTTTAGGGCCGCTGTTTGCCTGTGATTAAATTTTTTTACGTGATTAAGCCTGTTTTGCATGTGATTTACATGGTAAAAACGTGACCGAACAGGAAAGGTATGAAGATGAGTGATGATCTGAAAACCAGTATTATTGAATTTCCGCTGGATTTCCCGATTAAGGTAATGGGTGAACAGCATCCGGAATTTGCGGCTCGGGTGTTGGATGTGGTGCAGCAGCATGCGCCAGAAACCGCAGCTTCAGATATTAATACCCGCCCGAGCAGTAAGGGTAATTATATTAGTGCTACAGTGGTGGTTCGTGCCGAAAGTCAGCAGCAGTTGGATGATATTTATCGTTCTTTAAGCAGCCATCCGATGGTGAAAGTTGTACTATGAAAGTGGTGCAGCTGGGTTTACGCGCTTATCAGCCGGTATTTGCTGCAATGCAAGATTTTACGGCTGCTCGCACAGCCCAAACCGAAGATGAGTTGTGGGTTGTTGAACATCCGCCCGTATTTACACAGGGCATGGCCGGTAAACCGGAACATATTCTGGTGCATGATGATATTGAGGTAGTACAGATAGACCGCGGTGGGCAGGTGACTTATCACGGCCCGGGTCAGTTGGTGGTGTATACGCTGATTGATTTTAAGCGTCGCCATATTACCGTGCGTGAGCTAGTAAGCCGGTTGGAAAACAGTATTATTGCTACGCTGTCCGATTATGGCATTGCAGCGGAGAATGACCCGAAACGGCCCGGTGTCTACGTTAGCGGCCGGAAAATCGCGTCGCTGGGGCTGCGCATTAAACAGGGTGCGGTGTATCACGGGCTGGCGCTGAATGTGAATATGGACCTGACTCCGTTTACACACATTAATCCTTGCGGCTATGCCGGCTTGCATATGACGCAGATTGCTGAGCTGATAAAGCCGTGTCCAACACTGGCTGAAGTGGCAGAACGCTTAACCGGCTACCTGAGTTTGCAATTGAATGCTCCGCCTCCTGAGCGGCCATCTACACAGAAAGTTGTACTATGAATCAAGATAACAGCCAAGGGGTAAAACACAAGGGTGCAGAAAAAACGGCACGTATTCCGATTAAAGTGGTTCCTCTGGAACAAAAGCTGAAAAAACCGGAATGGATTCGGGCACGTTTGCCGAGCAGTCAGAAGTTTTTTGAAATTAAAAGTATCGTGCGCGAACAGAAGTTGCATACGGTATGTGAGGAAGCCAGTTGTCCAAATATCGGTGAATGTTTTAGCAAGGGTACGGCTACTTTCATGATTATGGGTGATATCTGTACTCGTCGTTGTCCGTTTTGCGATGTAGGCCATGGCCGTCCCAATCCGCTGGATGAGCAGGAACCAAGCCATCTGGCTGCTTCGGTAAAAGCAATGAATTTGCGCTATGTGGTGATTACGTCTGTTGACCGTGATGATCTGCGTGATGGTGGTGCGCAGCATTTTGCTGACTGCATTACTGCTATCCGTGAAGCCAGCCCGCATACTCAGATTGAGGTGCTGGTGCCGGATTTCCGTGGACGCCTAGATATTGCACTGGAAATTCTGGCGCAGACTCCGCCGGATGTGCTGAATCATAATCTGGAAACGGCACCGCGGCTGTATAAACAGGCGCGCCCTGGTGCAGATTATCTGCATTCACTGAAATTGCTGAAGCAATATAAGGCGCTACGTCCTGAAGTAGCCACCAAGTCTGGATTGATGGTTGGTCTGGGTGAAAGTGATGAAGAAATTCTGCAAGTGATGCAGGATTTACGCGACCATGATGTAGAAATGATTACCATAGGCCAGTATTTGCAACCCAGCAACAGCCATTTGCCAGTGCTGCGCTATGTGACACCGCAGCAGTTTAAAGCTTTTGAAAAACGTGCTTATGAGATGGGATTTAAGCATGGTGCTATTGGGGCGATGGTTCGCTCTAGTTATCATGCAGATGTGCAGGCTGAGCACGCAGGCGTGGTAAACGAATAAAACTTCAAGGGAGATGCGGGCATCTCCCTTATTCATTGATAACAAGATACAGCATACAAGCTAGAAGATGCGTATTTTGGTTGTTATTTACGATACTCGTGAATTTTAGCCGCTAAAATTTCAATGTGTCTTTTCGTTTTTTCAGCGGCATTTACGTGGACTTAGACTTTTTATTTCTTCGTTTGTATGTAAATCGTATACGCGAATAATAGCTCCTGGAGAACCTGCACACAGGCTAATTTTAGTGCTGGTAATACCTGTGCCATTTTGGGCAACAAATTTGATATTCGGAGCTAAATCTCTTCCAAATTCATCTTCCGCGACAATGTGATAATCGCCTTTCGGAGTCATACAACCACAGAGTAAGGCAATGGTGATCATGCAAAAAATATTTTTCATTTATTTAAATTTATTCTAATTTTGTAATGATATTTTATTTTATCGATAAATACTTTAAATGTCATTTGTTTGTCAATTTTCATTTTCTATCAGTTGTGTTTATTTAGGCAGATAGCTTTACCAGTGGGAGATTAAATGAATATTTTGGCAAAAAATTGATATTGGTTGGAATGGAAATGAATATATTGCCGGCGATCATCGGCATGGTGCTGCTCAGAGAATTTACTTTTCTGGTTCGGGATAGGGATTATTGAATACTATTTTTGGCGCAAGATATGCGCTGTTGTCGCAAACATAAATTAGTAAATTAGAAAATGTTTTAGGCTGGTGAGAGGATTTCAAATAAAGTCTGCACATTCATTTAAGTTAAAGATACGCAGGATAAGGACGATTTTTTTCTTTAGGGTCAGGTGTAGGCAGCCAGTTGTTATATATAATTGAATTACAATAATAATTGATTATTATTTTTATTTAGAATAATTTGCTGATGACATTATTCGTGTTTTCAGCAAATTTTTTTGCTTTTTGAAGTCTGATTAGCATGTTTATGTAAATTGGTGAAATATAGTGATTTTTTGATTAAATGCCGGTTTAATCTGCATATATATGTCTCTGGGTAGTGATTTATGCTGTAATTGATTCAAATTATAGCGTTTTTTTTATCATCTCTATGAAAAAAGGTTTTGACGTTAAAGGGTAAATTTTTGTATGTTTGTTACCTTGTCTAACTAAATTGTGCTTTGCAATCAGTGCAGCAAACGAGGTTTCCTGATGTCCGGCTTATATGACCATACTCTGGTAAAAGAAAACTGCGGTTTTGGATTAATCGCCAATATTGATGGTGAACCCAGCCATAAGGTGGTGCGTACCGCAATATTGGGGCTGTCGCGCATGCAGCATCGCGGCGCGATTTTGTCGGATGGTAAAACTGGCGATGGTTGTGGCCTGCTGCTGCAAATGCCGAAAAAATTCTTTCAGGCTGTGGCTGAGGAAAGCGGCATCACTCTGGCAAAAAATTTTGCCGTCGGCATGATTTTCTTTCCGCGCGATGAGGCGCTGGCACAGGAGTACAAAGCGATTATTGAAGAAGAGCTGACGCAGGAAACGCTGAATATTTCTTTGTGGCGTACGGTGCCCACCAACCCTAAAATGCTTGGCGCCATTGCGTTAGCCGATATGCCGCATATTGAGCAGGTGTTTGTAAATGCACCTGCCGGCTGGCTGCCGCGCGATTTGGAGCGGCGGCTGTTTATGACGCGCCGGCGGATTGAGAAACGCATTAGTCACCGAGATTTTTATATTTGCAGCTTGTCTAATCAGGTGATGATATATAAAGGGCTATGCATGCCCAAGGATTTGCCGCGCTTTTATCCTGATCTGGCTGATTTGCGTATGCAAAGTGCAATTTGTCTGTTTCATCAGCGCTTTTCTACCAATACGCTGCCGCGGTGGCAATTGGCGCAGCCTTTTCGCTATTTGGCGCACAATGGGGAAATCAATACCATTTCCGGCAACCGTGCTTGGGCACGAGCACGCTCCTACAAATACCATACGCCTTTGATTCCGGATTTACAGACCGCTGCGCCGTTTGTGAATGAAACTGGCTCGGATTCCAGCTCTCTGGATAATATGCTGGAGCTGTTTGTGAATGGTGGTATGGATTTGTTTCGTGCTATGCGTTTACTGGTACCACCGGCATGGCAGCACAATCCAGATATGGATGAGGATTTACGCGCATTTTACGATTTCAATTCTATGCATATGGAGCCATGGGACGGGCCGGCAGGAATTGTGCTCAGTGATGGTCGCTATGCAGCCTGTACGCTCGACCGTAATGGTCTGCGGCCAGCGCGCTATGTGATTACGCAGGATAAGCTGATTACTATTGCTTCCGAAGTAGGTATCTGGGATTACGCTCCCGATGAGGTGATTGAAAAAGGCCGTGTCGGCCCCGGTGAGCTGCTGGTGATTGATACGCGTGAAGGACGGTTGATGCAGTCGGCAGACATTAATACCGAGCTGAAAACGCGCCATCCGTATAAAGAATGGCTAGACAGAAATGTTTTATCGCTAATTCCATTTGAAAAACTGCCGGAAAATGAAACCGGAGAAGCCATTTTTTCAGCAGACCAGCTTTTGGTTTACCAAAAACTATTTGGCTATGACATGGAAGAGCTGGAAAGTGTGATTCGTGTGCTGGGCGAGAATGGACAGGAAGCAGTAGGTTCGATGGGAGACGATACGCCGTTTGCGGTACTTTCGCAGCGACCACGCCTGCTGTTTGATTATTTCCGCCAATATTTTGCTCAGGTAACCAATCCGCCAATAGACCCTTTACGCGAAAAGCATGTGATGAGCCTGAATACTTGTATCGGGCGTGAGATGAGCGTGTTCTTTGAGGCTGAAGGCATGTCTCATCGGGTGAATTTTAAATCACCAGTATTGCTTTACTCCGATATGCAGCAGTTGCTTCAGCTTTCTGCCGAACACTATCAGCATCATCACCTGCAGGCGGTGTACAACCCACATGAAACCAGCTTGCAGGAAGCTTTGCTGCATTTGTGTGATGAGGCAGTTGCTGCGGTCAGAAATGGGGCAGTTCTGTTGGTGGTATCTGATCGCAATGTCAGCCGTAATGCTATGCCGATTCCGGCTGTGCTCAGTGTGGGCGCGATTCAGCAGCGGCTGGTAGAAACCAATTTGCGATGCGATGCCAATATTGTGGTTGAAACCGCATCTGCACGAAATCCGCACCATTTTGCCGTGCTGATTGGTCTGGGTGCTACAGCGGTGTATCCGTATCTGGCGTATGAAAGTCTGGCCAGAATGGTAAGTATTGGTGCGATTACTAAACCTTTACGGCAGGTGATGCTCAATTTCCGTAATGGTATCAATAAGGGGCTGTATAAAATCATTTCCAAAATGGGTATTTCTACCATTTCGTCTTATCGCTGTGCCTGTCTTTTCGAAGCCATTGGTTTTCATCATGAAGTCATGCAGTTGTGTTTCAAAAATATGGTAAACCGTATTGAAGGGGCTACATTTGCACAGCTAGAAGATGATCTGCGCTGGTTCCACAAACGTGCATGGCAGAAAAGCCGTGGTCTGGAAATTGGCGGTTTTCTGAAATACAAGCCGCAGGGTGAATTCCATGCCTACAATCCAGAAGTGGTGAATACCTTACAGGCTGCCATCAACAGCGGTGACTATGCCCGTTACCGCCACTATGCGGATGCTGTGAATAAACGCCCTCCCTCCATGCTGAGGGATTTGCTACGGCTTAAAACGGAAGCAGCCACACCAGTGGCACTTGAACAGGTAGAAGCAGCAGAAAATTTATATAAACGATTCGATAGCGCGGCTATGTCGATTGGTGCATTAAGTCCAGAGGCACATGAGGCACTGGCCACGGCGATGAATCGTCTGGGCGGCTATTCCAACTCTGGCGAGGGTGGCGAAGACCCACGTCGCTACGGCACCGAACGTGTTTCACGGATTAAGCAAGTGGCTTCGGGACGTTTTGGCGTCACACCGGCCTACCTGATGAGTGCCGATGTAATTCAGATAAAAGTAGCGCAAGGTGCCAAACCGGGTGAGGGCGGACAGCTTCCCGGAGATAAGGTCACACCATACATCGCGCAATTGCGCTTCGCTGTGCCCGGTTCCACCTTGATTTCACCACCCCCGCACCATGATATTTATTCCATCGAAGATTTAGCACAGCTGATTTTCGATTTAAAACAGATTAATCCGCGTGCGCTGATTTCGGTAAAACTAGTGTCTTTACCGGGCGTGGGTACCATCGCTACCGGCGTAGCCAAAGCTTATGCAGATTTGATTACTATATCCGGCTATGACGGCGGCACTGGCGCCAGCCCGATAACCAGTGTGAAATACGCTGGTAGTCCGTGGGAGCTGGGACTGGCAGAAGCCCAGCAGGCACTGGTAGAAAACAATTTGCGCCACAAAGTGCGGTTACAGGTTGATGGTGGCTTGAAAACCGGTCTAGATATCGTTAAAGCGGCTATTCTGGGAGCGGAAAGCTTTGGCTTCGGCACTGGGCCGATGATTGCGCTGGGCTGCCGCTATCTGCGTATCTGTCACCTGAATAACTGTGCCACCGGCGTGGCTACGCAGGATGACACTCTGCGCCACGAACATTTCCACGGTCTGCCTGAAAAAGCGATGAATTATTTTAAATTTATTGCACAGGATGTGCGTGAAATCATGGCACAGCTCGGTATCACCCGCCTGACTGATTTAATCGGCCGCACGGAGCTATTGGAAATCGTTGCTGGCATTACCCCGAAACAGGGTACGCTGGATTTAAGTAAGTTACTGTATTCACCCAAGGTACCGGATGGCAGTGCTCGCTACTGTACGCAAACCAATCCGCCATTCGATACTGGTCGCCTCAATCACACCATCATGAAGGACATTGGCGATGCCGTACAGAGCGGTGCCGATGTGGATCTGACCTATGATATCAATAATACCGACCGCTCCGTAGGCGCTGCCTTAGCCGGACAGATTGCCGCTACTCATGGAAATCGTGGCCGTACTTCACAACGCTTTGACATCTATCTAAATGGTACTGCCGGACAGAGTTTTGGTGTTTGGCTGGCTGGTAGCATGAATCTGTATCTAACTGGCGATGCCAACGATTATGTCGGTAAAGGTATGGCCGGCGGCAAAATCGTGATTAGGCCGCATGGAGGCACTGCTTTCCGGCCAGAAGACACCACCATTATCGGCAATACCTGCCTTTATGGTGCTACTGGTGGCAAATTGTTTGCTTCTGGCAAGGCAGGTGAGCGCTTTGCGGTGCGTAATTCTGGTGCCACAGTCGTGGTGGAAGGTATTGGCGACAACGGCTGTGAATACATGACCGGCGGAGTAGTGTGTGTATTAGGCAAAACCGGTATCAATTTCGGTGCCGGTATGACTGGTGGCTTTGCCTATGTGCTGGATGTGGATGGCGGCTTCAGACAGCGTATTAATTCTGAGCTGGTTGAAGGTTTAGACATCGCCGCACTCACCATGCATCAGGAAAATCTACGCGGCCTCATCGCCGAGCATGTGGAAAATACTCACAGCCCGCTGGGGGAACGCATTCTGGCTGAGTGGGACAACTATGTGAACCGCTTTGTGCTGGTGAAACCAAAAGCCAATGATGTCGATGCGCTTCTGGGGCACAAACCGCGAACCGTCACTGAATTGCGCGCTGTTACCCAGTAAGAGCAGACATTAAGACAGCAATAATCAAAAATCGTGCAAGGAACACCACATGAGTCAACGCGAAAATGTTTATCAGTTTATTGATGTACCGCGTGTCGATCCACCGAAAGAACCGCTGAGCGTACGCCAGCAGGAGTTTGCGGAAATTTATCAGCCCTTTACCACAGCACAGGCAATTGCTCAGGCAGACCGCTGTCTGGCCTGTGGTAATCCGTACTGCCAGAATAAATGCCCGTTGCACAACAACATTCCCAATTGGCTGAGACTGGCGAATGAAGGGCGGATTATCGAAGCAGCCGAGTTAGCACACACCACCAACAGCCTTCCTGAAGTCTGCGGTCGCGTGTGCCCGCAGGATCGTCTGTGTGAAGGCGATTGTACCTTGAATGCGGAATTCGGCGCCGTTACCATCGGAGCCATCGAAAAATACATCACCGAGCAGGCATTTGCGCAAGGTTGGCATCCAGATATTGCCACCGTGGAAAAAGTGGGTAAAAAAGTAGCGGTGGTTGGAGCCGGACCCGCCGGCCTCGGCTGTGCCGATGTTCTCATCCGCAATGGTGTGGACGTGACCGTATACGAACGGGCATCCGAAATCGGCGGCCTGCTCACCTTTGGTATACCGGCGTTCAAATTGGAAAAAGAAGTCATGATGCGGCGGCGGCACGTACTCACTGATATGGGCATAGAATTCAAACTGGGTGTCAATGTCGGCACCGACATTAGCTTGCAAGAGCTTGAGCAGCAATATGATGCAGTGTTTTTAGGCGTGGGTACCTATCAGGGACTACGTGCCAGTATCGAAAATGAAGAGGCCAGCGGTGTTTATCTGGCTTTGCCCTATCTGATTGGCAATACAGAACATCTGCTAAACATCGATAGCAAAGATTATGTATGCATGGAAGGTAAGCGTGTCGTGGTGCTTGGTGGCGGCGATACTGCCATGGATTGTGTACGTACCGCGCTGCGGCAGCAGGCTAAAGAAGTAATCTGTGCTTATCGCCGAGATGCTGCCAATATGCCCGGCTCTAGGAAAGAATTCAACAATGCGCGGGAAGAAGGCGTGCAGTTTAAATTCAATGTGCAGCCTCAGGCTGTGGTGACAAACGAAGCAGGCATAGTAACCGGCATTCAGGTTGTCCGCACCAGCATGGGTGCACCAGACGAACGCGGCCGGCGCCGTGCCGAAATCATAGCCGGTAGTGAAGAAATCATTACCTGTGATGCCATAATTGTAGCCTTTGGTTTTGCACCGCACAGCATGCCGTGGTTAGGTGAAGTTGGTGTCACCGTAGACGAGCGCGGCCGTATTCAGACTAGTGGTGAATACAAACAGCAAACCGCCAATCCAAAAATCTTTGCTGGCGGCGACATCACCCGTGGTTCGGATTTGGTGGTTACCGCCATAGCAGAAGGGCGTGAGGCTGCACAAAGTATTATGGATTACTTCGAAATCTAGTATATATCAGAGCAGATTAAGCAGCCTGTGGACAAGTTCGTACACAGGCTGTTGTTATTCAAATCAGACCTGTAATCAATATTACTGTTGTGCCAGAATCTGCTCAGCGGCACGTTTACCCCAATAGCAGGCTTCCTCAAAAATCGAATAGCCGGATAAATCACTATGGGCAAACTGTAAACGACCCTGATACGAGCGCAACGCCATTAAGCCCGCATTGGTGAGATAACCGGGCTGTGGTACGGCCATGGCATGGCCGCGTAGACTGATACGCGCCTGTACCATACGCTTTCGCAACACAATGCCATAAATCTCTTCCAATTCTTTAGCCGCGCATTGGTATATTTCTTCAGGTGAGGCCGATAGCATCCAGTGACGTATGTTGGTCGGCGAATCATGATTCAATGCTGTATAGGCAGTGAAAGATGTAAAGGGTGGCGGCCCTTGCCGAATTTGCTGGTGCGTGGCCACCACATAGCCTAGTCCATCACCTTGATACAAAATGTTGTCCCATGCCAGCGCGCTGCCTCTTTTTTCTGGAGGCATGCCGCGCAGCAAAAAATTAGCCACAATCCAAGGGGCATACTGAGGCATATGGGTCTGCGGCTGAAAACCATATCGCTGAATATTCTGCACCACGTGAGCTGCAATATACAGTGGCATGGCACAGATCGCATGCCGTGCCTGTAGCCAGAAATATTGCTGTTGTGCAGTACAGATTAACAGACGTACTCCCTGAGCCTCTTCTTCAATCGAAACTGCATAAGCACGGAGACTGCGCGGCTGAGTCAATGGCTGATCGGTTTCAGGAATGTTTTCCATAGCTTGCAGACGGCAAAATGCGCGTATCCGCTGCGACAGCTCATGTAAACCGTGCGGCCAGGTCAGCACTGTACCGTGTTCATTCTGCTCTGTGCCACGGGCGCAGAAATAGTGCAGGCCGGCCCACGCACAGATTTGGCCGATGCCTTGCCCATAATCATCACGACAGCAATAGTCCAGATACCACAGCAGAGTAGGCGAGTGATAACCTTGCTGTTCCAGCCAATTGGCAAAAGTTATCCGTTCCAGACGGCGCCATTCGTTGTCGTTACTGGCCAAATCCAGCGGAATGGTAAATATACGCTTGCCATCCACACCGCGCTGGCTGCTGAGCTGATGAATAAAACGGAAAAAACGCTGACTATCGGCATCACGCTGAGGCAGCAATTCATTCTGCCAGTGTTGTTGATAGAATAAACGCTCATTGGGCACCTGTAGCAGTGAGCGCTCATCATACACACCATGCTGATACAGTTGTAAATCGCCGAGTAATTCTCGGATGTGTTCCGATTCCGGTGAGGGTAGGGGCAGATAATGCGCACCGGTGGGATAATCCACACCAAACTGGTGTTCACCGCGATTATTGCCATTGCGTTCAGCACCATCAAGTAAAATATAATCGTGCATGCCCTGTCTCGATAACTGCCAAGCAGCAGACAGCCCCGCCGCACCACTGCCGACAATCACCGTATTCACATGGCGTGTTGGAATATTAGCTGGAGGTTGTCGTTGCGCATCACGAATAGCATGCCCCACAGTCTTACCGGGGAAATCCACACTGATTGGTGGCTGCCCTGGTACAAAATAGCGCCACGCCTCATAGCTGCTCAAACCCACCATACTGGCGCCCAACACATTGCTGAGAAACCGGCGGCGACTGATTTTCATCTGTTTACCCCTATCAGCGCATCACCGCGCGCCAGTCAGCCTCAAAATATTCCACTAACTTCTGCGTGTTCAGATGATTGGGTTCTACTGCTCGCCGCTGCATATCTTTTGGAAACACAAACATTTCGCGCGTCGTTTCTGCATCTAGATAGCGTGTCGGCACCCGATAATGGTCTGGAATCAGAAACTCACCAGTCTGATTGGCCATCACATAGCCCCACTCACCAAAAGAAGGGACATACACATGAAAAGGTAGCGTTTTCAGTCCGGCAGCTTCCAGTGTATTGACAATGCACCAGAACGCATTGGGTGCAAAGTAAGGTGAAGTAGACTGCACCACCAGATTACCATGCGGATTTAAATGTCGCGCCACCATACGGTACATTGGTACCGAATACAGTTTGCCGAGGGAAAAATTGGAAGGGTCAGGAAAATCGATAATCACCACATCGAATTTTTCCTGATTGTGTTGCAGCCATTGTGCCGCATCCGCATTAATAATGCGCAGTTTCGGGTGATTAAGCGAGTTCTGATTCAGCTCACGCAAAGATGCCGAAGTACGGAAAACACGCGTCATACTTGCATCCAGATCCACCAGCGTAATCTGGCTTACCTGTGGATATTTCAGCACCTCCCGTGCTGCCAGCCCATCTCCGCCACCTAGTATCAAAATGCGGGAGGCCTGCGGATTCTGCTCCATCACCGGCAGTACCAGTGCTTCGTGATAGCGTGCCTCATCCACTGAAGAAAACTGTAAATTACCATTAAGAAACAATCTTGTATCATTATGCCATTTCGTAATCACCAGCCGCTGATAAGGAGAAGCGGTGCTAAACACCACTGGGTCACCAAAATAATGTTGTTCTGCTTTATTCGTAATGTGATTGGCGTAACAGAAAAACAGCAATAAAACCAACAGCACTATATTGCCGCGCATACGTAGACGCTGGTAACGAGGTAGCTCGTGCTTAAACAGCCGCGCTGTCAGCAGTGCCACTGCCGTATTTAAAATCCCGAACAACAGCGCACTTCTTGCCATGCCCAGCTTTGGAGCCAGAATCAGAGGAAACAACAACGAAACAGCCAGCGCTCCTAGATAGTCAAAAGTCAGTACACGGCTGACCACTTCTTTAAACTCCACCTCACGCAGATTCAGCACCCGCATCACCAGCGGCAGCTCCATTCCCGTAATAATACCGATAATCAGCACCAGCCCGTATAGCACCGAACGAAAAGGTGCCGCAGAAAAACCAAATAAAACAAACAAAAGCAGCGCCGAAACACCGCCGACAATTCCCACCAGAATTTCAATATCAATAAAGCGGCTCAGCGCATCACGGTCGGATATATAACGAGTCAGATGCGCACCAATGCCCATCGCAAACATATACACACCGATAATCGACGAAAACTGGAGTATCGAGTCACCAAGCAAATAGCTGGCCAGTGCCGCCATAATCAATTCATAAGCCAGCCCACAACTGGCCACAACAAACACAGAAACAATCAAAGCAGGATTCACAAATTATCCTTTTAATATTTTTTCAGCATCACAGCAGCCACCTGCCGTCCGTTGAAACCAGCTCTGTAATAAAAATAAAGCATCCCGATTAAAAAATACTTAATAAATATTTCTGCTCTAGCAACAAACCTGATACCACATTTCAAGCTAAAGCTAACAAATTGCAAAAAAAAGTAAATAATAAACTATACAAAAACATTATTATACGGTATGTTAAAAAACTAAACAGTCAGGATAATAAACTATGGTAATTACTCTCTGGCAGTACATACAATATTTAAAATATTTTGGCGTTGCCCTGTTGCTACTTATCGTATTTATTATTTTTTATATACGAATAACTCCGGTAGCCGAACTAAAATTGATTAAGCAGGGCAACCTTGCCTGTGCCGTCTCAATGAGCGGCGCCATGATCGGATTCTGCATCACCCTCATTTCCAGCATGTTGCAATCTGTCAATCTCATCAGTTTCATCATCTGGGGCGCGGCAGCTATGATTGTGCAGATTCTGGTGTACTTTATTGCCACATTGCTTATCCCCAAGGCCAATTTCGAACTGGCGAACAACAATATCGCCGTCGGCGCCTTGTTTTTCGGGCTGTCAGTGTCTATCGGCATCCTTAATGCAGCTGCACTAAGTTAACAATCAAACATCTGAACGGGATACAAAAATGGTTCTGAACTCAATTTTTGGCATTAACAAACTCGGTGGCTTCATCAAGAAACAATTCATTGATGTAATCCAGTGGGAAAACCCCGACCCTGAAGTCCTGATGTGGCGTTTTCCGATTAAGGATCAGGAAATTCAAAACGGAGCCGCGCTCATCGTCCGCGAATCACAAAATGCCTTGTTTGTAGACGAAGGCGCCATCGCCGACCTGTTTGGTACCGGTACATTCACACTCAATACCCAGAATCTGCCCTTACTAACCGATCTCAAACATTGGGGTAAATTATTTCAATCACCATTCAAATCCGACGTGTACTTCTTCAATATGCGTCAGCAGCTTTCCAGACGCTGGGGCACCGCACAGCCGGTTACCATCCGCGACAATGATTTCGGTGCTGTTTCTGTGCGTTCATTTGGTATGTATTCATTCCGTATTGCCCAGCCAGAATTATTTTTTAGCCAAGTAAGCGGCGTATGCGAAGAATACCGCACCGAAACACTGGAAGAACAGCTGCGCAATCTGGCTGTTACTCAGCTTGCCTCCGCTTTTGGCAACGCTAATATTCCTTTTCTGGATATGGCCGCTAATCAGATGCTGCTGTCGGAACAAATGACTACTTTATTACAACCGGCATTCACCGCCATGGGGCTGGCGCTGGAAAATTTCACCGTAGAAAGCATTACCCTACCAGAGAGCCTGCAAGAGCGGCTGGATGAACGCATGGGTATGGGTATCGTTGGCGACATGGGACGCTACACCCAATACCAGACGGCTCAGGCTATTCCACTGGCTGCACAGAATGAAGGCGGAGTAGCCGGCATCGGAGCTGGATTAGCTGCCGGTATGAATATTGCTAATGTCATGACTTCAGGTATCACCGGTACTGCCACTTCCGCACCGGCCTCTAAACCAGAAACAGCAGATATAACCGCTCGATTGTCACAGCTGAAAACCCTGCTGGAGCAGAATCTTATCAGTCAGAGCGACTATGATTCAGCTAAGGCCGAGATTCTCAGAAAACTCACTGACTAAATGGCTGTATGAACAGTTTTTCCTATCTGCTGCACAGTACTTGTCCGAGCTGTGGTGCCGAAATCGGTATACGCTCAGCAACCGCCGTCACCGCAGTTTGTGGCTATTGTCATTCTGTTTTATTAATCCAACAGAATGCATTAGTACTATCCGGCCGCCATTCTGCAGTTTTAAATGATCTATCACCACTGCAAATCGGTACTACCGGGATGTGGCAGGGTAAACCGTTCACCCTCATCGGGCGTATGCAAGTCAGCTACGAAGCCGGTTCGTGGAGTGAATGGCATGCACTGATGCATGATGGCAGCAGTGCATGGCTATCTGAATCCAATGACCGCTTTGTTTTCACCCGCCTGCAGCCTACACCTCCTCAAGCGAAAGCTTTACCAGAATTCAGCAATCTCAAAGTAGGAAGCTCTTATTTCAAATACAGAGACCGGCACTATGCCGTAGCCGATATCCGTGATATCCGCCGCGGCCAGTATGCAGCCGAAGGCGAACTGCCGGTGCCTTTACCTGAATCGGAAAAGGCACAGGTAGCAGATTGCCGCAATGGTACATCCTTCATTACACTAGATTACGCCGACGGTCAGGCACAGCCACAGGTCTTTGCCGGTAAAGGCGTGGCACTCAGTGCCCTGAGACTGCAAAACACCCGTACACCCGACCAGATTCGTACCCGTTCCGGTTATGTCAAGGGCAGTACCAAAAGAGGTAAATGTCCCAATTGCGGCGGGGAAATACGCTGGGTAAGCGGTGTGGCAGACCACGTTGTCTGCCAGTATTGCCGCAGCCAGCTCAACATGAGTGAAGAAACGGCTCACCAGAATGCGACGCATGAAATGCGTGAGCATCAACAACGCGCTCTAACCATTAAAATCGGCAGCAAAGCACGCATTGATAATGAAAACTGGTGGGTGCTGGGCGCCATGGTGTTGTATTACGTACCGGTAGAAAAAGTTATGCCGGATGTACCGCTTTATATCCAGCTGGCTGAACGCAAAGAAAGTGAAGATGAGGATGACTCAGCTGGCTGGACAGAATATCTGCTCTACTCACCCAAAAAAGGGTTTCTGTGGCTGGTGGAGCAGGGAAAAAACCAATGGGCAATAGCTACCACATTGGATGACTGGCCGGTTCTGAAAAAACCGCTAGAACCAATTGATGCAAACAAAGACAGCGTCCCATTTTTATATGATTACGCAGCTCAAGTTGAGTATGCAGCTGGAGCCTTTTACTGGCAAGTCTCTCCTAGCGACAGGATGTATTACATCGATTATGGGTGCGAAGAGCGTAAATTATCTACCACCCTGACCCGAAACGAACAATCATGGTCTGTCGTCAGCAATATACCGGCGACACTGGTGTCTGCATGGTTTCAGGGAAATAAAAACATCAGCATTGATGCCAAACCCATGCCTGCTGATAAAGCAGCAGTTCTTGTTCGTGAACATCAAAACATTAAAGCAAACGATTTTACCAAAGCCAACATTAAAAGCTGGCGGGTGAAAAACGTATTGCATCTCAGTACCGATATCTACACGCCAACCTTCTGGATGCTGGTATTTATTGTTTTGAATTTGCCTATTTTTATTAAAATTTTTATTGCTGGTGTAGCAGATTTTGAATATCTGTTCACGCCTTTGTGTTGGCATCTTCTTGCCTATGGATTACTCCGTGATTTTCCTTATCGGGAACTCTTTATATTCGGTTCAGCAGAAGGTTATAAAAAATTCAATATCTTCATGGCCATCCTGATTGTGATCGGCTTCACTTGGATAAATTATGCTTCGTATTCTTCTGAGAAAGCAGAAGATTCTACTGTTGGTCACAGCTATTATGGAGGTAGCAGTGGACATTGGCACAAATAATGCAGAATAATCATATTATCGGGCAGCACTGTCTGCTGGATGTTTATCAGTTGGACAGCAAATGGTTACAAAACAGTAGTGCAATCGAGCAGCTCTTGCGTCAGCTAGCCCAAGCTGCACGGGCACATATCTTGGAAAGCTATTTTCATACTTTTGGTGGTAGTGGAGGCGTAACCGGCGTATTGCTACTGGCCGAGTCACATATCAGTATCCATACGTGGCCGGAGCATCAGTATGCCGCTATCGATATATTTATGTGTGGGAAGTTACTGGCAGAAGCAGCAGTTACTGAATTAAAACAATTGCTACCAGACGCACAGATGCACATTCGCTGGCTGGCACGGACATATCAGCCACAAGCATAAATGCCACTTTCATTGCTTTTGAGCATAGAATTTCGCAGATTCAGCAATACTGCAAAAAATAAACAGCTGGCAAACAAATAGCCCAGTGCTACACAATTAGTAATCAGTAAAAAATTTTTAAAACGAGATATTAACTTTTATAAATGTTCATCACCATCGGCTACTATAACCAATCAAACCTAGAATAAATAATATCGATACAAAATCACCCTCAACTCAAAAATATTAATATCTAAATTATCATCTCACTGGATAGAATTTTTATAGCATATAAGATTAAAAAGAATTTCAGTCTCCAGTCCAAATAACCAAATAAAAAATTAGACCGATACCTTGTATCGATCTAATAGCACTGTTCATCAGATTTTGAGATTTACCGTTAGGCTTTACTTCCAATAACGCCACCATGGAATGGCATTATGATCCTGCCACGGAGATTGCAGATACGGGCTATTTGGAAAATTCTGTGCCAGAACGCGCTTAGTATCATCACTGAGCTTCTGCTCACCCAGTTTTTCATACGCAGAAACCATAATAGCCAGTGCTTCCTCCACATTAGGCGTATTCTGGTATTGAGAAATAACCGTCTGTGCACGGCCAACAGCCGCCAGCCATGCACCACGTTTCATATAATAACGTGCTACTGAAAGCTCATTCCCGCCAAGCGCATCCAGCAGTTTCTGCATCTTATCGCGAGCATCGGCAGCATATTTACTTTGAGGGAAATATTCTACTAGTTGAGCAAAAGTGGTATAAGCTTCCCGGTTAGCTTTCGGGTCGCGGTCAGACCAATCTTGTTTGGCCAGCTTATTAACAAAGGATTTGTCCTCATTCAGCTGAATCAGTGCTTTCAAATACAAAGCGTAATCCATATTGGGGTGCTGCGGGTACAAACGCTGAAACTGTTCAATTGCCGCCAATGCTTTATCATTCTCATCATCTTTATAATAAGCATATGCTGTGTCCAGCTGAGCCTGCTCCGCATACGAACCATACGGGAATCGAGACTGCAGAATTTCGTATAATTTCTCTGCATGAGTATAATTACGATGCATCAGCTCATCGTGTGCTTCATTATACAGACGCTGAACAGACCAGTCCTGAGTAATCTGGGAATCCTTATCGACCGTACTTGTGCTGGCACAGGCACTCAGTAAAAGGCCTAAGGCCACCGCCAAAAACAAATTTTTCATGAAAGACACTTCTTTGTTAGAGAATGATGACGATTATAACGATGATTTGCCCTTTGCGGCAGATGAAGCTGCACAAAGTTATAAAAATTGGACCGTACCTAATGAACTAGCCGGCCTGCGCCTGGACGCAGCATTGGCCAAACTGGCGCCTGAGTTCTCCCGCAGCCGTCTCACTGCCTGGATCAGGGAAAATCACGTTACCGTTAACGGCCACATCGTACCGCCGAAGTATAAACTGATCGGCGGTGAAACCATACAGGTAGCCATACAACAGGATGAAAGCCAGCTCGCATTCATCCCCGAAGCCATGGCACTAGACATTATATATGAAGATGATAGCGTACTGGTATTGAATAAACCGGCTGGTCTTGTTGTACATCCCGCAGCAGGCAATTGGCAGGGCACACTACTGAACGGCCTGCTCGCCTATTGCCCGGCACTGGGACAAGTACCGAGAGCCGGTATCGTGCACCGTCTAGATAAAGATACCAGCGGCCTCATGGTTGTAGCCAAAACCGTGCCGGCACAAACACACTTAGTACGCCAGCTACAAGCACGGACTGTTAAACGGACCTATCGTGCAGTGGCTGACGGAATCGTACCTTATAATGGCAAAATCGAAACACTGATTGGCCGGGATCCGCATAACCGTACACGAATGGCCGTGGTACCGTTTGGTGGCAAAGAAGCCATCACCCACGTCAAAGTGCTCGAACGGTATGCCGATTTCAGCTATATCGAATGTCAGCTCGAAACCGGCCGTACCCATCAGATACGTGTACACATGAAAGCTGCAGGCCATCCGCTTGCTGGAGATCCGTTATATGGCAACCCGCGCCATCCTGCTACCACCGAAGCTAAAGCAGCAATAAAAGTAATGGCACGGCAGGCACTGCATGCTTACCGGCTCAGTTTCATTCATCCGCAGACACAAGAAAAAATACAGTTTGAAGCTTCACTGCCCGAAGATATCTATCACTTACTTTCTGTACTGCGTCTACAGGCAGGCATGGATTCAGCCATCAAAAACGCTGATGAATGGCAGAAACGTCTGATCGATGATGAAGACGAAGACTGGGATGACGATGATTACGACGTGGATGTAATTTACATACGCGAATAATAAGGCCGCAGTATGAATACACAATGGGACATGAATCAGGCACTTGGTCTGTGCCAAGACAAAAACGCCTTTGCACAGGCAGACTGGCCAGCACCAAACAATGTACATACCCTGATCACTACACGACTGGGTGGCATCAGCAAAGCGCCATTTGCATCATTGAACGTTGGTGCACACGTAGGTGATCATCCTCAAGGCGTAGCACAAAACCGCGCCATCGTGCAGCAGCAGGCAGCACAGCCAATCGCCTATCTGAATCAGACTCACAGCGTAAATGTAATCGCAGCCACAACGGCATTATCTGCATTGCAGTCTGGACAGCCAGCTGAAGCCGACGCCAGTTATAGCCGCCAAGGGGAAAAAGTCGCCTGCGCCATCATGACAGCCGATTGCCTGCCGGTACTACTGTGTGACCGTGCCGGTACAACCGTAGCTGCCGCCCATGCCGGCTGGCGCGGACTGGCCGGTGGCATATTGCAAAATACCATAGAAGCCATGCGGGTCAGCCCATTGGAAATACTGGCTTATCTTGGTCCGGCAATCGGACCCGAAGCTTTCGAGGTCGGCTCCGACGTATGGGAAGCTTTCTGCCTGCATCAGCCCAAAGCACAGGCTGCTTTTACTGATATCGGCAACAACCATTATCTTGCCGATATATATGCGCTGGCACGGCTAGCTCTGGCAGATGCCGGTGTACATCAAGTCTATGGTGGCACAGAGTGTACGGTATTGCAGCGCGAACGCTATTTCTCGTATCGGCGTGATGGACAAACAGGCCGCATGGTTAGTGCCATCTGGCTTGATTAAAGCGTATCTCATCGGCTTAACTTTCCGTTTGGTTAATCACAAGCATAAAATGTGACATCAAACCCAAAGGTAGATTTCAAGAAAAATCAATTGTTAAGCGGCGGTAAACCAGCATTCTGCAATACAGCTTCAATTTCCTGCATTAATGCTGAGGCAGCACTTAGACCCAGACGGGTAGGGCAGGTAAACATATTTTCAGCCTGCCGATGAGAATACTGTGTACATTGATTAACCAATAAATGACTTTCCGGTGGTGCCGTTTTAATTAACCATTGCCCGCCAGCCCATGAAACCCAGTTTTCCCATTCAGCAGAAAAGCGGTTTTCTGCCAGCCTTATGTGAAAGCCACGGATATTCATCCACTTATTCGCTACGGGTGCCGGAATATTGTGGTAAATCTGAGCCTGACGCATCAGATGACCGGCGATCCGGATATCATGATTTCCACAGCCTACTGGATCCAGTGTAACTAAAAAACGGCAGCGGATACCATGAGCAGCCAATATCCGGCTCAGATGCGCACCGTTCCAGCCGCCAAGGCTGTGGCCAACAATAAAAACCTGAGTATGCTGGCCAATATTTTGGCATAAACGGATAAACGCCGGATTTAGTCTCAGCGAAGGCACCGAAGCATCATGATAACGTTTAGCCTCACGGTAAAAAATTTCTGTATAACTTAAATAATCACAACGATAATAATGCCGAACAAATACAGATGGCAGCTGCCAACGCGCTTGCAAATACCTAAATAAACGAAAATGAAAGCGCCGTACTAGATGATAGGTAATACGATGAGGCCACGGACTCTTCACAGGCAAATTGACATTACCCCTTAAAAAAGATTCCTTATCAGCTGTACCATCTATAAAGAGTACATAAATTAAAGGACTAGAAGAAGTATCATTTGTGAATATATGGTTTATAATTAAATGTACACAACAAATTAGTTTTCATATACACAATACTTCTCAAGATTTTGGGTTATTGCATAAAATTGAAGATAAGATGTCTAATACATACTCTAAAAATATAATTTAATCCTAATTTAACTGATTTTTCTGTCTAGTTAATTTTATCCATCCCTCTATATATTGCTACATGAAGCAGAAAACTTATATATTTATAGAATTAGTATGAAAACTACAAAAAACTTTAAGTTTAGCTGAGTAACGATTTTTTAATTTTATTAATACGGATACCATCACAAATATTTAAAATGATTAATATGCAGTTTATTAATCCGGCACATAGTTCTAAGGTTTGTACTGAATAAAAAGTACTATCTAACATCTTAAATGAGAGATACTCTAGATATATAGCACAAGGAATAAGGATAAAAACGCCATTCAACGCTATAAATGGCATTCTCTTTCTCTTCTTTAAAACATTAACATTTTTCGATTGCCTAGCCAGTTTGAAACCAATAGCCCCTGTGATAATTAAACATGGAATCAGAACAAACAGACCGCGCCAAACAATCAAAGATTTTACTTTTTGAATTAGAAGAATATTTCCACTTATTTCTGCATAAATGGTACTGACCATAAATAATAAAATTAATATTAAAGATATTAATCCTGTAACTTTATGCAAAATTTTCAATATTTTCATAACTTACCTTAAGGAACTAACCAATATTTAAATTTAGGTGAATATAAACTCGAATTTGAATATTTATTATCAATAATAGTTAATATATTTATTTTTATTTTAAGCAAAATCAAAGTTGATTACTCATTATAGAAATTAAGAGCTAAACAGAACCTTGAGTAAATGTTTAAATTAAGTCAATTAAACAAAATATCAGCTATGCTTCAAGAAATAGACCACTTAATTGCCTATTTTGTTAGCTTAAAATCTTTGACTAAAACTTTAGAACGGCATTATTCGCAATAGCGCATCCTCTGTCGCACTATCTATCACAGAACATTCATAATGATATGAAACTAATACCATCACTCTTACTTATAAAAGCTAAATAGAAATAAATAATGTCAGTTGTGTTAAGAGACAGCTATATCTATGGGTTATGATATTCTCTCTTTCATGATTATCAATGTCGGAAATATTTAATAATAAAATGTTAATGATGCTAATCAAATTATAGTAAATGTTTTCTGATTAACATTTTAGGAAACAGTTTAATTGTTCTTGGCAATAAATTTACATATAATGCGACATTTATAATATTTTTAAACAGATTTATGAAGTTTGCGATATCTGCATGGCGCGCGGTCAGCCCTTTTCACCGTACGTTAGCAGACTGGCAACAGTGGGTTGCTGAGGGGGAGGTAATAAAGAATTTATCTGCTGGAGAGATAGATGTTTCTTTTTTACCAGCCATGAAAAGACGTCGCCTTAGTTCCGCTGCACGCTTGATGTTTGCAGCATCATGGCCTTTGTTACCTGAATATACAGCTTGTCCTGTGGTATTCGTTTCTCATGACGGTGAAATAAACCGTAGCTTTCAATTATGGCAAAGTCTGATAAAACAGGAAGAGTTATCACCAACTTCATTTGCTTTGTCAGTACACAATGCCATCGTCGGTCAGTGGTCGATGCTTCGCGCCGATATGAGTGAATGTACCGCATTGAGTGCGCAATACAATGGACTGGAGCTGGGTGTAACTGAAGCGGTTGGTTTACTGCAAGAAGGTGCACAGCAGGTACTGGTTGTAGTGGTGGATGAACCAATGGCATCAGAATATGAAGTCAATGCGGTACGGGCACCATTTCCTATGGCACTGGGATTGGTTGTTACCCATGGCGATGAAGTCAATCTGGAGTATCGTGCCGAGTATCCTGCCATTACAGATGCAGGTAAGCTCAAATATTACAGCAGCACATTAGAATGGATTGTGCAGCGGATAAATGCACAGTCGGAGCGCTGGCAGTCTGCACCGCAGGGCGTATGGTATTGGCGGATAAACTGATGAATTGGTGTAATTGGTTATGGCGCTGGTGTGCAACAGCAATAGGCTTTTTGTTGTTTGGTATCTTCGGAATAGTGTTTAAAATTCTCCTTTTGCCTTATACCTTACCAAATACTCGGAAAAAAAGTGCTAGTCATTTAAAGGCGCGAAGACTGGTAGGCGGTATCTGGGCCGGGTTTATCCATTACCTGAGATTTACTGGAGTCATATCTGTACGCTATCAAGGGTTTGAACGTCTTGGCAGGCCGGGGCAGCTTATCATGGTAAACCATCCGTCTTTGCTAGATGTGGTGTTTATGCTAGCTAAGGTTCCCAAGCTAAACTGCATCGTTAAAAAGGATTTATTGTCTAATCCTATTATGAAAAGCCCAATTTTAGCCTGTGGATTTCTGCCAAATGATGAATCTTTACAGATTATTGAAGACGCTGATGCAGTATTGAAGGGCGGTCAAAGCCTGCTGATTTTTCCTGAAGGAACGCGTACCGGTTGGGATAATAAAATCTGCTTTAATCGTGGTGCTGTTTCTATCGGATTACGCAGCGCTACAGTAATCACTCCGGTAGTAATTGTGATGAATCCGCCGGCATTAAAAAAAAATCAACCATGGTATCAGATACCGAAACAAAAAATTCAATATGATTTTTATGTTGGCAACGATATTGATCCACAAGATTGGTTGCAAAGCAAACCCTTACCCATAGCGGCCAGACAGCTTAACCAGCAGTTACAGGAATATTTTCAGCAGGAATGTAAAAGAGAAAGTTTTAAATGGAAGATTTAATTATACAAATTAAAGAATTGATTATTGATAGTTTAGGTCTGGAAGATATCACAATAGACGATATCAAAGATGATACTGCTTTATTTGGTGATACTGGACTAGGGCTGGATTCTGTAGATGCTTTGGAACTTGGTCTGGCTATTCAGAAAAAATTTGGCTTGCAAATGGAAAGCGACAGCAGCGAGCTGCGTGAACATTTTTACAGCGTTCATTCATTAGCCAACTATATTCAAAGTAAATGCTTATGACAAATGTTGTATTGAATAGGGGAACTAGCAAATGACTGAACATGAAATCTATGCCATTCTGGCCAAAGCTTTGGAAAATCTTTTTGAAATTGAACCCGAACGAATTAAGCCAGAAGCCGATTTATTCAATGATCTTGAAATTGACAGTATAGATGCAATCGATTTAATTGATTATATCAAGCGACAAACAGGGCATAAATTAATGGCAGAAGATTTTCGCAATGTGCGTACAGTGGCTGATGTCATTCAGGCAGTGATAAACAAGGCAAAACAGTCAGATAATGCCTAGGTTGCAATTTTTCATAAATCTGACACTGGTACTGGTGACATTTCTCTATCCGTTTATTTGGTATTTCGGACAGATATATTTCGGCGTTACAGCAGTTACCATCCTGATGGCATGTATATGGTTGTTACGGGCTTTACTGAGTAAACAAAAATTACAGAAAATTATGTCGTTTGTTCTGGCGTTTATTTTTATGCTTTTATGCTGGATGAATTCAGCTAAATTCATGTACTGGTATCCGGTGATGGTCAGCATACTGCTGTTACTGATATTTGGTGCTAGTTTGTTCAGCAAACAATCAGTAATTGAACGCCTTGCTCGTTTACAGCATCCAGATCTGCCAGAAAGCGGAGTACGGTACACCAGATGTGTAACACAGATATGGTGCGGCTTTTTTATTGTGAATATTTTGATTATTTCCGCATTGATTCTGGGTGCATACTGGCGGGCATGGGCAATCTATACCGGCGTAATTTCTTATATGCTTATGGGAATGTTATTGAGCGGAGAATTCCTATACCGCCGTCTAATATTAAAAATATCCATATGATGATGGCAGAACATTTCTGGGCAGAACGTACCCAAAGTCAGCACTTATTTGCTACTGGTTCAAGCAATCTGAACTGGCAGCAAGCTATGGCACAGGTAGCTGGATTGAGCCGGTATTTATCCTGTAGATCTGTAAAATGTGCAAGTTTGTATTTCGATGACGCAGGCTATTTTGCCATTGCGTTATTGGCCTGTGTCAAGGCTGGTATTGATGTTTGCTTGCTTACTTATTTGTCACATGAAAACTGTTGCTGGCTTAATAAGTCATCGGATATTTTATTAACCGATGTCATGCCCGATAAACTGACTATTCCCACCTTTTTACCATCTGAGTGGTCAACCAATGCGCCTGCTGAGAGTAGCAGATTTGTCGTTCATAATATTAATATCTTGCTGCAAACATCTGGCTCTTCTGGAATAGCCAAAATAATAAAAAAAACATGGGAGGAATTATGGCTTGAGGCACAAACAATAGCTTCCGTTTTGCCGGCATCCGTTCTTCGACTAAAACCAGTTGTTTTAGGTAGTGTTAGTGTACAGCACATGTATGGTTTGAGTTTTCGGATAATGCTAAGCCTGTATCTGGGTCTGCCCATTTACCGGCAGCGTTTAGTCTTTCCAGAAGGACTTTTGGTCAGTAGTGCATCTTTTCAGCGCGTGATTTGGGTTAGCAGCCCTACCTTGCTGCATACCTTACGCTTATCGCATGATATTAAATTGGTTCAGGGACATGTTGCGACAATTATTTCAGCTGGCGGTGCCCTGGCCGAAAAAAGTAAATATTTTTTACAGCAACATATTTGTTCTGATGTTGTGGAAATTTATGGTAGTACAGAAACGGGCGTAATAGCTTATCGCAAGGAACAAGCGCACTGGCAATTTTTTCAGGATGTTATGCATAAAAGTACGGTAGACGGTCTGATTATTCAGTCACCACGGTGTCTGCCGGAGCAGATTCTGGCGGATAAGATAGCTGAGTATGAGGATGGTTTTGAGCTTTTGGGTAGACTTGATCGTATCATCAAATTAGCAGATAAGCGCATATCCTTGCTGCAACTGGAAAACCAGCTGATGCAACATGAATGGATATCTGATGTTCATATTCTAAAACATCCACATGGCAGCCATCTGGTTGCATGGGTAGCTTTGAATCATTCTGGTATTCATGCATGGCGTCAGTATGGACGCAAGCATATCATCAACCAGCTTAGAGAATGTCTGTCTAAAAATCATGAAAGAATTTCAATTCCTCGTTACTGGCGTTTTAGTACGGTTTTACCGCGAAATAGTCAGAGTAAGCTGAATCCGGTTGATGCTGAGCGAGTATGGGCAGAACCGGTTATTAAACCTATAGTGTTGCATCAGCAGGAAATAACGGCTGATGAATACTTGTTTCACCTTCAGATACCACTGGATTTGCTTTATTTTCGCGGTCACTTCGATAATTTTCATCTCGTACCTGGCGTTATTCAGCTTAAATGGTTCATAGAGTTGCTGCAACAATGCGGCTGGTTAAAACAGCATCCATTGCAGATAGAAAATCTGAAATTTCAAAACTTTTTACGGCCTGCTGATACGGTAGAACTGCATTTAAAACGTGATTGTGTACGCCAAAAAATCACCTTTCAGTGCATTATGAATGAAAAAAAAATTTCTTCTGGCCGTATGGTTATTCCTGCAGGTACAAGTGAAACGATATGAAATTGTTAGCATTGATTCCTCATTACAACCATTTACGCACAGTAGGAAAAGTGGCACAGGCTATGCAGGATTCCAACATAGACTGTCTGATTGTGGACGATGGTTCTGATAATGAAATCCGAAAAGAATTGCAACAATTGGTTCGTCCCAGTATCACCGTGATCTACCGTGAGAAAAATGGCGGCAAGGGCGCAGCTGTAAAAGAAGGTATCAATTATGCAGCTTTGCATGATTATACTCATGTATTACAAGTAGATGCAGATGCTCAGCATTGTTTGTCTGATACTTCAAAATTAATAAATGCAGCCATGAAGGAACCGAAATCGGTGATTTGTGGTCGACCGGTTTACGGACCCGGTACACCCAAATCTCGCCTTTATGGCCGTAAGATTACAAATTTCTGGCTAGCAGTCAATACGTTATCGACAGATATAAAAGATGGTATGTGTGGATTTCGTATTTATCCGGTTACACCAACGCTAGATGTTATTCATAGTGAATATGTAGGTAATTACATGGATTTTGATGCCGAGCTGCTTGTACATTTGCACCGGCGCGGGTGTTCCTTTGTCTGGATCGATACACCTGTGACTTATGCTCAGGATGGCATTTCTCATTTTCGCTTCTGGCAGGACAATGTTCTTATTTCTAGAATGCATGCACGTTTGTTTTTCAATATGTTACGAAATGCACCAGTTTTGCTAAGGCGTAAATGGTCAAGGATTCTGCATGGCTAAGAACATCCGCCATTGGGCAAATCAGCAGGAAAGAGGCAGTAGCGGTGCTTTATGGCTGACCCGTTATTTGGTTAAGTACTTTCCGGCTTGGGGACTATCTCCGATAGTTTGTCTGGTGGTTACGTATTTCTATATTACGTCTTCATCTTCCAGACGTAATATTGCCCGCTATCAGCAATTGCTGGCACAAAAATGTGTTTATCTAACACCTGTATTAAGTAAGAAAAGCTCGGTTTTCCGACAGTTTTATGCATTCGCGCAAAATATTGTGGATCGCTTTGCTGTGTGGCAAGGAAAATTTTGTTATGAAAATCTAATCATTCATGACCCAGATAAGCTTGGCCAGGAGATTGACCGGCCAACGGCTGGAAAAAGAGGACAAATATTTGTTTGCTCACATTTAGGCAATACCGAAATCTGTCGTGCATTGGTGAAAAAGCATAAGCATCTGAAGCTAAATGTGCTGATTCATAGCGGCCATTCAGTGAAATTTCATCGGGCATTGCAAGAAGCCGGAGCTTACCGTATCCGCCTGATTCAGGTCACATCGCTGGATGCAAAAATGATGATGGAACTGAATGATCGGGTACAGCGTGGAGAATGGCTGGCTATTGCAGCTGACCGAGTACCGGTTCACGGTGAAAAAATTGTCAATGTCCCTTTTCTAAATCAAATGGCCTGTTGGCCTAAAGGGCCGTGGTTATTAGCCGGATTGCTCAAAGTACCGGTAAATACCCTTTTCTGTTTTAAAGAAAATGGAAGCTACCATTTGTATTTACAGCGGTTTGCCGACAGTATTAATTGGCATCGGCATCAACGGGAACGCACTATAGAGCAGTATGTACAGCAGTATGCTGAGTTACTCACTGCATACTGTATCAAAGCGCCTAGGCAGTGGTTTAATTTTTTTGATTTTTGGAATCAAGATGACAAAGCAGTATAGTCAGTTGCGGTACAGTATGGTAATGGAAGTACCTTTTTTTGATGTTGATTCAATGGATATTGTCTGGCATGGACACTATGTTAAATATCTGGAAATAGCACGTTGTGCTTTTTTAAGTGCCATTGGTTATGATTATAATGTCATGAAGGCCAATGGTTATGGCTGGCCAATTGTGCATTTGCAGTTGAAATATGTGCGTCCAGCAGTTTTCGGGCAGAAAATTCTCATCGATGTCTTATTAAAGGAATATGAAAGCTGTCTAAAATTTGATTATGTTATTAGTGACTGTGCAACAGGTGAAAAACTGACCAAAGCATCTACTATGCAGGTTGCAGTGTGTATGAAAACTCGGGATACACAGTATCAAACCCCAGAAAGCTGGGTTAAGGCGGTCAAGTTAGCAATGCAGAATGGTTTTGCACAGGAAAAAAAATCATGTTAAGAAATTTTTTATTAGTAAGCTGGTTGTGCTTATTAAGTGGACTGGTAAGTGCTTTTGGTTTAACAGATTTACAAGCGCAGCTGCAACAGCCACAAAATATCAAAGGTGATTTTGTTCAGCAGCGATTTTTACGTGGCACCAGTAAGCCCATTGTGACACAGGGCCAGTTTATACTGGTGCCAAAAGCGGGTTTGTTGTGGCAAATGAAAAAACCTTTTACTAATACCATGCGGGTGCGTCAGACGGGAATTGAGCAGCTTAATGCAAATGATCAGTGGATAGCCAGTAGGCAGTCAGCCGCGGCGAAAAAAAATCAAGTGAAACTTTTTTTGGATTTACTTGGCGGTCAAACTAACGGAATTCAGAATCAGTTCAGTACGCGATTAACAGGAACAGCGCAAAACTGGCAATTGCATCTGCAACCTAAAAGCGTATTGATGAAACAGATTTTTACTAGCATTGATATTCAGGGTGACCAAGCAGTTAAGAAAATCATTCTGTCAGAAGTGCAGGGCGATCGCACTGAGATTGCATTCACAGCGCTAAAATTCAATTCAGCTCTAAACAGGTTTGAACAACATGCCATTTTACCGTAAACGTATTTGGACATGGCTGTACCTGCTACTAATATTGTGTGTGGCTATTTCTTTGCTGTGTAGCTGGCTGCAAAAAAATCGTCTGGATACGGACTTAATCAGCCTGCTTCCGTCTAACGGGCAAAACACACAGGCTCAGCAGCTAGCTGCAAAGCGCATGAATCAGCGCATGAATCGCGATATCGTGATTTTACTGAGCAGTGATTCAGCGGATAAAACCATCTCTGCAGCACAGATGTTGCAAAAAAAATGGCAGGCCAGCGGTATTTTTCAAACCGTTACCGGTAAAATTGAACTGGATGTTGAAGCTTTGACGGCCACTATGCAGCGTTTGCAATTGGCTGTTGTATCGGAAAATAGTTGGCGACATATTATCAATGATCCGAAAAGTGCTTTTGCTCAGCAGGCACAAGTGCTTGTTAATCCATTTGCCGAACGCAGTATTTTATCTCCAGATCAAGATTGGCTTGGATTGGGAAATATCATCATGCATCAGGCCAGTCCGGATGGTCCGATATTTTATAACGTTCAAACTGGCTGGTTAAATATTGAAGAAAATGGCAAGACATGGATTTTATTACGGGCGCGTTTGCCAGAAAAGTCTGGTCTGATTAGTGTACCAGATAAACTGCTGCCGTTAGTACAGGCTACACAAGCTTCGATGGCGCAGAAAAATGTACAAATTCTGATGGCTGGTGGTGCGCTCTTTGCAGCAGAAAATAAATCTTCTGGAGAACGAGAAAGCCAGTATATGAGCATACTGGGTATGGGGCTGACATTTCTGTTGTTGCTCATGATTTTTCGCAGTCTGCGTATTCTGTTTTTGGTACTTCCTATGGCTGTAGGTATTTTGTTTGGTGTGGCCGCTACAGTCTCTATATTCGGCAAAATACATATTCTGACCCTTGTTGTGGGAACCAGTTTATTAGGAATATTGCTGGATTTTCCTCTTCACTGGTTAGCTAGTGGCGTGATTCAGCAGCACTGGCAGCGCTGGCAAGCATTACATATTGCCGGCAAAGCTTTTTTATTAAGTCTAGTGATTACCTTACTAGGCTATGCGGCTTTGCTAATTACGCCGTTACCGATATTGCAACAGACAGCTATTTTTTCTGCTGCGGCATTGATTGGTGCATTTTTGTTCAGTTTGTTGTGCTTACCTTTGCTTTTCAGCCGTACTCAAGAAAAGATTCAACCCTGTTTTTTACAGGTAATGCTTTCTTTAGGAAATGCCATTACTAGCTATCGCCTGTTTGTAGTACAGAAAAAATGGCCGTTGTTATTAGGGTTTATTTTGCTGGGTGTGGGTCTGTTAAGTTTGAACACTCAAGATGACATCCGTCAATGGGTAAATTTGTCACCACAATGGCTGAGTCAGGCTCAGAAAGTTGGGGAGTTGACCCAGACTGCGCCTTCAGCTCAGTATTTTGTGATTCAAGCAAACAATGATGATGAGTTGTTGGCTAAAAATCAGGCTTTAGGGCAAGAATTGCAGAAATTAGTTTTACAAAAACAATTATCTGGGTTCCAGTCTCTGGATCAATGGGTTATGCCGACTGCTATTCAAAAGCAACGCAAAAGTGATGTTGAACGTTTGTTGAAAAATTCGGATAACTGGCAGGATTTAGTTTATTTAGGAATCGATGAAAACAATATAAGGAATTATCTGACTAATCTAAAACAATTGCCGGTTCAGTCTATATCTCAAAGCCTGAATAATGATCTGGCCACTGTGTGGCAGGATTTATATCTTGGCAAGATGGAGAATGGAGAGATAGCGTCTATTATTAGTTTGTCTGGAGTCAGACAGACAGCAGCCTTGCAAAAACTTGCAGATAAAAACAACAAGATTTATTTTGTTAATAATCTTCAGGCATTAAATCAATTATTTACTCATACACGCAATCAAGCTATTTTCCTGAAGTTAGCATCCTATGTCTTGGCAATTCTGTTATTAGTTTATGCGTTTGGCTGGCGCAAAGGATTATTGCTATTAGCCGTTCCCGTTTTGTCTTCGCTATCCTGTCTTGCGGTATTTGCTTTTGTGGGCTGGTCTTTGTCTTTGTTTGCGATCTTTGGTTTGTTTTTGGTTACAGCCATCGGTATGGATTATGCCATTTATGTTTCTACAGAGCAGATGGCTGTGGCTGAGCGTTTGGCGGGAGTATTGCTTGCCGCAATAACAACAATGATTTCATTTGCCATTCTGGGTTTCAGTGCGACTCCTGCTATAGCTAGCTTCGGTCGCAGTGTGGCTATAGGGGTGTTTTTTAGCATGATACTGGCTCTGAGTTTATTGCCTAGAGCCAAAAACAAGGGGTAGGTATGAGTCAGTTTGATGTGGTGATTATCGGTGCAGGGCCGGCAGGTGCCATTGCCAGTGCTCTATTAAATAAAAAAGGGTATCGGGTCTGTGTGCTGGAAAAGCAGGTTTTTCCGCGTTTTGTAATTGGAGAAAGCCTGTTGCCGCACTGTATGGAATTCATCGAAGAGGCAGGGATGCTTGAGGCTATAAAAGCAGGTATTTCTGATGGTTTTCAATTTAAAAACGGTGCTGCCTTTAGTTGGGGTAATCGCTATACGACTATCGATTTTACCGATAAGTTTTCACCGGGCCCAGGAACAACCTTTCAGGTAACCCGTGCCCGTTTTGACCATATTCTAATTAGTGAGGCGCAAAAGCAGGGAGTAGAAGTGCGTTTCGAGCATAGTGTTGAATCAATCGAATTTAACCGGCAGGCTGCTGTGCTTTCGGTGTCCGATCCACAAGATAAAGCTTACCAGATTGAGGCACAATTTGTACTGGATGCCAGTGGCTATGGTCGGGTCTTAGCGAAACTATTAAATCTCGAGTATCCCTCTTCGTTACCAGAGCGTATGGCTTATTTTACTCATATTGATGACAATGTGACTGACCCCACATTTGATCGCAATAAAATTCTGATATGTACTCATCCTGTTTTGCGTGATGTATGGATATGGTTTATTCCCTTTAGCAATAATCGCACATCGGTTGGTGTGGTAGGTCAACCGGAGTGCTTGAATAATTATGGTTGTGAGGGGGCAAAGGCAATTCTTAAGAAGTTTGTTAGTGAAGTACCAATGCTTAAACGTATTCTGAGTAATGCTCAATGGGATAATGAAGTCCCTTTTCGAACTCTGCGCAATTATTCTGCAAATGTTAAAAGTTTGTATGGTGAGCACTTTGCCTTGCTGGGCAATGCCTCTGAGTTTCTCGATCCAGTCTTTTCATCTGGGGTAACCATTGCCATGCATTCAGCCAAGTTAGCGGCGGATGTATTGCACCGACAATTTTCGGGTGAGGCGGTGAATTGGCAGCAGGAATATGCCGATAAATTACAAGTAGGTATCAATGCATTTAAAACCTATGTTAATGGCTGGTATAGTACAAAATTTCAGGATGTCATCTATGCAGAGCACAATAATCCTGAAATCAGGCGCATGATTAGTTCTATTCTTGCAGGATATGCATGGGATGAAAATAATCCTTTTGTCACTAATTCAGAACGTCGGCTGGATGTACTGGCTGAAATATGCGGTCCTGCTAAATCATGCTGAAGAATATTTTTATTTGCGTGTTGCTTATGGTGGTTCTGAATGCCTGCCACAGTGTACCGGTAATTAATGTACTCCCCGAATTAAAACACACGCTAAGTATGCAAATTATTGATGTAAATGGAAATAACAGTCTGCTGTTAATTGAGCCGTTGGGAAGACAGCAATGGCGTTTTGTACAGGTGGATAGTCTGGGGGCGCCGATTTCAAGACAGATATTGCAAAATGGTAAATGGCGTAATGATGGTTTTATGCCACCAAACCCCGGCGCCCGACAATTATTTTCTGTGGTCTATGCCTATCTTGGACAGCAGCATCACTGGCCGGTACCCTCTGTATTGAATGATGTCAAGATTGTTACCGGTAAAGGGGATACTGTTGCAGATATCAGTTGGAAGAACCAGCATTGGCAAATCAGAGAGTTAGCTGATGAATAGGCCGGTTTTTCTAAGTCAGCCGGCAATGGTCAGTTCGCTGGGATGCGGGGTGCATGAACATATCATAGCTTTGCTGGGTAAAAAAGATAATTATTTGACACCAAGTGATAGTTGGGTAAATGGACAATCTTATCTATTTGGTGCCTTTAGTTCCCCGTTAAGACCTTTTCCGACTGATTTGAGTTCAGATTTTCGCAGTCGGAATAATCAGTTGTTGTGGCATGCACTGTTTCAAATTGAGGATAAGATACAGGCTGCAATAGCAGAATATGGAGCTGATCGAGTAGCGGTTGTTCTAGGTACATCCACCACAGGCGGAGATGAAAACCGTTCTGCGATGGAGTATGGATTTATCAGACAAGACTGGCTGAACAGTGGTTATAAACAGAGCTTGCAGTTGATGTCTTCTCCCGCAGATTTTGTTGCACATATCTATCAGTTACGCAATGTTCATTATGGTATTTCAACAGCTTGTACATCTGGAGCAAGAGCCTTAATTAGTGCCGCACGATTGTTGCGTATGGGATTATGTGATGCCGTAATTTGTGGCGGTGTAGATACTTTGTCGGCACTGACCATTAATGGTTTCCATGCTTTACAGGTTTTATCCTCAGGACAATGTCAGCCATTTACTGCTGAGCGTGATGGCATCAATATTGGAGAAGGTGCTGCTGTTTTTATTATGACACTTGATGCAGACAAAGGTTTGCCATTACTCGGTTATGGTTCTTGTAGTGATGCCTATCATATGTCGAGCCCGAGACCGGATGCCGCAGGTGCCAGAAAAGTAATACAACAGGCTTTAGAAAAAGCACAATTAAAAGCCGGTTCTATTGGATGGGTTAATCTGCATGGTACTGGAACCATCCATAATGATGCTATGGAGGCACTGGCAATTCATCACGAACTGGGTGCTGAAGTATCCTGTGCATCAACTAAAGCTTTAACTGGCCATACGCTGGGTGCAGCTGGAGCGCTGGAAGCAGCATTCTTGTGGACGATAATCAGCCGTCAAACCAATAAGGCTGGTTTATTACCACCGCATCGGGCAAAGACAAAAATTGATCCTGCGCTGGCTCCTATTCATCTGACCCATTATTCAGAAACGTTCGATATTGAAAGTCCGCGCATTGCTATAAGCACTTCATTTGCGTTTGGTGGCAATAATACTGCTTTGATTATAGGGAGTAATAATGCAAACCCCGATTTATGAAGTGGCTTCTCTGCTGCCTCATAGTGGCAAAATGGTGTTATTGGATGAAATAGTATCCTATGATGCTCATAGTCTGACAGCATATGCTTGTGTAAAACCAGAACAGATACTGGTATCTGAAGGTTGCTTACCTTCGTGGGCGGCCATGGAGATCATGGCACAAGGAGTGGCTGCTTGGGCTGGAGTATTATCACGTGATGCTGGTGAACCGGTGCGGTTAGGTTTTTTGCTCGGAACCAGAAAGCTACAGCTTTATTTTTCTGCGTTGCCCGTTCCAGCAATATTGCAGATAAAAATACAGGCATCTTTGCAGGATGCAAATGGTTTTGGTGTTTTTGACAGCCAGCTTTGGTTGTGTGAGGAAAATCGAAAGCCAACAATGTTATTGGCTGAAGCGGCACTGAACGTTTACAGCCCTACTGAAAACATAATAACGCATGATGATGAATAACGATAAAACTATTTTGGTGACTGGTTCCGCACGCGGTATCGGCAAAGGCATTGCCCTCACATTAGCTCAGGCAGGTTGGGATATAGTACTTCACTGTCGCAAAAGGCGTGATTCTGCTGAATCCGTAGCAGCTGAAATAGCTGCACTTGGCGGTCGCAGCCGTATCCTCACTTTTGATATCAGTGAGCGAGAGGCATGCAAGGAAATATTGCAGGCTGACATAGAAGAGCATGGTGCATATTATGGCGTGGTTTTGAATGCAGGAATCACCCGTGATAATGCTTTTCCAGCTCTAAGTAATGAAGATTGGGATCAGGTGCTGAATACTAATTTGGATGGATTCTTTAATGTACTGCATCCAGTGATGATGCCGATGATACGCAGGCGTAAAGCTGGACGTATTGTTTGTGTGGCTTCAGTTTCGGGTATTACCGGTAACCGTGGGCAGGTAAATTATAGCGCATCTAAAGCGGGTCTCATCGGTGCAGCCAAAGCATTGGCCGTAGAACTGGCGAAACGAAAGATTACCGTTAATTGCGTGGCTCCCGGCTTGATTGAAACCGAAATGATTGATGAGCATGTACCTGTTGATGAGATTGTTAAAGCCATTCCGATGCAACGTATGGGACAGGTAGAAGAAGTTGCGCATGCGGTAGCTTTTCTAGTTTCCGAACAGGCCGGATACATCACACGGCAAGTATTGTCTGTAAACGGAGGATTATGTTGAGACGTGTTGTCATTACAGGTATGGGGGGAGTCAGCGCTCTAGGTAATAACTGGCCAGCAATAAAAGCTGGATTGCTTGCCTATAAAAATAAAGTAGTCCATATGGACAACTGGGAGCGTTATAAAGATTTGAATACCCGACTAGCAGCTCCGATTTTGAACTATCAACCGCCGGTACATTGGACGCGCAAGCAGCTACGTAGCATGGGTAAAGTCGCGCAGATGTGCACTCAGGCAGCAGAAGATGCACTTGCTGAAGCCGGACTGCTTGGTGATGAATCCATTAAAGATGGGCGCATGGGTGTAGCCTGTGGCTCTTCTACAGGTAGTCCACAGGACATAAGGGATATCAGTGAACTGGTTCTCAATGGCAGTTCGGCAAATTTTAACGCCAACACTTATGTGCGCATCATGCCGCATACCACTGCTGCTAATTTGTCTATTTTCTTTGGTCTAACCGGACGGGTGATTCCAACTTCCAGCGCGTGTGCTTCCGGTAATCAGGCAATTGGTTATGCCTATGAAGCCATTAAATATGGCAAGATTGACATGATGTTAGCCGGAGGAGGGGAAGAATTATGTGTTTCTGAAGCTTTTGTATTTGATTCACTTTTTGCCACCAGTTTGCGCAATGAGACTCCTGAATTGTCACCATGTCCTTATGATGCCAGCCGAGACGGACTGGTGATCGGTGAAGGAGCCGGTATTCTTGTTCTGGAAGAATATGAAATGGCTAAAGCACGCGGTGCTAAAATTTATGCTGAAATAGTCGGATTTGGCTGTACCAGTGATGGTTCACACATTACTCGTCCTGAACGTATGACCATGCGTCGTTGTATGGAGATGGCACTAGAAGATGCGCAATTGGACGCAGCTGAAGTTGGTTATGTAAATGGACATGGTACAGCTACGGAGCAAGGCGATATTGCCGAAACACTTGCCACTCAAGATGTTTTCGGACAAGTGCCCATTAGTTCTCAAAAAAGCTATCTGGGACATACGCTGGGTGCATGCGGAGCATTGGAATCTTGGTTTTCGGTTCAGATGATGAATGAAGGTTGGTTTGCGCCCACACTGAATCTAAATCAAGTGGATAGTCGCTGTGGCGACCTGGACTATATTGTAAACACTGCGCGTACGATCCATACCGAATTTGTAATGAATAATAACTTTGCTTTTGGCGGGGTGAATTCGTCTCTAGTATTCAGACGTCTGGATTAATTGGCCACTGATGCCAGTTAAATTGACAGTTTTGCCAGTGGCCGAAGGCAGAAGTACAGCACTGTGGGGATATAGAGAAGGAAGAGGGGTAAATAACGCTGATATGCCAGTTTTTATCAATCACGCAGCTATAGGCTTTCACAGGAGGATTGTGTGCCGGTATATGTATAGCATTATAACCTTGTGGTACCAAGCACCAGCGGTGCATGTCAGCCAATTGTCCACGGCTGACTTTGATGAAAGCTTCTTTGAGTGTCCATAACTGATAAAAAGCCGTGCTTAAATCGGCCTGTTGTACCAGCCACGCTTGTTCATTTTCTGTACAGAAAAATTGTGCCAGTTCAAGAAAATTGCGCTTTTGAGCGTATTCAATGTCAATTCCGATTGCATCTAGAGTAGTTGAAGTGGCAATCAAACCAGCATGGCCTTTTTTATGGGTCAGTGAATAAATGCTGTATGGATCAGCAAGCTGTTGTTTTAAAAAACGGCTCGATTGCCAGTCTGTACGCTGTTCTAATTCAGGATGTTGATGCAAACGCTTTCTGTCTGTGTTGTCCAGTTTCTGATTGCTATAAAGCCCGCATACATCAGCAGAGGCAAGCAGAATCACGCAGTCTATGTTCATCATGTAGTATTTTTTAACAATTAAAGGAGTAATGAATGAAGAAGTTTTCCCGTACCATCATAATGATTGCATTTATGGCGTGTGTAACTGCAGCTCATGCGCGTGATGACAAACTACTGCTTCCGATTCAGGAAGCACTCAATTCGCCTGAAGCAGTAAAAGTACTTAATCCAAATGTGCAACTATATTTTGCCAAAAGCTCAGGGCGGGTTGTGCAGGCTGGATTGGTGACTAATAGAAAAACCAGCAGCGTTGGTAAATCAGATGAAGCAGCATGTCAATGGGCATTTCTGGCTGCTGTAAAACAGTTGCAGGAACAGGCATCATCTAATCATGCCACTAAAGTAACGAATATTGTCAGCTATTATAAGAAAAACAGTATGGCCAGTACAAATGAATACGAATGCCATGCTGGTGGCGTAATTGCAGGTGTTGCGTTGAAAGGGGATTTGGCTAAATAAAAGCTCTTGCAGTTAGAAAAACCGTCGTCATATCCAATTAATTTTGGCTAATACGACGGTTTATGGTGCTTTTTTTTATAATAAATAAAACCATTATTCTGATATGTACAAAATGTCTAAAAAATAATTTCAATAATATCTTTGAATAAAATAAACTTGTTTTTTTGTCCAATTTTACGTATATTAGCGTAATAGAATAATTGTAGCATGATGAAAAAAGTAAATTGGACAAAAGGTCAGTTATGCAATTGAATATAGACCGCTTAATTGCCTATTTTGGTGGCGTAAATGCTTTAGCTGAAGCTCTGAAACAGCATTATCCTGATAGCGCAGCCTCTGCTGCAGCCATCTACAAATGGCGTAAGCGTGGTTCCTTACCACTGAATCAACTGCAAAAAATTATTCTGATGGCTGAGAAACAAAACAAGCCGCTCGATATCAATGCATTTATGCAACACAATAACACTACCTTGGAGAGACCAAGAATGACCAGTATTAATAATCGAGTCATTATATTTGATACCACTCTGCGTGATGGAGAACAGTCGCCGGGAGCGGCTATGACGAAGGAAGAAAAAATTCGCATTGCACGCCAATTGGAGAAGCTGGGTGTGGACGTAATTGAAGCCGGATTTGCGGCAGCCAGCCCAGGGGATTTTGATGCTATTCACACCATTGCTGAAATTATCCAGAATGCCACAGTGTGCTCATTATCCCGTGCAAATGAACGCGATGTACGTAAGGCTGGCGAAGCAATCGCACCAGCCAGGAAGAAACGAATTCATACTTTTATCGCCACCAGCCCCCTGCATATGGAGCATAAACTGCGGATGAAACCGCAGCAGGTGAAAGAAACCGCAGTCAAAGCCGTTAAAATCGCGCGCGAATATACGGATGATGTGGAATTCTCTTGCGAAGATGCATTGCGTAGCGATATTAATTTTCTAGCAGAAATCTGTCAGGCAGTGATTGAAGCAGGTGCCACCACCATTAATATCCCTGATACCGTGGGCTATGCCATCCCATTTCAGACAGAAGCCTTTTTCCGTGAATTGATTCAGAAAACACCGGGTAGCGATAAAGTAATTTGGTCGGCACACTGCCATAATGATCTCGGACTCGCTGTGGGTAATTCACTAGCAGCGGTGATTGGCGGTGCTAGACAGGTAGAATGTACCATTAATGGATTGGGTGAGCGTGCCGGCAATGCCAGCCTTGAAGAAGTGGTAATGGCATTGAAAACCCGCCATGATGTTTTTGGCTTGGAAACCAATATCGACACCACGCAGATAGTACCAACCTCGAAAATGGTGTCTACTGTAACCGGTTATCCGGTGCAGCCGAATAAAGCCATAGTTGGTGCCAATGCTTTTGCACATGAATCCGGTATCCATCAGGATGGCGTGCTGAAATGCCGTGAAACATATGAAATTATGTCTGCTGAATCAGTAGGTTGGAGTACCAACCGTCTGACACTAGGCAAACTCTCCGGTCGCAATGCTTTCCGTACCAAATTGCAAGAGCTGGGTATTGAACTGGATAGTGAAGAAGCTTTAAATGCGGCTTTTGCCCGCTTTAAAGAGCTGGCGGATAAAAAACGCGAAATTTTCGATGAGGACTTGCATGCACTGGTATCAGATGAGTTAGTCAGCCGCGCGCCTGATCGTTACAAATACGTTTCACTGAGTATTCATAGTGAAACCGGTGAAGAGCCGGTAGCTGAAATCGTCTTTAATGTGGACGGAAACGAAAAACGCGCCAGCAGCCATGGTTCTGGTCCGGTTGATGCTGTCTTCAAAGCTATTGAATCAGAAGCGGGTAGTACAGCTGATTTGCAGCTGTATTCGGTAAACGCCATTACAGCGGGTACCGAAAGTCAGGGCGAAGTAACAGTACGGTTGTCGCGTGAAGGCCATCTGGTTAGCGGGCAGGGTGCTGATACCGATATTATTGTTGCCAGTGCCAAAGCCTATCTGTCAGCCCTTAATAAACTGGAAAGCCAGCCAAGAGTAAAAGCTCAGGGAGTGATTTAACTTGCATTGTTCTTTATATTGGGCTGTTTATATTAAATAAATCCAGTTTTCAGCAGTGTTAAGCCCGTATAAGCATATGTTTATACGGGTTTATCAATTTCACCGAAACATTCAGCTACCTATATACAGAAACACTACTTTAAGTTTATTATCAATTGTAAATAAAACTATCTTAGTTTATAGCGCAATGTAAATAACGTTCAGATATTTACACAGGAAAACAAACCATGCATTTAACCAGTCGTGAACAGGAAAAACTAATGCTGTTTCTGGCCGGCGAACTGGCTGCCAAACGCCGTGCTCGCGGTGTACTGCTGAATTATCCCGAAGCCATAGCCTACATCAGCAGCCAGCTACAGGAGGCAGCACGTGACGGCATGAGCGTAGCAGAATTAATGCAATATGGTGCGACATTATTAACCAGTGCTGACGTGATGGAAGGTGTGGCTGAAATGGTAAATGAAGTACAGATTGAAGCAACTTTTCCGGATGGTACCAAACTGGTGACCGTGCACCAGCCCATTCGCTGATACAGAATTCAAACATTGCAGGTTACGCCCTGCTAAATAGCAACTGCATGCGAACAAAATATTCGTACAACGTCTGATCAGGAGAAATGTATGATTCCCGGAGAATATGTGCTGGCCGCAGACGATATTATCGCCAATCAGAATCGCCGTACCCTTACCATTACCGTAGTGAACCGTGGCGACCGTCCCATACAAGTGGGCTCACATTATCATTTTTATGAAACCAATGCGGCACTGGAATTTGAACGAGAACAAACGCGCGGCATGCGCCTGAATGTGCCTTCTGGTAATGCTGTACGTTTCGAGCCTGGTGAAGTAAAAACCATAGAATTAACCGAATATGGTGGTTTGAAAAATATATTTGGATTCCATAATGCCATTAATGGCAGTCTAAACAATCAATAATTATTTGTATCCAGATACCAGACAGAACCAAACTAAGTCACCACTAAACATTTCTACCAGTGAATTAAATCGAGAATCTGCCATGAGCCTGAAAATTTCCCGTCAGCAATATGTTGCTACCTATGGGCCTACCGTAGGCGATAAAGTGCGTTTGGGTGATACTGAATTGTTTGCCGAAGTAGAACGCGATTTACTTACTTATGGAGAAGAGGGCAAATTTGGCGGTGGAAAGTCCATTCGGGATGGTATGGCGCAGTCTGCTACTGCCACACGCAGCAACCAGAATGTGTTGGATATGGTAATTACCAATGTACTGATAATGGATTACTGGGGAATCGTCAAAGCTGATATCGGTATTCGTGATGGTAAAATTGTGGGCGTTGGGCAGGCAGGTAATCCCGATACTATGGATGGTGTGACACCAAACATGATTATCGGTGCGGCCACCGAAGTCCATAATGGTGCCAATCTGATAGCCACAGCCGGGGGAATAGATACCCATATCCACTTTATTTCACCGCAGCAGATTACCCATGCCATTGAATCCGGCATCACCACCATGATTGGTGGAGGGACAGGGCCAGCAGACGGCACCAATGCCACCACAGTCACACCAGGTGCGTGGCATATACAAAAAATGTTACAGGCGGCAGAACAGGCACCAGTCAATCTGGGCTTTTTTGGTAAAGGCAATTGCGCCAGCCTCGAGCCTTTACGTGAACAGATAGCCGCCGGTGCGCTGGGGTTGAAAATTCACGAAGATTGGGGTGCCACCGCGGCTGTTATCGATGCTTCCTTAAAAATTGCGGATGAAATGGATGTGCAGGTAGCTATCCACACCGATACTCTGAATGAAGGCGGATTTCTGGAAGATACCATGCGTGCTATTGATGGCAGAGTAATCCATACCTTTCACACAGAGGGCGCAGGCGGCGGCCATGCACCGGATATCATCAAAGCTGCTATGTATCCGAATGTTTTACCAGCGTCTACCAATCCCACACGCCCGTTTACCGTGAATACCATCGACGAGCATCTGGATATGCTGATGGTGTGTCATCATCTGGATAAAAGTGTGGCTGAAGATGTGGCCTTTGCCGATTCACGCATTAGACCGGAAACAATTGCTGCGGAAGATATTCTGCATGATATGGGTGTATTCTCAATTATGAGTTCGGATTCACAGGCGATGGGCAGGGTAGCGGAAGTTATCGTACGCACATGGCAAACTGCCGACAAAATGAAACAGCAGCGTGGCTCGTTGCCAGAAGAAACCGGCAACAATGATAATTTCCGTATCAAGCGCTATTTAGCCAAATACACCATTAATCCTGCCATTGCTCAAGGCATCAACGATTATGTCGGTTCAATCGAAGCCGGCAAAATCGCCGATTTGGTTTTATGGAAACCAGCTTTTTTTGGCGTCAAACCTGAAATTATCATCAAAGGTGGCACCATCAGCTACGCCCGTATGGGTGACCCGAATGCCTCTATCCCGACTCCTCAGCCGGTAATCTATCGTCCTATGTTTGGTGCACTGGGGCGGGCTGTGCAAGATACTGCCGTATTATTTGTTTCACAGGCTGGAGTAGATAACGATATCCGTAGCCGGTATGATTTGCATAAACAAACTCTTCCCGTGCGCAATTGCCGTAATATCGGTAAAAAAGACATGATTCATAATCATGCCATGCCGGTAATTACCGTGAATCCGGAAACATATGAAGTACGCGTGAATGGTGAGCATATTACCTGTGAGCCAGCTAAAAAAGTAGCTTTGGCGCAGCGGTATTTTCTGTTTTGAGGATGATTAAGAATGGAATGAAATCAATTTTTTTATTTTTAATGGTGTTAAAATTTAGGACAAAAAATTCATACCATTTGTCTCAATGCATAAAATTTGTTTATTCAGATAGTAAAATTAACTTTATGTTTTTGAAATAAATTTTCTTTGTATTGAAAATGTTGGATTGAATTTAATATGACGAAAAAAAATCTTTGTGATTCGAGTCAAATGTTTTTATATTAATCTGTTTGAAATTAAATATTTTTCATAATTTTTATTATATTCTCTTATTGTTACTTAAAATCATCAAAAATCAAAATGAATCTCATCATCCAAACCATTATCGGCAATCTGCAAACGCTTAAACAACAGCAGCAGATAACAACCCAGAAAGTCGATACCGTCTGCCTGCAATGGTTTGAAGCAGACCGCCGCATTATCCGCACCACCACCAATGACGGGCGAGAAATTGCTTTTCGCCTGCTGAAGGAAGGACAACGTCTGCATCATGATGATGTGGTGTATCTGGATAAGCAACTGGCTATCGTAGTGCAGATTGAGCCTAGTGAAGTGATAGTTCTGGCACCACAGACCCTAGCGGAAATGGCACGTGCCTGCTATGAAATCGGGAACAAACATACCCCATTATTTTTAGACGGAAATGAATTACTGTTGCCATTTGATAAACCATTGTTTGAATGGTTGCAAGCAGCTGGTTTTGCGCCTACACGCCAGCAAAGGCGGTTGAGTGAACAATTGCGTGCCAATTCTGCACCAGGTGTGGGCGGTAGTCACACGCATAGCCACAGCCATGATTTTGCAGAACACCACCATCATTAATGTTTGCATCTATGAGCAACTTTGGAAGCCAGCTTGATATTCACGCTTTAACCCGTGCAGGTTTATTGCTGCAACTGGCTGATCCTACGCTGCCAATTGGAGGCTTTAACCACTCCGGCGGGCTTGAAACCTTTGTCCAGCACGGCGCAGTACATAATGCGGCTACCCTGAAAGAATTTGTTTGTACCCAATTGCAGCAAAACTGGATACACAATGATGGTGCCTATGTATCATTGGCCTATCATTCCAGCAAAGACAATAATCTGCCAGCTCTGATACAGCTAGATAAACAGATAGGTGCTGCCAAAGTGGCTCGTGAACTGCGTGAGAGCAGCTACAAACTCGGCATACGCCTGCTTAAAATTTTTGCACCGCATTGCCAGACAGCCATAGTGAGATCCTTTCAGGATGCACTGTTGTCACAGCAGGTACGGGGATTTTATCCACTGGTATTTGGTCTGCTGGCGGCTGCAATGCATTTAGATAAAGCGGCTACCCTACAGGCATTTTATTACAACGCTGTAGTGGGCCTGATTACTAATGGGGTGAAATTGATTCCACTTAGCCAGATGGCGGGGCAGGAAATGTTAATTGAATTGCATGAAAAGATTGCTGAAACCGTTGCTGCTAGCATGCAGCCTTCTATAAAGCAATTAGGTGCGACAACACTGGCCACAGATATCAGAGCCATGCAGCATGAACGATTATATACTCGTTTATATATGAGTTAGATTCATCTTTAATGGAGAAAATTATGAAAAAAATATTTACCTTGTTATTATTAAGTCCGGTACTGGCTTTTGCTCACCCCGGGCATATTACTGAAGGCTGGCAGGCGGGTGCATTGCACCCGCTCAGTGGCTGGGACCATTTGCTGGCAATGCTGGCCGTGGGTTTGTGGGCTGCTACTTTCCGCGGAAAAGCACGCTGGCTAATACCATCAACATTCGTTGGTGTGATGATAGTTGGTTTTATACTTGGTGCACATGGTATGCAGATACCGATGCTGGAGCAGGGAATAGCCGCTTCGGTACTGGTACTGGGCCTTGCTGCAGCGTGGCTTAAAAAAGTACCGGCTTCAGCAGCCATGGTTTTGGTCGGATTGTTTGCTCTGTTTCACGGCGTAGCACATGGTGCTGAAATGGGTGCTCATGGCACATTCAGCTATGCATGTGGTTTTGTTATTGTTACCGCAGCGTTGCACGTCGCCGGTTTTGGATTGGGTACGGCCTTAGGCAAACAACAATGGTTATTACGACTCACCGGCAGCTTGATTGGTCTGGTTGGCTTTGGGATGCTGTTTACAGCCTGATCGCTATTAACTCTCCGTGCAGACAGAAAAGGCTGATTTGCCTTTCTGTATGTCCACATGAGTTTAAGAGTCTAAAAACATTGTTCACAAAATAAATACAAATAAGCGCTTACCAAAGCGAAAGGTCTGCACATAAGATGCGTCAATACATAAAAATCGGTGTTGCTGGTCCGGTGGGTTCGGGCAAAACCGCATTGATTGAAAAACTGACTCGCCATATGGCACAGCAATACAGCATTGCAGTAATCACCAATGATATATATACACAGGAAGATGCCGAGTTTCTGACCAAAAATAGCTTGCTGCCACCTGAGCGTATTATGGGGGTAGAAACTGGCGGTTGTCCGCATACCGCCATCCGTGAAGATGCCAGCATGAATCTGGAAGCAGTAGACGAAATGGTGGCGCGGTTTCCAGACATTCAGATTGTCTTTATCGAAAGTGGTGGCGATAATCTTTCCGCCACCTTTAGTCCGGATTTGGCCGATGTCACGCTGTTTGTTATCGATGTGGCACAAGGCGAAAAAATTCCGCGCAAAGGTGGCCCCGGTATTACCCGTTCTGATTTACTGGTCATTAACAAAACCGATTTGGCTCCTTACGTAGGTGCCAGTCTCGAAGTTATGCAGCATGATGCTCAGCGCATGCGTAAAGGGCAGCCGTTTGTATTTACCAATCTGATGGCAGAAGAGGGGATCAATACAATAATAGACTGGATTAAAAAATACGCCTTACTGGAAAATGTAGCAGAACCTGCAGGCTTGATACGCTAATGCACAGCCGATTAGCACTTATCACTCAGCTCAACCAGCGCAGACAGACAATCTTAGGCAATTGCTTTTATACCCCGCCACTGAAAATCCTGACTTTACCCCATATGTCTACACCGGTATGGCCTCAGGCACTCTCGGTGATGCAGATGAGTTCTTCGCCGGGTTTGCTAGCTGGTGATCATATAGATATTGAGTTAGAGCTGGCGCAACAAACACAACTGTACTTGTTCACTCAAGCCTTTACTCGCATCCAGTCCATGCCTGAGGCAACAGAAGCGCAGCAGCATACACGTATTTTTCTGCATGAAAACAGCCGGCTTTGCTATCTACCGCATCCATTGGTGCTGCATCGCGATGCGGCCTTAACTCAAAGTATGCAAATCAGTCTGGCGTATAACTGCCAGCTAATTTTGTGCGAATTCATCGCCTGCGGCCGCGTACTTAATCATGAGCGCTGGGATTTTCGTTATTTGTCATCACGAGTAACCATCGACTATCAGCAACAGCCATTACTAAGCGACAATATCTTCTGGCAACCCAATCGCCAACCTCTTAATGTATTGGGACAGATGGAGCAATACACTCACCAAGCCTGCCTCTATTATGTCAATACAGCCGCCAGCAAAACGGACATGCAGCAGCTAATTAACCAAATATACACCGCTTTATTGCCAGATTGGCCACTTGAGAACGATGATTATCTGTGGGGTATCACACAAGCTGCAGATTGCGTTTTATGTGTGCGTGCTTTGGGAATGAATGCAGAATCGCTGCAAAATTTTATATATCAAATAAACCAAAATATTTTGATTAATAAAAATGATTGAAATAATGAAATAAATAATTCAATTTTAAATTGCATTAAATTGAAATATAAATTTGTATAAACTTTAAAATTTATTTTATTCGAATAAAAAGAATCTCTTTTTTATTCAAATTGTATCTGTTACATAGCTAGATTGAGTACCTTTCCAAATGAGAAAACCTTGAAGCAGATAGCAGATTTCAAAATATGCTTAATCTTTAACCTTTAGCTACAGATAATAATTCACCTAAATTTAAATTCTACTTTAGTACTTTATTGTTTTCAATCTCTACACAGCTTCGGATATTAGTGGGTGAAATAACTTTCAATTAGAATGTGTATGAGCTTAATATTTTTAAAACTGGCTAAAATGGAATTCATGCGATTCATTTCTCTTATTTTTAAGCATGATTTTATTTACAAATAGTCATTTGCTTTTATTTCAAAGGTAAAAGAAAATCGAATAATTTATAAAACCGGAGCAAAACGCAAGCGCTGTAAAAAGCAGATACAAAAAAAGACGCATGTTTGCGTCCATTTATCTATAAAATTATTATTTATATGGTGGAGGTAAGCGGGATCGAACCGCTGACCTCTTGCATGCCATGCAAGCGCTCTACCAACTGAGCTATACCCCCGATTGTTACAGCGTTTATTGCTGAACAGGCTGCGCATTTTACCTGAACTACTGAATTTTGCAAGCCCTAGCTTAAGCTTTCTTGTTAAAGTGGAAATACAGTTCTCAATCTGTAAACTATTCTACCCAATAAGTATTGCAAATCTGGACACACATTTGGATTAAAGGCAGGAGTGGTGGCTTCTGCCATTTAAATTTATACTTACAGGCTGGTTTAAAATAATCTTATTTAACAGGATAGCTTTTATGCGGCGTAAACAACGACGGGCGGTATTGCTGATTTTGACGGGTTTACTGATGTTTGCGCTAGTATGGGCATTGTTGTTGTTTATGCCTAAAAGTAACGCGGGCTATCGTTTGAAAGTACCAGCAGGCTATGGTATTAGCGGAGTAAGCAGGATACTTACCAGTAATGATGTGATTTACAGCCGCTGGGTATTTGTTGGCACGGCCTATATGCTTGGCATGGGTGATAAAATTCATCGTGGCAATTATCGCTTGCCCCGCTCGGTATCAAGCTGGCAGATTCTGCAAAGGCTGCGAAATGGTAAGCCAGACAGTATTAATGTGCAAATTATTGAAGGTAGTACGTTTGCACAGATGCGCAGGATTGTTGATGGTACACCCGATATAGAACATCTTACTCGTGGCTGGACTGATGCCCAAATACTTAAACAAGTGGCAGATGATACCCATTATGCCCACGCAGAAGGGCTGTTTTTTCCAGCAACGTATGATATTAGCTCTGATAGCAGTGATTTATCGCTATATCAGCAAGCATATAAGGCGATGCAGAAACATTTGCAGGCCGCATGGGAAGAACGGCGCAGTAATCTTCCTTACCAGTCTGACTACGAAATGCTGATTATGGCCAGTCTGATAGAAAAAGAAACTGGACATGCGGAAGACAGAAGCAATGTGGCCGCGGTATTCGTTAATCGGCTTAATCAGCATATGCGCTTACAAACAGACCCTAGCGTGATTTATGGCATGGGCAGCCGCTATAAAGGTAAAATTGGCAAAGCTGATTTACGTCGTGACACACCGTACAATACTTATACTCGCGCCGGACTACCGCCCAGCCCGATTGCATTGCCGGGCAAAGCTGCTCTAGAAGCGGCTGCTCATCCGGCAAGTAATGATTACCTGTATTTTGTGGCGCGTAATGATGGTAGCGGACGTAGCCAGTTCAGCCACAGTCTGAACGAGCATAACGCAGCGGTTCGCCAGTATATTCTGAAAAAACCCTGAGCAGATTAGTATAGATGAAAGCAAAATTTATTACGTTGGATGGGATTGATGGTGCCGGTAAATCAACCAACCTCGATACCATTCGTACATGGTTTGAAAAACACCAATTGCCGGTACTCTTTACCCGTGAGCCGGGAGGCACTGCTATTGGTGAAGCGTTACGCGAGCTCTTGCTTAATCCTGCTACCCGTGCCAATGCCCGCACTGAAACACTGATGATTTTTGCTGCCCGTCAGCAACATCTGGATGAGGTGATTAAACCGGCTCTGGCACAAGGTATGCATGTTGTCAGTGATCGTTTTACAGACGCTACTTTTGCTTATCAGGGTGGTGGACGCGGTCTGCCTCTGGCTGATATAGCCATTCTTGAAAACTGGGTACAGCAGGGATTGCAACCTGATTTAACTTTACTACTGGATGTGCCCTTGATTGTGGCTCAGCAGCGTCTAAGTCACAACACAAGCCCCGACCGCTTTGAGCAACTGGATACTAATTTTTTTGAACACACACGTCAGATTTATTTAGACCGTGCCGCGGCGGCACCGCAACGCTATGCCATCATTAATAGCAGCCTGCAACTGGATGCTGTAGCAGAGCAAATCAATCAGAGTTTGTCACAACAGTTTGGATTGAACCCATGATTTACCCATGGCTCGAACCTGTTTGGCAACAGATTGCCCGGCACTGGCAGAAGCAACCGCAAGCATGGTTGCTTTATGGCCATCCGGGAATCGGTAAGCGGGAATTTGCCGAGCATCTGGCGCAAGCACTGTTGTGTGAGTCCCCGCAAGCCAATCATCAGCCTTGTGGTGTGTGTACTTCTTGTCATTTATTCAGCCAGCACAGCCATCCGGATTTCCTGATGGTGACGCCGGAAGAAGCAGAAAGCGACGGCGGTGAACGAAAGCTGGCACAAATTAAAGTAGAAACCATCCGTAATGTGCTCGACTTTGCTCACCTGAGTGCCCATCGCGGCGGCAAACGTGTGGCTTTGATTTACCCTGCTGAAAGTATGAATACACAAGCCGCCAATGCATTGCTGAAAATTCTAGAAGAACCTCCGGCTGGGATGGTTTTTATTCTGGTCAGCCATCAGAAAGATCGCCTACTACCTACCATTAAAAGTCGTTGTCGTCAGGTGGTGCTAACCATGCCCACACCAGCAGAGGCATTGGCCTTTGCTCAACAATTACATGGTGAAAAAACGGCTGATTTGCTTGCCTTTCACGGCGGGGCACCCTTGTTTTCTGATAACGACAGCCATACGCAGCTACGTAATGAACTTATCCCTTTGCTCGTCAAGCCACGTCTGATTGCTATGCTGGATTATGCTGCTGCTTTTGACAAACAGAAACTGGCTCTGGCAACCTTTCTCGACTGGCTGGCCAAATGGTTACTGGATATGTCTCTAGCGCAGCAACATATGTGTGCCATGTATTATCCGGCTTGGCAAAATGCATTGAACGAGATTACTGCACAAATTGACCCGTTATCCCTGTTTGCTTTAATCGACAGAGTAAATGCGCTAGCCCCTTACGGTAAACATACCCTCAATGTTAAAATGCAACTAGAAGACTTGTTAATAGATTATCTTAATGTGTGGCAGCATAAACACACATAAGCACAAAGGAAGTTTATGGCTGAAGCGCCTACCAATCTGCCGGGCAAAATGCTCAATTTAACCATTCCCGATAAACCAGAGCTGTATCGCAGCTATATGGCATTTCTACAGCATGGTGGCCTGTTTGCACCCACAACAGATACGTTTCAAATGGGTGAAGAAGTATTACTGGCGGTAAACCTGCCCGAATTCAACGAAGCCAAATATCTGCGTACAAAAGTAGTATGGATAAACACTGCCGCTACATCTACCGGCCAGCCTCAGGGAATCGGACTGGCATTTGGCAAAGATGAAGACAGCATTGCCGTAAAGCAGAGTATTGAAGATATTCTGCCTGGTTTACTGCTGAGCGAACGCACAACATATACCCTGTAATCATGCTTATCGATTCACACTGCCATTTGAATATGCCTGAGTTGGCAGCCAGACTGCCACAAGTTTTGGAGAATATGGCACAGGCAGAAATAGGGCAGGCTATTGCCATTAGCGTAGACCGCCAAAGTGCCGACGAAGTGCTGGCACTGGCCGAGCAGCATACAAATCTGTTTGCCAGTGTCGGAGTGCATCCTGAAGACCAAAACTCGGCGGAAATGAGTGTGGATGAACTGATTGCGGCTGCACAACATCCTAAAGTAGTCGGTATCGGGGAAACTGGCCTCGATTATCATTGGTGCAGTGGAGATCTGGCCTGGCAGCATGCACGCTTCAGCACGCATATACAGGCCTCCAACCAAACCGGTCTGCCCCTGATTATCCATACCCGTGATGCTGCTGCGGATACACTGCGCCTTTTACATGAAAATCAAGCACAACAAGGCGTTATCCATTGCTTTACCGAAGATACTGCCTTTGCCAAAGCAGTATTGGATTTAGGCTTTTATATTTCTTTCTCTGGTATTGTGACCTTCAGAAACGCGCAGCAGATACAAGAAGCCTGCAAATACGTGCCTTTAGATCGCATATTGGTTGAAACTGATGCTCCTTATCTGGCTCCAGTGCCCAAGCGTGGCAAACCAAATGAACCGGCTTACGTACGTTACACCGCCGAATTTGTCGCACAGCTTCGCGGCGACAGCATGGCAACCATCGAAGCTGTCACCACCGCCAATACCTATCGCTTGTTTAGCAAATTACCATCGCTGACTAGCCAGCCATGACACAGATTACCCTAACTGTACTTGGCTGTGGCAGCTCCTCCGGCACGCCAGTAATCGGTTGTGAATGTGCTACCTGCACCAGCAGCGACCCGAAAAACAGGCGCACCCGTTGCAGTGCTCATATTCAGATAGGCAAACAGCACTGGCAAATTGACACCGGTACCGATTTTTACTATCAGGCTTTACAACATCAACTGTCGCATATCGATGGTGTGCTCTACACCCATCCTCATGCCGACCATCTAAACGGTATCGATGATTTGCGCGCATTCTGCTACAAACAGCGCGCGCCCATACCTATATACGGCCATCGTGATACATTGGCTAATATTTGCAGCCGCTTTGATTATGCTTTTCTGGAACAAAATAACTACTGGAACCGGCCTGTACTGCGCGCACATGAGTTACCGTTAAATCAGGGGCAGAGCAGGGTTTTCACTATTGAAGATGTACCTGTATGGCAGTTTACTGTACCACATGGAAGCTGGACAAGCAGTGCTTATCGCATAGGCAACATTGCTTGGTTTACCGATCTCAACCATATTGAAGAATCCATTTTCCCACATTTACAGGGACTAGATTACCTGTTTCTCGATTGCTTGATGGACACTTCATACCCCAGCCATCTTAGTACCAAACAGGCTTTTGCTTACGCCGAACGCATTCAGGCCAAACATACTTACTTTATCCACATGACACATAAACAGGAATACCATAATTTAAAGCAGCGCTGTCCGAAAAACTGCGAACCTGCTTATGATGGATTGGTTGTGCACAGTAGTTATTAGTTTCGCTCTGAATTGAACTAACCTAATAAAAAACAATTATTTAATAAACTGCGCGTGCTATCTATAGCAAACACAAATTTGTTTGCAACAAAAAAACGATTACGCTTAAGTCGAAATCTATTTTATTTTAAAATTGATTCGGTGATAGTTGTATTAATAAGCAAATTTTTTCATATCTATTACTTGAAATGAATAACCTTATTGGTAAAAAAGCCTACCTGTAGGTTTGTATTTTTATTATTGAAATCTAAGCTTTACAATTCTTCTTTCTCCGCATAATCATCCACAACAGCATCTGTCATTCTATTTAAATGTTTTTGCTTACTCAATTCCTTTAAATTACTATAGGAAATATAACTACAGCTTTCAAACAGCGGTCCTTTATCCAAAAGAGAGAATACGGGCCTACGAATTTCTTGAAACACTTTCCCCTTTCTCGCGTCTGGTGCCACAATATGAAGATTAATATTCATATTTGGCTGTAATGCAAGCAAATCTGCCATCCGTAACAAACCGGAATAAATCGAAGTAGTATGTTCTACTTCAAAAGCACGAACAATTGAACGTCCTTTTAACCAAATTACATCAATTTGTTCAATTGTACTTAATGTTGCTTCGTCATAATTAAGCGGTAAATGGTCTAATAAAAGTTCTGTTCCGTTTTTCCACTCTTTTAATACCCTGCACCTGTCTGCTTTGGGCAGCCAGATACGTAGCCCCATACGAGCGCCTATCTGCGCTAGTAATGCTTGCATTTTAATCGATTCACGCACATCTTGAGATTGCTGCTGTTTATCACTTGCCAAGAATTCATCATCATTGTCAGGTACAGAAACTTCTACAACCTTATCAATGCGGTTCACGATATGGACTTTAAGACTTTTTTGTTCTTTTTCATCCAATGGGTGTAATTCTGGATTTACTGATTGCTCTAATAACGTACTAGCTAGAAATTTACCGTCTTTATCTGTAAATTTATTTAAACTACAACGTACAAAGCCTGTCCAGATGGTGCTTTTTTTATCACAAGATTGGGTAAATGAAAGTTGCTGCCATATTTCGTCTAGATGAATAGGTAATGTTTCATGCAAAGGTAGCCACACTTTAGCGCGAACATGAAAACGAACAATATAAGGATCGTCTTTTACCATAAATATGGGCGTATCATCCAGAAATGGTCCATCTACTATTTCTAGCAAACCGCACCAGCGCGATAAACGTGTCACATAGCAAATCAGCACATCCCCAGCCTTAATACGGTTTGCCACTCCTTGCTGTCGATTACGAAAACCAGTAATCGTTCTATTCGAATGAGTAAATGCAGCATAAGTTTCTGGTGAAAAAAGATTAAGGTAATAAGCCATGATTTTTGTTCTTATCCAATACTTTTTTATCTAAAAAATAACAGCATCGCCTTTGATAAAAATATCGGCTGCCATGTATCTGCAACACAATTTAAAATTTACAATACTTTTAATATAGTATGTTGGCTTTGCCATATTGGTAAATTTTATTACATATTCTTAATGTTATCATTTTTTCCTACACATGAAAAAAAATATCGGCTTCTATTATCGATATGTCTAGGCATCATTGAAACGAAAAGAGCTGAATGATTCAATCGTATAGTGAGGTTAATCAGTTTGGCAGGTACTGGTTTTTTGTATCTGTTAATGTGTATTAAACTTTAATACATAATTATATCTTTATTATTATTCCATCTATTTATAAATAAAGTAGCCTTAGTAGTGTTCTAAACTAATTCATGATGTTTAGTTTGTCTATATATTTATGCTTTTGGTATTTATTTGTACTAAGTTTGGCTTGCAAATGATAATTGAAAAAGGGTATAGTTAAAAAAATTTTATAAATAGGATTTTGCTGCACTGATTCATGTATAAAAACGGTGTAAAGATATTCGCTGTAATATTTATTATATTTGGCAGGATAGTTTATAAAAAGAGTAATGATGGGAATTAGAGGTTTAACATTTTGCAATAAATTATAGTGGGTCTGAATTCTATGATTTTTAAACATTTAATTTATAGAAGGAATTTTGATATATTTTACCGATAAAAAATTCAGCTTCGTTTGTTTAATCTTAATATAGGTTAGGTTAAATATTGATTTTGCTTGTGCAGCTATTATATTTCTCTTGAATACTATGTGTACTATTTATAGATTTTTCTTTGTGAACTTTGCTTCCAATTTAATGCAAATTTAAATTTTATTCATTGCATCCTTATGCTTTACAATAAAAAATCGTGCATTCCAGAACAAATATTAGGAAATTATTTCACTTGAAGAAATATAAGCCGGATGCTTGGATACTTTATTTTTGTGTCAGCATTAATTTTGAGTGCTGTACTTTTAATTCTTTCAACTAACGCGCCACATACAAAGCTTTAGTTGTAGTTTTTTGAAAAAATATAATTGATTTTTGTGCCGGCGGCTTTTTGCTTTGCTGGCTTTAATGGTCAGATAATATTCCACTTATATAGCTTAAAATAAAAGTATTGTCTTGATTATATTTATGTCTATGAGTTTGGGTTTGAAATCTATTTAGCTGATTTTGATATTTTATTTACGCTGTTTAAATTATAACTAAATGGGCATAATTTATCTGATAATTTTAAAAATATCATTATATTTTAATTACAATAATTTCATATGCATATTAAAATGGAGAATATAAGAATCTAAATAAAAATTAGAACTATCTATAAATAATATTTTTAAGGAGAGTAAACAGATAAATATTGAGAAGATGAGTAAGTGTGACTAGATTTATCTGTAAATTCAATAAAATGAATAATAATATATAAAGGTTAAATGATGAAGGGTACCCTGTTGAAATATGGTAAGGGGTTTTGCCATATGCTGACTCTTCTGGCATTTTTGTTCTGTAGCATTTTGCCGGTCAGATCGGCATTTGCGCAGGATGTGGAGTGTGCGGAAGTTAAAATTGTGATTGAGCAAAAGCTGTCTTTTGAGCGGCAAGCTTTTGATGCTCGGATGTTAATTAAAAATGGTCTGGATGCAAATCTGAAAAATATTCGTGTGGAGCTGGTTTTTACGGATAAGGATAATCAGCCAGTTGAAGTAACGCAAAAAACTGAGGATAGCCAGGCCAAATTCTTTTATCGTACTGATTCTTTGTCCGGTGTTGATGATATTAATGGGACGGGGCAGATTGCGGCCAAATCCAATGCTGATATCCATTGGATGATTATTCCTGCATTTGGCGCAGCTCAGGATAAGGACACGCTTTACAATATAGGCGCAAAACTCACCTATGAGCTAAATGGTCAGGAAACGACGGTAGATGTAGTGCCAGATTATGTGGTAGTGAAACCTCAGCCATTGCTGACGCTCGATTATTTTTTACCGGGAGAAGTTTATGGTGACGATCCGTTTACGGCTGAGGAAGAAACACCTGAGCCTTTTACTCTTGGTGTTCGTATTCGCAATGATGGTAAGGGCATTTCTTATCACACGGTGATTGATTCAGCTCAGCCGAAGATTGTGGAAAATAAGAAAAATCTTTTGGTGGATTTTTCTATTCTGGGCAGCTATATCAATAATCAGCCTGCAGATAAAAGTCTATTGCTGAATTTTGGAGATATTGCTGGAGGTTCTTCTACAGTAGGCCGCTGGAATATGATTGCCACACTGTCGGGGACATTTACGGATTTTAAGGCCACGTTTACACATGCGGATACACTGGGTGGGGCAGTGACCAGTCTGTTGAAAGCCACGAATACCCACTCCTTAATTCATGATGTAAAAGCTGATTTACCGGATAGCGATGATGTCAAAGATTTTCTGGCTCGTGATGGTGATGTAGTACGTCTGTATGAATCTAGTGGCCTGAACTCAGATGTGTCTGAGCAGAGCAGTCAAGCTTTATTGCAAGCAGGTGATAAAGGCTATCAGCTTTCTTTTCCTGCTACAAAAGGATTTGTTTATGCCAAGGTGGCGGATCCTTTTCAGGGTAGCAGACAGCCAGACGATGTGGTACGTTCGGATGGTAAACACTTGCTAAGTGATAATGTCTGGTTATCCAAATCGCGTAATAAGGATATGTCTTGGTCTTATTATGTGAATGTGTTCGATTCTGATTCTACCGGTCAGTATAGTTTATTTAAGCATAATGCTACGTATGCTCAGGGGCTGATAGCCGGTACAGTCTACAATGATGTGAATGCTGATGGCCTGCTAAATCATGATGAAAAGGGTTTAAGCCATATCAAGGTTGTTTTATCAGGGCAGAATGTGGCCGGTAAGCGCATTGAACAAGTTGCCTACACTGACGAATCAGGCAGGTTTAGTTTTGATAAGTTAGCGGCCGGTGATTATTCTATCTGGGTTGACGATGTTGCAGATATGATTGACGGACCAGCTGTGGCAGGTAGTGCCGGTGGTCAGGCTCTGGCAGGTAAAATCGAGCATATTGTTCTGCAAGACAATATGCATGCTGAGAATTATTTGTTTGCTAAGCAAGCTGCAGTTCAGCCGCCTGTGGCTGGTGATGCAGATATTGCTGTGAATATTGAGACAGTAGAGTGGAATGATAAACTGCCTGCGGATACGGCACAATTTTTACTGACTGTGTCGAACCAAGGGCCGGAAACAGCACGAAATATTCATGTGCAGCCTGAATTGTCATCTGATTTGGAAATTACTGAGCAAAAAGTTTTGTCTGGCAATTTCAATTCTGTGAAGCAGCGTATCGATGCACTTGGCGCCAATGAAACAGTTACGATGCTATTTACTGTGCGAATGAAAAATGCTGATGGTAAGGGTGAATTTACTGCACATATCAACAGTGATTCAGCTGACCCTGATATGAGTAATAATGTTGCATCTGCTGCTGTGGCTCCAGGTAAGACAGATGTTGCAATCAGTGCTGAAGCCGTTGAATGGAATAATTCTTTAGATCAAGATACCGCTCAGTTACTCGTCACAATTAGTAATAACGGACCACTGAGTGCACGTAATGTTTATCTCCAACCTGAGTTACCAGATAATCTGGAGATTACAGCTCAGCAAGTACTGGCTGGAAATTACAATACTCAGGAAGAGCGTATCGATAATCTAGCCGCCGGAGAAAGCACCACGTTGTTACTGACGGTTAAGGTGACCGGATCCGATAAGGTAAGCCAGTTTACGGCTCGGATTAAAAGTCAGACGGAGGATGCTAATTTAAATAATAATGAGGTCAGTATTCCTGTGATGCCTGGAGCAGCTGATATTGCTTTGGAGGTTGAAAAAGTAGAGCTTACTCCGGCATTACCGGCTGACTGTGTGCAATTGTTGTTGACTATCACCAACAACGGTCCTGCGGATGCGCGCAATATTTCTCTGCAATCGCTATCCGATGATGTACAAATCACGAAACAGAAAGTAGTGATGGGCAATTATAATGAGTCTGCAAACCGGATTGATAAACTGCCTATAGGCGAAGAGACGATTATTCTGCTGACAGTCAAAATTACCAGCGCAAACGGTAAGGCTGATTTTAAAGCACGAGTTCAGGGGTTGTTAGCTGATCCGAATAAGACTAATAATTTAGTTACCTTTCCGGTTTCATTAGAAAAAAAGTAAGAGACAAGCGGTAAAATCATTTTAGTAGGTTTCTGGACAGCGCATCACGTTATGTGTCAGCTGAACAGGAAGTAACAAACAAAAGCATTACCAATGGCTTATAGGCTGCGGGTAATGCTTTTTTTATTTCTTATTGCTAATAAATTTAATGTGTGAAATTATTAAGAAACAACAGATGTTTGTTCAGTAGTTTTTAATAGCAAATTGAAGCTGAAGCTGCATAAAATATTAGCTAATCTGTTTTAAAAAAATTAGTTGCAGAATGTTAACTTTTTCTGTTTGATTAAATACAAGTTTAGCATCAAGTTATTATAGATTGTCAAAAATCAGCAAGCAAGTAAATGATTGATTAGTCAATTTAAATTCTGAATAGAATGCTAAATAAATTGATTTATTTTTACATACTATAGTAATATAAGTTGAATAAGATACTTTTAATCTTAAAGCGCTGACGAAATCATATAAATCAGTTGTTTAACAACCAGCCATCAGTTTAAACAGTCAGATTTCTGTTGAAAAAATCAAAGATAATATATGTCAAAATTAATCGGAAACCTGCTTTGCCTCTCCAGCCTGATATTTTTGGTTGCTGTAGGGTTTGTTTTATTGATTTCGGCTGTAGTGAGAAAACGCAAAAACAATTTTAAATTCAGGAATAATAGAATCTTTGGTTTTTTTGTGGGTGGCTGTGTAATTGCTTTTATTGCTGGGTTTGTGCTGGTGTTGAAGAATAATCCGCTATACATTGATTCTTTATCAGCAATTAATCAGGCATTGAATCGATACCATCATGCTCAAGCTTTGGAATATCCACTTCAAACGAATCCGGCCAATTATCCAGTACGCGGGGATAATATTTATTTGCGTCTTTTTAAGCAGGAAGGGATTCTGGAAATCTGGACTCAACATAAAAATCAGCCATACAAGCTATATAAAACATGGAAAATTTGTACTTTTTCTGGTGGACTGGGACCTAAAAAAGCAGAAGGTGATGGCAAAAGTCCGGAAGGCTTTTATGCAACCCAGAAAAATCTGCTCAATCCACATAGCCGTTATCATCTGTCTTTTAATATTGGTTTTCCAAATATTTTCGATCAAGCAAATGGTTTTAGCGGTAGTTATATTATGATACATGGTAAATGTGTTTCTGCGGGTTGTTATGCCATGACAGACGCAAGTATAGAAGAAATATATACTCTCGTCAGCTTGGCATTAGACGGGGGGCAGAAGCAGATTCCTATACATATTTTTCCATTTATGATGAGTCCATCTAATATGAAAAAAAATCAGGATTCAGAATATTTTCCTTTCTGGCAACAATTGAAACCTGCATATGATATTTTTGAGACTCAGCGACGTATACCAGATATCAGCGTTGAAAGAAGGCATTACGTTGTCCAATAATTTTATTTTGTAGGTACTTAAATTCGCCTGTTTAGGAAAACCTTTTCATTAGGTAACTTAATCATTATCCAGAGATATTTTGGAAATTAATAACATAATTAAATTTAGCTTGTTGAAGAAGATAAAGATATAAACATCTCTAGAGGTGCAAATAATCGCGCTTGAAGCAGAAATATTTACAGATAGCTTCCTAAATAGTTGTATGGAAAAAAATAAGTATCATCTAATTTATGGTAGTAAAATAATGCTTTATTAGCGTAGTTAAGTAACTGATACAAATTATTTGCCTAAAAATATTAGGGTATGCTAATATTAAAGGTGTACAAAAGAAAGTTAATATCTAATTAGCAAAATTATTAACTGTTTACAAAATTTATTGGCTATATACAGCCGTATGAAATCCGGGATTCAGACTTCAGAACAAGATAGAGCGCAATCACAAAGCTCTGAAACCTTTAAATCTGAAATCCGTATATATAGAGCATCTGTACCATTTCTTTATCTTGATTCGCTTGTGAGCCTCATTAATGCGAGCAGGAGAATTGATTGTTGCAAATAATGGAGCTATGCAATTAAGTTAATATTTCATTGATATTTAGCTAATATAGAGGAACTATTCACAATAGAAAAATTTTGAATTTAATAAATAGATTAAAAATATTTGTATTTTAATGGCAACCATAAAATAGAGGTTGAAAGTTTTTAATGACAATTAATCTTATCTGGATTGTGGTAATAAGTAATTTATGCTTTTAAAATAAATATTATTTGTTTATTTTATGAAATATAGCTAATTAATAATGCTATTCGAAGATATTTAAAATTTTTCTAGTGGTTGCTAACGTGCAATCGCTCTATTACTGGCCACCGGAGTAGAAATTTTACGCGATTCAGAAATAAAAGCGCTTGTATGTTGAATTCAAATGATAATTTTTAGTCGAATAATGATTACATATTAGCAATAAACCATTTTAACCATTGTCAAATCAAGCTAATTGGTAAGTATTAATATTTCAATTAGATGAGAATACTATTTAGCTTGATTATTCAGCTGCAACACCACGATATATCGTTGTAGCTGTAAATTTTGAATGATAAACCAATAAAAATACAGATATGCGATGCTGAAGTTATCACAGATTATTTATATCACTGGAATTTTATTTTTTTTCAGTGTACGGATATTGGCACAGGAATTATCTGCCTGTCTCAATGATAAACCAGACTTGGCACAACAACCTGTAGCCGTAAACTGGCCGCAAAACCACGTTAAACAACCACTTGATCATAAATACTGGCTTAGCATAAAAGCGTTAAGTCAGCCGCAATGGCAGGATGCGGTGTGGGTGGATATCAGAACTGGTGCAGTGCAACAAGAGACAGGGTTGAAAATGCTGGCTGTACCGCTTAGTCGATTGTATAGTGCCGATTTTTTAGCTCATAAAACCGTGATTTTGGTTGGAACTGGTTTTGATGAATTACAGATAAATCAAACTATTAAAAATTTAAGAAAAAAAGGTTTTAACCACGTATATGCTTTAAGCGGAGGATTTTTTGTCTGGGAAAAAGTACAAAATCATAATAAGCCCAATCTGCAGGAAATCTCTGCACTTGAGTTTTTATCCGGTGGTCAATCCATACAATGGCAGGTGATTAGTATAGGTTTGAATTCACAACAAATGAATACTTTACCAGAACTACCTGCTAAACAATTTAGTCTTGCCCAGATATCTAGTCCAGAACTAAAGCAATACATCAGCCAAGGAGATAATCGTAATGATGCCTTTATACGCTATGTACTGGTTAGCCCAGATGAACACACGCTTAGGCTATTGCAACGGCAAATGAATTTTGCAGAAAACGACCATATTGTCTGGTTGCAAGGCGGATTAGCGGCTTATCAGCAATATATACAACAACAAAATAATTTAATGAATCATGCTGGACAAAGTTTATCCAGACCATGCCGCATAACTATTTAATTTATTTAAGGAGTATTCGAACTCATGAGGGGTACACAATGAATATTTATCAATACTGGAAAAAAAGGTTTTTCGGTTTAAACATAAAAAAAGAGCCAAAACATAAAAATAAGCAGAGAAAAGCATATGCAATGGTTGTCTGTGCATTATGCACCATTGCCAGTGCGGCAAGCTATGCCGGTACCGACACAAAACTGAAAGGTGATGATAAAGTCAGTGGCGCATTACCGATTGGTTTTGAGTTTAATTATTATGGCAAAAAATATAATAAATTTTATGTGAGTACAAATGGATTGCTGCAATTTTCGAATCCAAGCAGCAGTTACAATAACTCTTGCCTACCTGCAATCAATAATACACTGTTTGTTTTCTGGGATGATTTAAGAACTGATGTATATGGCCAGCCTGCGGGTACCATCAAGTACGAAACACAGGGGGAAGCGCCAAACAGAAAACTCATTGTGCAATGGACGAATCAGTATTTTTATAGTTCAAATCTGCCTATGGGTACCTTTGAAGCGATTCTTTATGAAGGCACAAATCAGATTAAATATCAGTATCGTACTTTAAATATTGATTTAAGCAAAGGCGAGAGTGCAACAATTGGTATTCAGGGCATCACGCCAAAGAACGTTCAAGTAGGTTGTAATAAAGCCAATATCATTAAACCAGAACAGGCTATTTTATTTACGCCAAATAATGATTTAAGTGAATATACCAAGAATGAGAATGCTGAGTACAATTTTATCGACATCTCTGATCTAACACCGGCTGCACCACAACCTGCTGCCCGTTATACAAATCAGGCACCAAGCTGGACATGGCAGAATATCAATACACTTGATACATGGGAAATTGAAATTCAGGATGCTTCCGGAAATACCGTCTATAAAAAAATACTGAATAAAGTAAATCAATATACTTATGATGCAGGTTTACAAAATGGACAGTCTTATCGCGCCCGTGTACGCGGAAGTATTAATCGAGGTGCTACCTGGGAAATGTGGTCTTCACCCTCTGAGCTCATTACCGTAGATACGACCAAACCGGTTGTGGAACTGAACCAATTCAGTCGCGTTAATGACAAAGCGGTGAGAATTGGTTACAGCAGCAGTGATAATCTGAGTGGTATAGCCTCTATACATCTGCAAATTGCCAATAATCCAGATTTCAATAAACCCATTATCGATCAGGATATTAATCTGCAAAGCAGTAATATGCAGATAGATAATGTGCCCGCCGGTGGTATCTTATATGCCCGACTGAATGCTTTGGATAAAGCAGGCAACAGCTCAGGCTATACTCAGGCATCTGCTATTACGGTTACACCTCCAGTACTTATCAGCCCTGTTACCCAGACAAAAGTTAAGAACGCAGCATTAAAAGTTCAGGGTACAGCTGAGTCTGGTGCAAAAGTTCAGTTGTATCTGAATGATAAACCAGTGAGTGAAAAAGTTACCGCTGATGCACAAGGCTATTTCACTCAGGATATTCTGCTGCCGAAAGAAGGTAGTTACCGCTTACATGCTGTAGCGCAGAATGATGCTGGCAGCAGTGAGCCCAGTGCACCGGTGCAGTTTGATTTCGCTTTACCGACACCCACTGCAATCATTACTACTCCCAGTGATAATCAAACACTTGCTGCTCCGGTTGATATTCAGGTAGATGCTGCAGATGAACTTGGTATCGAAAAAGTAGATTTATTGATAGATAACAAACAGTTTGCTACTCTGTCAGAACGCCCCTATCAGGCACACTGGCCTCTGACCATGGAGGATAATGGCAGCCACAAAATCAATGCAAAAGTGACCAATACCAGCGGCAAAACAGTGACCAGCACCCGTACGGTCAATGTCAAAATTGAACCACCGGCTCCGCCTCCCACACCTTATACCGGTAAAATTACCGCAATCAGCCCTGCGGTTAGTTATGGCCCGCAGCCAGTAACCATTAGCGGGCAGGCTGTTTATCGTGCTGAAAATACGATAGCTGTAAACGTACCGCTAAAACTGGTTTTGAATGTAAAAGGGTTTGAACGCAGAATAGCTGTTGCCACTGATGAAAACGGCCATTTCACCTATACCTTTACCCCGCAGGAATCTGACTCGGGTACATATCAGGTTGACATTATTCATCCGGATGAAAAAACTGTTACCAGTCAGGGTAGTTTTGATATCAACCGCATCGCATTTAATATACAAGGCTATCAGCTCAAAGCGCCGCGAACCATCACCACACCCATACAGGTTAATGCTACAGCCAGTACCGGTGCTAAAAACCTGCGCTGGGTATTGGCTGCTGAAAATCAGCCAGATGGCGTATTGCCTCAGGGCGTGAATATTGAATCTGAAGCTGTAAATATTGCCCCCGGACAGAGTCGCACGACAACAATTAAATTCACCGCAGACAATCATGCAGCCGAAAAGGGCAGCTTGTTTTTGGTGGCCTATGCCGATGATTCAGGAGATCTGGTACGCGGTAAATTACAGATTAATTATGAGCTTGGTCAGCCAATGCCTGAATTGTATGCATCGCCTACCTATATACAGACTGGCTTACAGCAAAATACCAGCTCCACAGCCAAAGTCAGCGTTGGCAATAAAGGATTGGCAGCGGCAAAAAATGTTCAGGTAGAGCTGGTAGATGAGCAGGGTAATCCCGCTCCGAGCTGGGTATTTATTGCCAGTGATAAAAATATTAATGAAATTGCGGTTGATGAAAAAGTACCGGTACAAATCATGGCTCAGCCGGACAACAGCATCCCCGACGGCATTTACAACTTTATTATCAGAGTATCCAGCAGCGGCAAAGTAGCAGGCACCATTCCGGTAAGAATTTCCGTTACCCAGAGCGGACAGGGCGTAGCTCACTTTGATGTGGCTGATATCTATACCGCCACCCTAGATGCAGACGGACAGCCCATCAAAGGCGTAAAAGGAGCAACCATCAAGTTGCAGAATGATAGTGTATTAACGGAACAATATACTTTCAATACAGACAAAGATGGTATCGCAACCTTAAACAAGCTGCCGGCAGGCATCTATCGCTATCGCGTTAGCGCACCTAATCATATGGATGCCAGCGGCCGTATAGTGATTCAGCCTGATAGCACAACTAATCAGCATGTATTTCTGGAGTATCAGACAATCAATGTAGAGTTTGGCGTGACTGAAACCTCCATTAAAGATGTGTATGACATTAACGTTAATGCCACTTTTAATACGCAAGTACCGGCACCTGTCATTATGCTCGAACCATTGTCTATTAATCTTGGTGCAATGCAGGTTGGAGAAGAAAAAACGGGGCAGATTACAGTCAGCAATTATGGTCTGGTACAGGCTGACCATGTGGTACTGAATTTGCCGAAAACTGATGCCCACTTCAAGTATGAATTTTTTGGTGAAGTGCCCAGTGTGCTCAAACCAAAAGAAAAAGTAGTGATTTCCTATAAAGTGACTGCTCTTGATCCGAAACAGCAGGCGCCGGCAGAAACCAGAATTGCTTCGCTATCAGACTTGCTACGTGCCGCACCAGAAGAAGACGACTGCACATCCTACGAAGCTAGCTATGAGGAATCACATCAGAGTGAGTGTCCCAGTGGTGACATTTCCAAAGGCAGCAGCAGTGGACGTTTCTATCAGTACACCGGTAAAAAATGCTCAACCAAGGGCAGTGGTATCGGCTGGGGAGGCGGCGGTTCACTTGGAGGAGTGGGCGGCGGCACTTTCGGAAATGGGGCTGTGGGTGGTTCGCCGGAGGCGATGCCAATAACGCCTGGCTGTACCCCAGATGCGCCCTGTGCTTCAGGTGGTTCGAAAGATGGTTCGCGCTAATGCCAACAAATAAAACAAAATAAATAAATTAAACACAAGGGTCAAAAAATGAAAACAAACAACCGACCTAGGAACAGCCTGAAGGAACGGCTGTTCCGGGTAATCAGCTACATACTCATGCTGGTAATGGCATTGCCGCAGATGGCTTATGCCCGCATCAGCGGCAATGACGAAAAAATATCTGGCATCAGTCATGCCAGCGTCAGACTACCGAATACCGAATTTACCGAAAACACCGTAGATATGCGGGTAAAAGTATTAGGTGGAGAAGTTAAACTCAACCGTACCTGGGAGAACGGGCGCTGGTATCTGAATCCGGCCTGGGCCGAACTACGCTTCGTACTGGATCCGCTCGACAGCACTGTCAAAACTATTGACCGAGCCGGTACCCTGTATCAGCGCAGCGGCGAAGCCGACTTATATACCTACAAACAAGTATCCATCAGCAAAACCGAAACCGGCTGGCGCTGGACGGATCCAGAGGGTAACTGGATAAACTATGACAGCAAAGGCCGGCCACTGGCCTATGGCAATGCCAACAACGTACAAGTTAGCTTTGAGCTAAATAAAGACGGACAGCGCAAAGCCATAAAAGATAACAACGGCGAACTCGTATACAGCCTAGACTATGACAATCAGGATCACCTAATCAAAGCCACCGACCGCAGTGGCCGCAGCGTCAGCTACAACTGGTCCGGAGACCGCCTGACCCAAGTAACCGACGTCATGGGCAACGTCTGGAAATATGGTTACGATAACAACGGACAGATAAACCGCCGCACCGATCCCGATGGTGGCGTCACCAAAATTGATTACATCGTGTCCGTACCCTCATCACAGTTTGCCATGGGCAGCGGCCGCAATGGTGGCGTAATATCACAAAGTGCCGTAGTGAGCACCGGTGCAGCCGATCATGAAAACAAACTGGCACGCGTAGGCAAAATCACCAGCAAAACCGGCGCCGTAACCGTTTATAATACCGAATACAATCGCGTCAACAAACAGTACACCATCACCGTCAACGATCCGGCCGGCCAAAAAACCGTCACCGTATTTGACAGCAATGGACGCGTACTGACCGAAAGCATAAACGGCCATCTTACCGCTCGCTATGATCGAGACAGCGCCAACAACATCGTTAAATACACCGATGAACGCGGGCAGATTACCACTACCCAGTACAACCAAGCGGACTATCCAGTTAGAATCACCTATCCGAATGGCGCAGTAGAAGAATATCAATACAATCAGGCCAACAAACCGGTCAAACAAATCAACGCCAAAGGCGACAGCATCACCTTTGAATACAATGCAGCCAACCAGCCGACCAAAATCACCTATGCTGCCGGCAAACCCGAGCAACGCATCGTCAACTTCGAGTATGACAACCTAGGTCAGCAAACCAAAGCCACCATAGGCAATAATCAAAAGAGCATCAGCCTGCAGCAAAGCTTTGACCGCTACGGCAACATAGCCAGCTATACCGATGGCAAAGGGCAACAGTATCAGTACAGTTATAACATACAAGGACAGCCAATCGAATTACAGAACCCTTTACAGCAGAAATGGCTATTGGGTTACAACGCTGCCGGTTACACAACACAAGTAACCGACCCACTCAAGCACACCTTTACCATGAAAACCGATGCCCTCGGCCGAATAGTAGAGATGACCGATGCGCGAGGCAACAGCACCCATTACAGCTATCAAAATACAGCAACAGGGCGCGAAGTAAAAACCACCGACGCATTGAATCAAGTCACCACCGAGCAGTATGACCAGCTCAACCGCCTGATTAAAACCATCACCCCATCCGGACTGGTTAGTGAACAGAGCTACGACAGCAACAGCAGAATCAGCCAGTATAAAGACTACAACGGCAATCAGCTTAGCTACGAATATGGCGCACCCGGCACCAGTCAGGCTGGACTCCTGACCAAAATAAACTACCCGACCTACAGCGAAAGCTACGATTATGACAACATGGGTAACACCATCAGCGTCAACCAGCAGCTGGACAGCAATACCCAGATAAGCAGCCACAGCAGCTATGACCAATTAGGCCAACAAATCAGCCGCACCGATGCTGCCAACCGCACCAGCCAAAGCCAATACAACGCACTGGGACAAATCACAGCCGACATAGATGCACTGTCAGGTAAAACCCAGTACCAGTATGACCTGTCTGACAACCTCAGCACACTGACTGATGCCAAAGGCAACCAGTACCACTTTGAATATGATCAAAATAACAACCTACTCAAAGAAACCAAAACACTGGGCAACGACGTCGAATACAGCTACAACGCTGCCAACCAGTTGACCGAACAGAAACAGGCCAACGGCAACCGCATACAGTATCAGTATGATGCAGCGGGAAACATCAGCCAGCAACACTACATCGCAGCCGGTACCGACACCGCCGAACAGACAGTCAACTACCAGTACGATGCCAACAACCAGCTGACAGATGTACAGCAAAGCGGCAGCACCAACAGCCATTACACCTATCAGCGCGATGCCCTAGGTCGAATCGTTGAAGAAAACATCAGCTATGGCCGCATCAGCAAAACCTTAAAATACAGCTATGATACAGATGGCAACCTAGCCAGCATCACCTATCCCGATAACAGCACAGTAAACTATCGTTATGCCAACGGCCAGTTACAGCAAGCCATACTGCCAAACGGAGAAGAAATCAACTGGCGTGATTACCAATGGAATCAGCCTAAACGTATCACCTATCCGCAAGTAGAACAAACCAACAGCTATGATGCCTTACAGCGACCAACACAAATCAAACTGGTTAGCAAAGGACAAACCCTACTCGAACGCCACTACAGCTACGATAAAGTTAGCAACATCAGCAGTATCCAGACAGAAAAAGGCAGCAGCAACTACCAGTATGACCAACTGGATCGCTTAACCCAAGTCAAACCGGAACAAGAAAACCAAGCGCAACGAGCAGAATCCTACAGTTACGATGCCATCGGCAACCGCACCGGTAGCGCCCAACAACCAGGTGAGTGGCAGTACAACGACCTCAACCAACTCATCAAATGGGGAGAAGGCAAACAACAGACCAGCCTCAGCTACACCATCAACGGGCAGCTAGCGACAGAAGAAAACGCCAATAAAAAACTCAGCTATAGCTACAACGCTGCAGATAGACTAAGTAAAGTCAGCAACGACAGCGGAGAAATAGCCAGCTACCAGTACGACCCGTTTGGTCGGCGCATCAGCAAAACCGTAAATGGCAAAACCACCTACTACATCTACAGCAGCGAAGGGCTGATAGCAGAACTGGATCAGACAGGACGGATGCAAGTAGCGTACGGTTGGGCACCAGACAGTGATTGGGGCACCAGACCCTTATGGCAGGCCAATCTAAACGAAGGCCAAACCCTAAAAAATGCCAGCTATCACTACCTGATAACAGACCATCTGGGCACCCCACAACTAGCAATAAACAGTGCAGGAGAACAGAGCTGGAAGATTACCAGTGATGCATTTGGCAATAGCGAACTGGATGCCAATAACCAAATCACCATGAACCTGAGGTTTCCGGGACAGTATTACGACGAAGAAACCGGACTAACGTATAACTACTTCAGGGATTACGACGCGAAGACGGGGAGATATATCCAGAGTGACCCGATAGGGTTGGCTGGGGGGATAAACACGTATGGATATGTAGGTGGAAATCCGCTGGTATACAGTGATCCGACTGGGGAGTATGCTCAAGTAATAATGCCTGTATTAATAGGAGCCGCTATTTTAAGTGCATGTGTAGTGTTACCAGTATGTAAAAAAATTGTCACTGATTCTTGGTCTGGTTTATATCAAAATATACGTGAAAGAATTAAAGGCACAGATGTTTTGCCTACATTAACGGAGCACAGAGAAGATGATAAAAATAATACAAAATCATGTGATAGTAATACAGTTAATATAAACGACCTTAATAATATAAGTACTAATGGAGCAGCTTCTCCTCCAGATCCTGATAATGAGAATGAACAAGATAAAGTTCTAGAGGATATTATCAATGATTCTACTCCTGGGCCAAAAACAAAAGGATCCAGTAAACAATATATACGTAATAAATCAGGATGGGAGCAAACACAAAAAGATTTTAATAATTTAAATCCGAGTAATGTTAAGAATGTAGGAAGAGAAAATGTTGTTTTACATGGTCAGCTTAAGGATGGCAGAATAGTAGTAATACGTCCTAATAGCTCTAGTGGCAGACCCACAATGGAAATAAGACCTATTAAAGGTAAACGAGTAACAAAAATTAGATATTAACAAGGATATGTAATGAACATTTGTGATCAAAATACATCTTTGTATAGAGATAAAATTGAATTTATACAAAGTATTTTAAATACTCACTGCGTCATTTCAAAAGATTTTATTTATAAAAATAATTGGGTAGCAATGATTATTCCTGAAAATCTTGAAATTATTGAGTCTGAATGGTTGTCTGATGCCATTCATAGATTTGGATTTACTACATATGAACAATATATTATCGAAAATAATGATAAAATAGAATATTTAGAAATTATTAATAATCAAGAAAATATTTATGATAGCGAATACGGTTTTTTGGATAAAAGAGTTATTCTAACTAATAAAAATATTGATTTTATGTATTATAAAAATTTAGATAATTTATATCATATATTTGCTGGAACTTATGATTTTGTTTATAGCTGCATTCAATGTAGTGAGCAAAATTGTAAAGAAATTTATAACGAGTACTATCATCAATTTATGAAAGATTCCAAAGAATTTCGAGAATGCAAATATATATGGGATTTATATCAATAAATTAATTTAGCTTTATTTAGTATTTAATCCTTGCCTTTTGGCAAGGATTTATATATATAATTTTTAATTAAGCGTAAGTAAATAAATAATGGGGCTAATAATGAGTAATTTAATTTCAAGAAAAGCATTATTTGAGAATAAAGCTAATTTTTCTGAATACTTACTAAATTCAGATAAAGGAATTTCTAAGCAATTTATAAATGATAAAGGATGGGTAGCTATGCCTTGTGCAGGCTATCTATATTCAATAGAGGCTGAGTGGCTTTCTGATGCAATTCATAGGTTAGGGTCTAATAGTTATTATCAATACTTATTCTATGACGATGGATTGGAAGAAATATTACAATTTAATAATAATAGTAGTAATATTAATTCTAGTGATTTAAATTATTCATATTGTCATACAATTATAACTAATGAAAATGTTGATTTTGTATATTACAGGCATGAATGGGGTTTATATCATATGTTTGCTGGTACACCTGATTTTGTTTATAGTTGTATTCGTTGTAGTAGAAGAATTAGTAAAAAAATGTTTTTAGAATATTGTTTTAATGATGCGGAAAGTCCAGCTGATTATGAAAAATGTAAACGAGCTTGGTTTTTATATCAAGGTGATGATTTGGAAAATTAATTTATATTGATCTGATATAATTAATTTATTTTAAATGTTTAATCCAATTATTAATTCTCAATCTTAAATAATTAATAATTGATTTGTTAATCCAAGTCAAACCGAAACAAGAAAGACAAGCGCAACGAGCAGAATCGTACAGCTACGATGCCATAGGCAACCGCACCGGTAGCGCCCAACAACCAGGTGAGTGGCAGTACAACGACCTCAACCAACTCATCAAATGGGGAGAAGGCAAACAACAAACCAGCCTCAGCTACACCATCAACGGGCAGCTAGCGACAGAAGAAAACGCCAATAAAAAACTCAGCTATAGCTATAACGCTGCAGATAGACTAAGTAAAGTCAGCAACGACAACGGAGAAATAGCCAGCTACCAATACGACCCATTTGGCCGGCGCATCAGCAAAACCGTAAATGGCAAAACTACCTACTACATCTACAGCAGCGAAGGGCTGATAGCCGACCTAGATCAAACAGGACGGATGCAAGTAGCGTATAGCTGGATACCGGACAGCGATTGGGGCACCAGCCAATTGTGACAGGCCAATCTAAATGAAGGCCAAACCCTAAAAAATGCCAGCTATCACTACCTAATAACAGACCATCTGGGCACTCCACAACTAGCAATAAACAGTGCAGGAGAACAGAGCTGGAAGATTACCAGTGATGCATTTGGCAATAGCGAACTGGATGCAAATAACCAAATCACCATGAACCTGAGGTTTCCGGGACAGTATTACGACGAAGAGACCGGACTATCGTATAACTACTTCAGGGATTACGACGCGAAGACGGGGAGATATATTCAGAATGACCCGATAGGGTTAGCAGGAGGAGTAAACACGTATGGGTATGTAGGTGGAAATCCGCTGGTATATAGTGACCCAACTGGGGAGATTGCTCCTGTAGCTGTTCCATTAATTGTTGCTGGAATAAGGGTTGCAATAAATGGAATACGATTTTGTGTGTTGAATCCTACTTGTAACAGACTGGCAAGCGAAGCGTTGAAATGGGGGATGGTAGGTTGGCTTACGGGATTACCCACAATACCAATGCTTAATGATAATAAAAGTAAGGATAAAAAGGACTGTGAAACTAAAGATGTTGAAATAAATGATGCAAACAGTCAAAATATAGTAGGTGGATCTCCTAATCCACCGGATCCTGATGATAAAAATGAATCAAAAAGTCATACAAAAGAATCTGATCATGGTAAATTAAGAAGAGAGCAAGCAGCTACTGATAAACATAGGCAAGTGGGTGATAGGAATAGAGTCATAAGAGAAGGTAAAAAATATAAAGATAGTGAGACAGGTTATACTGTACATGTTTCAGGAGATAGAGTTGTAATTACAAAATCAAATGGAGAAATACATACTAGTTTCAAAAATTCCAGAGCTAATACCAATATGAGAGTAAAGAAGGGAAAATGGGTTCGACAATGGGACTAAATTTATATAAAGAAAGCAGTATATTAATAAATCAATGTAATAATGATTGTAATAATATATGTAAAGCTAACTTGTTAGAAAGATTGAAAGATAATAAGTTTGCTGTAATATCAATAGATTATTTATACGATGATACTGATTTCGAGAAGGATTGTGTAAGCCAAAAAAAAAATTATTACGAATTAGTTAGAGAAGAATTTAGCTTTTCATATTTAAAATGGTTTAATACTGAACAAGAAGCATTAGACAATTTTTTTTATGATATGGTTTAATAAAAATGTACTTTATTTTATTTGCAATTAACTTTAAAGCTATGGATAAGTAAAATAGCGGTAAAATATATTTGGGCTTTAACTAAGATTAAATAGTTAAAGCTTTTTTTAATTTATTATTATTTGCAGATGCATAAATTCCGAACTATATAAATTAAAACGACTATTTAAGAAGAAATAGCCAGCTACCAATACGACCCATTTGGCCGGCGCATCAGCAAAACCGTAAATGGCAAAACTACCTACTATATCTACAGCAGCGAAGGGCTAATAGCTGAACTGGATCAGACAGGACGGATGCAAGTAGCGTACGGCTGGGCACCAGATAGCGACTGGTGCACCAGCCCACTGTGGCAGGCGAATCTAAACGAAGGCCAAACCCTAAAAAATGCCAGCTATCACTACCTAATAACAGACCATCTGGGCACCCCACAACTAGCAATAAACAGTACAGGAGAACAGAGCTGGAAAATTATCAGTGATGCATTTGGCAACAGCGAACTGGATGCAAATAACCAAATCACCATGAACCTGAGGTTTCCGGGACAGTATTACGACGAAGAGACCGGACTGTCGTACAACTACTTCAGGGATTACGACGCGAAGACGAGGAGATATATTCAGAGTGACCCGATAGGGTTGGCTGGGGGGATAAACACGTATGGATATGTAGGTGGAAATCCGCTGGTATACAGTGATCCGACTGGGGAGTATGCTCAAGTAATAATGCCTGTATTAATAGGAGCCGCTATTTTAAGTGCATGTGTAGTGTCACCAGTATGTAAAAAAAATGTCACTGATTCATTGTATGGTTTATATCAAAATATAAAAAATCGAAATGAAGAATTAGGATCTCTTCCATCAATTGCTATCTTAAACAAAACTAAAAATAAAAGAAAAAAGGGAAAAGAGTGTAATGAAGTAGATATTAATTTAAATAGTAGTTCTAATTCTCCTAATGGAGATTGTGATCCTAAAGAATCTGATTGCAAAAGAGAATTTAAAAAACGAATTCCTAAGCAATCGGGTAAAGAATCTGCTAACGATACTCCCGACTGAGTAAGAGGAAAACCACCATATAAAGATGAAACCCCTGAGCAATATGCACTTAGATTAATTAGAAAAAATATGGTAAAGATAAAGTTTTACAAAATTCGGAAAAAAGTGCAGGATCAGAGTACAGCCGAACCAAAAGAGCATGGAGAGGCTATAAGAAGATTTTATTTTTAAAAATAGTTAATTAATTTACAATTAAGATATAATAAAAATATAAGGAAAAAACCTTAATTTGAAAAGGATTAAAATAGTTATGACATTATTCCGGTTGAATTACGTAACTTATTCTTATCATGGTAATCAAGCTATTGAATTAGCATTTCCATATTCAGAAGATTTTGATGCTGAGGCAGAACTAATATTAGGTTTTTATAGCACTTATCATAAAGCCTTAGAAAGAAAAAAATATTATTCAAAAATTTTTTATCTAAGTAAATTGAAAAGGCTTGAAATTTATGATGTTAATAATATAGATGAAGATTCCTGGCGTGATGGTTTTGTGACTTTTTAATTGGATAAGATAAATTATAAAAGGTGTTAAATATGACTCAAAACAAAGTTTATACATTAATTCATGCCAAGGAAACAAAACAGAAAGGTTTAACTGAATTCGAAATTGGCACTTTTTCTTCTTTAGAAAAAGCACTTGAGGAAAAAAAGAAACGGGAGAATATTTCAGGCTTTAAAGATTATCCTAAAGGTTTCAGAATAGAGGTGTTTGTAATAGATAAAGATTTTTGTCATGAAATCATTTATCTATAAACAAAAATTTATAAGTTTAACCGATGAGACCGCTTAGCTCTGGTAAAACTAAAATAGAAATACCAGAGCAGCGGCCATATTTTACAGAATAATGCCATTGACAATTTAACTGGCAGCACCAGATGAATTAGAAAATGGCACTTCAATTAGCAGAATTAATTGATTAAATGGGAGAAAGAAAAGGATAGATCAATGATTTAACCTATACCAGCGATGACCAGCTATTGATCTATATGGCATTCGCGCTAGTAAAACTGCAAACTGCAAACGGCAAATCCACCTGCTACATCTACAGTAGCAGACGGCTAAAAACTGACTGTGTTAGGGATATCAGCCTATTGCGGCAGGCCAACATGAACGTAGGTCAGACCCCAAATTAGCCACCTATGACCATCTAATAACAGATATTCTGGGCACCCCACAACTAGCAATAAACAGTGCAGGAGAACAAAGCTGGAAGATTACCAGTGATGCATTTGGCAACAGCGAACTGGATGCCAATAACCAAATCACCATGAACCTGAGGTTTCCGGGACAGTATTACGACGAAGAGACTGGACTATCGTATAACTACTTCAGGGATTATGACGCGAAGACGGGGAGATATATTCAGAATGACCCGATAGGGTTGGCTGGAGGGATAAACACGTATGGATATGTAGGTGGAAATCCGCTGGTATACAGTGATCCGACTGAGGAGATTGCTCCTGTAGCTGTTCCATTAATTGTTGCTGGAATAAGGGTTGCAATAAATGGGATACGATTTTGTGTGTTGAATCCTACTTGCAACAGACTGGCAAGCGAAGCGTTGAAATGGGGGATGGTAGGTTGGCTTACAGGATTACCCACAATACCAATGCTTAATGATAATAAAAGTAAGGATAAAAAGGACTGTGAAACTAAAGATATTGAAATAAGTGATGCAAATAGTAAGAATACGGTAGGAGGTTCACCTGATCCTGATGATCAAGATAATAATTATAAAAAGAAATTAAAAAAAGGAGATCAAGTTGACTTAAGCCGATTTAATAAAAGACTTAAGGGTGGAGATTATCAAGATCCTAAAACTGGCTGGAAAATTTCTAAAGACAGAGCAGGAGTAAGAGGACATGGAGGTAGTTACTGGAAGTTATTTAACAAAAAGGTGATAGAATAGGTACATTAAGTAAAGAAGGAAAATATATAAGAGAATGAGAAATTTAATATACAAATTGATTAAATTAGATTTAAGTAATTTAAATGTATTAGAAAAAAAATATTATATTTTTTGTATTTCTATTTTTGATCATTTTTTAACAGAAAATGAATACATTAATGCTGATCTAGTTTCTTATAATGATGCAAAAAAAAGTGTAAGAAAAAAAATGTTATTTAATAAAATTGAAAATAAATTTATATTTATATATACATATTTGTTTAAAATTTCAAAAGCAAATGTTATTGCTATAATTGATAATAAACCAATAAGAATTAAATCGTTTAATAATTATATGTATTTATTGGATAATGTTCTTAAAGAAAAAAGATTGTATATATTTATTTATCCATTATTAGGTTGTTTTACAATCACTGGATATGATTTAACACATCAATTTTTTGTTAAAAAAAACAAATTTATTCTTAAAAAACAAATTGAAATTTTAGCAAATAAAACTAAATTAAACATAATATAAAATGAAATTTCATTTCAAAAAACAGCGTTTTCTTACGCTGTTTTTATATCTAATAAAGTTTCAAAAACATTTACAAAGGGTTGGATAACACCTAAGACTGGTGAAATAATAAGAACAAAAAAATTTGGCAACAGCAGGTCTAATAAAATGAAAGGCAAGATTAGTGGGGAAATAAATTAGAAAATGAATCGCATTCAACTAGGCATTTTGTAAAATAAATTTGGGAGATAAATATGAAAAAGATTTGTGATTTAGGATTAGGATTTACAAAAATTTTAAATCATGGTAATGATTTATCATTAGAACTAGTAAGTGTATACCATCAAGGCGAAGTAATGGGTAATATTATATGTAAAGATATTAAACTTTTGCATATTTTTAATAATGATATTGATGAAGATGAAGGTTTAGAAGGATGCTATATTTCATCTATTTGTATTAAAAAATTAGATAATATTTTGATTAAATACCCTTTTAAAGATAATATGAATTTTAAAATAAAAAAGAAAAGCGGTTATGAAATTTGTCTAGAAAGTGGTTCAATTAATGGAAAAATTATTTGTTTAGAAGCTATTTTAAATATTAAAGATAAATATAAAAATATTCTCATTGAAGAATAAATTACATGATAATAATGAAGATTTATAATTATCTAAAATGTATTTAATATTCTATTAACGCTGAGTGATTACAGCCTATATTTTTTATTTTAATAAATATTTGTTAATAAAGACTTAAAATGATTCATCTAAACGATAATGGAATAAAAACGGGAGATAAACTCAGTTTGGAAGGATGTATAACTAGACTACTAATATGCTTTTTGATTTTAAAAATTATCTTACTGAATCTAGTTATAACTATTAATTATTAATACACAAGGTTGAAATAATTGTAAATACTAATATTTTTGGTTTAATTCATTACTTGAAATTAAATGTCAATTTCAAATTGTTAAAAAGGGAAGGTTTACAAGCTACAGATATGTATATTTTAGATGAAATCTAAATATGATAATCCCGCAATTTATTATATTGCGGGATTATTTTTAATTTAAAGTTAGAACTTTGACTACAACGCCCCCGAGAACCTGAGTAAAGTCAGCAACGACAGCGGATAATTAGCCAGCTAACATACGACCTGTTTGGCCGGCGCATCAGCAAAACCGTAGATGGCAAAACCACTTAGTACAAAATACCGGATAGCGATTGGAGCACGAGCCCATTATGGCAGGTTAGTTTGAATAATAGCCAGACTTTATATAATAATGAAATTAACTACCTGATTAACGATTTATGTGTATCCCCCAACTGGCAGTAAATTTGAGGGGGCTGCTGATATGGAGAGGTATTGCTGATTCGTTTGGGAATTTTAAACTTGATTCTGCAAACCAGACTACTTTGAACCTTAGATGATATATTTTATGAATAAATAGCTGGTGAGCGTAAAATGAATAGAAAGAAGATTTCAAAATGAAAACAGAATTCAAATTTAATGGAACTCTTTTTGGTAATGTAAGTTGTAGTGGTAATCCAACATTAGAAGATATAAATAATGCTCTAGATTTATTTGCTTCAAGCGAAGGCGTACTTTATTTGATACAGGATTATGTGAAAGGTACAACGCCTTACGAATTGACGCTTTACGCAGATAAAGGAAAATATCTAGTCATGTTTTCAAAAAGGCTTCCATTAGCTGGAAATGAAGATGATGAAGATAATGAAGATGATGAAGTAAGAACTTTTTGGGACAGTAATCGATCGCGGGGTATGGTAGATTTACAAGGTGATTTATGGGATAATCGAGTCATAACCGAAGATTTTACGAAAGTCAGAAAAGCATTCAATGAATTTTATTTAACAGGAGATATTGATAGAAATCTTGTTGAATAGAAAAAAGCCCCGAAATTTTATTCGGGGTTTTTTTATTCTTCAATTCAATTCTAAAGCCGTAATTAAGATTCTGGATTGATTTAAAAATTGTTAAACCAATTCCTATCAAGGCTGTTGACTAATTTGTCAAAATTACTATTAATTTAATACAAGAGATTATTTGATTTTAGTAAAAAGGTAAATTAAAAAAAACGAGTTTATTTAATAAAATGTTGATACACAAGAAATAGCTAAGAAAGTAGCAAAATCCAAAAATCCAAAATCAAATGGTGATATGAAGAATGCACATGCAGAAATAGGAGCACTACAGCAGGCTGCTGATAAGGTTGTAACCGAAGGAGCTAATGCATATATGAGAGTTAAGGGAGAGGATGTGTGTACTTATTGCAGACATGATATTGTTTCAATGGCTAAAGCATCAAAATTGAATTCATTAAATATCAAAGCTGAGACTACAGAAGCAGATATATTTTATAAATGGAAACCTGGTATGAGTAAAATGGAAAGAACGGAGACTCCAAAATGAAAACAGAATTTAAATTTAATGGAAGAATAGTTGGTGATCTATACAAAAATAATGATGGAATTGTAAATCGTAACCCAACACTAGAAGATATAAATAATGCTCTGGATTTATTTGCCTCAAGTGAGGGCGTACTTTATCTGATACAAAATGATGTGAAAGGTACGACTCCTTACGAATTGAAGCTTTACGCAGATAATGGAAAATATCTAGTCTTGTTTTCAAAAAGGGCTCCATTAGCTGGAAATGAAGATGATGAAGATGATGAAGTAAGAACTTTTTGGGACAATAATCGAACTCGGGGTTTGGTAAGTTTATACGGTGATTTGTGGGATAATCGAACCATAACCGAAGATTTTACGAAAGTCAGAAAAGCATTTAATGAATTTTATTTAACAGGAGATATTGATAGAAATCTTGTTGAATAGAAAAAAAGCCCCGAAATTTTTTTTTGGGGCTTTTTTATGCTTCAATTCAATTCTAAAGTCGTAGTTAAGATTCTGGATTGATTTAAAAATTATTAAACCAATTCCTATCAAGGCTGTTGGCTAATTTGTCAAAATTACTATGTGGGAACCGTAAAATGGGGTGTGTAGTGATGTACCCCATGCTTGATTGGCGCTATGTCGGTTTAATTGTCCACCACCAAGTCCAACTACTGTCCAGTCTCCACCCAAACCAACAGTTTTGGCTCCTAAGGCCAATGTTGGATTGTTACCGACGAAGTCGAGAATAACGGCACATTTTTTGAATCAGTAATTTGGGTTATTTCTTTGGCAACGGTATCAATATCTTTATTAGTACGCACGACGTAATCGGCACCGTATTTTTTGGCTAATTCAAGCTTATCATCGGCAATAATGGTGGCACATTAAACATTTTTTAGAATTTGGACTGCCATATGTCCTAAGCCAACAATACCGATGACAAATACAAAAGCAGATGGTGTAATCTTGTTTGATGAACGTTTAATGGCATGACATGGAGTTAAGGCGGCATCGGTGAGTCTAGCCACTTCTTTGAAGTGTAATTTATAAATTTGCATCAGTGAACGGCTGGCAGAGACGATCATGTATTTAGTCATGCTACCATTAGTGCCCATGCCACGCCAAAAATTGGCGATTCAGTTTGATATATACATTAATTTTTAAGATTGCTAGCAAGGGGCGCAATGGCCGAAGCCCCATGCAGTGTAAACTTTAGTTGCTGCTCCAACTTTAAAATCATTCATACATTTGCCCTGTTCAGCAATCTAGTCTGGGTTTTCATGGACAAGGGTAAATGTAGATTCCCCATCTAGAGTGTCGATATGCATCAATATTAGTCGGAATGACAAATTTTGCCTGTGCCTATTTTTTATTTGTATTTCAAATGTTTGGGTGGGCTACTTAATTAAAGATGAGAAAATAAATGTATTTAGATCAGGCTATTTATTTGGTATGGTTTTTTAACATTTTTTAGCGGATAAAAAAATAGAGCGGTATATATATTTCAACCGCTCTGTATGATTGTTATATTTGATATCTTTTGCGTGAATTATGAATTAATGCTGATAACCTTTATTGTATCTTTTTTCAAGCCATGAAAAGAACCAACTCAATGCTATGGTCATGATCAAATAGATTATGGCGATGGTGTAGAGTGGGGTTTCATAGTTAAGGTATCGTCCGGCTGCTGCGCGGGCGGCAAAGGCCAGTTCGGCCACAGCGATGGCTGAAAGTAGAGAGCTGTCTTTAAGAAGAGTAATGAATTCATTCCCAATGGGTGGCAGCATGCGCCGGATGGCCTGTGGCAGGATAACGTAGCGCATGGCTTGTGTATAGCTGAGACCTAGTGAACGGGAGGCTTCAAATTGACCGCGGTCGATAGACTGAATACCAGCGCGGAAGATTTCGGTGATGTAGGCGCCGGAGTTGACTGACAAGGCCAGTGTGCCGGCAATCAGTGCGCCATAACTGCGCCGGAGTTCTACGGCAAGATCTCCGCTGATAATTAGGCCATCAGTTGGGTTGATGAGCAGTGGAAACCAGACGAAATACCAGATGAAAATTTGAACAAATAGCGGTGTACCGCGAAAGATGGTGACATACAGCAGCGAAATTTGCCGCAGTGTCCATACCAGTGCGCGTATGGGCAGGCCGCCCTTTTCGAGGCGGATGATACGCGTGAGGGCGAATATCAGGCCGAGTAAGGTGCCCATAAATGTGGAAATCAGGGTGACGCCTAATGTGGTAAGCGCACCGTAATAAAACATTTCACGGTATTCGTAGATGATGTCGAAACGAAAGGCCATTGTGTTACCTAATGGTGGTTTTTGGGGTATTGCTGCCGGCTGGGCTAAGCCTTGGCGTTATGTGGGCGCTATTTTAGCAAGAAATGCTGTTGTAACTGTATCAAATTTTGTTTGCCGTTGAGTATAAAGCGGATTTGTCGGTTGCAGAGGTTGGAAAATGCTGTTTAATTACGCTGGCTAAGGTGAGCTGAAGTGTTTACAATGATGTGTTTTATTATTTGATTCGTTCAAGAATTGTATGCAAGTTTGGTTGGGGAGCGGGCTGCGGCCGGATTGGTCTGGTGGTACGGCAGTAACAATCGGTAATTTTGATGGTGTGCACTGTGGACATCGCCATATTTTGCTGCGCTTGCGTCAGGAAGCTGATAAACGCGGGCTTGCTTCGGTGGTGATGATATTTGAACCGCAACCTCAGGAGTTTTTTGCGCAGCAGACAGGTAAGTCTTTGCCTTACCGGTTGTCGCCGCTGCGGGATAAGCTGAATTTGCTTGCTGAAAGTGGTTGTGTGGATGCGGTGTATGTGCTGCGGTTTAATCAGCAGTTTGCATTGATGCAGCCGATGGATTTTATCCGGCAGATGCTGATTGAAAAGTTATCAGCACGCTATTTGCTGGTGGGTGATGATTTTCGTTTTGGAGCCCATCGCAGCGGTGATTTTGCTTTATTGCAGGCTCAGGAGGCTTTTGTAACAGAGAGAACGCCATCTGTTGTGGTTGAGGATGTACGTGCCTCGAGTACGGCAGTTCGTATGGCGCTGGCTGCTGGTAACCTGGCTTATGCGCAGTTGCTGCTGGGACATGAGTATGTGCTCAGTGGTCGAGTGAAACATGGCGCCAAGCTTGGTCGCGAATTGGGCTGCCCAACGGCAAATGTGCATCTGCCGGCTTTGCATTATGCGCTGAATGGGGTTTTTGTGGTGGATGTAACTGGTGCTTTCGGACGTAAACGTGGTGTGGCCAGTTTTGGTAAAAATCCGACGGTTTCTGCAGGTAGCCAGCAGAAACTTGAAGTACATATTTTTGATTGTGCTGCCAATTTGTATGGTCAGCGCTTAGGGATACATTTTCTGCATAAGTTGCGTGATGAGCTGAAGTTTGATTCTTTGGCAGCGTTGCAGGCTCAGATTTTTGCTGATATGGATGCGGCACGAATATGGCAGGCTGCCTGAATTGCTAAGTAGCGTTCGGGTGGCCGTAAAATAATACTGATTTTTAGATTATTGAATTAACGGATATATTTTAAAGAGAAAGTCATGACTGACTATAGTAAAACTGTAAATTTGTTGGACACGCCGTTTCCAATGCGCGGTAATTTAGCCAAGCGTGAAGGTGGCTGGCTGAAATCATGGTATGAACAGAAACGTTATCAGAAGCTGCGTAAGCTGGCTGCCGGACGACCGAAATTTATTCTGCATGATGGCCCACCATATGCGAACGGTGATATTCATATCGGTCATGCAGTGAATAAGGTATTGAAGGATATTATTATCCGCAGTAAGACGCTGGCTGGTTTTGATGCGCCATATGTGCCGGGCTGGGATTGTCATGGTTTGCCGATTGAGCTGATGGTAGAAAAGAAGCACGGTAAGAATATTCCGGCTGCTAAATTCCGTGAGCTTTGCCGTGAATATGCGCGGGAGCAGATTGCGCGTCAGAAACAGGATTTTATGCGTCTGGGGGTGCTGGGCGACTGGGAGCATCCGTATCTGACGATGGATTATCAGACTGAAGCGGATATTGTCCGTACACTGGGAAAGATTCAGCAAGGCGGCTATTTGTATCGGGGTGAGAAACCAGTGCAGTTCTGTCTGGATTGTGGTTCTTCGCTGGCAGAAGCTGAAGTTGAATATAAAGATAAGGTTTCTTTTGCGATTGATGTGGCGTATCAGTTTAAGGATAACGCGGCGCTGGCTACTGTGTTTGGTCTGAATGAGATTTTAGGCGAAGCCTATGCGGTGATCTGGACAACTACGCCGTGGACTTTGCCGGCCAGTCAGGCAATTTGTGTGGGGCCGGACGTTGTTTATCAGTTGTTTGATACGCCAAAAGGTAAGCTGGTGTTGGCTAAAGAGCTAGCTGAAGCAGCTTTGGAACGTTTTGGTTTCGATGTGGATGATACTGCGGTACTGGCTGAAGTTGTAGGACGACAACTAGAGAATCTGCATTTGAATCATCCATTTCTGGATCGAGATATTCCGGTTTTACTGGGTGAGCATGTGACTACTGAGGCTGGTACAGGTCTGGTACATACGGCACCTGCACATGGTCTGGACGATTATTTTGCCTGCTTGCGGTATGGGATTCAGTTATATAACCCAGTGAATGCTGAGGGACGATATATCAGTGATGTGCCCAGATTGGCAGGGATGACGGTCTGGGAAGGTAATCCGGTGGTAATTGATTGGGTAGCCGAAGAGGGCAGATTACTGTCGAATGGAAAAATTACTCATAGTTATGCGCATTGCTGGCGCCATAAAACGCCTTTGATTTACCGTGCTACTGGCCAGTGGTTTATTGGTATGGATAAAAAAGGTACGGATGGCAAGACTTTGCGTGATAAGGCGATGGATGCTGTAGAGGTGACTGAGTTTTTTCCGGCATGGGGACGCGCGCGTCTGGAGGCAATGATTGAAGGTCGTCCAGACTGGGTGGTATCTCGCCAGCGTTACTGGGGCACGCCAATGGCCTTTTTTGCCCATAAGGAAACTGGTCAGCTCCATCCACGTTCGGCTGAATTGCTGGAAGAGGTGGCTAAGCGGATTGAGCAGCATGGTATTGAGGCGTGGTTTGCGCTGGATAAGCATGAGCTTTTGGGCGCAGATGCTGATGAGTATGATAAATTGCCAGATACGCTGGATGTTTGGTTTGATTCGGGCAGTACGCATTACGCAGTACTGCGTCAGCGCCCTGAGCTGGCATGGCCTGCAGATTTGTATCTGGAGGGCTCTGATCAGCATCGCGGCTGGTTTCAGTCTTCGCTGCTAACTGCCTGTGCTACAGTTGGCAGTGCGCCGTATAAACAGTTGCTGACACATGGTTTTGTGGTGGATGGCAACGGGCAGAAAATGTCTAAATCTGTGGGTAATGTGGTATCACCACAGAAGGTAAATGATAGTCTGGGTGCAGATATTCTGCGCTTGTGGGTGGCTTCTACTGATTATTCCGGTGAGCTGGCAATTTCAGATGAAATTTTAAAACGAGTGTCAGAAAGCTACCGGCGTCTGCGGAATACGCTACGTTTCCTTTTAGCGAATTTAAGTGATTTCAATCCGGCTACAGATGCGGTGCCAGTGGATGAGATGCTGGAGCTAGACCGTTATGCACTGGTTTTGGCACAGCAATTGCAGCAGCGTGTGGTTGATGATTATTTTGCCCGTTATGCGTTCCATTTTGCGGTACAGGATATTGTCCATTTCTGTTCAGAAGATATGGGTGCGTTTTATCTGGATATTCTGAAAGACCGTTTATATACAATGCAGGCTGGCAGCCATGGCCGACGTAGTGCGCAAACTGCACTGTATCATATTACGCGTAATCTGGTGCTTTTATTGAGCCCAATTCTTTGCTTTACTGCAGAGGAGGCTTGGGCAGTACTGAGTGGTGATGAAGAAGATAGTGTACTGTACCATACGGGGCATGAATTCCCGCCTGTGGCTGATGTAGATAGCTTAACACTGAAATGGCAGGCGATCCGAGCAGTGCGTGATACGGTGAATGTGGCTATTGAATCGTTGCGTGCGGATAAAAGTGTAGGGTCTTCTTTACAGGCTGATGTAGCGATTAAGGTGCCAACAGATATGCTGCCTTATGTGGCCGCGCTGGGTGATGAATTACGTTTTGTATTGATGGTAGCGAAAGTTACCGTAGAAGCTGGAGAAGAGTTATCTGCCACTGTATCGGTGGATCAGGGTACAAAATGTGAGCGTTGCTGGCATTATACTGATGATGTGGGCTCCGACCCTCAGCACCCGACTATTTGTGGTCGTTGTGTGCAAAATGTCGATGGTGCCGGTGAAAAGCGTTTGTATGCCTGAGACTAGGTAACGGCTGTAATGTTGTCGTTTTTTTAGGCTTGATTTGAATGATTCAGGTGTGGCAGATTTAGTCGGTCACGCCTGTTCTGGTTTTAAGGATGGTTATGCAACGTAAAAAACTGTTTTTATATGGTGCCATTATCGTACTGGGTCTTTTGGCAGACCAGTTAACGAAATATCTGATATTGCAGAATGTTCATTATCTGGAACGAATTGCGGTAATACCGGGTTTTTTTGATTTGACGCTGGCTTATAATCCAGGTGCGGCATTTAGTTTCCTTGCCGATGCGGGTGGATGGCAGAAGTTTTTCTTTATGGGACTGGCGCTGGTAATTTGTATTTACCTACTGCGTGGGATTATCCGCGATGAATTCGGAACAATAGGTAAAGTGGCTGCTGCGTTGATTATTGGTGGTGCGGCTGGTAATGTTGCTGATCGATTGGTCCATGGTCATGTGGTTGATTTTCTGTTGTTTTACTACCATAATTGGTTTTATCCGGCGTTTAATGTTGCGGATAGCCTGATTTGTGTCGGTGCGGTTTTGCTGGTGCTGGAAAGTATTTTTCATCAGAAGAAAAAGACAGCTTGATTGGTTTAATTTTGGTGAAATCAGCCAGCTAACGGGAAGTTGAATGAGCGACAAAAAGATTTTACTGGCTAATCCGCGTGGATTTTGTGCTGGTGTTGACCGAGCCATCAGTATTGTAGAACGGGCTTTGGAAGAATATGGTGCACCGATTTATGTGCGCCATGAAGTGGTACATAATAAGTTTGTTGTTGATAATCTGCGCAACAAGGGCGCAGTGTTTATTGAGAGTCTGGATGATGTGCCACCTGATGCCACATTGATTTATTCGGCACATGGAGTATCGCAGGCGGTGCAGCAAGAAGCGGTGGCGCGTGGTTTCCGTATTTTTGATGCTACTTGCCCTTTGGTAACGAAAGTCCACAGACAGGTATCTCGTCTTGATGAGCAGGGATATCAGATTGTGATGATCGGGCATAAGGGTCATCCGGAAGTAGAAGGTACGATGGGGCAACTGCCGCCGGGGGCAATGCTGCTGGTGGAAACAGTTGCTGATGTGGCAGGTTTACAGGTCCGCAATGAAGAAAAGCTGGCGCATGTGAGCCAGACAACGCTATCGGTAGATGAAACCAGCGGTATTATTGCTGCGTTGAAACAGCGTTTTCCTCACATTAAAAGTCCGCATAAAGAGGATATTTGTTATGCAACCACCAATCGTCAGGAGGCGGTAAAGAAGTTAGCCGCTACTTGTGATGTGGTAATTGTGGTAGGGTCTCCTAACAGTTCGAATAGTAATCGTTTACGCGAAGTGGCAGCTTTGCTGGGTGTTGATGCTTATATGGTAGATAATGCCAGCTGTCTGCAGACTGAGTGGTTTTCCGGCAAGAGCCGTGTTGGCGTTACTGCCGGTGCGTCAGCACCGGAGGTACTGGTTAATGATGTTGTACAGACGATTGTTTCCTGGGGATATCCAACAGTTACCGAAGGTGAGGGTGTGGAGGAAAATATTATGTTTGTGCTGCCGAAAGAACTGCGTGGTTCGTCATGAATACGCCAATTTTATCTGGTGAGGGTGTGTGTCAGCGCGCCCATGATGATGGCAGAATGTTATTACAGGATATCGATTTTCAGCTCAGAGCTGGTGCACGTGTGGCGATCAGCGGTGCATCCGGAGCAGGAAAATCGGTTTTTTTACGTACAATTTCTTTGCTAGATTTACCTGCTGCTGGTACGTTATATTGTCAGAATCAGCCTGTGAATTTGAATGCACATAGTATTGCACGGCACCGTAGCCAGATTGCTTATGTGCGTCAGCAGGCGGTATTGATTCCGGGTACGGTGCGTGATAATTTGCAGTTACCTTATACTTTGCATCATTATCAGCATTTGACGTTTCAGCCGGAACATGTGCTTCAGGTTTTGCAGAATCTGGGTAAAGATGAGCATTTTCTGGAGCGTGACGGTACTGATTTATCGGGTGGTGAAGCACAATTGGTTTGTCTGCTGCGTATTTTACAGTTGAATCCACCGGTATTGTTGCTGGATGAACCCACAGCATCTCTGGATGAGGATTCTGCACGCATGGTACAGAAACTGGTTAATCAGTGGCAACAGGCAAATCCGCAGGCTGCCTATATGTGGGTTTCGCATAGTGAGCAACAAGTTAGCGAAGTGGGTGATGAAATCTGGTATTTTGATGCCGGACGAATAACGCACATCAAGCATTCGGTAAAGAATGGGAGGCAATAATGCAAGGAACTAATTATATTAGTGTTGCTGAGCTGGCTCTGGCTTCTTTGCTGATTTTGGTGAGTGCCGGTGTATCATTATGGCTAAAGCTAGGGTTAACGAAACGGATTTTGATATCTGCTGTGCGTGCTGTGGTGCAGTTATCCATTGTAGGCTTGTTGCTTAAATGGATTTTTGCGGCTAATCAATGGTATTGGGTACTGCTGATTATTGCTGTGATGACCTTAATAGCCGGATTTTCGGCGCGCTCTCGTGGTAGCTATGTTTATCGTGGTCTGACTCGTGATGCACTGTCTTCGGTGTGGTTGGCTTCTTGGTTAAGTGCAGCAGTAGGACTGTATGCGGTGCTTCATATCCATCCATGGTATTCGCCGCAGTATGTCATTCCGATTTTGGGTATGGTGCTTGGAAATTGTTTAACTGCTGTAGCTTTATGTCTGGACCGGTTAACACAGGACTTACGCCAGCAGCAGGCTAGGGTAGAAGTGTTATTGTCCATGGGCGCCAGTGGCTGGGAAGCTTATCGGGATACGGCACGATCTGCCGTTGTCGCTGGGATGTTGCCGACGATTAATCAGTTGAGTGTAGTGGGGCTGGTGAGTCTGCCGGGAATGATTACCGGACAGATTCTGGCCGGTGCTTCACCTGATCAGGCCATTCGTTTTCAGTTGCTGACCATGTTTCTGATTTGTGCTGGTTCTGCCGGTGGCTGCCTGCTGTGTGCGATTTTTGTGTATCGCCATGTGTTCAACCGCTGCTGGCAGTTTTGTAGCTGGCGTTTGCAACGGCGTAATACAGAAAAAGCTTAGATATTTGGATAATTTATTTTTAGCCAGAACATTTGCCCTTAAGGGTGGCTATAGTGTTCTGGCTGTTATCAGTTGAGTTTGTTGCTTAAAATGTCATGATAGATATGGTTTGATTGCTGGTATGCTTTTCTGCTCAGTCAGTTTCATCTATCCATGCTTGCTGAATGGCTTCAAGTACGCGCTCACCGCAATGCTCTGGCTGGTCATCAAAGTCTGGTAATGCCAATACTAGTTCACGCAATCGAGTAAAGCGGATGGTGGTAGGATCGATGTCTTCGTGACGGTCTGCCAGTTCTTCGGCAATCTGATGTATATCAGTCCATTTCATGATGTGATTCTGTATTAATTGTTAAGAATTAGTAAAAAAAATAGTGATGGCAAGCGGTAATTTTGAGCTGTGCTCTGATATCAGTGTTCTTCACGTGCATGGTTAATAGTGTATTTGGGGATTTCAATGGTTACATCGCTATCTGCCAAACGAGCCTGACAGCTCAGACGTGAATCGGCTTCGAGCCCCCATGCCTGATCGAGTAAATCTTCTTCCTGTTCGCTTGGCTCAGGTAGGCTGTCGTAGCCCTGACGCACGAGCACGTGGCAGGTGGTACAGGCGCAGGATTGCTCGCAGGCGTGTTCAATTTCAATATCATGCTCAAGTAATGCATCACAAATTGAGGTGCCGGACGGAATATTGTCTAATATTTTTCCTTCAGGACAAAGTTGTGGGTGAGGCAGTACAGTAATTTTGGGCATGGTAGTTCCGTCATTCATAATGATGCAAGGCGTGGCTGGTGTCTATTCTTGCTACCAGCCACGCCGGAGTGAGTATTATTATATCAAGCCTTGTGCTTTCAGCACTGTGTTGACACCATTGTCAGCGCTTACCCGCTGAGCAAAAGAAGTCAAATGCTGATATTTGCTAAGATCAATTTTACATCTCTGAGCCCATTGCATTTCAATGAAAATGTAAACATCGGCAATACTGATGCTATTACCTGTTAAATAATCTTGCTGAGCCAGCATTTTATCTAACGATGCAAATGTGTTTTCAACATCACTACTAGCATAAGCAATAAGACTGTTCTGAGCAGCTTCACCATCAACCATTCTGGCTGCCCCGAATAGAGGCTTGAATTTTGTATGCAGGTCACTATTGGCAAAAGCCAGCCATTGCCGAGCCTTGGCACGTATTTTAGGGTCAGTAGCTGATGCAGCGCCATAGATACCTTTATCGGGTGCTAAATCATTAATATAATCAATAATAGCTATATTCTGACTTAGTGCCCAGTTTCCATCTACAAGTAAAGGTACCTGACCTTGCGGATTCAGAGCCCGATATTCTGCAGATTTTATTTTATCGCGACTTACTTCTTCTGCTACATAATCCAGTCCACTCCATTGTAGAGCTACGTGGGGGACAAATGAACATGCACCTGGTAGGTAATATAGTTTTAACATTGTTTTATCTCCTGTGTAAGTACAGATAGTTTTAGCTGTCTGTGGTTGAATTCTATATATCGCTAACGTTTTTACCTTGTAATGCACGCTGTATATTACGGTTCATGCGTCTGGCAGCAAACTCATCTGTGGCATGGCTAAGCTTTTGTATGGCATCGCGGATGTCCTGTGCATTGCCAATTTCCATCTGGTGTCTGATTTGTGCCAAGGCTGTGTCGATGATTTGCTGTTCGGCAGTACTGAGTAAATCAGCATCAAGATTTAGGGCGCTGCTGACTGCGCCCATAATGCTTTCAGCTTCTACTATTGCTTCCGCATGGGCGCGTTGCTGCGCATCAGTCTGTGCATGGGTAAAGCTGTCTTTTAGCATCTGAGTAATAACGGTATCATCCAGTCCGTATGAGGGCTTAACTTCAATATGAGCCTGTACGCCGGTAGTTTGTTCTCTTGCGGAAACAGATAACAGGCCATCGGCATCTACCTGAAAGGTCACCCGAATGCGTGCAGCACCGGCAGCCATTGGCGGGATACCGCGCAGAGTAAATTGGGCGAGACTGCGGCAATCCGAAACCAATTCACGTTCTCCCTGTACTACATGAATCATCATTGCGGTCTGTCCGTCTTTAAATGTAGTGAAATCTTGGGCGCGAGCGGTGGGCAAGGTGCTGTTGCGCGGAATGATTTTTTCAACCAAACCGCCATACGTTTCCAGCCCCAATGAGAGGGGAGTAACGTCCAGAAGCAGCCATTCATCATCGTTTTTATTTCCGGCCAGTACATTGGCCTGCATGGCAGCACCGAGCGCAACTACTTCATCGGGATTGAGATTATTCAGTGGCGTTTGGCCAAAAAAGGTAGCTACAGCCTGCTGTACATGCAGCATTCGAGTGGCACCGCCAACCATAATAACGCCTTTTATATCGTTTTTGCTGATATTCGCATCACGCATAGCCTGTTTAACCGGCTCCAGTGTTTTGGCTACCAGTGGTTGTGTAAGCTGATGGAACGTATCTCGGCTAATATCAGTGACTATTTGTTGACCATTGGAAAGCGTAGCAGCTATGGTGGTTGATTGTTCAGTGGTTAAAGATTCTTTAGCTGCGCGCGAAAGTGATTGCAGTAGGGCGCTGTCCTGTGCATTAAGCTGAGACAATTTGTTTTGTTCTAATAACCAACAAAAAAGGCGCTGGTCAAAGTCATCCCCACCTAAAGCACTGTTGCCATTGGTGGCTTTTACTTCAAATAAGCCACGGCTTAATGTTAGAACGGAAACATCAAATGTACCTCCGCCAAGGTCGTAAACAATAAACGTTCCTTCGGCGGCATTATCCAGACCATAGGCAATGGCAGCGGCAGTAGGTTCATTAAGTAACCGAAGGACGTGCAAGCCGGCAAGGCGCGCTGCGTCCTTGGTGGCCTGCCGCTGGGCATCATCGAAATATGCTGGTACGGTAATTACAGCGCCAGCCAGTTCGCCACCCAAACTATTTTCTGCCCGTGTTTTCAGCACGCGCAAAATGTCCGCAGAAACTTCTATAGGTGTTTTATTACCGGCGCGGGTCTGAATACTGATGATGCGTTCTTCATCGGTGAAACGATAGGGCAGGTAATGGGTTTCAGGCTGATTTCTAATGTCGTCCAGACTTCGGCCAATAAGGCGTTTGGCCGAACTAATGGTATTGGAAGGATCAATGCGCTGGGCTTTTAATGCATCTGTACCTACTTCTGGAGCACAATTCTGCTGATAACGGACTACTGAAGGCAGGGTAATTCGCCCTTGTTCGTCTGCTAAACATTCTGCATGACCGCTGCGTACAGTGGCCACTAGACTGTTGGTGGTGCCTAAATCGATTCCCACGGCACGTCGGTGCTCATGCGGGGCGGCAGAAAGGCCGGGTTCGGCAATTTGCAATAAAGCCATAATTTGAACTAAGTCCTGATTTTAGATGTTACTTATATGATTTAAACTTATTTTAAATCATATTTCTGACGCTGAAGTTAACGGTGTCAGAGCAATGCAGCCTGTATTTCGGCATTTAATTTGTATAAAAAACGCCCCTGACGCACCAATTCAGCTGCCTTATCCGCCTGATTCTGCGCAAAAGCGGTATCAAGTTTTTGATATAAATGGTTTTGTTCCTGCTGAATGGTTGTTGCCAATTCATGTAGAGTAGCTGTATCCGCCTCAGCTCGTGCATCTTCCAATGTTTCGCGCCACTGCATTTGCTGTATCAGAAATTCGGCTGGAAAATGAGTGTGTTCCGGTGCATCTGCATCTATGCCCTTCTGTTGTAACAGATAGGCCGCACGATCCAAGGGATTGCATAGAATACGATAAGCTTCATTTACCGTGGCTGCCATCATCATGGCCTGCTTCTGCTCAAAGCTGCTGCTGGCTGCAAATTTGTCAGGATGACATTGTGCAGCCAGTAAATGATAATTCTGTTCGAGCTGTTTAATATCAATGTTAAATTGTTCGGGTAGCTGAAACAAAGCAAAGTATTGGTTCATGTATTTCACCTTGTGGTGATAACAGGATAGAAGCAGAAGTCACATCAAAGTAATAAGGCAAATTTGGGATTGTTAATCTGCTTTTTCTGCAGTCAATGTCTCGTTGTGATGCGATACAAGGTAGTAGGTGATCGCTATTGGTAGCAATATTTCGTGCTTATACGTGAAAACTTTCGCCACAACCACACTCATCTTTTGCATTGGGATTGGCAAACTTAAATCCTTCCTGCAAACCTTCTTTAACAAAATCAAGCTCGGTACCATCCAGATAGACATGGCTTTTGGGGTCAACAAAGACTTTGACACCATGTTGCTCAAAAATTAAATCTTCCGGCTGGATTTGGTCGACAAATTCCAGTGTATAGGCCATGCCTGAACAACCGCTATTCTTGACTCCTAGGCGAATACCTTCGCCTTTACCACGTTTGGTCAAATAATTACTGATGTGCTGGGCGGCTTTTTCAGTCAGAGAAATCATATTCTCTCCTGTCAGAACTGAGGCCTGAATGAGCGTTAGTCATTCAGGTTTGATTACGGTTACGGTTAAAACGGCGTTTATAGGAAGAGAGAAAAGAGCGTTTAACGGCGATTTTTTCCTCACAATTACTACAAAAACGCGTGCCAGGATATTGAAACTGGCGTTCGGGTGAAATGGGTTCGTTACATTCAAGACAAAACTGATTGGAACACATTCTGATATTGTTTAGGCGTACTGCATTAACCTGCTGATTATCATTTTTTTCTGTAGTGGATTCATCATTGTTTGCGGTACTGCTTAACATTGTCATATCACTCGTTATGTTTTTTTCGATAATCTGCTACAGCAGCCTTGATGGCATCTTCGGCCAAAATTGAGCAGTGGATTTTCACTGGCGGCAATGCCAGTTCTTCTGCGATGGCACTGTTTTTAATGGCCAGCGCCTCATCCAAACTTTTGCCCTTTACCCATTCTGTAATTAGGCTGGAAGAGGCGATAGCCGAGCCACAACCATAAGTTTTGAATTTAGCGTCTTCGATGATACCGTTATCGCTTACCTTGATTTGCAACTTCATTACATCGCCACAGGCCGGTGCACCCACCATGCCAGTGCCCACGCTCTGGTCGCCCTTTTCAAACGAACCAACATTGCGTGGATTTTCATAATGATCAATGACTTTATCGCTGTAGGCCATGATATGTTCCTTTAACAATTATTATGCTGAGAGGCAAAATCCTATTCTGCACATCAAATAGCCCTCGGTTTAGAGGGAATGCTGCCTTAAACGTTACTAAAGCAGAAACCGAAGGTTACTATTGCACGCAGATTAATGAGCTGCCCACTCCACACTACTTAAATCAATACCTTCTTGATGCATTTCCCACAACGGTGACAACTCGCGTAATTTACCGATTTTGGATTTTATCAGTTCGGCAGCGTAATCCACTTCTTCTTCAGTAGTAAAGCGCCCAAAAGTAATACGCAGCGAACTATGCGCCAATTCATCATTACGGCCAAGAGCGCGCAGCACGTAGCTCGGTTCCAGACTTGCTGAAGTACAAGCAGAACCGCTGGATACCGCAATATCCTTCACCGCCATAATCAGGCTTTCACCTTCCACAAAGTTAAAGCTGATATTCAGATTCTGGTAAACGCGATGTTCAAGGTCGCCATTAATATACACTTCCTCAACATCTTTGATGGCATTAAGAAAACGGTCACGCAGAGCTTTAGCATGCGCATTATCTTTATCCATTTCCAAACGTGCCAGACGGAATGCTTCACCCATACCAACAATCTGATGAGTAGCCAGCGTGCCAGAGCGGAAACCACGCTCATGACCACCACCATGCATCTGTGCATTCAGACGTACACGCGGTTTGCGCCGTACATATAAAGCACCAATACCTTTAGGACCATAGGTTTTGTGAGCCGACATACTGAGTAAGCCAATTTGATTGGCCTTTACATCAATATGTACTTTGCCGGTAGCCTGCGCGGCGTCAACATGAAAAATTACCCCTTTTTCATTGCAGATTGCTCCGATAGCGGCAATATCCTGAATTACGCCGATTTCATTATTCACCCACATTACACTTACAACAGTAGTATCTGGACGGATTGCTGCTTTCAGTTCATCCAAATCAATTAGACCATTTTCTTTTACGCCGAGATAAGTGACTTCAAAACCCTCACGTTCCAGCTCACGCATCGTATCCAGTACAGCTTTATGTTCAGTTCTGACCGTAATCAGATGTTTGCCTTTACTGGCATTGAACTGAGCGGCTCCTTTCAGCGCCAGATTATCCGATTCAGTGGCACCAGACGTAAAAATAATTTCTTTAGAATCAGCACCAATTAATGCAGCAATTTCATTCCGGGCATTTTCTACTGCTTCTTCTGCCTGCCAGCCGAAACTGTGGCTGTTTGAAGCGGGGTTGCCGAAGAATTCAGTCAGATAGGGAATCATTTTCTCTGCTACACGCGGGTCTACTGGCGTGGTGGCTGAATAGTCCAGATAAATAGGAAGTTTTACGGTCATTGTCGTGTTCTCTTTAAATATCTATCACAGCGCTTGTTTTAGTGCAGATTAATCAAGGTAATCGGCTGCTCAAGGCTGCTTTTTTGTTCATTACTGATATTTCGGTAAGATTGTTGATTCAGGATACATTGCAAAGTAATTCCGCGCAGATAATCGTCTATGGTTTTATTTAGGTTGACCCATAAATCGTGAGTCAGACAAGGCGTACCATCCTGACAGTCTGCATGTCCGCCGCACAATGTTGCATCCATCGTGTCTTCTGCAGCTGCAATGATATCGGCAATATTGATATGGTCGGCTGCATGACTTAAAACATAGCCGCCACCCGGTCCGCGGATACTTTCTACTAGCCCTGCACGGCGTAATTTGCCAAAAAGCTGTTCCAGATAAGATAAGGAAATACGCTGGCGCTCACTAATCGCAGTCAGGTTTACCGCACCAGATTGCGCATGCATGGCTAAATCCAGCATGGCAATAACAGCAAAACGCCCCTTGGTGGTTAAACGCATGACAAAACCCGAAATAGATTGACAATGGTTGAATTATCTAATACCCGACAATTTTAGTCAACTTTATTCATGGCTAAATCAAGTAATTATGCTAGAGCCGAAACCAGCCAAAATAAAAGAATCAAATTGAAACCAACCCATTCAGATCGTATAAACCGGCCAGAAATCATAATTGAAAATTATTTATCTGCTTAAACCTAAAGCATTTTTTGATTTTCATCATTAATCACTTCGGCCCAGTTACATAGAGACATTAAAATCGGGCTAAGTAAATGACCTTTGTTGGTAAGTGCATAGCTCACTTGTACGGGAGGTTTATCACCTTTCACCGTTCGAGTAATTAACTCATCCTTCTCTAGCTGTTTAAGCTGAAGGCTTAGCGTCATTTCAGTAATATCTGGCATATTTTTTCTGAGTTCACTGAATCTTTTTGGTTGATTACGTAAATAATAAAGAATCACACCTTTCCATTTACCGCCAATTAGATTCATAGCTAAACTAATATTGCAATGATAGCGTTTACCACGATGGGTAATCGCACAGGAATCATCTGTATGCATGATTTTTTTCCTAACTCTCATATTTGATAGTTATAGTATTTTTTCTAAATTCTACTAAAATTATTTGAGTACATAAAATTTTTATAGTTTATTGAGGAAAAATCATGACCCTAATGATACTGGCGCACCCAGATTTTAAAAACTCCATTGCAAACAAAACAATCTCCGAATCCTTAGCTGTAAGACTACCGGATATAGAGATTAGAAATATTTACAACTTATATCCTGATTATCAGATTGATGTTGATGCCGAGCAACAAGCTTTGCTTCGTCATAAGCTTATTATTCTTCAATACCCAATGTATTGGTTTAATATGCCCGCTATATTAAAAATTTGGTTTGATCAAGTGTTCACTTATCAATTTGCCTATGGTTCACTAGGAAACAAATTGAAAGATAAAAAATTACTCGTCTCTATGACAGTTGGCCAACCAGAGATTAATTTTCAAAAAGAAAATCATTTTCTCATCGATGATTTTTTACAATCAGTAAAACAATCTGCGCAATATACGCAAATGAATTACCTTGGGTATACTGCCTTATATGGTATTTCTCCAGTATCGGGTATAGCAAAAAATGCCATAGCAGCAAAAGCTGAACAACACAGTGGCAGTTTATACAGTCTGATTCAGAAATTTTGCTAAGAAAGATAAAGGTAATTTTGATCAACATAAAAGGCCTGATTCGATTCAGGCCTGTTTAATTAAAGCTTAATCTTGTATAGGTTAACTATAGATTAGCAAAAGCGTCTGTAGCAGCCACCAATGCCGCTTGATTGGCTGGTTCAAATCCAGAATGACCCGCTATGGTGACCACCAGCTTGGCATGAGGCAAAGCCTGTTTTAACTCCCAAGCACTTTCAAATGGTGTGCACATATCATAGCGCCCCTGAACAATCACCATCGGAATATCAGCCAACACTTGAATATTTTCTAGTAAAGCAAATTCACTCGCCAGCCAGCAGCGATGAACAAAATAATGATTTTCAATGCGAGCGATTGCTAATGCTTTATAAGAATCGTCATATTCATCCACACCGGCTTGATCTGGTTCCAAATGAACAATATTGCTTTCCCACTGTGCCCATGCTCGAGCTGCATTAAGCTGGGAGGCTTCGTCGGTATATGGATGGCAAAGCAACTCATGATAGGCATCAATCAGATTGTGTTGTTTATTTTCAGCAATCGGAGCAAGGTAATTTTTCCATGCTTCAGGAAAAAAACGATTGGCACCCTGCTGATTGATCCAATCCATTTCATGTGGACGGCATAAAAATATTCCTCGAAGTACTAGCTCAGACACTCGATGCGGATAAGTTTTTGCATAGGCTAATGCCAACGAACTGCCCCAAGAACCGCCAAAGACTTGCCATCTCTCTATCTGTAGCATTCGGCGTACTTTTTCTATATCTTCTACCAGATCCCAAGTGGTATTGTCATCAATACAAGCATAAGGTAGGGAGCGGCCGCAGCCACGCTGGTCTATAATAATGATGCGGTATTTTTCTGGATTAAAAAAACCTCGGCAAGCTGGTGAAGCTCCTGCACCCGGTCCGCCATGCAAAAAAATTACCGGCTTACCGGCCGGATTACCGCTTGCTTCCCAGTAAATCTGATGAATTGCAGAAACTTGCAACAGGCCAGACTGATATGGCTCAGCTATCGGGTACATAAGTGTATTCCTAAAAATATCTATGTAACTATGTGATTATTCTTAATTCTAAATTAATTGCAATGAGTTTTTAATATAAGTCTGTAAGACAAAACTAAATATTAGCGGAACCATTTGCGCACCGCATCCAAACCACCAAAACGGACACTAATGGTCGTGGCAGCCTGAGTTTTGGGTTTGGCATGATAAGCTACACCAAAACCAGCAGCCTGTAACATCGGAATATCATTGGCACCGTCACCCATAGCCACAATCTGAGACTTAGCCAATCCTAGCATTGCTGAATATTCTGCCAGTAAATCTGCTTTAGCCTGTGCATCGATAATACGGCCGGTTAGCTCGCCAGTTAACTTATCGTTTTGCACTACTAATTGGTTGGCATATGTGTAATCAAGCCCGTATTGCTGTTTGAGACGATCAGTAAAGTAAGTAAAGCCACCTGAAACCAGCATAAACTTTACCCCATATTCTCGACATTGCTGTAGCAGCCATTCGGCTCCCGGTGATAATTTCAAAACTTCGTCATATACTCGGTTAAGTTCAGTAACCGGTAACCCTTTTAACAATGCTACCCGAGCACGTAATGATTGCTCAAAGTCAATTTCTCCCCGCATTGAGCGTTCAGTAATGGCTGTTACTTCTGCCTGCAGACCCACGCCGGCCGCAATTTCATCCACACATTCAATCGTGATCAGGGTTGAATCCATATCGCTGACAATCAGACCCAAGTCAGCAAAACGCTCATCCGGTAGAATAGCAAAATCTATATGCTGCGCCAGTAGCTTAGCTTGTACTGCCTCTTCAAGCTTGAATTCTTTCCGCACCGGTAAGCGTAATACTGATTTATTGAAACTGTACTCAGGTGAAATAGGCATAATTGCATCTAATGCAGACAAATCACAGGAAAGCAAATCAGCATGCTGTAAAACCAGAACGAAACTCATGACAAATACACAGCTTGATAAAAATGCCCAGTATAGACATCAGTATCAGGCTTGACAACAAACGGCTGGAAAAGAAACGATTTCAATAAATAATGAAATATCACCAGCTGATTTAAACCCAATTAACCTAATAAAAAATAAAATAAATATTATTTACATTAGATTCTTAAAATCTAATGAAAAAACACAGACCAGTTTGTACAATGCAGCTTTTTGTCCAAAATAGCGGCGGTAAAAGAATAAATTAATATCCAGAAATTTCAGAATTATTGCTATTATTCCAGTCCGCATCTTTATGGAGTTATTACATGCAACACCCCTCAACCACCTCATCGGCGGTCGATCAATACCGGGAATTAACCATTCGCGGCATGATCTTAGGTGCACTCATCACTGTTATCTTTACAGCATCTAATGTATATCTGGGGCTAAAAGTCGGCCTGACATTTGCATCATCCATACCAGCAGCCGTGATATCCATGGCTGTACTCAAATGCTTTCAAGGTTCAAATATTCTTGAAAACAACATGGTACAAACACAGGCTTCAGCCGCCGGAACATTGTCTTCAATAATTTTCGTCTTACCCGGCCTGCTGATGATTGGCTACTGGCAAGGCTTTCCCTTCTGGCAGACCACTTTAATATGTGTGGCTGGTGGTATTTTGGGTGTTATTTTTACCGTACCCCTGCGCCATGTACTGGTTGTTAAAAGTGATTTACCTTATCCAGAAGGCTTGGCTGCTGCCGAAATACTCAAAGCCGGAGATCACAATCAGCCGCAGAACGATGCTGATGCTCAGGAACCACAAAGTGGAGTAAAACAAATTGTTACCGGCGGTATACTCTCAGGTATATTCAGCTTTTTGGTCAGTGGATTGCGCATAATTAGCGAAAGCGCTAGCGCTTGGTTTAAAGTAGGGGGAGCAGTTTTTCAGGTACCCATGGGATTCTCACTTGCTCTACTGGGTGCCGGCTGGCTGGTAGGAATTACGGGTGGTATAGCCGTCTTATTGGGTATGTTTTTCTCATGGGGCATAGCAGTACCGTATTTTACCAGCACCACACCCATGCCTGAACATGCAAGCATGATTGATTTTGCCATCAATTTGTGGGTTACCAAAGTTCGTTATATTGGCGCTGGGGCAATAGCCGTGGCAGCAATCTGGACTTTAATCACCCTGTTCAAACCAATGCTTGAGGGCATGAAGCTATCTTTTCAGGCTTTTAGTTCCAGCTCAGATAGCGCACAGACACAGGAACGGGTGAATCAGGATTTATCTCCTAAAACCATGCTACTTATTGTGCTTGCTACATTGATTATTCTGGCAGCCACCTTTTATAGTTTTATTTCCTCTGTGCATATATCCGTTGGACTTGCCTGTGCGCTGGTAGCTTGTGCCACAATTATGGCATTTATTATTGGTTTTCTTGTGGCTGCGGCCAGTGGCTACATGGCCGGCCTGATTGGTTCTTCTTCAAGCCCAATATCCAGTATCGGAATCGTTTCAATTGTTATTATATCTTTAGTATTCATGGTAATTGGCCAGTCAAGTGGCATCTTTGCTATGGCAGGTGGCAACCAGTTTATGACCGCACTGGCGTTGTTTACAGCATCTGTAGTCATGGCTATTTCTACTATTTCAAATGACAATTTGCAGGATTTAAAAACCGGCCATCTCGTGCACGCCACTCCATGGCGTCAACAGGTTGCCCTGATTATCGGCTGTATTGTTGGTGCCATTGTTATTTCGCCAGTACTGGAATTGCTATATAACGCTTATGGCTTTACTGGCGCGTTGCCAAGAGCAAATATGGATGCAGCACAGGCATTGTCTGCGCCGCAGGCTACGCTGATGACTACTATAGCCAAAGGTATTTTCTCCCATAATCTGGAATGGACCTATATTAAAATAGGTGTCTTCCTAGGTATATTTCTTATCCTTCTGGATTTAGTAGTCAAAAAACTGCGCCCGGGCTGGAGTGTGCCTCCATTGGCAGTAGGTATGGGCATTTACCTGCCTGCTTCTGTAAATATGCCCATTTTTATTGGCACCGTACTTTCATACTTCTGTATGCGTCACATTAGAAATCGATACAGCGACCCTAAAACACAGCAGCGTGAGCTAAAAGGCACTGACCGCCGTGGAACTTTACTGGCAGCTGGCTTGATTGTTGGTGAAAGTATTGTTGGCGTGGTCATGGCCATGGTAATTGTGGTTTCCATTGCGTTAGGTGAAGGAGAAGCGCCGCTGGCTCTGAATTTGCATAACTGGGATAAAATGAGTGAGCTCTTGGGACTAATATTCTTTGCTTGCGCTATCATTTTCTTGATAAGACGCATTATTAGAAAATAGAAATAAGAGAAGTAATAAAAAAACAGCGTGTTAAAACGCTGTTTTTTGTTACGGTAGCTTAATTAGACTGCCTCTGACCAAGATATAATCCTAGTCAACAACATAGAGAAAATAGTTAAGGAATGCAGTAATTAAAAATAAATAGAATTGGACTGATAAAATTTTGACCAATACTTAAAAAAATTGAATAATCAGATTCATAATCTAAGCAATTAAATTAGCTTCGCAATTTGGCACGCCTACAGGGATTCGAACCCCGGTTGCCGCCGTGAAAGGGCAGTGTCCTCGGCCACTAGACGATAGGCGCGTGCATAATAGGCGTGCGAATTATCCCTAAGTGTGCATAGATGTGTCAAATTGTGTGGGTGAGTGGATTTTTGCTAAAATATCAACATACCAGTATATTTATCAAATAGAAATGTACTGAACTTTATTCAATTTACTATAAATTCATCTGTGGTTTTATTCAAAATTGGATATGAATAAAAATAGTATTTTATAAGCACTGTCAAAATTAATTCGAATAAAAATATTCTTTATTTCTAAATCTAATCAAAACAGACTTAATTTACCGGTATTAAATTATTTTTATAAATTAAATAATTCAAAAGGGCAAAAAAAAAATTTTACTTTGAAACAAGAAAATTAATTTATTTTCAATTTATCTGTTAGTAATGGAAATTACTTAATTATTGATGGTAATATTGTATTATGGTAATGGATTCAGGTTTCATTTATACCGTTATATAAAGGAATTAAACAAATTAATAAGTAAAGGTGATGATTTTTGTCTGTTATTTGAATCACAGCAAAACACAAATTCAATTAACAGGTTAAATATTATCTGGTGACAAAGGATTAATGTTAATGAAAAACGGTTTTGCCTCTATTGTTCTGGCTATATTGTTATCTTGCTCTTTAAGCAATGTTTTTGCTTATAAACCTTCGCAGTTTGATAAAATAAGGCTTAAAGAAAATTGCAAAAATGAGCAGGAGTCGCCTTTTAAAGATTTTGCCGGTACGCCCAGTTGTGACAAGCTGAAAAAAATTGAAATAGAGGAAAATCAGCCGATCTATCGGGTAAAGCAGGAATCGTAAGATTTGTTTATCTGCAAAGCTTTATGTTTTGGATAGTCTAAGGTGGGAATATAAATTCCATTAACTCTGATTTTAATGATGGTACTGCTTCTTTGCTGCAAAATGCCGCGGCTATGTCTATTATCTGCAACAATTAATTAAGCGCTGAACAGAAAAATGCCTAAATCAGCTTCAAGGTGGTTAAATATCTGCTCTATTGTTGCTGTGAAGAAGCACTTGTTCTGCATGAAATAGTGTATATGCTGGCCAAACGCGTTGCTCTAAGCAATAAGTGTTTTATTTCATTTTTTCTGAATATATCAAATTATAGCTGATTTAAAAAAATCATTATGTTATATTAGATAAACCTTTATCATTAAATATATAAGCATAAGAATTAGGTTTATTATATAAAAAATATAACCAAAATATACTTTCCTATTAAACCTGTGTTAAATAAAGTTTTGTTAGATTTTTGTAATGAAATAAATAATCAAAAGCCTTTATTAGTTAATGTTTTCCTGCCGATGATGCTCTTGTACATGAGTGTATAGATAATGTTTCTGAATATATAAAAGTTAATAGTCGAGATAGATGTTACACCAAGAAAATATGCTTCAAAAAAATTATTTTTACCAAATATAAATATAAAATATGAAGGATATCAAATTAATAATATTAGAAAACCTTTAACAAATTTGTCTTGTGTGCAAAATTATAGAGAATTACTTAATAAAAAAATTTGAAATTCTAAACAATGAAAATTTTAAAAATAAATTTGGGTTACTTAAATTATCTGGTAGAGATTCAGAACAAATGAATGGAATTTCAAATTAAATTTTTCATTTAAGTCCTGAAATTTTCAAATATGAATAAGTTATTGGACTTTATCAACCTTGTCCTTGTGGAAAAAGAAAATAGTGTGACTTTAAATAGCATTGAAACCAATAATCTATCAAGTTTATTAATATTGATAAATTATAAATATTAATATTTAATTTATATTTATGAACATTGTTTTTAATATATATAATTGTATTAAAATTCAAATAATTTTAAAAAAGTTATTTTAATAAAGTTGTTGTTGCCAAGTTAAAATGAATTAAATTAATAAGCTTATTAAAAATTCTGAAATTGATATATTGATATATGGATGGATAATTTCTTATTAATAATATTTTCATAGAAATACTTTCTTAAATTGGGAAATTTATCCTTGCTTGAAAAAAGATTAGTTCATTATAGGTTGGTTTTTTAGTATCCAGTTGAATTTTTAGCCCATGCAATTGCGCTACCCCCTCTACAATCGATAACCCCAGTCCGCTGCCGCTGCTATCCTGTCCGGCCGGCCGGAAAAACCGTTCGCGCAGGCGTTGCATGTTTTCGGGGGCGATGGCGTTGCAAGGGTTGGTGATGGTGATACTGTCGGCTGCTAGAGTGAGGTTGATGGTGCTGTGTTCGGGGCTGTAGCGGATGGCGTTATCCAGTAGGTTGCGGATAAGTATGGTCAGCAGGGTCGGGTCGCCGGTCAGAGGGAGTATGTCTGCTGTTTCGGCCTGATACTGGCGCCGGATGCGACAGTGGCGTTCACGTGCTTGAAGACTGACGTTTTCAATGGCTTCGTTGGTGATTTCTGTCCAGTTTACTGCGGTGGTATAAGTCGGGGAGGTAAGTGGGTCGAGGCGGGAAAGGGTGAGGAGCTGGTCGACGAGATGAGTGGTGCGGTCGATGCTGTGTTCGATGGTGCGTACGCGCTGCTGTTGGGCATCGCTGAGGCTGGTTAATGCCAATACTTCTGTTTGTACTTTGAGGGCAGCCAGCGGGCTGCGCAGTTCATGTGCGGCATCAGCAGTAAAACGCAGCTCACGGGCTCGGGTTTGTTCAATACGCTGGAGTAAGTCGTTCAGCGCGTTAATCATGGGTTGTATTTCGCTGGGAACGTCGCTGGTAATGGGCGTGACGCTATGCGGATCTCGCTGGTATAGGGTCTGGGTTAATTTTTGCAGAGGTCTGGTGCCTCGACGGACGCCCCATACAATGAGCCATAGCAGCAAGGGGATGGCAAGAATAGACACGGCTAATTGTGACCATACGGCGCGTAAGACGGTTTGCAGGCGTTCATGCATGCTGAAGGATACGGCTACTTGAAGTTGCTGCTGAGGGTTATTCAGGTAAAAGAGGCGCCATGCGTGACTTTGCCACCATTCCCCCTGATTGATGAAGCCTTGATAGTTGTTGCGATATGGGATGCTGTGGCCGGTTTGGTCTGCGTTGATAAGCTGTCCTTTGTACCAGATGGCATAGCCGGATTCTTTGCTGTCGATGAGTCCACGTTGTTTTTGTGGTATTTCCGGCAGGGTTGGGTAATGACTGGTATCAAGGTTGATGGGAGTATGCATCAGCCGCTGTGCGAGCTGGCTCATTTGAGTATCGCCGGCTTCGTCTATTTCATGCATGACGGCTGCTGCGCTAATAAAGGCAGTGACTAGCCACAAAATGGGCAGGGTGGCACCAAGATAGATAAGTAATCGCCGGCTGATGGCGGTGGTGGGCTTCATGGTGCCTCTCCGAGCTGATAGCCAAGACCGCGGCGGGTGCGGATGATGCTGGCACCGATTTTTTTGCGTAAATGATGTACGTGGACTTCTACGGCGTTGCTCTCAACTTCTTGCTCCCAGCTATAAAGTTTGTCTTCGATCTGAGCCCGCGTAAATACGCGCTGGGGGTGAGTAACGAGTAGTTGCAGCAGCAACCATTCGCGCTGGGTGAGATTTAGTGGCTGGCCATATAAGCTGGCGCTACAGCTGTTGAGACTAAGGATAAGCTGGCCAAAGCTGATTTGGGTCTGGCTGATGCCCTGACTGCGCCTTATCAAGGCGTGAAGGCGGGCAATGACCTCATCTAAGGCAAAGGGTTTGCATAGGTAATCATCTGCTCCGGCATTGAGACCAGCTAGCCGGTCTGGCAAGGCATCCCGTGCAGTAAGAATGAGTACGGGAGTATTGATTTCCTGTTCGCGCCAGTGTCTGAGTACGTCCATACCGTCTGTTTCGGCTAGACTTAAATCGAGTATAACGGCGTCGTATGGAGCAGCGCTCAGCGCTTGTTCACCCAGACGTCCGGAAGCAAAGATATCACAGGCCATGCCATGCTGGTGTAAGCCTGCATGCAGGCCATCTGCAATATCGCTGTCGTCTTCGAGTATCAGTATGCGCATGCTTTTTATATTGTTATGCCGATTATTCGACCGATCATGCTGGTAAAAGCGAGTGCCAGAGCACCGAGGATGATGATGCGGATGACTGCCGGTCGTTTGGGTGCCCCACCTAGATGGGCTGAGATGCAACCGAGGACGCCGAGACCGATTACGGTGGTGACAGCCAGTGTGCTCATTAGCCAAACGGTTGAGCTTAGTAGTGATAGTAATACGGGTAGTAGGGCGCCGCAAGCAAAAGAAAAGGCAGAAGCCATCGCTGCTTGCAAAGGGTTGGCTTTACTAACTTCGGTGATGCCGATTTCTTCGCGGGCGTGGGCTTCGAGGGCGTTGTGTTTGGTTAATGCTTCTGCTACTTGCTGTGCCAGTGTCTGATTTAAGCCGCGCTGCCTGTATATATCAGTAAGTTCTGCCAGCTCAATTTCGGGATAGCGAGTGAGAGAGTCGAGTTCTTTGCGTAAATCGGCAGCTTCAGTATCGCGCTGGCTGGATACGGAAACATATTCCCCGGCGGCCATGGAGACAGCACCGGATACAAGGGCAGCAATACCGGTAATGAGCAGGGTTTGGTGGTTTGGTTCAGCAGCGGCCAGACCCATCAACAGGCTGGCTGTAGAAATGAGGCCATCATTGGCACCGAGTACGCTGGCTCGCAGCCAGTTATTACGGTTGGAAAAATGTTTTTCTTCATGCCAGGATTGATTCATTTGTGGCTCCTGATATGTACAGGTTAATGCTTTTTGTTCTATACCGTATCACATCGCTATGGGGTGTGGGTACGGTTTACCTTAAGCTTCACTTAAGGCTGTTTTTTTACACTTGCCACTGTTTGGTTAACAGGGGCTAGCAAATGCAGTCTAAATGGGTTTTGAGCAGTAATCGAACGGTGTTATTGCTGAGTGTTTATATTTCTGTAGTTTTGAATTTCGGCTTCTGGAAATATCTGGTGCAGCATGTTAGTTTTAATCACAACATCATATTATGGTTAACTATACCCTTTTTTCTGCTGGCGGCGATGAATTTATGTATGCAATTGCTGTTTTGGCCTTATTTGCATCGGGTGATGGTGCCTTTGTTGCTGCTACTAGGTTCGGCAGTAAGCTATGCGGTAATGATGCAGAATATTTATTTTGATGCGAATATGCTGCAAAATATTATTCAGACTAATGTTGGTGAGGCTGGAGCTTGGTTGACGCCACAATTTTGGATGTGGCTGGGGATAACGGGTTTGTTACCGGCACAGTGGTATTGCTGGGGGATAAAGATTGGCTATGCTCGTCCTTGGTTTCGTGAGCTAGGTGGGCGTTTGTTGGTGATGGGTGGTTCTCTGGCTATGGTGGCAGCGATTATTTTTCTGGCATATGGTAGCTATATTTCTTTTTTTCGTAATAATAAGGCTGTGAATCATCTGATTGTGCCAACAAATATTGTGGGTGCGGCATTGAAAACCGCTTATAACGCTTATGATGCGCACCAGCCGTTACAGAAAATTGGGCTGGATGCCCGTCATCAGCAACAGGGGCCGAAGCGGTTGCTTGTGGTGGTGATGGGAGAAACCACGCGTGCACAAAGCTGGGGCCTGAATGGTTATCAGCGCCAGACTACGCCGGAGCTGGCGGCGATGGGAGAGCAAGTAATTAATTTTCCGCAAGTCACTTCTTGTGGTACGGCAACGGCGATATCTTTACCATGCCTGTTTTCCAATATGCCACGTCAGCACTATAAAGCCAATTTGGCTAAACATCAGGAAGGTTTATTGGATGTTTTGCAACGTGCGGGTGTGGATGTGCTGTGGCGTGATAATGATGGCGGTTGTAAAGGGGTGTGCGAGCGCATTCGCCATGTGGATGTACGAGATTGGGCACCGAATTTGAAATGCAACGGTGATGGGTGTTTGGATGAGAGTCTGTTGCTTAATTTACGGACTGCGATTACTGATTTACCGGATGATGCCGTGCTCGTACTGCATACCATGGGTAGCCACGGACCAGCTTATTATCAGCGTTATACAGATGCGTTTCGGCGGTTTACGCCTACCTGTGATACCAATCAGATTCAGCAGTGCAGTAATGAGGAATTGCGCAATACTTATGATAATACGGTGTTGTATACGGATCATGTGCTGGCTGAATTGATTAAGCTGTTGCAGCAGGAAAAGGGACTGGCCAGTGCCATGTGGTATTTTTCTGACCACGGTGAATCTTTGGGCGAAAATGGAATGTATCTGCATGCCACACCATACGCAATCGCGCCGGCAGAACAGACCCACGTGCCGATGGTGTTTTGGGCTAATCAGGATTTTGCCCGTGTCAGCCATTTGGACATGGGCTGTCTGCGCCGGCATGCTCAGCAGCAGGCCTATTCACACGATAATATTTTTCACTCAATGCTTGGATTGATGGATGTGCACACTAATGAATATCAGGCACAGCTTGATTTATTTGCAGAGTGCCGGTCGAAAGAGTAAATGATTCAGTTGAGTTGGTAATAAATGTTTAGGTTTGGTCGGTTTCGGGCTGGGTGGGGATAAATTACTGTAGCCATTGGTGCGTTGCAGTGGTATCAAATGCCTGACTGGCATAGCTCATTAATAGGAGATTATCCGGCTAGTACGCATCATATTTTTCCAGTTTTCTTTCCGGTACCTGCTCGGCCAGTATCCACGCTTCATCCTGCTGGGCTTGTGCCAGATGTTGCAGGATGGTTTTTATTTGCTCAATAAATATAAAATGTAAAAAGGTATAGTAGTGGGCGATTGTTTCGCCATTAAGGTCTGAAATCTAAATATTTAAGAGATTTGGGGGGTAAGTGTTTCATCTACACAAAACTTTAATTAAACATGAAAAATGTAAATTAATAATTGAAGCGCTACAAAATAATATTCGAACAATGTTGACTGATATTTGCATCGCTTTGCTCTGGTTCACACCTTAAAAATTAATTACCTTATCAGCGTCCAGCTTCAGGACGCTGTGGTGCAAGCTGCCGTATAATCTCCTCTTTCTCAGTTGAATGTGAAAGACATAACGCATGTGGTTTAAGCAATTAACTATTTATCCGCTTAATAAAGAGAATTTACCGGCTCTGGAAACTTTGGCCGACAAACTCGCTCAAGCTGAATTCAAGCCATGTATGGGGCTGGACTGGGATAGCATCGGATTTGCCAGCCCAGTATCATTTAGCCCGGAAATGGTGTTTCCGGCACAAAACACTTTGCGTATAGCATTAAAAAAAGAAGAAAAAGTATTACCGGCTGCAGTGGTACGCGATATTTTGGAAGAAAAAATCAGCGAAATCCGGGAAGCAGAAGGGCGTAATGTTGGCCGCAAGGAAAAGATGGAACTAAAAGAAACCATCACAGATGATTTACTGCCGCGTGCCTTTACCAAAAGCAGCAAAACAGAAGCGTTAATTGATACGCAGCGTGGTCTGCTGCTGATTAATCAGGCCAACACCAATCGCGCAGAAATGCTGCTTACCAAATTGCGTGATGCATTGGGCGGTTTGGAAGCTAGGCTACCGCGAACCCAGCAATCGCCGGGCAGCCTGATGACAGAGTGGCTGCTGAATGGTGCTGCAGCCGGCCATTTTGAGCTCGACAGTGATTGTGAACTGAAAGGTCTGGGTGATGCTGCACCGGTGGTGCGCATCAGCCATCAGGATTTGACTGCCGAAGAAGTGGTTAATCTGGTGAAAAACGGTAAAGTCGTTACTCAGCTGGGGCTAAGCTGGCAGGATAGAGTGCGCTTTGTGCTCACACAGGATTTTACTCTGAAGCGCATCCAGTTTCTGGACGTGATTCAAGAAGAAGCAGCCGGTCAGGGTGATGATATACAGAGCATAACTTTTGCTTCACAGATTCTGATGGCTGAAGCTTTGGGCGATCTGCTGGCTGAGCTGGTGCATCATCTTGGTGGCTGGATGGCCGATTAAATGTATATGCAGGCGTAAATTGCCGCAATAGGCCTGCAACAGCAGCATAGGCTTCGGTATAATGCGCTAAATTTATCAAGGGTATCGTCATGAGTATTAAATCAGACAAGTGGATCTGCCGCATGAGCGAAGAGCATGGCATGATTGAACCATTTGAACCGAACCAGATTAAACAGGTAAACGGTGAAAAAATCATATCCTATGGCACTTCAAGCTATGGCTACGATATCCGCTGCGCCCGTGAATTCAAGATTTTTACCAACATTAACAGCACCATTGTTGACCCGAAAAATTTTGATACGCGCAATTTTGTTACCGTTGAGGATGATTTCTGCATTATTCCGCCCAATTCATTTGCTCTGGCTCGTACAGTGGAATACTTCCGTATTCCGCGCAATGTGCTCACTGTGTGTCTGGGTAAATCCACTTATGCGCGTTGTGGCATCATCGTCAACGTTACGCCGTTTGAGCCGGAGTGGGAAGGCTATGTCACTCTGGAGTTTTCCAACACCACGCCGCTGCCAGCTAAAATTTATGCCAACGAAGGTGTAGCGCAAGTGTTGTTTTTTGAAAGTGACGAAGAGTGCGCTACTTCTTATAAAGACCGTGCCGGCAAATATATGGGACAAACCGGTGTGACTTTGCCGAAGGCCTGATAGGCGAATTTAAAAAAGGACGCAGATGCGTCCTTTTTTATTGGATTATCGTTTAAAAGCAAAATAAACTGCGCCGAGAATGAATGCAAAGCTGATCAGGTAATTTAGGCGGAATTCATCTTTTAGATACAGTATTGCAAACAGTGTAAATACTACTAGTGTAACAACCTCTTGGATAATCTTTAGCTGAAAAGGTTTAATACCCCATTGTGCGCCAAGATGATTCGCGGGCACTGCTAGACAATATTCAAACAGGGCAATACCCCAGCTGATAAGAATAATTTGCCACAGCGGAAAAATGTTATTGCTTGGCTTAATGTGCCAGTACCATGCTGTTGTCATCACTAGATTGGAAGCAGTCAGCAGACCGATAACGATTAAATAATGCATAGTAGTGTAGGTGGATCATCCAAAACGATTTAAGACATTAACTGTAATATAATATGAATTTAGCTGATTTGCAGAAAAGAATAGCAATTTCACTCAGAGTAATCTCGATTGGAATAATGGATTAGTAACTTTTTTGTTGTTGAGTAAAAAAGTAGCAGCTACCCAATTGCTGAGTTATCGGAATAGGTTTTATTCTGATTTAATGTGCAACTGGGTTTTTGCTAAGAGATTGGTATAAATAAAGCGGTTTATAAAAATAGATTAAAATCGAGAAATTAAAAACACTAAAATTTATGCTATTGAGTTAAATTTGTTTCTCGTTTTAGTTACAGTGTTATTGTGCTGATAACTGCCATAGGGAAGTAATTTCGCGGTTGCGTGCATTGGCCAGTGGGAGATGGTGTTGGTGAGCTTTTGGATGTGTTGGTTGAATATCGGTTTTGTGTATCACTTTTAAGCCGGCTGATTGTATCCACTGCGGTAATGCTTCTGTAGGTCGTAAACCCAGATGTTCAGCAATATCGGACATGATCAGCCATACCTGTCCATTCGAATTCAAGTGGTTGAGTGCCTGACTGAGAAAGGATTGCAGCATTTGGTGTGCCGGGTCGTAAAGGGCAGTTTCAATATCGCTGCTTGCTTTGGCAGGTAGCCATGGCGGGTTGCAAATAATGAGGTCGGCGCGGCCATCTGGAAATAGGCTGGTGTTTTGGATGTGAATCTGTCCAGCTAATCCGAGGCGTTGAATGTTGGCTTGTGCGCATGCTATGGCGCGTGGGTTGTTATCGGTGGCAGTTATATGAGCTATACCGCGCTGTGCCAGTATGGCAGCCAGTACGCCACTGCCAGTTCCAATATCCCATGCGCTGTGGCAGGGTTCGGGCAGTTGGGCTTCGGCTACTAGTTGCAGATATTCGCCACGTACAGGTGAAAATACGCCATAGGGAACATGGATTTTCTGCCCGTTGAGTGCGGGTATGCGGACACCTGTTTTATGCCATTCATGTGCGCCAATGTAGCCGAGAAGCAAATGAAGGGGGAGAAGCAAGTTGGTGTGGTTGGGGCTGCCATATACATCGGTGATCGCGCCTGCAACGTTGGGTGCACGATTATTGGATATTTGTCCGTCTGGTTGAATTTCTATAAGTAGCTGCTGAAACAGGCGGCTGTGTTGTGCCTGTTGCAGACGGTGTTTGTGAAAATCGTTGTGCGTGCGTGCTTTGCTATGTACGCGTTTTTTGATTGCTGCCAGTAACTGTTTGCCTTGGTGGTAATCACCCCGCCAAAGCAGTGCGATATTCTGGCGCATCTGTTGCAAAGCTTGTTCTGCACTGATTTGGCTGATTGTCTGAATTTGGGTGGGTGCCGGATGGCGGCTGTCACCGCCCCACATGGCTTGCATGCTCTGACCGTGTTCTGTCCAATGTATGGTTTGGTTCATGTTGATTCTGTGCTTAAAAGTCTATTATAAGAAAATGCTAGGTTAAATGGTGTGTTCTGAGAGCTTTAAACTTTGCTTTGCTGGGTAAAACAAAACTGCCTGAATCGATATGGGATTCAGGCAGTTTTTTCATGATATGTAGGGGATATCAGCGATTGTCCATTACGGCCAACAAAATTTGGATTAGGCTGGTAAAAATGTTGTAAATGGAAATAAACAGGGTTAGGGCTGCACTGGTGGGGCTATCTTCACCGCCGGCAATGACGGCACGGATTTGCCACATGATAACTAGTGAGCTGAAGATAACAAAACCAGCTGCTATGGTTAATCCAAGTGCAGGTATGTTCATAAACATATTGACAATCATGCCGATGATAAGGACAACTGCACCTACAGTCAGAAACTGGGCAATGCCATTCATGCTTGATTTAGAACGGTGTGCGATGGCGGCCATAGTGAAAAATACCCCTGCGGTCATCAGGGCAGCCATGCCAACAATTTGTCCGCCGATACTAGAGGCTAGAGCAAATTGTAAGATAGGGCTAAGGAAAAATCCGAAGCCGAAGGTGAATACCATCAGTAAACCAATACCCAAGTTGTTGTAACGGTTTTTTTCTATGGCAAACATGAGGCCGTAGGCAAAGATGAAAAAGGCGACGACAGATAGCCAAGAATTGCTAAACAATGCATAGAAATTGACATATGTTCCAGCGTAAGCACCAGCTGCGCAAGGCAGGAATGAGAGGCCAAGTAGAGCATAGGCTTTGCGCAGCACTACGGTTTGTGGGTTTTCACTAGCTTGTCCAAGCTGAGTGAAATCATAGCTGTTGCGTGGTTGCATGTGTGTAATTCTCCGTGATTTTGTGGGTAAATAATTTCTCAGGTTGATTATATTGTAACAATTGTTGGCATATATGCACAATGTGGTTGCATTGTAAGTAGTAAAGTTGAATTTTTTAATTTTGAAGTAAATTATCTTGCTTATGATATTGTGTTGATTTGCTGAATTTCAATGGTTTTTGGGATATTTGATAAAAAATACGTTGAAGATTTAAGCTATATCGGCCAGTTTATGTGTCTGCAAGCTGAGCAGCCATTTATTGTCGTGACGATGTTGGTTGAGCTGACCTAATGCTCGCAAAGTGGTAAGCATGTTGAAGCGACCGTTTTGTTCGCAGGGTGAGAGGAAGTAATGTCTGGCCTGTATGTGTTGTTCGATTTTTAGACAGAATGCTAAAAATTCGGGATGGTCTTCTACGACGATGCGTACTTCATCAGCCTGATTCTGAGCTGGAGACGGATAGTGCTGGCGGTAGTGAAATTTGGGACTTAGTGAGATGTAGTCTATTTGAGGGTCTATCTTTCCCAGTCCGTTGCTTTCTATGGCAAGGTAATAGCCTAATTGTTTGAGCTGCTGTAAGAGCAGGGGTAGTTTTTTGTTGATAGTGGGTTCACCGCCGGTGATGATAATGTTTTTGCTCTGATACTGTTGGACGGTGTTGAGGATTTGTTGTAGAGACATGCTTTGATAATGCATGTAGTCGGTATCGCACCATGGGCATCTGAGATTGCAGGCGGCCAGACGGATGAAAATGGCGGGCATGCCAGTGTTGTAGCCTTCGCCTTGTAGTGATTCGAAAATTTCGACAATGTTGAATTGAGTCATGTCTGGCTTTGCTGATACTCGCAATAGGATGTGGGCGTTTCCCACAGGGTGATTTTGGATACGGGTAGTTTGTCGCAGAGCTGATTGAAGATGAAGCGGCTCATGCCTTCGGCAGTGGTGCGGCAGGGAAAGGCGAATACTTTGCGCTGCATCTGTTGTAGCAGGGCGGCTATTTTGCATTCGTTGCTATTGCTGGCATCATACAGGTAGGCGTGATCTAGCTGGCTGATGATGCTTTGGTTGATAATGGTTTTAATGTCGGCAAAGTCCATTACCATTTCTTTGCTGGAGCCGTGTGGCCGGAGCTGGTCACTGATTTCGACTATCAGCCGGTATGTGTGGCCATGGAGATTGTGACATTTGCCTTTATGTCCATCTAGCATATGACAGGCATCGAATTGGAATTCTTTGGCGATTTTGTACATATTGCTTCTGCTTCAGCGGCTGTTTGAAAGACTAAAACCGTAATGAGCAGAAAATATGGCTGGATTCAGCTGAGACATGTGAATTGAGGCTCCTAGTTTTTTTGCGTGGGATGGATTGCGAACCACGTGGTTATTCTGTTGTTAATAACACTATATGCAGATTGATGATGCTTTGCTTCTATATGAATATATATTTTAATGGAAACGGGTGGGGTTTAACAAGGGTAACTTTGGGGTGAGATGGGTGTCAGTGCCGGCCTGAGCGCCATATAGACCAGATGACCCACAGGCTGTTACTGAATGCGAGCAGATAGCCAATCAGGCCGAAAAAAGACAAGCCGAAGATTTTTGGACCGGCGTTGATGTTCATTACGATGGAAGAACCGATAATCAGTGCCGCGGTAACGATCCCCATGGTTAGCCGGTTGGCTACTTTGTCTAGCTGGTTGTTGAATTTGTCGATATGCTGAATATTGATGCTGACGGGAAGTTGGCCATGCTGAATGCGCTTATTTAGTTGCAACAGGTTTTGAGGCAGGCTGTTTATGAGTTGTGAGAGTAGGTGCAGCTGCATTTTGCTGTGACGCCAGAATGTGCGGGTGTTGAAACGCTGGCGTAATACGTTGTGAATGGAGTTCTGGGCATGGCTAAGAAGTTCGAAATCACCGTCTATCTGTTTGATGACGCCATCAAGCGTAATTAAGCATTTGAATAAAATTACCAGGTCGGCCGGCAATGTGAGGCCGTGTTCGCGGATGATGTAGGTGATATCATTGATAATCTGGCTAATGCTGATATCGCCGCTGCTGAGCTGTTCATAGTTGAGCAGCATTTCGAATACGTCGCTGCCGAGCTGATTTTCGTTAAGTGGTTCGCCCTGTGCCCAGTTGGAGAGAATATATTGTAAAGCAAACTGGTCGCGTTCCAGCAGAGCTTGAATAAGGGAGATGATTTCCTGATGGCGCTGCTGGCTTAGGCGGCCTATAAGGCCAAAGTCTATTAGGGTGATACGGCCATCGTTTCGCACTAAGATGTTACCGGGGTGGGGGTCTGCATGAAACAGGCCGTGCTGTAATATCATGTCGAGTAGAATATCAACCAGTGCGGCAGCAAGCTTGCGTCGCTGTTCTTTGCTCCAGCTGCTGAGAGCAAGATTTTTAAGTAAAGTATCGTCAATATATTCTTGTACCAGTATTTGACGGTTAGAATACGCCGCATAAGTTTGCGGTATATGGATTTGCTGTTGGTGGTTGTAAAGACGGGCAAAATGTTGCATATTGCGACGTTCAGCAGTGAGATCTGTTTCTTTTTCAAGTGAGCGGGCAAAGTATTGCACCATTTGTACCGGATAGTAGCGTCTGGATTCAGGTATTTCTGATTCCAGTAGCTGAGCTATGTGGTTAAGAATACGCAGATCGGCGGCTACGGTGGATTCTATTCCCGGTCGTTTCACTTTGATGGCGACCTGCTCGCTGCTGCTGAGTGTGGCTCGGTGAACCTGTGCGATGGATGCGCTGCCGATGGGCTGAGCTGCTATGTGGCTGAAGATGCTTTCCAGTGGCTGGTTGAGCTGAGCCTGAATGATGTTTTTGATTTCTATGATGGGAAGAGGATGGGTATTGTTTTGGAGTTGAGCAAATTCCTCCGTCCATTCTTCTCCGAAAACATCTGTACGGGTGGCGAGTATTTGTCCGAGTTTGATGAATGTGGGCCCCAGCTCTTCAAAGGCAAGGCGCACGCGCCGCGGTGTACTGAGATAGCCCTGCTGAGCCGATGGGTCGGTATGTTTGTACCGGCGTATCGGCAGTTTGATACGAACAAGAAATTCACCCAGACCGTGTTTGGCCAAAATGGTAAGAATTTCACGCATACGAGTCCAGTCGCTAATGCGGGATGAGCTGGGTGAAAACATATGATTATGTCCCGAACAAAGTCTGCTTACAGGATAGCAGAATTGTTTGATGAACAGATGGAATAATGTTGGCATGAAGTGGATAAAAAAATTAATGAAAACGGCAACGGTATGCCTATGCGCCGGTTTCATTTTGGTGCCGCCGGTGATGGCGGCGCCTGACGAGGGACTGGATAATGCTGCACTGGAGCGTCTGATTCGTGACAGAACAGCAGCACCAGCCGTACGTACGGGTGATGATGCCAGTGACCTGATTATGAATGCGATGGGGTTGCTTGGGGTGGCCTATCACTTTGGTGGTAATTCACCCACCAGTGGGCTGGATTGCAGTGGATTTATGCAATATATTTTCCGCCGCAGTATGGGCGTGACGCTGCCGCGTAGCTCGCGCCAGATGGCTACGGTGGGTGAAGTGGTAAGTCGTGCTGCACTGCAACCGGGTGATCTGGTTTTTTTCAGCCCTAGCGGTGGTGGGATTTCGCACGTGGGTATGTATATTGGTAATGGTAGAATGATTCACGCGCCTCGTACGGGCAAGAATATCGAAATTACCAGTATTGAGCAGGGGTACTGGTCTAAAGCTTTTGTAACGGCGCGCAGGGTGAAACATTGATGAAACCTTTACCTCCGATGCCCAGATGGGTGGATGATGCCGGTAATGTGGTCTCTTGCACGGAAAAAATTAAAGTGATGCAGCAGAATATGCAAGAAATCTATGAGCTGGCACAGGAAGCCTTTGAAGATGGATTGCTGATGGGTTGTCAGGAAAAGCAGCTGCGTGCTTATCTGGCTGAATTGATGGCTACATTGGATAATCCCTATCAGAAATAAGTTTAGCTGTATCTGAACTTTGCTGGCAGCTAAATACAGGATTACGATTTATTCCGTTGTAGCGGCGTGTTTTGTGCAGCTTCAGTGTGCGGTAATTACATGGTAATGGGCGATGTAATGTACCATTACATATGTATGCTCTTGCCGATATTTTGCAGTAGCTGCTCAGGCAGGTGTCTGGATTGCATGTTTTCAATGTAAGCTGACAAAAAAACAATGCCCGTCCTTAAGACGGGCATTGTTGTTTATACCGGAGTGTTATCAGAACAGGTTGTCTAATGGTTTGCCATTGGCACTGTTGTTGGATGATTTGGGTTTAGGTGCAGGAGCTGGTGCGGCTGGAGTTTCCGGATTGTTGTCTCTGTTGGTAGCAGCAGGTGCATTGGTGGGTACCAGTGGCTGTAATTCTTCGTTGTCCGCATTGGCTTTTGGCTTAGTGCTATTTTTTATAGGTGTGGCCGGAGTCTGCGGAGCTGAGGCGCTGTCATTGTTATCACTGTCAGAAGCAGTGGTGACAGTAGCATTGGGAATAAATACCGGTGATTGCGTGGTATTGTTGTTTCCGGGAGCACCATTGGGTGTAAGAATTTCAAAACTAGCCTGTGAGGCATAGCCGGCTGTATCTGGTGCATTGTTCAGCACCTGCCAAGCGTGAAAAACAAACCAGACAACAAAAATAGCCAGAATCAGAAACAGGCTGAGAAGGATTTTAGTGAAGGTGCTTAGGCCAGCTTTAACCGCGTTTTTTTTGTTTTTGCTTTCGGGTGCGGTGGGTTTTGTGCTCATGATGTGGTAATCCTTTAAGGGATATCGTCGGGTGTAAGGCAGTTATTATACGCAAAATTGTGTTTACGCTAATCAGATACTTTACTTTTTAGTTGCTGCAACCGGCCGTTTGTGAGCATTTGATTGCAGCAGCTGGACGCTTATCAGGAATTGGCTGCTGTGGTAGTGGGGGTGTTTTCAAAGGTCTGATATAGAGTAACCACTTTTTGCACGCCAGAGGTGGTGCTGATGGCTGCGGTGACAGCCTGCTGTTCTGCTGGTGTCAGAATACCCATAACGTAGGTAACACCGTTAAAGGTAACAACCTTGACGTGATTTGGTGAAACGCCTTTGGTATTGAACAGGTTGGAACGGACTTTTGATGTAATCCATGTGTCGTCCGTCACATGGCTCAATTTACGGTTCTGACTGGCGATGTCTATGTAGTTGTAAACTTTCTGTGCAGCAGGCTGAGCACGGGCTACGCGTTCCACGAGATTTTTGTCATTTTCGTTGGCTACTAGTCCGAGTAGCAGGATTTGCCGATTGTAGCTGATAACGGATATGGTTGGCTGGAATTTGCTTTCCTGTGCTTGGCTGTTGAGATAGGAAATGGCGCCATCGTGAATGCGTACTTCCATTATTTTGTCATCGGTCTGAGCGCCGGTAGTGCGCCGATCGGTGACTGACAGGGTGCCAACGGCAGCTCCGCCTACCAGAACAGCCGGACATCCGGTGAGGGTGGTGGTCAGACACAGCCCCAATGCCAGGGCAGACAAGTATTTTTTCATGAGTTACACCTGTAATATGTATTGATGCTGTTTATAAACCACCGAGCAATAATTGGTCAATCTGTGCACACAGGGCATGAATGGTAACCTGATGTGCTTCAAGTACGCGCAGGGGATGGTCTCCAGGGACGTTTAGCCACAGATCATCATCGCGTAGTAAGGCGGCTACTTCGCCACCACTGCCGCCGGTAATGGCCAGTACACGCATATCGCGTTCGTGGGCAGTTTTGATTGCACTGACGAGATTTAGGCTCTGGCCATCGGCAGAGAGTACGCACAGCATATCGTGCTGTTTGCCGAGCGCATGAATCTGTTTAGCAAAGACATCTTTGGGTTCGCTATCTGTTAGCGTGCTGATTACGGAAGGATTGGTACAGAGAGATAAGGCAGCCAGAGCCATGCGATCCTGTTGCAGGCGGGTAACCATATAAGCGGCCAGTGTGTTGGCCAGAGAAGCATAGGCGCCATTGCCGGCTATCAGCAGTTTGCCATCGCTCATCAGAGCCATGAGAATGCCATGAGCCACTTCGGCAATGGGTTCTGCCAATAAATCAGCGCATTCGTTTAGTAGCTGGGCGCTATCGACAAAGTGTTGATGGGCGGAAATGGGTTCTGTCATATAAGTTTATGTGTCAATTAATATGAATTTGCGCTTTGTGTTTTGAGCCGATAAGGCAGCCGGATAATGTGCCCGTTGTTCGGTTAAATAGTATTTCTAGTGGTGGTTAGGTATTTCTGGTTGGTGCTTGAATACGAATGCAATGTGACATCGTGGTATAGTATTCATTTAAGGCTGAGTGCTGCCGGTATTCTGCCTTGACACTTAAATGATCACTTAACCAGATTACGGATTGATAAATGCAAGTCCATTACCAGAAAGCTGTTGCCAGCATTGTACCGCAAACCCTTTATGTAGTGGCTACTCCAATTGGTAATCTGGCTGATCTAAGCTTTCATGCTCTGGCTGTGTTGTCGCGAGCTGATTTGATTTGTGCCGAAGATACGCGGGTAACTCAGCAATTGCTGCGGGCTTATGGTATTTCGGGCAGGCTGATTAGTGTGCGTGAGCAGAATGAGCAAAGTATGGCGCAGCGGGTGATTGATGCACTGGCAGCAGGAGAAGTTGTGGCACAGGTTTCGGATGCCGGTACACCGGCGATTTGTGACCCCGGTGCCCGTTTAGTTACGCGGGTGCGAGAAGCTGGATTTATGGTATCACCTGTGGCTGGTCCTAGCGCGGTGATGGCTGCTTTAAGCGTGGCTGGAGTGACGGAATCTGATTTTTATTTTGCAGGTTTTGTGCCGGCCAAAAGTGGCGAACGTCAGCAGCGTTTAAAGGAGTGGCAAAAAGCAGTTTGTCCGGTGGTGATGTTTGAAACTCCGCACCGGATTATGGATACGCTGGCACAGATGGCTGTGTTGTATCCTCTGCGTAGTATGCTTTTGGCGCGTGAAATTAGTAAAACTCATGAAACTTATATAACGGGTACGGTGGCGCATATCCAGACGGTTTTACAGACGGATGCTAATCAGAAACGTGGCGAGATGGTATTGGTGCTGCATCCGGCCGAAGTTGAAAAGCAGGCTGATTTGTCTGCTGAGGCAATCCGTGTGATGCAGATTTTGGTGCAGGAACTGCCTACCAAGCAAGCCGCCGCTTTGGCTGCGGAAATCAGTGGTGAGAGTAAAAAAGCACTGTATGACTGGGCAATTGCTGAGAAAAACAGCCTGAATAATACATAATTATTAGGACATGTTAAAATAGTTTAACCTTGATGCTATTTTACACAATGCTGGGCATTGTTTATGATAATGTCTGAATTGGCTGTTGCCGCCGCTATCGCGCTGGCACCCCCTGAACATTGCAATGATTTAAGGTAAACCGTTATGTTGAAAAAAAACGTAATTCGTTCCAGCTGGTGTTTGCTGGTGCTGGCATTAGGTGCCTGTACTATTTTCAAACAACCGGCAGCACCGACAGAAACGGGCAGCAGTAACGCCGGTACTGCTGCTACCACTGCCGACAATCCTTATGGTGCCCCGCCTTATACACCACCGACAGATACGCCTCCGGCTTATACGCCCAATGCTGGCGCCACAGCCACTGGTTATGTAGGCAATTATTCACCGGTTGATATCAATGCTGCTACGCATACGGTACAGCGTGGTGACACGGTATACAATATTTCAAAACGTTATCAGATTACGCAGGATAATTTGCGTGCCTGGAATAATCTGGCTGATAACAATATTCGTCTGGGGCAGGTGCTGCGGGTGAAGCCGGCTGGGTATGTTGCACCGGCCGGAAGCAAAAATACCACCACTACGGTAACGACGCCGGTAAGCACAGCGAATGTGACAACGACCACCAGTACGACTACGACGACTACACCATCTAGCTCTACTACTGTCTCAACAAGTAAAACCGTAAGCACTGGTGGTGTGCGCAGCGTAAGCGGTATTGAATGGCAGCGTCCGACTGCCGGTAATATTCTGCAAAGCTTCGGCGGAAGCAGTAAGGGAATCGATTATGGTGGCAATGCTGGCCAGCCAATTATGGCCGCCGCTTCCGGTAAGGTGGTGTATGCCGGTAATGGTTTGCGCGGCTATGGTAATCTGATTATTGTGCAGCATAATCAAACCTATCTGACTGCCTATGGCAATAACCAAAGTATTATGGTGAAAGAAGGCCAGCAGGTGAAACGTGGTCAGCAGATTGCCACGATGGGTAGCACCGATGCTAAGCGTACCCAGCTGCATTTTGAATTACGTGAGAATGGTCAGCCGCAGGACCCAAGCCGCTATATCCCAATGTAAGCAATTAAGTCCAATCAGCAGATTGGCACTGAAAAGCATCTGTTTTCTGAATTTGGTAAACAGATGCTTTTTTATCTTTGTTAATTTGAAATTTTACATCTATTTTTTGCGAATAACTAAAGGTATCCGTGGCTATTTGTGTATATTACAGTACCGGTATATTTGTTTTTAAAATTTCAGAATAATCACTATATATATTGACAGTTTTAATATAAAAACAATAGGATGAAGAATGATAACTGCCTTGTTGTCTGACAATTATGTGTCAAACAGACGGGCAGTTATTTCTTTTTATTTGTGATGGCTAATAAAAAGTTTCAGAAATGATTTAGGCATTGGATGGATTTAAGAACTGGCTGGCGAACTGGATGTCAGCAAAAAAACTCAAAGCCGCGATAAAGCTATGCTGTACAGTTTTTGCCGGTATCGTCTCGCCATTCAGTTCGAGATCACGTGTGGCACAGGCGTCGGCAATTAGAATAGGTTGAAAATTAATTTCTGCTGCTTGGCGGGTAGTGGAATCTATGCAGATATGGGTCATCATTCCGCAGATAACCAATTGTTCTACTGCCTGCTTTTGTAGCTGCGTTAGTAGATCGGTTTGTACAAAGCTGTTGGGGAAATTTTTGCGGATAATCCATTCTGTCTGAGTGGAGATGGGCAGTAGCTGTGGATGAAGCTCTATTCCATGGCTATCCGGCAGGAAAAAAGTTGCATTATTACGAATATTGATATGTTGAATATAGAATATTGGTAGCTGCAGCCGGCGAAACTGTTGGCGCAATCTGAGTATATTTTCCAATGCCATTTGTGGCTGATGCAATGCCATTTTTCCTTGGGGGAAATAATCATTTTGCACATCGATGATAAGGAGTGCTTGTTTCATATATGTTTTCATGTTTGTTGTGAGGCTTCTATTATCTGTAATTAGCATGCAATACTGAACGGGTATATGAAAGCAGTAGGCAGGATTTATTTTCAGGATGAAAATATGGATAAAAAAGACCGGGCAATTGTGGATTTGTTGAAAATCAATAGCCGGATGTCATGGAAAGAAGTTGGGGAAAAAGTATTTCTGAGTGGTCAGGCAGTGGGGCTAAGGGTACAGAGCCTGCTTGATAGAGGCGTGATTGAGCGGTTCACGGTGTCAGAATATTATGAGTCAGAACAGTTTATTACGATTTATATGAACGGCAGCCGGTTTGAGGAATTTGAAAATATGGTCAGTTGCTTTGCTGCGGTAGAGGCTCTGCACAAAATTACAGGGGACGGCTGTTATTTTATCCATACTCGTTTTGCTGCTGCAGAACTGGAGCAGTTTTTGCAGCAGGTGGCGTTGTATGCCCGATATAAAGTTAGTCACAATCTACGCAGAATTAAATGAGTGCAGGTTTTAAATCTGGTGGCAGGCAGCCAGTATGCTGTTTTCGCTCAGACAATGCATACGGGCAAAATCGATGCTGTTTTGTAGCAGTCCTTTATCTTCTTCACATTGTGCTTCTGTTTCGATAATCAACATCTGTTGCGGCCGGCCGGCATGCAAACTCATACGCATTTGTGCCTGAGTAAAGGGAAGGTTGTGCTTTTGTGCAAACATACGGGCGCGGCTATTGGCCGTTTTCAGCATGGGGATTAAGGTGATATCCAGGTGAAAAATGCGCACGCCCATTACCAGGATACGGGCAGCAAACCAGTCTGCTTCTTCACTGATAATGTCTGGTGTAGGTTGATCAGAACTGAGCCGCTGTGCGGCTATTAACATGGCTACCATCCGCAGCTGTGGAATCAGTGCTTCACTAAGCATATACGGGCTTTGAAATTGTGGCTGAAGCTGTAACAGGTCGCTTCGGTGCTGATTGCCATCTACAATCATATACCAGCGCTGAAGTTGTGGTACAGGTGCTTCAGTGTGCTGCATTCGTTTCTGCGGTAATACCGGCATTTTATTCTCCAATAGTTGTTGATTCATTGTTATTGCCTTAGTGTACGAGGCGTTTATGGTATAAAAAAACCGCCTCGGATTGGCCGGGCGGTTCACTTTGTTTTTGCTTATGTTTTTTTAAATAAACGCAAAAAGGCACCGCACCGAGGTGTGGTACCAATAATAAGCAAAAGAGAAAGTGTGTTTGGTTTTCATTTTTATACAGTAAAACATTCAATGAGTGGTGTCAATAATTATTTTCTTCGCCCCAACGCGCTATCAGCCGGTGCGGAATCTGCAACTGATCCAGAATACGTGCTACCACAAAATCTACCATATCTGCTACGCTTTGCGGATGCTGATAGAAAGCCGATACCGGTGGTAGGATACAGACGCCTAGGCGTGCGAGTTTAAGCATATTTTCCAGATGAATGGCTGAAAGCGGAGTTTCTCGCGGTACGATAATCAGTGGTCGCTGTTCTTTGATGCAAACATCGGCTGCGCGTTCGAGCAAATGATCTGAGGTACCGGCAGCAATGGCGGCAACACAGCCCATGCTTGCCGGACAGATGATCATGGCATCTGCGGGATTAGAACCGGAGGCGGGTGGAGCAAACCATTCATCACGGCCAAATGCGGTGAGTTGAGATGGGTCGACCCTGAATTCACTACATAAAGCTGCGGTACATTGCTTGGCGTTGGTAGGTAGATGCCAATTGATTTCCTGCTGTGCCACTATCTGTGCAGCTTGTGAGTACAATAACCAGACTTTGATATTTGCTTGCAAAAGGCAGGCCAGTAGTCTTTTGGCATAAGGCATGCCTGAAGCGCCGGTTAAGGCGAGAGTAACGGTTTTTATGGGTCGGGCTGCTGAAAAAATCATGATAAGACTGGTGTGTGGCAAGATATGGCTGTTATTATAGCCACTTTGCTTTCGATATTACATTTGTTATGCAGGTGTTTTATGCATTGGCAAAGATTAATCAATTAATCATTATGTTATGCCCATGAAGTTAATAAAACTGGGCAGATTCAGTAAACCTGCTGCCTGTTGGCGGGGAAAAATTATGTCTGGGTTCAGTTTGGCATAGAACCTCTAGGCATCCAGTGGAAAATCAAACATGTTGTGGAAGAATTTATTATGGTGGCCTTGTCTATGTGCCAGCATGTTGGTGGGGTGTGCTCAGGTCACACCTTATGCGCAAGAAGAGCGCGAATGTGATTCAGAGGCTATGGCCAAAGCTTTATTGCAGGCTGACCAGCCCATAGGCAGTAAAGGTTTTCGTTGTGCGGTAGTCACAAAAGATGTCACGGTGCTGAAACCGGAACGTAGTACTCCGCCGGAAGTGAGCCTGAATATTGACCGGCCTGCTATCGAAGTCAGCAAGTGTTTGCACGATAAGTTGCAGTCTCGCTTTAATCTTCCACGTGAATTTTATCGAATAAGCAGTTATCCGAATGGTAGCCAGACGCTGGCGCTGGTTAATCCATTTACCGGTAAAGAAGGATTGCAGATAGATGTGGTTAAAGCGGGTATGGCGCAGAGTACGGTTAATTTATATGCAAATGGTATGACGTTGTCGCAGGCATGGCGGAAATTCCCTGAGCTTTGTCGTTAGCCGTGGAAAATTTCTGCCTCGGCGGCCGGCAATACAAAACCCCTCAGAAATGAGGGGTTTTGTATTGAGCAAATAGTGGCTAATGGTTTATTTGCCTGCTTTGAGATTTTGCCATAAGCGCAATTCGTATTTCAGAGTATCGGATTTGGCCGGTAAAACGAGATAGCTGTTGGCCAGCACTTCATCTGATGGGAAGATGCTGCTGTCTTCGCGATATTCTTTTTTCATCAGTTGTTTTGCTGGCAGGCTGGCGGGTGCATAGGTGACATGGTTGCCATTGCGGGCAGCAATCTGGGGTTCGAGAACCCAGTTTAGATAGCGGTAAGCATTTTTCAAGTTGGCGGCATCTTTGGGAATGGCCAGAGTATCCACCCATAGAGATACGCCTTGTTCAGGAACTAAAACTTGAATATCTTTTTTACCGGTGGCTTCTAGCCGACGACGTTTGGCGATATTTAAATCGCCACCAAAGCCGATGGCCACGCAGACATCTCCTCGAGCTAGATCGTCGATGTAGCCTGAAGAAGAGTAGCGCAGCACGTTGCTGCGGTTGGCTTTGATGAGATTGGCAGCCATGTCTATATCGTCTTTGCTTTGGCTGTTGGGATCTTTACCTGCATAGTGCAGTGCCAGCGGAATCATTTCTACAGGGCTGTCCATGTAGCTGATGCCGCAGCTTTTTAGTTTGTCTGTATATTTCGGATTGAAAACCAGATCCCAGCTATTTTCTGGCATTGGGGTGTCACCCAGTGCGGCATTGACTTTCTCAATGTTGATGGCGATGGTATTCATACCCCAGTAATTGGGGACAGCATATTGGTTGCCCGGATCGACATCTTTTAATAAATCAAGTAATTTCGGGTTAATGTTTTTCCAGTTGGGTATCAGACTCTTGTCTAGCGGCTGATAAGCGCCAGCTTTAATCTGTCGGCCGACAAAGGAGTTGGACGGTCCAACGATGTCGTAGCCAGACTGTCCGGTTAGGATTTTGCTTTCTAGTGTTTCGTCGCTGTCATAATAGTTGTAGGTAACTTTTATGCCGTATTTCTTTTCAAATTCACTGATGGTTTTTGGGTCCACATAATCAGACCAATTGTAGATTTTCAGTGTTTTAGTTTCGTTCAATGTGCCGGTGCTGCTGGCCGCTACGGCAGAAGCCGGCTTGGTGCCGCTATTTTCATGAGAACCGCTGCAGGCGGCCAGTATGCATAAAATCAAACTGGATAAACTCAGGCTGGCTGTGTTTTTCATGTTTGTCCTTTTCAAAGATGCGCCTGTTTTAGGCTGGCATGGTGATGGGGTATGATCACCTTGTAACTTCATATTCTGTGTGCTTAGGGCTAACTATACCGTAATCGGGTAGGGGTGTTGTCGGATTTGTCATTTTGGCATGGTTTTTAGCCAGTTCTGGTATGCTTATGCGTAAAACTGCGGTAAGATAAGCACATGATTTTAACAAGGGCGGTAGTTGGGATAGTTTATCCAGTGTCCTGTTTTTAATATCCATATTCAGGCAGTCTGTGTGTATACAGACTGCCTGAATACGATTAATCGCCCGCTCAACTGAAACTACCATGAAAACAGCAGATTTACGTTCTAATTTTCTTAAATTTTTTGCCAGTAAGGGGCATCAGGTGGTGCCGTCTTCTTCGCTGGTTCCACCTCAGGATGATAAAACCCTGTTGTTTACCAACGCAGGCATGAATCAGTTTAAAGATGTGTTTCTGGGTTTTGACAAGCGTCCGTACAGTCGCGCAACCACGGCACAGAAATGTGTACGCGCCGGTGGTAAGCACAACGATCTGGAAAATGTAGGCTACACTGCGCGTCATCATACGTTTTTTGAAATGCTAGGCAATTTCAGCTTTGGTGATTATTTCAAACATGATGCGCTACATTTTGCTTGGGAATTCCTGACGAGTAAGGATTGGCTTAATCTGCCAAAGGAAAAGCTGCTGGCTACCGTTTATGCAGATGATGATGAAGCCTATAATATTTGGTTGAATGAAATCGGCCTACCGGCAGAAAAAATTATTCGCATTGGCGACAATAAAGGTGCGCGCTATGCTTCGGATAATTTCTGGCAGATGGGTGATACTGGCCCTTGTGGTCCATGCTCAGAAATTTTTTACGACCATGGTGAACATATTTGGGGAGGCCCTCCGGGTAGCCCTGAGGAAGATGGTGACCGTTTTATCGAAATCTGGAACTGTGTGTTTATGCAGTATAACCGCGATGAAAACGGCAATATGAATCCGCTGCCAAAACCTTCGGTCGATACCGGTATGGGACTAGAGCGCGTGTCTGCGGTATTGCAGCAGGTGCACAGTAATTATGAAATCGATTTGTTTGTGCATTTACTGCATGCTGTAGCTCGTGTGGTTGGCGTGCCTTACAGTCAGGAAGTACCCAGCCTGAAGGTGATTGCCGACCATATCCGCTCTTGTGCCTTTTTGATTGCTGATGGTGTACTGCCGAGCAATGAAGGACGTGGCTATGTATTGCGGCGCATTATTCGCCGCGCGGTACGCCATGGCTACAAACTGGGCTGTAAACAGGCGTTTTTCCATTTGCTGGTAGCTGATCTGGTGCAGGAAATGGGTGCGTCCTATCCAGAACTGGTAGAAAAACAGGCACAAATCAGCGAGGTGCTGAAACAAGAAGAAAGCCGTTTTGCGCAGACGCTAGAAACGGGTATGGCCTTATTGGAAAATGCTTTGCAGGATGGTGGTAATACGCTTGCCGGTGAAGTGATTTTCAAGCTGTATGATACTTATGGATTCCCTTATGATTTAACTGCTGATATTGCCCGTGAACGCAATATTAGTCTGGACGAAGCAGGGTTTGAGCGCGAAATGGCTGCTCAGCGTGCGCGTGCGCGTGCGGCGCAGAATTTCAAAGCCAATACCCAGTTGGCTTATGATGGAGCAGATACTGAATTCACTGGTTATCATGAGCGTCAGAATGAAAGCACGATTTTGGCTTTGTATAAAGACGGTGAGGCAGTTGAACAGTTGCACGCAGGTGAAACTGGTGCCGTGGTGATTGATTTCACGCCATTTTATGCCGAATCTGGTGGTCAGACAGGTGATATGGGCTATATTTTTGCTGGTGAAAACCGTTTTCAAGTAGATGACACGCAGAAAATTAAGGCAAAAGTGTTTAGTCAGTTTGGAGAAATGGTTTCTGGCAGCCTGAAAGTTGGCGATGCGGTTACTGCTCAGGTAGATAGTACTTTGCGTGAAGCGAGTATGCGTAACCACAGTGCGACTCATCTGATGCATCGTGCCCTGCGTGAAGTGCTGGGTACGCATGTTGAGCAGAAAGGCTCGCTAGTGAATGCAGAGCGTACACGCTTTGATTTCTCACATACGCAGCCGGTAACCATCGCCCAATTGGCAGAAGTGGAACGCCGTGTAAATCAGGCTATTGTGGCCAATGTGCCAGTGTGTGCTCAGAATATGAGTTTTGATGATGCCATTGCCGCTGGTGCCATGGCGCTATTTGGTGAGAAATACGGTGATGAAGTGCGTGTATTGAGCATGGGTGAATTTTCTACCGAGCTGTGTGGTGGTACTCATGTGGCACGTACCGGTGATATCGGCCTGTTCAAGATAGTATCTGAGAGTGGTATTGCCGCCGGTGTACGTCGCATTGAGGCGGTAACCGGCTTGAATGCGCTACAGTATGTACAACAGCAGGAAGATTTGCTGAAAGCCGCAGTAGTGGAGGTGAAGGCTCAGACTGCTGAAGACCTAGTGCCTAAACTGCAAAGCATGCACAGCCAAATGAAACAGCTGGAAAAAGCACTGAGCGAAGCCAGAACAGAGCTAGCCAAACACGCGGGCAGTGCGCTGCTGGCACAGGCTCAGGCTGTGGGCACTGCGCGGCTAATACTGAACCAGATCGATGCTGACAGTAGTGCGTTGCGCGATATCGCTGCTGATTTGGTTTCACAAGGTGAGAATATTGTGGTGGTTTTGGCTGCTGTAAATGATGGTAAAATTGCCGTTACTGCAGGTGTATCGAAAGCCCTGAGTAAAACAGTTAAAGCAGGAGAGCTGGTTAATTATGTGGCTGCGCAGGTTGGTGGAAAAGGCGGTGGCCGTCCTGATTTGGCACAGGCAGGTGGCCATGATGTGGCAGCGTTGCCGAAGGCACTGGCCAGTGTAACTGACTGGTTAGCTGCTAAAGCAGTGTAGAGATATTTCGCAGATGAAAACAGCAAACGGTTTATGGAAGATAATTACATAAGCCGTTTTTTTTGCTTACCAATAGGAGAATGAAAAATGCAGAGGTATGTTAAAGCTTGTCTGGCTGCGTGGATGCTGATGGTATCGGTGTGTACGTTTGCCGCTACGCAAGAACAGCTGGCGCAACAGCAATTGCAGCAGAATGTGGATGCGGTGTTGTCGGTAGCACGTGACAAAAGTCTGAATGAGCAGCAGCGAATCAGTCAGATTGAGCGCTATGCGGATCAGTATTTGGATTACGAGCGTATATCAGCTTTGGCAGTAGGGTTGCCGTGGCGGCAATTTACTGCGCAGCAGCGGCAGGATTTCAGCGCGGCTTTCAAGAATATGATTGTACGAATTTACGCACATTCTGCTTTGATGGGTGCCAGCAATGCAACGGTAAAAGTCCTGCCCAAAGTGGTGAATCAGGGTAATAACAAACTGGAAACCTTCACTGAGATTGTCAGTGCCAGTGATAAACATTATACCGTGGGTTATCAAATGTATTATTCTAATGGGGTATTTAAGATTTATAATTTCCGTGTGAACGGCACTAGTTTAGTGACGGTCTACCGTAATCAGTTTGATCAGTTAATTCAGCAGCAGGGTATTGATGCAACGATTGCTCAACTTCGGGAAAAGGGGCTGGGAAAGGTGCAGATGAAGAAGTAAAGATATATTTGTTGAAAAAATGGTGGCGAATAATGTATTCGTCACCGTTTTTTTTATTCTATAATGGCCGGTTTTTAATTTTGCCGTAAATAAACAAAATAATACAGGCGAAGATAATCGAAGCGATTAAACCGGCTTTTTCTCCTGCATGATACCAGCCAAAAGCCTGACCAACATATCCAGCGAGTAAGGAACCACCAATACCCAGTAGTGTGGTAACGATCCAGCCAATTTGTTGTTTGCCTGGATAAATCAATTTGGCAATTACGCCAATAATGAAACCTACTACAATTGTCCAGATTAAGCCCATGTTGTACTCCCTGAAAATAAGGAAACTTTATCTTAATCCTTGAAACTTATGAGATGTTCGTTATTGATGTAAAATCACTAATTGAAATGCTTATTTTAAATAAATACGTGTTATCAGTATGTTATGTTTTGGGTGGTAAGGCGGTTTTTTTGGTATGAGAATGATATTTTAGTTTATGTTCGATAATGCATCGAAATAAGAAACGTGAATGAATATCAAAAAGCAAATATTGATAATATGGACGAAAAAAAAGCATAACTGAAAAGTTATGCTTTTTGATTATTACTCACTATTTAGTGATTACCAGCATAGGTATTAACAGTGCGGTATGGAGTGTTTTCGGGAGTTGAATCAGAAACATGAGTATTCTGGCCATTTTGAGCAGTGGATTCTGCAAAATTGCGCACATCGGTAGTGTCATTCTGAGAATTAGCCAAAGCAAAACCAGCAGTCATTGTTAAAGATGCAGCCAATAAAGCAGTAGAAACTAATTTTTTCATTTTGTTTCCTTTCAAATTTTATTATCAAGATACCTTAAATCTTAAAAGCAAAGTGTAAACTTTGCTTTTTCAATGAGGCTATATTAATACTTTATTGGTATTTTGATAATATCTGATTAGTTAAAGCTGGTTTTCCTGTAAGGAAATCCATGTTGATGTTTATATCATTAGAAAACAGATTAAAACATCATTTTATCGATATTAAATTAGCCTTATTTGAGTATAAATATTCTATAGTATCTAAGCAATAACTAGATATTAAGAATTTAATAATGTTGTTTATTTTCCATAAACGGGTAATCTATTGCAAATTTTCTGTACTTTTTCAGCCACCTCTGAAATTACCTGCTGATTATCTGCGTTGTCCAGTACGTCGGCAATCAAATGACCTAGCTCGCGGGTATCGGCTTCAGTAAAGCCGCGGGTGGTAATGGCGGCGGTACCTAGACGAATACCTGAGGTGACAAACGGTTTTTCTGGGTCGTTGGGAATGGCATTTTTGTTCACAGTGATGTGAGCCTGTCCCAACACTGCTTCGGCAGTTTTTCCGGTCAGTTTTTTCGGCTGTAAGTCCACCAGAAATACATGGCTTTCTGTGCGGCCGGATACGATGCGCAAACCACGTTCAATCAGGGTTTCTGCCAGTACCTTGGCATTGGCTTTAATCTGACGGGCATACTGTTTGAATTCTGGCTGCAAAGCTTCTTTGAATGCCACGGCTTTGGCGGCAATCACATGCATCAGTGGGCCGCCTTGCAGGCATGGGAAAATAGCAGAATTAAGCGCTTTGGCATGTTCTTCGCTGCGGCACATAATCACACCACCGCGTGGGCCGCGCAGGGTTTTATGGGTAGTGGTAGTGACAAAATCGGCAAACGGTACTGGATTTGGGTATTCTCCGCCGGCTACCAGACCAGCGTAGTGTGCCATATCCACAAACAGATAGGCGCCAACTTTATCGGCAATGGCACGGAAACGTGCCCAGTCGATTTCCAGTGCATAGGCAGAAGCGCCAGCGACAATCATTTTCGGTTTGTGCTCAAGAGCCAGTTGTTCTACTTGTGCGTAATCGAGGATTTCGTTTTCATCCAGGCCATAGGTAATGGCATTATATAAGCGTCCGGAAATGTTGACGCTGGCGCCATGAGTGAGGTGGCCGCCATGAGCCAGTGACATGCCCAGAATGGTGTCACCTGGTTGCAGCACACTGGCGTACACTGCCTGATTGGCTTGTGAACCGGAGTGTGGTTGCACATTAACATAGGTAGCGCCAAATAGTTGTTTGAGGCGGTCTATGGCCAGCTGTTCCACTTCGTCTACGTATTCACAACCGCCATAGTAGCGTTTGCCTGGATAGCCTTCGGCATATTTGTTGGTTAGCTGGCTGCCCTGAGCTTCCATTACAGCGCAGCTAACATAGTTTTCTGAGGCAATTAATTCCACATGATCTTGCTGGCGCTGGTCTTCGCGGGCAATGGCTGCGGCTAGCTGTGGGTCGAATTTTTCGATGGTTAACGCTTTGGAAAACATGGCGGTCTTTCCTTTTATGAAAGTAGAGAAATAAAGAGAGTGCTGTATGCAGCTAATGAGATTGAGTCGCGCTTATTTTAACTGATAGTGATGGCTGTGTGGCTGAATTTGATGCCTTGCCATGATGAAGGGAATTCATACAATGCGAATGTTTTGCAGTCAGGGTCAGACTGTGGGAAAAATTATTGTACAAAATGCTGTGCAGATGTAGTACTTAATACTGCCGAGTATAGGATACGAAACTATTAGTTGGCTGATGGTGCGTGTTGATTAAATAAACAAACAGCCCTGAATGATTCAGGGCTGTTTGGATACGGTATATGATGAATTACATTTTCATAGAACCGGTTTTTAGGAAATGTTCGTGCCAGCTTAAGGCTTCCGTCAGGATGTGTGGCGTATGAATACCTTTTGCGGTCTGCAATGCACGATCATAATAATCTTGCAACTGGTCGCGATAATCAGGATGTGCACATTTTTCGATAACCACTTTTGCACGCTGCCGTGGAGCCAGTCCGCGTAGGTCGGCCAGACCTTGTTCGGTAACAATAATCTGTGTATCGTGCTCGGTGTGGTCAACATGCGATACCATCGGCACGATGCAGGAGATTTTGTCATCCTTAGCAGTAGATGGGGTAACGAAGAAGTTTAGGAAGCTGTTGCGAGCAAAGTCGCCGGAGCCGCCGATACCATTCATCATGCTGGTACCCATTACGTGCGTAGAGTTGATATTGCCGTAAATGTCCGCTTCAATCATGGAATTCATGGCAATAATGCCTAAGCGGCGTACCAGTTCAGGATGATTGGAAATTTCCTGCGGACGCAGAATAATGCGTTCACGGTAAAAATCAATATTGTCGGCAAAGTCTTTGAATGCTTTGGCAGACAGAGAGATGGCTGTAGCGGAGGCGGTGGCCATTTTACCTGCGCGCAGCAAGTCTAGCATGCCATCCTGTAATACTTCAGTATAGCCGAAAAGATTTTCAAACGGACCGGTTAACAGACCAGCCAATACAGCATTGGCCACATTACCTACGCCGGACTGAATTGGCAGCATTTCTTTCGGTAAGCGTCCCATTTTGATTTCCTGAGACAGGAAGTCTACGATGTATGCGGCAATCTGTTTGGATTTGTCATCGGGTTCGCTGAATACATTGTCGCGGTCTGGAGCATTGGATTCTACAATGGCTACCACTTTGTTTAGATCGACTTTCATGTATTTTTCACCGATGCGGTCGTCTGCACGGGTCATGTTGATTGGAGTGCGATGAGGCGGAATGGCATTGCTCACCGGGATGTCGTGCATGCCTTCCATCTGTACCGGCAGACCAGTATTCACTTCCAGAATCACTTTATCGGCCATATCCAGCCAAGTCTGGTTGTTACCAATGGCAGTAGACGGAATCAACAAACCATCTTCGGTGATGCCCAGCACTTCGATAATAGCCACGTGCATGTGACCCAGAAAGCCAAACCAAGCTTGCTGCGCAACATGTGATAAATGCATGTCGATGAAGTTGACATCGCCATTATTGATTTCCTGCCGCATGTGGCGGTCGGTATTGAAGGGCAGGCGCTGATTAATAGCATGTGCATCAGCCAGAACGCCATCACACTCAGGTGCTGTAGACGCACCAGTCCAGACATTGATTTTGTACGGCCGGCCGGCAGCGTGTTCTGCACGAGCAAAATCGGCAATTGCCTGCGGTAATACTTTAGGGTAGCTGGCTCCGGTAAATCCGCTCATGCCAACATTGGCATCATTTTGAATCAGGGTTGCAGCCTGAGCAGCAGACATCAGACGGGAATGAAGTGAGGTATAACGGATGCGATCCTGTACGGACATCGTGTTTTCTCCTTATTAAATCAAAAATGCCTGACCCTTGCCTGGCTAGAGTGAGGCGTGAAGGATAAATGTTGTCTTTGCCGTTTATCTCTTTCGGAATGAATGAGAAGACGTAATGACGCTATCAACGGTGTGCATTTTACTGTAAATAATTGTCTTATGCTGTTTTGTCTGTGCATGGGTAAGGGGCTGTGCTGTACACATAGATAAATAATTATAGATTAATAATCAGTAAGATTAATTAATTCAGCATGTTGTGAATATGTCTATTGAGGAAGCATGCAGATGTTTACATAAATTTTTACTATTATTGCTTAAATATTCATAGCTAGAATTTTTCTGAAATGGATGATTTCAGGAAAAGAATTGCTGCATCAGATGAGCTGTCTGCTCAAAGAGTCCGGCTGGATTAAATGGGTCAAGCATATGCTGCGGATTGAGCTTGCGTAGCCATGTGAGCTGGCGTTTGGCTAGCTGGCGAGTAGCCACGATACTGCGTTCTACGAAGGTGTCGTAATCAATGATACCATTCAGATAATCAAATGCTTGCCGGTAGCCGACACAACGCATGGAGGGTAGGTCTGAGTGCAGGTCTGGGTATTGCAGACGCAATGCTTGCACTTCTTCTACAAAACCCTGTGCCAGCATGGTATGGAAGCGGGTGCCAATCTGAACGCGAAGGTGAGCACGGTCGGCTGGCAGCAGTGCCAGTGTGCATACGTCTACAGATGGTTGCTGGTTTTGCTGATTGGCCAGATGGCTACTCATCGGGATACCGGTAATATGATAGATTTCCAGTGCCCGTTCTATGCGCTGGCTATCGCCGGCAGGCAGGCGTGCAGCCGTAATTGGGTCTACTTTCTGCAATAAAGTATATAAATAATCCATGCCATGCTGTTGTTTTAGTTTTTCCAGCTCGGCACGGATATGTGGATTGGCTTCAGGCAGGCTGCTGAGCCCCTGAGTAAGGGCGTGGTAATACATCATTGTGCCACCCACCAGTAAGGGAAGGTGGCCGCGGCTGTGTATCTCTTTAGCTAAGCGTACACAGTCACTCACAAATTGGGCAGCGCTATAGCATTCCAATGGGGAAATGATATCAATCAAATGATGCGGTACTGCCTGCTGTTCTGCGGGTGTGGGTTTGGCGGTGCCGATGTTCATGTCCCGATAAATCAAAGCTGAATCCAGACTGATGATTTCTACCGGAAATTGAGCAGCCAGATTCAGAGCTAAACTGGTTTTACCGGAAGCTGTGGGTCCCAGAAGCGCAAATACTTTAGGCAAAGATGTAACCATCGCAGTAACTCTGTTTTTAAACGATTATTGTAGCTTGAACTAGCTAAATCAGCGAATGATAGTTAAATGGCAGCAGATAACTGCTATTTATGTGGCGATATCTGAAGTTGGTGGGTATTCGAAGAAAATTGTTTGTTTTTAGTCCAAAGCTATGCTGTAAATTAGGCTATATTTGCAAAATCAATGCTAATTTTTCAACAGTTTGCAAATAAAAGTGAGCATTTTATAGTTTGTATTTGAAGACAAATGCTAGTCAGCACTCAGATCAGATTTGTGTACACGCTGTTGCCAAGGTAATAATCATTTATTTTAAAATTATCAGGATTTACAGCTGATTAGCCCTTGAGTGTGATGTTGCGCCTGATTCATAAGAATTTTGCTGAAATCGGAGGATTACAATAAGGAAGTATATTAATGTATTACCCTTTATAATAAGCCATAAAAACCAAGGCAGTTGAATTCTGGGTGAGCTACTTTGTTAGGAACATGTAATTCATGAATAGCCAGTTTAACCATATCGGAATTGTGACCCGTCCGCAAACGCCGATGATGAGTGAAGTATTGAATGAACTTATTGCTTTTTTATTTGAAGCAGGGTTATCGGTGTATCTGGACGGCGAGGCACAAGCAGATAATCATATCAGTGCGGCTAATTTGCATTGCTGCCAGATCATTACCAAATGTGAAATGGGAAGACGCTGTGATTTGGTAATGGTGTTGGGCGGTGATGGCACACTGCTCTCAGTGGCTCGCAAACTGGCTCCCTATCGTGTGCCACTGATTGGTATTCATCAGGGGCACTTAGGGTTTCTAACACAGGTACCGCGTGCTCAAATGGTTAGCGAACTAACCGGCATGCTGACGGGCAAATATCTGCCAGAAGAGCGTATTCTTCTGGAAACGACGGTAGTTCGAGAAGGCAGAGACGTTTACCATTCACTGGCACTAAACGATGTGGTACTTAGCCGTGGTGCGCTGGGGCAGATGATTGAATTTGAAGTATTCATTAATAAAGAATTTGTTTACACCCAGCGTTCGGATGGTCTGATTGTGTCCACACCAACGGGTTCTACAGCGTATGCACTTGCGGCCGGCGGACCAATTCTACAGCCCACGTTGCGTGCATTCAGTTTGGTGCCTATCTGCCCGCAATCGATGTCAAACCGCCCGATTGCTGTAAGTGATACCAGTGAAATCGAAGTGTTGATTACCAAAGGCGGGGATGCGCGTGCGCATTTTGATGGGCAGGCATTTTTTGATTTGCAGACAATGGATAAAATCCGTATTAGTCGCTACCGCAATTCACTACGTATCTTACATCCAGTGAATTATCAGTATTACCGTACTCTACGCCAGAAACTGCACTGGGGTGATCAGCTGGTATGAAATGTGGCTGATAGTTTCTAATACATCTACATCCTTATTTAATTACGTTAATTTTAGGCTTTAGCTGACGTGGCATGACAGATGGTAATGCTTTAAAAGTGTAAGGCATGTAGTAAAAATTAATAAAATCGAAATTTTTATAATTAATTTTAGTTTTTTCTAAAAAATACCTTGCACTTTTTTTAAAAAATACTAAAATCAGCCCTGAATCATGGATGCTTTCTTGAAGAAAGGCTGTTTATGCTGCTGGCGTTGTCTTTACGTGACTTTGTGATTGTGGATGAACTGAACCTGAGTTTTCAGAGTGGATTTACCGTTCTGACTGGGGAAACTGGTGCCGGCAAATCAATCACACTGGATGCGCTGGGGTTGTTACTGGGTGATAAAGCAGATTACGGCCAAATACGGCATGGAGCTAAAGAAGCGCAGTTATCAGCCCTGTTTGATGTAAGCGATGTCCCGCAGGCGCAGTCCTTACTACAGGAACAGGGCTTATTGGATGCACAGGAAACGCAGCTGAGTATCCGCCGTACCATTGATGTGAAAGGCAAAAGCCGCAGTTTTATCAATAATCAGGCTGTGACACTGGGACAACTGCGCCAAATTGGTGAATTACTGATCGATATCCATGGCCAGAATGCTCATCATTCGTTAAATAGTGAAGCTGCGCAGCGCGTTTTACTGGATGCCTTTGCTGGGGCGGATAAGGAAGTTGCACGTGTGCGAGAAGCCTACCAGCGCTGGCAGGAAGCCGAACGCGAGCTGGAAAAAGCTCAGACTCAAGCTGACAGCCTGAATATCGAACGCGAACGCCTACAATGGCGCCTGGATGAGCTCAGTGCTTTAAATGTGCAGGAAAATGAATGGGAAACGCTGAGTCAGAGCCATGATGCGCTGGTACATGCAGCCGATATTCTGCACACAGCTGCCAGCGTAGAAGAGATTCTCAATGGTGATGATGGCTTGCAAAGCCGTTTGTTTCACTGCCGCCAGCAACTGGCTGCATTGATTAAGGCTGCACCGGCTTTTGCCGATAGTGTGACTCTGCTGGAATCGGTAGAAGCCGAGCTGGGTGAAGTCAGTGCTTATCTGCGCGAAGCCAGTGCCAGTGTAGAAACTGACGAAAATCTGCTGGTACAGCAGGGGCAGCGGATGCAGGAATTAATGAGCATAGCGCGCAAATATCGGCTGGAGCCACCGCAATTGCCGGAAGAATTGGCCAGAGTGGAATCTGCATTAAATGAGCTGGAAGCAGCGGCTGATATTGAGGCTTTGCGGGTGCGAGTAGCAGAGCGTGAAAACGAATATATGCAGGTAGCCCAGCAATTATCTGCCCGCAGGCATCAGGCAGCAGCGAAATTGGCTAAACAAACTACTGTTCATATGCAGAATCTGTCCATGCAGGGTGCACGTTTTCATATTGAACTGCTCAGTGCTTCTCCCTCTCTGCATGGTCTAGAACAGGTGCAATATCAGGTAGCCGCTAATCAGGGCACACCTTTGCGCGCCATGAGTAAAGTGGCATCCGGTGGCGAGCTGGCGCGCATCAGCCTGGCACTGCAAATGGTAACTAGCCAGTACAATGAAGTTCCTACGCTGATTTTCGATGAAGTGGACACTGGTATCGGCGGTGCAGTGGCGGACGTTGTTGGACATGCTTTGCGCAGTCTCGGGCAGAACCGTCAGATTCTGGCGGTTACCCATTTACCTCAGGTAGCAGCTTGTGGCCAGCAGCACTGGCAGGTGCGCAAACACAGCATTAAAGGGCAGACTGTAAGTGAAATAAAGGTTCTTACTGCCGATAGCCGGATAGATGAGATTGCCAGAATGCTAGGAGGTGAAACCATTACTGATACCACGCGCAATCATGCTCGCGAGATGTTGGCGCTGGCACAAAAGTAATTTGGTTTGACTATATACAGCATCTGGTACTGAGGAGGCGGTGGTTGCCGTACTTGGGTTGGAGTAGATTTTTATTTTTTTGCTGATTTTGCCTACAGTAAACTACTATATTTTTATCATATAGTTTGAAATAACTTCACAAAAAATTTGCCGCCCGTATAAACAATTTTATCTATTGAGAAGTATTTACAACTGTATATGACTTACTGAATCAACAATTAACGATGTGAATCAGCTAACATGCGAAAGAATTACGGATCTATTTGTTCGCAAACCCCAATCAGTCAGCTTGATTGTACAGATACAATGCTAGAAAAGAGTTTGTATTATCCACGGTGGTAGGAGGTACAGCACCGTAAAACACCTATAAGCAGGGATGGTTTAGGCAGAGGTATTGTATAAGAAAGTATGTTTGCTAACGGCACAATATAAAATCATAGAATCACTCAGTAGGTTGATTTTTTATCTCTAGTAATTTTCAGCTTAATCCAGCAATCCGATACTGTAGAAAACTGACAAATATCATTTATCAGATAACAGCCAAAATATGATAATGAGCTTCAGATATGATTCAACGAAATAGTGCTGTATTTAGGTATTAAATCTGATTTAATAAACAGAAAGAATATTTTTGAGAGTACGTAGTTATTTATTCACAGCCTGTACATGTTAGGCAGAGAAGGCCATGGAAAATAATATCCAGATGATAAATAGCTGTACTTTGTTCTAATTAATATGTTGGGCTTCTGCCCAGAGACTATTGGGCAAATGCATGCACGTTGTATAATCATATTTTTCAATTATCTGTGATGAGCTGATGATGAGCGAACCACATAGTGATGAGACATTGGATGTTATCGGCCTGAATTGCCCAATGCCGATTCTGCGAGCCAAAAAAGCCTTGGCCGCGATGGAGGCTGGAAAGATATTAAAAGTGTTGGCAACCGATAAAAATGCGCCAGACGATTTTGCTGCTTTTTGCTGCCAGACAGGCCATCAGCTTCTGCAAGTGCATAATGGCGAAGATGGTGTGATGCAGATGTGGGTGAAACACCGTTAGTTTTCGCGCTGCTGCGGATAAATGGCGGCATGAATACGATGTTTAGCCGTTCCATGCTGGCTACGGTGGTTCTACAATCTAAATAAGCCTAACTGTATTATTGAGCTGTAAAACAGTTTGTTAACGAAACGGATGCAGATGCAGACTCTTACTCTAACCAGACCAGACGATTGGCACCTTCATGTGCGTGATGGTGCAGCTTTAAAAGCAGTGGTGCCTTTTAGTGCACGTCAAATGGGGCGAGCTGTGATTATGCCTAATCTGAAGCCGCCGGTAACTACCGTTGCTGCTGCGCTGGCTTACCGTGAACGGATACTCGCCGCGGTACCGGCCGGCAACAGTTTTCAGCCACTGATGACTTTATATCTGACCGACCAGAGCACACCAGCGCTGATTCGTGAGGCCAAAGCCGCCGGTATCGTAGCGTGTAAATTATATCCAGCCGGTGCTACGACCAATTCCGCTGCCGGTGTCAGTGATTTATGGGCTCTGCTGCCTGTACTGGAAACCATGGCCGAAGTAGGCATGCCTTTACTGGTGCACGGCGAGGTAACCGATAGTGAAGTTGATATTTTTGACCGTGAAGCGGTGTTTATTGATGAGTTGTTGCAGCCATTACTACAACGTCTGCCTGAACTGAAACTAGTATTTGAGCATATCACCACCGCCCAAGCTGCTCAGCTGGTGGCGGCAGCAGGTAAGAATGTGGCTGCTACGGTAACGCCACAGCATCTGTTGTATAACCGTAATGCTCTGCTGGTAGGAGGCATGCAGCCGCATCATTATTGTTTACCGGTACTGAAGCGTGAAAATCATCGACAGGCATTGATACAGGCAGTATGTGGCCCACAATTTCATAAATTTTTTCTTGGCACAGACAGTGCGCCGCATGCGCAGACGCACAAAGAATGTGCCTGTGGCTGTGCCGGAATATTTAGTGCTTTTGCCGCTATTGAGTTGTACGCTGAAGCATTTGAGCAGGCCGGCGCACTGGATAAATTACAAGCTTTTGCATCGGAAAACGGACCAGCATTTTATGGTCTGCCACGCAATACGGATACCATTACACTGGTAAAAACCAATCGCTCGGTACCGGCATATTACCCGTATGGCCATGAGCGTTTGGTGCCACTACGTGCAAATAGCACAATTAGCTGGACACTGGTGGATTAGGCGCTTATGCAGAAATTAGAGCAGACACTGTCCGCTACAGTGCATCAGACTCAAATACGAGTACGCGGTTTTCATGTGGATGTATACCAGCATGTTAATAATGCACGATATCTGGAGTTTTTAGAGGAAGCGCGCTGGGAATATTTTGATACGGCTGGGCTGACGCCATTATTGGCTGAAGCGGGCTGCGGGATGGCAGTGATTAATATCAATATCAGCTATCGACATAGTGCTGTGTTTGGCGATGATTTGCTGATTGAAACTGCTTTCAGTAGGGTACATTCCCGCAAGGTCGAAATTTGCCAGTCTATCTTTTTGAAAGATACTGGCCAGACTGTTGTTCAGGCATTGGTAACGTTTGTTGCATTCGATCAGCAAAATAATAAGGCAGTTTCTTTTCCTGCTGCTATTTTGCAACGTTTCAAAACGCTAATGCTACATGATTGCATCCAAAAAAACCCTGCTTAAAGCAGGGTTTTTTCTGGACTGAATTATCAGGCTTTGCCATCTGCTTCGCGCAGCATGGCATAAATTTCATCTTTAAGACGTAATTTTTCCCGTTTTAGTTCATCCAGATTTTCCAGCCCGCTGGTTACCGGATTGTTGGTCAGGCCGGTGATTTTATCATCAAGACGGTTGTGTTCTTCAAATACATTAGCAAAATGAGTGTTTTCCGCCTTTAATTTGCTAATTAGGTCACGATATTCAGGAAACATATAACATCCTTTACAGTTTGGTAAAAATGATTTTTATTATTTTGCATTCATTATAGCTTAAGGTATATAAGATTTCGCTAGTAATGGCAAAAAAAGTAACGATGGCATGTTAAACTGACACAATAACACATACGGGAGTTTACAATGTATAAACGCTTAATGGGATGTTTAAGCGCATTTATTCTGACTCTGAGCCTGAGTGGCTGTGGTTATAATACCATGCAGTCTCAGGATGAGGCCGCCAATGCTGCATGGTCTGAAGTGCTGAACCAATATCAGCGGCGTGCCGATCTGGTGCCTAATTTGGTGAATACAGTTAAAGGCTATGCTAAGCATGAGCAGCAGGTGTTAACTGAGGTAACCAATGCGCGGTCGCGGGTGGGCAGTTTGAATATGACGAGCAGCGATGCGGATGATCCTGCAAAAATGCAGCAGTTTTCGCAAGCACAGGGTAATCTGAGTAATGCGCTTAGCCGCTTACTGGTTGTGACTGAAAACTATCCAAACCTGAAAGCGGATCAGAGCTTCCGTGATTTGCAGGCACAGCTGGAAGGTACTGAAAACCGCATCGCACTGGCTCGAAACCGTTATATCCAAACGGTGCAGGTGTATAACACGACCTTGCGTTCTTTCCCGAATAATGTGACGGCGAAAATTTTCGGAATGCATGTGCGGCCAAATTTTGTGCCGGAAAACGAAGCCGCTGTAAAACAGGCGCCTCAGGTAGAGTTTTAAAGCTCGAATAGAGGTACAAATTGTTTTACAAAGTGACAGCCGGTTCATGAGAACTGGCTGTTTGCTTTTGCTGAGAACATATAGAGTAGGACTTTTATGTGTAACAATAGTAAGTATTAATTTTTTTTCTAATACTATTGGTTACTTCTCGCCGTATAGCCATTATCTGCCCTTCACCATAAGCTTTGGGACTATCAAGCGGAACACTATATATTAAATCATTTAAACTATTAAGCTAGAATATTTATTATTGTCTTCTTCCGTATTGATGCCTAATTTAAAAATATAACTCTCTTTTTAATTCATTTATTATGGTTTTCAACATTAGAATCGTTATTTTTAACAATAATCTTTTTTAATATAGATGATGCCTTTCACATGTCACTTTATATCTTTTGCTCAACTGCCTGAATAATGAGATAGTCGGACGTCTCAAACGGTGAATTATCTCTGGCATAATTACTAATAATGGAAGTATTGAAAAATATATACTCAATATTTCGTTCAAAACTTGAGGATTTTATTAAAGGACTTAATGATAAAAATGCGATTTTATAAATATTCAAATGGCATATAATGGTTTTTTAAAGTGATTATAATGGTTGCTTATTCATAAGAGCAGTAGAGGAAATGCGTGAAACCTTGCCTTGCGCATCAGACATACTTAGGGCGCATAAAGAATTTGTTAGAAGACTAATTTATTTAAAACTTGAAGAGTATTCCGATAAAGCGTCTTTTAACTTGCTCAAGGCTTAACCAATCCAATTCAGTAAAGAGGGTTCAGTCAAAAAAACCGCCATGAAGCGGTTAATCAAAAAAGTAAAATAAATGAGAATTAATTATCATTTATTTTATGAGCTTTCAAAAACGCCGGTCTACTCGTCGCTTTTTGAAGATAGTTTTCAAGTTTTTTGTCCAACGTAATGCCAAATGCTTTTGCAAACATTAATCGATGAGATAAAAAGATATCTGCTAACGTAAAGGTATCACCAATGAGCCATGCATTTGTTTCTTTTAGTTCTATCCTAGACAAAACATCAATGGTTTGTTTTTTAAAGTAATTGATAAATTCTGGCCATTGCTGATCTTCAGGAGTAAACAGTATCTGTTTAGCAAGGCAAGAAAGTGGCGTTTCTAAGTCAGTAATCGAAAAACTGATTAAAGAATTGATGATAGCTTTTTCTTGTAAATTCGCAGGGTATAACGTATTTTGTTTTTTTTCACAAATATAAAGGCATATGGCCAACGTTTCACTTAATGAAAAGCTCCCTTCCGTTAAAAATGGCACTTTACCAAAAGGATGAGGTGATTTGACAACCGCATTATCTATGTGTATTTCAACCCGGATTGCTTCATAAGGAAGACCTATTTCTTCCAAGGCCCAGATAACAGCCAAAGATCGTGCTCCAGGTGCAGTGTATATTTTCAAGCTTAGTCTCCTTTTAATAAATCAAATAATCGGTATTGCGTAAAAGTAAGTATTCATTTTTGGTTTAAGTGATCATTTCCTATTGCAACTCTAGATGATCACCTTATGTGATGACAGATTGTAAAGTAGTTGCTGGATAAAACAAAATCTTTATCTTCTAAGATTTCTTGCAATTTGAATTTACTAATTTAATGCTGATAAATAAAAGGTAATATTCGGGTGGCAAGATATTAATATAATTCATTTAGGTTTTATCCCTCCCATAGACGATGCCTCGCGGTAGTGCTAAAAGAATGATTTTGGTGGTTTAGCGATTTGTCGAAATGTAGTTGTATAGATGCGATATTAGCCGGCTATTTTATCTGCCCTCAGTTTGTGCTTGCTGCTAAGTGTTAAATCTGTACCGATTTTAATTAAATCGTGCTAGCAGAGCCGAATTGATCTTTTGTCTAAAGCCTCTTAGCAAAGTGCTGCCGTGATGGCGGAAATGGCTGACTATCGGTTATGATTCAGATACATGGTCTAAATACAATTAGATTCTGATTCCGGTTTTACAGTCAGCGGAGACACTCTGCAGTACTGTTTCTAGGTAATAATGATATGAACACTATCCGCTTATCCATCCATAAACTGTTGGTATTTTTTCTAAGCTGCGTGCTTTATATTATGGCTGCGCAAGCGGAAAATTTGGCGCCGATACCTGCTTTAACTGCGCCGGTGATGGACACTGCAAATATGTTGCAGCAGGATACGCGAGAGGATTTAAATGGACAGTTGCTGGATTTCAGTCACCAGCATGGTAGTCAAATTGTGATTTTAACTGTCCCTACTATTGCACCGGAAACGCCGTTTGATTACGCCACCAGAGTTATGAATAACTGGCGGCCGGGGCGCATGGGTGTTGATGATGGTGTGTTACTGCTGCTGGTGCGTGATGAACACAAAACCTTTCTGGCCACTGGCCGCGGACTGGAAGGTGCTATTCCAGATGTGTATGCAAAGCGTATTCTGGATGATGTGCTGCGTCCGCAACTGCGTGCAAATAATACCGATGGTGGGGTACGACAAACGGTAGACATTTTGGAAAAACTGATTGATGGTGAGAAACTGCCGGCGGTATCACAGCAGCCTCCGCAAAAGCAAAGTTTCTCTGCCATGTTTATAGAAGCAATGATGTTGGTCTTTTTTGGGGGAGCATTTTTAAAAAATATTTTCGGCACTCGGCTAGGCAGTTTCATTTTAGCTTTACTGGTGTTGGCTCTGGGCTGGTATATTGGCTGGAACCTGATTCTGGCCGTTATTATTGCGCTTTTTTCCTATATCGTAACTTATGTTTTTGCCGGAAATGTATTTGTCAGTGACCATTACAATCCGCATGATGATAATTTTTGGGGTGGTGGCGGGTCAGGCGGAGGCTTCAGCGGTGGAGGCGGTGGATATGGTGGAGGCGGTGCTTCTGGTAGCTGGTGAAAGCGGCACAGGGTGGTGCTGAGCAGAATAAAATTCTGAAAAATTATCAGACTCCGCGTAAATTCATGTATAGTTATTTGTCTTACCTTACTATTTACTGATTTTATCTATCGGCTGGTCTACATGTCTAATCTCGGTGCAGGTATCTGTTTATTGCTGTTGTGGTTTTTACCTTTGCTCTTCGGTGCTGGTGGTGTGTTGCTGGATATTATACTGATTATCCTGATTTTGTTTTATTTATTTGCTGCCCACATTGTAGATGATGGTACTGAAGATTCCATTGCAACCGATAAAAATCTCTATGTAGCGGTAATGTTTGAAGTGGCCGGCCAGATATGTGCGTCTAAGGGACATGTCACGGATGAAGACCGTTCATCTGTTTATGCCTTGATTAAAAAGTTGCAGCTCAATGACGAATTGGCCGTTCTGGCGCGCTATGGCTTTAACATGGGGCAACTGAAAAACTATCCGCTTAGAGCTCGGCTGGGGCAGTTGTACCGTATCTACCGAAATGAAAAACGCGCGTTGATGTTGTTTTGTAAACACATGCTTGAGCTGGCGCTGATTGATGGCAGGCTGCACAATAATGAACGGCGTATCTTAAATATCATTGCTGATGAGTTTCATATTCCTTACTCGCAGATGCTGATTTTTGCCAGCCAAACTGTGCATGGGCAAGAGAGTGAATATAAGCGTTACTGGCAAACTAATGAGCAATGGAAGCATCAGCGTCAGAGTAAGCGCCAAAAGGAACGACAGCAGCAATCGCGGCAGCAACAACAGCAGTTCCGGCAACAGCAGCAGAGCAGTCGTCAACAGCATCAGACTGTTGAAGAACCGCTGGGCGGCGATCCGTATCAGGTGCTGGGTATCAATCCCCAAGCCAGTGTGCATGAAATCAAACAGGCTTACCGCCGCCTGATGAATAAATATCATCCGGATAAACTAGTAAAACAAAAATTGTCTGCAAAAGAAATGCAGCGGGCTACCGAGCATACTCAACGTATACAAGCTGCTTATGCTTACGTGAAACAGTTGCGTGGTTTTGTTTAGCTTAAATGATGCTTTGCTTTTGTGTATTGATGTTGAATAGCTAATCTATTATTTGGAATTCCGAGATAAAGTGTCAGATAGGTTGTTGGAAGCAAGAAATTTCTGATTCCGGAGTGGTTTTTTTCTAAGATGGCAACACCTATGAAAATTCATTTCTCAGCAGTGTAGTCCTGCCGGATCTTTGCTCTGAAGATACTGTGGATATTTTTTAAAAATATTTTGTATGGGCTGGTACCTGATTTTTAACGTGCTGAAAGAGGTAATAAGCTTGATTATATAAAAGCATTCAGCCGGTTCAGGGTAGACAGTTGAGCGTATTTCTCTGTCTTCGGTGTAGAAATAAATATTTCTCAGATTTTGATTTTCCCTATCTCTGCGTCCACGAAATCAGCTTGAAGTGCTACCATACTGATTCTGAAACTGCGAAAAGAGCGGACAGGATGCGCACGGATAAACTGAGTATGCGAATGTTGCCCCGATTATGGCGTCACTGGACCCATCCGCGCCAGCGGGTGAGTAAGTATTTTCCTGAAGAAGTGCTGCAACAATTGACCACACACATTGCCAATTCTGAACAGCGCCATACCGGACAATTACGCTTTGTGATTGAATCGCGTATCAATACGGCCAGTTTGTGTCACCATACAACGCCTCGACAGCGTGCGCAGTATTGGTTCAACAATTTGGGTATTTGGGATACTTCTGCACGTTGTGGCGTTCTGGTGTATGTCCTGTTTGCAGACCGCGCTGTAGAAATTATCGCCGATCGTGGAATAGATGCCTGTGTTAGTGCTGCGCAATGGCAGGAAATATGCACGCACATACTTATGGCTTTTCATCAGCAGAATTATGTGGATGGTTTAAGCCGCGGACTGGAAGAACTAACAGATTTGCTGGCGCAGTATTTCCCGCGTACTCAGGCTGGAAGAAACGAACTGGCCGATGATGTGATTTTGCGTTGATACTTGCAGAATAACATGGGGGTTGAGTATCTGTAAGTATCCGCAGATTATATGCTATCCGGCTGGTTAGTTCTGTGCGAAAAGCAATTTCATCTCCGGAAGTGATCAGCGGCATTAGAAACGATATTTTTATCCAATATTGCCACAATAGAAGAAACGCAATAATGGTAATTATTGATATTTATTATCAATAAACTTCTCTGAATTGATATAAATAATTTTTTTTGAATAAAATTTCAATGAAAATATAATTTACAGATAGGTTGGGTTTACAATAAGTTGCGGCTTTAAATGACAGATTGAAACAAAGAGCGCATGTATGGCCGCTGATAGCCTGTCTATCAGGCGTCACAACAGCCAGAATAAACTCATTGCTAAAATGGTTATTCTGGCTTCATTTTATTCATGATTACTTTGTGGTTTGAATCTAAAAAATGTTTAGCGTAAGCGTCCGAGAATAATGCTTGGAGCTTTAATTAGCAGCATGATTTCATCGCCGCTATCCAATTGCATCGTTTCAGCACTGTGCCGAGTAATACTGGCAGACAAGCTCAGCTCAGCACCTAAATCTACGGTCACAACACTATTCACGGCACCGGTGTCTATACGGCGTATGCAACCGCGAATTTGATTGCGAGCAGAAAGATTAAAATTGGTAGTAGGGCGAGCCAGTATGATGGCAGAGGCTTGAATCAGTGCCAGAGCATCTACACCCTCTGTGAGCTCCATTTGTTCACAGCTGTGGCGTGTGAGTATGGCCACCAGTTCCTGTCCGCTACTCAAGCGTAAATGAACTTCATGATTCACTTTGCCTTTTACAACTCTACTTACTGTTCCAGCTAGCTGATTGTCGGCACTCAAGTCCAAATTCATTTTTTGCCACAGGCCATAATGGCTATGGTCAGACTCGTTATGCAGTTGCTGCATCAACTGTTGATGGCGTTGTTGCATGGTGTGGTAATACTGAAGGAAAGCCGCACCATAGGTAGTTAAAGCGCTTTTACCGCCGCCCTGTCCACCAGTTTGGCGTACCACCAACGGCTGCGGTGCCAGATTATTTAGCGCGTCAATCGCGTCCCAAGCTGCCTTATAACTCATTGGTACTGCTTTGGCTGCCTGAGTGATGGAACCGAAACGCTGAATGTTTTCGAGCAAGATTATACGTTTGCTGTTTCCCATTCGTTGGCCGTTTATAGTGGGAATCAGCTCGGTATCCAGATTGAATTCATGCATGTCTATGGTCATTAGGAGCAGAATGTAGGCGACCATTATCCATGTGCCAAATAGTAGCGTCAAAAGCAGCGGCATCTGCCGGATCATGGGTAATCAGGAGCATGGGTAAATTTAGCTTCTGCTGCCATGCCGCCAGTTCAGTGCGCATTTGTGTGCGCAAATGGGTATCCAAGGCAGAAAATGGTTCATCCAGCAAAATAGCATGCGGCCGCGCAATCAGTGCACGAGCCAGCGCAACACGCTGACGCTGGCCGCCTGATAAATGTGCCGGATACTGTTCTGCAACCATATCAAGCTGCATGGCGTTGAGCCAGTGTTCAACTTCTGCCTGCCGGCTGCGCTTGCGCGGATTGAACAAACCATGCCGAATGCCGCAGGCGATGTTTTGGCGCACATTCAGATGAGGAAAAAGCGCATAATCCTGAAAAACATAAGCCAATCTGCGTTCTTGCGGACTCAGATTGAGTTGCTGCTCACTTTGATAAAGCGTTTTTCCGTTAACAATAATGTACCCCTGCTCAGGCGTCAGCAAGCCGGCAATGGCTTTGAGCATCAGGCTTTTGCCGCTACCCGAAGCCCCCATTATTATGGTACGTGGTGCCAGAGTTTGTAAGTTGATATTTAGAGTAAACTGGCTGCCATCGGCATGATGAATGCTTTTCTGGAAATTGATATCTAACATAGCGTCATTGGAGTGAATCAAATATGACCAAGGCGGCTTCTTATAGGAACATAGCTTTATCTGAGATTTGCTACTGGCACTTTGCCAGACAGCAGTCTGCTGGTTAACAACAATATCAGAATACATACCACCGATATAATCAGCACCAGCGTATTAGCGAGTTGATCATCACCAGCCTGTACTGCTTCATAAACCGCAATCGACAATGTTTGCGTCTGTCCAGGAATGCTGCCTGCTACCATCAGCGTAGCGCCAAATTCTCCCATGCTGCGCGCAAAAGCGAGTAATACGCCGGCCAGAATACCGCGCCAAGCCAGCGGGAGAGTAATGCGCAGAAAAACGCCGACATTACTGATGCCTAATACACGACCCGCTTGCTCCAGCTGCGGGTCCAGACTATCGAAGGCAGCACGTGCCGGTTTAAAAACCAGCGGAAACGAAACCACCGTAGCAGCTACTACTGCGCCTTGCCACGTAAAAATCAGATTGATGTTTAAATATTGCTGTAAGAATTGGCCGATAAAACCATTTTTACCCAGTACGACCAATAAATAATAGCCGAGCACCGTTGGCGGCATCACCATTGGCAGAGTGAGAAGGGTATCCAGCAATTCCCGTCCCCACACCGCTTTGCGCGCAAACAGATAGCCGATACCTACACCAAGAAACAGATTGAAAACTGTAGCCCACAGAGCAATTTTAAGCGACAGGGCAAGAGCAATCCACGCCGCAGCCATTCTCTCTCCTTGCAGGAAGATTTATCCATTTATGATAAAAGCATTATTTATTTAGCGCACACTCTGGAAACCATAGCGTTTTAGGATCTGTTGCCCTTTGGCCGAGCGAACGAATCCAATAAAACGGTTGGCTGCAGCCGGCTCTTTAGTATTTATTGTACGGGCAATCGGATAGCTGATTGCTTTAGTGGTGGGAATAGTAGCTGCTACTTGTACTTTATCCGGCATGATAGCTGCATCTGTGCCGAAAACAAAACCGGCCTCCGTTGACTGATTGGCTACATAGTCCAGTGCCTGCCGCACATTATTCACATTAACAATTTTTGGCTGTACCTTACTCCAGACTTTTGCCTGCTCCATCGCAGCCTGTGCATAACGGCCAGCTGGCGTATAAGCCGGATTGCCCAGTGCAATATGGTGGATACTAGCCTGTTGCAAATCTTTCATATTGCGTATGTTTAAAGTACTGTTTTTAGGGGTAATCAGTACCAGAGTATTATTTACAAAATTAACTCGGTCTGCTGCTCGTACCAGATTTTTGGCCTGCGCCTGATCCATAGTTTGCTGGTCTGCCGATGCAAATACATCTACCGGTGCACCATTCTGAATTTGTTGCAGCAATGAACCTGACGCGCCAAAATTTAGTCGCACCTTATCTTGTGGATATTGTTGTTGGTATGCTTTAGCAATGTCATTAAATGCATTGGTCAGACTGGCGGCAGCGGAAACGGTGAGGTCGGCAGCCAAAGAAGTAGTGCTCAGTACGCACATACCAGCAGTAGTTATCAAAGTGCTAAGACGGGCAGAAAGAGAGCGCATAAATTATCCTTAATCAAAGAGAACTAATATTCCAGCAGGGTTAAAAATTATCTGATTATAAAGTAAAACTGTTTCGAAATATACATGACTATATAACGAATACTAAATTGCAGGCTGGCTATGCTTCACAGCTTGAATACGAAAAAAATTAGATGATTAATGAGTTCAAAGTCAAAATATTAATAATTAAGAGAAATAATTAATTAGCGTAATAATCTTGCAATATTTTTTCAATTAATAATTGTATTGTTTAAATTAAAACAATCTTAGCAATACGTAAATAAATAATTTAAATGAAAATTATAATTATTTATTCAAATTAAAAAAAACAGATAAAACCACATAATAGTTTAAATAAGGTATTATAATGGCGTTAAATGTTAGAAATTATAAATTTCTCTATTATCAGCAAGCAGGACAGCATTCAGTTTCACTGCAAGATATAAAAAAAATTTAATTAGGAACCAACACACATGAACCTGACAAGACGCCAGTTTTTCAAGGTTACCGCAGCTGGTGCCGGCGCGACAGGATTAGCGGTAATGGGCATGGCACCGGCCACAGCCTTTGCCGAAGTCCGTCAATATAAACTTTTACGCGCAACCGAAACACGCAATAACTGTACTTATTGCTCCGTAGGCTGTGGTACGCTGTTGTACAGTCTGGGGGACGGAGCAAAAAACGCTAAAAAGAAAATATTTCATATAGAGGGCGATCCGGATCATCCAGTCAGCCGAGGTAGTCTTTGTCCTAAAGGCGCTTCCCTGATAGATTTTGTTAACAGTCCCAATCGGGTTTTGCATCCGCAAGTGCGTGAAGCAGGAACCAACGAATGGAAAGACATTAGCTGGGATGAAGCACTGGACCGCATCGCCCGCCTGATTAAAGACGAGCGTGATGCCAACCTGATTGCAAAAAATGCTGACGGCGTCACTGTAAACCGGCTAGAAACAATTGGTATGCTGTGTGCTTCAGCCAGCTCCAATGAAACCGGTATTCTGACCCAGAAATTCATGCGCTCGCTCGGGCTGGTAGGCACAGATTCTCAGGCACGTGTTTGTCATGGTCCTACTGTATCCGCACTGGCTGCTACATTTGGCCGCGGTGCGATGACCAATACTTGGACCGATATCCAGAATGCAGATTTTATTCTGGTAATGGGTGGCAATGCTGCCGAAGCGCATCCTGTTGGTTTCAAATGGGTAATCGAAGCTAAAAAACAAAAAGGCACCAAGCTTATCGTTTGTGACCCGCGTTTCAACCGTACCGCATCCGTAGCCGACCATTATCTGCCGATACGCTCCGGTACGGATATTGCTTTCTTGGGCGCAGTAATCAACTGGCTGATTAAGAATGATAAAGTGCAATGGGAATACGTTAAAAACTATACCAATGCTGCTTTTATTCTTGCTGATGATTATGGTTTTAACGAAGGACTATTTTCCGGTCATGCTGATTACACCAGTGCAGATGGACGTCCGACACCCGAAGCAGCGCCGAAAGGAGCCAAGGGCAGCGCTGTCTACAATAATGCCAGTTGGACTTATGAGCTGGACGAAAACGGCTTTGCCAAAACCGACCCAACCTTAGAAAACCCGCGTTGTGTGTGGCAGGTCATGAAACGCCATTATGCCCAATACACACCGGAAATGATGCACAAAATTACTGGCACACCAATAGAAGACTTTTTGCTGGTTTGTCAGGCTCTGGGTGCCACTTCAGCTAAAAATAAAGCCGGTACGATTTTATATGCATTAGGCTGGACGCAGCATACCTATGGTTCGCAGAATATCCGTACCATGGCCATGATTCAGCTCATTCTTGGCAATATCGGTATGCCCGGTGGCGGTGTGAATGCTTTGCGCGGCCACTCCAATATTCAGGGACTGTCAGACCTTGGCTTGCTTTCCACCAGCTTGCCGGGCTATCTTAGTCTGCCAAATGAAAAGAAAAATCCTACTTTTGAAGACTACCTGAGCGTACAGACACCGAAAGCAATGCGCCCGGGGCAGCTCAATTACTGGAGCAATACGCCCAAATTCATGGTCAGCCTGCTCAAATGGTTTTTCGGTGACAAAGCCACCAAAGAAAACAATTGGGGCTACGATTGGCTACCAAAGTGGGACAAAATGTACGATGTCCTCCAAATGGCGGAAATGATGTACCAGGGGCAGATGCATGGTCTGCTGGTGCAAGGGTTCAACGCCATGGGTTCTTTCCCAGATTCCAATCGTATCGTTGAAGCCTTCTCCCGCCTCAAATGGATGGTGGTGATGGATCCACTGAATACGGAAACAGCCACCTTCTGGGAAAATCACGGCGATGCGCATAATGTAGATTCCAGCTCCATTCTCACCACAGTATTCCGTCTGCCGGTACCGTGTTTTGCCGAAGAAAACGGCTCTATTGTTAATTCTTCACGCTGGTTGCAATGGCACTATGCCGGCGCAGAAGCACCGGAAGATGCTAGAGCTGATTTGGAGATTTTGGCCGAGTTACATCTGCGTATCAAAGCTTTGTATGAAAAAGAAGGCGGAAAAGTTCCCGAGCCGATTATCAATCTGAGCTGGCCGTACAAAGTAGCGCATTCGCCCACACCGGAAGAAATGGCACAGGAATCCAATGGCTGGGCGTTGGCCGATATCAAAGACGAACAAGGCAATATTATTGTGCCCAAAGGTGGGCAGCTAGATAGTTTTGCTCAATTACGCGATGATGGCAGCACCGCCTGTGCATGCTGGATTTTTGCCGGCTCATGGACCAAAAACGGAAACCAGATGGCTCGGCGAGACAATAGTAATGCCGGTTTGGGCAATACCCCCGGCTGGGCATGGGCGTGGCCGGCCAACCGCCGTATCCTGTATAACCGTGCGTCCTGCGATCCATCCGGCCAAGCGTGGGATCCCGAACGTAAACTGATTCACTGGGATGGCAGCAAATGGGTTGGTGCTGATGTGGCCGACTACAAAGCTGATCAGGCACCGGATACGGATATGAATCCGTTTATCATGAATGAAGAAGGTGTAGGCCGTCTGTTTTGTACTAAAAAATTGGTGGATGGTCCATTCCCGACATTCTACGAACCCACGGAATCGCCAGTAGGTAAAAATTTACTGTATCCGAAAGTTCTCAATACGCCCGCTGTACGCCTGTTTGACAGCGTAAAAGAACGCATCGGAAACAAAGACGAATTCCCATGTGTCGGTACCACCTATCGCCTTACTGAGCATTTCCAGTTTTGGACCAAGTCTGTGAAATTGCTGATGATTGCTCAGCCAGAACAGTTTGTGGAAATCAGCGAAGAGCTGGCAGCACAAAAGAAAATTGCCAAAGGTGATACCGTTAAAATCAGTACTAAACGCGGCTGGGTAGAAGCCAAAGCCGTGGTAACCAAACGTTTGCGCCCTCTGGACATCAACGGCCAGACCGTGCATCAGATTGGTATTCCCCTGCATGGTGGCTGGGTGAATGTTGGTGAGAAAAAACAATTTCTCATCAATACACTCACACCATTTGTCGGTGACTGCAACACTCAGACACCGGAATACAAAACCTTTTTGTGCAATATCGAAAAAGCGTGAGGGGAATAAATCATGGCTTTACAATCATTAGATATTAAACGGCGTTCGGCCACTAATCAGCTCACGCCGCTACCGCAGGCTCGTAAGCCCATAGAAATTGCCAAACTTATAGACGTTTCTACTTGCATCGGCTGCAAGGCTTGTCAGGCAGCTTGTTCCGAATGGAATGACATTCGCGACGAAATTGGTACTAATCATGGCGTTTACGATAATCCAATCGACCTAAGCGCTGATAGTTGGACCGTTATGCGCTTTTCAGAAACCGAAGAAAACGGCAAGCTGGAATGGTTAATTCGTAAAGATGGTTGCATGCATTGTGCCGATCCTGGCTGTCTGAAAGCCTGTCCTTCTCCAGGTGCCATCATTCAATATGAGAATGGTATTGTGGATTTTCATCAGGAAAACTGTATTGGCTGTGGCTACTGTATTTCCGGCTGTCCTTTCAATATCCCGCGTATCTCCAAAAAAGACAACCGTGCCTACAAATGTACATTGTGTTCCGACCGTGTGGCCGTGGGGCAGGAACCGGCTTGCGTGAAAACTTGTCCTACTGGTGCTATACATTTTGGTAGCAAGGAAGACATGAAGTTTTTGGCTAGTGAACGCATCAAGGATTTAAAACAGCGTGGCTTCGAAAAGGCCGGACTTTACGACCCGCAGGGAGTAGGCGGTACCCATGTAATGTATGTTTTGCATCATGCCGATAAACCCAGCCTGTATCACGGTCTGCCGGATAATCCGCATATCAGTACCACAGTTAAGCTATGGAAAAGTATGCTTAAACCAATAGCCGCCTTTGGTATTGCCGCCGCCGCTTTTGCTGGCTGGCTACATTACATTACCATTGGTCCCAATCGTCCTAATGATGATGAACAGGAAGTTCTGAATCGTGATGGTGAAATCCTCGAAGACAAAGGCGACGCATAATGACAAAAAAATTATTAATTCAGCGCTATAAAAAATCCGAGCGTTTTAACCACTGGGTTGTGGCCGGCTGTTTCGTACTGCTGGCCGTATCCGGTCTTGGCTTTTTCTATCCCTCTTTTTTCTGGCTCACTGAAGTATTTGGTTCTCCGCAGCTGGCGCGCATCTTGCACCCGTTTATCGGCGTCATTATGTTTTTAGGATTTTTTATCCAGTTTTTCCGCTATGTGAAACATAATTTTTTCGAGCGCGACGATATCAAATGGATGCTGGGTATCAAGCACATCCTGCTGGGTAAGGAAATCGGTGATACCGGTAAATACAACGCCGGACAGAAATGCATGTTTTGGCTGATGACAATCAGCATGGCGCTGCTGATTATAAGTGGTCTAATAGCATGGCGGCAGTTTTTCTCCGGCTATTTTCCTATTTGGGTGGTGCGGATTGCCTTGCTGGTGCATTCGGCTTCTGCCATTTTGTTGATAGTTGGTATCATTATCCATGTGTATGCGGCTCTGTGGATAAAAGGCACCATTCCAGCTATGGTTGAAGGTGTAGTGACGCAGGAATGGGCGAAAAAACATCATCCGCGCTGGTATCGTGAAATGATGGCCAAAAAAGCCGCCAAAGCGCAGCAAACATCTACGACGCAAAGTAGCGAATAAAACGCGTGCCTTTATGCAGCTAGCCTGTCTGGTGACATTATTAAGACAGGTAAATATTAATTCTCTAATCTGTCCTGAAGAATATTCAGGACAGCCTCTTAGCACTATTCCCTGCATGTAGGGACCTAAATCCCATGATACACACTCCCGCCGAAAGCCGTACTGTCTGGGTAGCTCAGGACGGAAAATGCAGCAGCATCTGTGACGATATCAGTGCCGAAATCCCTGTAGCACTGGTTTATAACGGTATATCCCACGTGGTACTGATGGCTACGCCGGATAACATTGCCGAGCTAGCTCTCGGATTCAGCTTTAGTGAAGGTATCATTGAAAGCAAGGAACAGATTTACGCCATTGAAATTAGCGAACAACAGCATGGTTTGGTAGCAGACATTGAGCTGGCCAGTGCAGCTTTTGCCCGCCTGAAAAACCGGCGCCGGCAAATGAGTGGACGTAGCGGCTGTGGCTTATGTGGTCTCGATAGCCTCGCAGCCGTACAGCCGGCAATTACCCCTATAATGCGTTCAGTGAATCTCGAATTTAGCAAAATAGGCGCTGCTTTGACCGATTTTAACCATCACCAACGCCTGCGCGCGCAAACTGGTTCCGTTCATGGTGTGGCGTGGGCTGATGGTGATGGCACAATTGTAACCGCGCGTGAAGACATTGGCCGACACAATGCTTTGGACAAACTAATTGGTTGGGGGTTGCAAGCAAAAGTGGATTGGAGGCAGGGTTTTGTGGTATTGTCCAGTCGCGCTAGTTTTGAAATGGTAATGAAATCAGCAATTACCGGTATCGGGTGTATCGTGGCTGTATCTGCGCCCACCACCTATGCCATTGATTTAGCTCACAAGGCTAATATCACGCTGGTGGGTTTTGCGCGTCATCATCGCCAAGTAATTTATACCCACCCTCAATTTTTTTCATCCTTAACGCATACATAAAACTAAAAATAATAGGGTATACTCTATTGTTTTTGTTTCGCTTGTAAGACTGAATAAGAACTATATTACCAATTACTGTAAGGACGACTATGTTATCGATTATTAAACGATATAGCCGTAATTTGGCCTGGCAAATTCTCTTTGCCCTGATTATGGGGGTAGCAGTGGGATTGTATCTGCATACCTTTTCAGATCCGTCTCACCCATACTACAAAACCTATCAATCTTGGGTAGTCAACGTATTACAGCCCATGGGCGATATTTTTATCCGCCTAATTAAAATGATTGTTTTGCCGATTATACTCAGTACCCTCACACTTGGTATTGCCGGACTGGGTAATTCCAAAAGTCTGGGTAGACTAGGTGGCAAAACCATTCTCTATTTCGAAATCATTACCACCATTGCCATTGGCGTGGGTCTGCTGTTTGGTAATTTGTTTCATCCAGGCAGTGGTATCGATATATCTAATCTGCAGCACAGCAACGTTACCCAGTATGTGCAGAAAAGTGAAGCGCTGGCTGAAAAGCCGCATGGCCTTGTTGTCATGATTCTGGATATGATTCCGCATAATATCTTTGATTCACTTAGCACCGGCGAAATCTTACCTGTAATCTTTTTCTGTGTATTCTTTGGTTTGGGATTGACCAAACTGCCGGATAATCAGCGTTTGTTTTTCTCTGATTTTCTGAAAGTCATTTCAGACGTGATGTTTAAAATCACCAATATGATTATGCGCTATGCGCCAATTGGTGTGTTTGGCCTCATGACAGTAACCATCAGCAAATTCGGTTTCGGCTCCCTGATACCGCTGATGAAGCTGATTCTGATTGTATATTTGGCTATGATTGTGTTTACGCTGGTGATACTGGGTGGTGTAGCCTATTTCTGCCGCTTTAATATTTTCACCATCATCAAAATTCTTAAAGATGAATTGATTGTGGCGTTCTCAACCTCCAGCTCTGAAACAGCGCTGCCTAAAATGATTGAGAAAATGGAAGCCTATGGTGCGCCGAAATCCATTACCAGCTTTGTTATCCCCACCGGCTATTCCTTTAACTTGGATGGTTCTACTCTGTATCAGAGTATTGCCGTAATTTTTCTGGCTCAGCTATACGGCATTTCGCTGTCTGTGACCGACCAGATTATGATTGTCATTACCCTGATGGTGGCCTCTAAAGGTATTGCAGGTGTACCGGGCGTATCCTTTCTGGTATTGTCTGCCACGCTGGCCACTACTTCCATACCATTGGAAGGTCTAGGCTTTATCCTTGGTATCGACCGTATTCTGGACATGGGTCGCACCGTTGTAAACGTAATCGGTAATGCACTGGCTTCATTGGTTATTTCGCGCTGGGAGCATGATTTCGATGATGAAAAAGCGCGTGCCTATGAAAAAACATTGGGTATCAAATAATTCAGTTTGAGGCACTAAAAAGGTTCAGAGACATCTGAACCTTTTTTTATGTACCACAGTGATTCAGACGAAACAGGTATATGCTGTACTGCAATATTTCTACTGGCGTTGTTTGGCCGATTAGATTCTAGACACAGCGGTAAAACCAGACAAAATACATGTTTTTAGTTAAACTTGGTTATTTTGACTCTTAATACTAGCTGTTTAACGTTAGCAATGGTTACGCAGCAATCCTTCACATAAACTAAGATACATGAAAACACAAGCAACACCGGAAGCCATACAGGCTCAGCCATTCTTTCATATCCCGTTTTGGCAGCAGCCCGCTGCTGATATTTTTAGCCAGCGTGCCTTGCGCCTAAACGAACTGGCCGCTGAAGACAGTAGCGATTGGCAGCCATATTTGCAGTTGCTGGCAGAGGTATGTACAGCTCAGCAAAGTTTACTAGAGCGTTATACAGAGGCAGACTGGGTATTGCCTGCCACTGTTGAGGAAGATTTACCACTCACACCGGCTTTGCTGAGTGAGAATCGTGGCTTAGCCGACCAGCTGTTTACTGATTTATATGCTTTGCTCCACGAGCAGTTGTCACCTACGGCGGTACAAGTATGGCAGGAAATATTGCATCTTAGCAGCGAGGAGCGCATCCGGTTGTGCCAGCAGGCAATCAGTCAGCAGCTAGGTCTAGCACAGCAGGATTATCAAATATGGTTGAATGCTGTTGTACAGATTATCTACACATTGGTGGCAAGAAGCTTAGCAGCAGACACAGTAAAACCATGCCCAGAACCTGGATTTTGTCCTTGCTGTGGTACCGATGCCGTTGGTGCTGTGATAATCGGCCATGGTGAACTTGAAGGTTTGCGCTATCTCTGTTGTGGCCTGTGCAATAGCCGCTGGCACAGTGTGCGCGCTCGCTGTAGCTTCTGTGATAATAGTCGGGATTTAGGTATACAGCGTATAGAGCAGACTACAGAAGGTGTTCTGGCTGCAACTGAAGCAGAATGTTGCCCCAGCTGTAATGCTTACCGTAAACGTTATCGTCTGGCTAAACAGCAGTATGCTGATCCAATAGCAGATGATCTGGCTTCTTTGATATTGGATATGCTTCTGAGTGATGAAGGCTGGCAACGTGGCGGAGCCAATCCATTTTTACTGATGGGAAAGATACCTAAACATTAAAATTAATGATAAGCTCTTTAATTATTTACCTTTATTGAAAATAATAGATTTAAACATTCAATTTGGACGATCAATTTCAATAAGACATTTATTAGCCGGAACCGTACGTGAACATTTATCTGTATATAGAAATTAGATTAAATGACCAAATTTGAGAAATTTTTTTTTATGACCATCGGGCCATTTATCATCATGCTGGGGATGTCTTGTTTAGTACATTCCATAGTTGATAAACAAAAATTTTATATTTCACTACAAAATAAAGCTAAATATCTATTGAGTCTGAATTGTAAGCTTAAGAAATGTGTCACTGAAGGACAAATAATATATAGTTATTCAGAATATTCAACAAATAATAATAGTAAATCTCTTAGGGCACCTATTTATCATTATCGTTATTACTTTGAAGTTAATGGTAAAACTTATAATAATGATAATCTACGGGTATTTAGCGAGGGCTATGCGCTCACTAGAGGCAGAATGCGATATATCCCTTCCAGTGAATGGGATTCGAATCAATATTCTACAGAAAAAATCATTTATGATCCTTATAATCCTAACATAAATTTACCTTTGGAGTATGCGAAAGTATTGCCGGATATACCTAATCCTTATGTTATATATGAAGATTTATTGTGTATTTTGCTTGGAATATATTTTACCGTAATTTGTTATAAGGATATAGGAATATTAAAACGATAGTGAAATTTAATCAGTGTTTTAATTGATTAAGTAACCATATTTTATTATTTTTTAAAGTATTTTAATAATATATAATCTGATATATTAGATCTTTATTTTATTGGATACATTAATACAAATATATATAGATGTACTATGTTTTCAGCAAACGATAAGAAGTATTTTTAATACTCTGCTATAAATGTAAAAATTGGACTAAAAGACTTTAAATTTTAGTAGTGCCAAATGCTAATTGTTTAGAAAGCTTTAATGCTTTTCATAACTTATGTATTGTTTGCTTTTAAAAAAGGGTCTGATAAATCTAAAGATAGAGAATTTATTTTTTTATCATTCATAGGTCAGGCAAGAATAAAATTTCAAGCTATAGAAATAAATGATTGAATTTTGTTAGGCTAAATTCAATTTCAATCTGAATATAATTCAATTGTTTCGAAATTAAATTAAAAGCCTGTATTTTCTACAGGCTTTTGAAGTTTTCAGTAGAGTAAATAATTTATATGGGATGTACTGTCAGCCATTGCCCTTGATGAATATCAGTTTGCGGTGGAATATCGATTAAAACTTGAGCATTTACGCAACTAGACAGCATATGTGAGCCTTGTTTATCCAGAATCTGAACTTCAGGGCCATTTTTGGTAAAGCATAGGGTACCACGTAGAAACTCTCGTCTTTTCTGATGATTTGGAGCGATGCTGAAGGCTGCTTTAGCCTGATAGCATGCGGGTAGGGATTGCTGAATAGGGCGGCCGGCGGCGGTTTGTAGTGCTGGCAGTCCCATTAGTTTGAAGGTAACGAAGCTGGCCACCGGATTGCCGGGCAGGAGCATGACACGGCATAGGTCGATTGTGCCCCATCCAAAAGGTTTACCGGGTTTTATTGCGAGTTTCCAGTGCTCGATGGTGCCCAGCTGCTGTAAAGCTGGTTTAACCAGATCGCGGTCGCCAACTGAGGCGCCTCCTGAAATAATAATACTGTCGCTGTCGGCTGCTGCGCGGGCGAGGGTATCGGTAATGATGTCGAGCTTATCCGGCAAAATGCCGCCATCAATAACCTCGATAAATGCATACTGGCGCAAACAGGCTAGCAGCATTGGCCGGTTGCTGTCGTATATCTGATGCTGCTCGAGCTTGTAATTGCCGCTTACCAGTTCATCGCCGGTGGTGAATACGCTGACGCGTAGTTTGCGGTACACTGGCAGTTCACAGGCACCTTGTGAAGCTGCTAGCCCGATGGCCTGAGGGGTAAGCAAAGCACCTTCCGGCAGTAAAACAGTGCCCTGCTTTAGTTCTTCGCCTTGACGGCGTATGTTTTCACCAGTATTAACTGTATGGGTGCTGGTAAGAATGTTTCCATTGACGCTGGTTTTTTCTTGCATGATAACGGCGTCAGTTTGAAGCGGAATGCCGGCGCCGGTGTAGATGCGCATAGCCTGTCCGTGTTGCAAGGTCTGTTGCCGGTTGTCTCCAGCCGCAGCTGTGCCAATAAGCTGCCATTCTGTGCAGTCCAGTCCGCACACGGCGTAGCCGTCCATGGCACTGTTGTCGAAAGCTGGCGCATCGGCCGTGGCGATGAGCGTCTGTGCCAAAATGCGACCGGCAGCCTGATTCAGTGTTACAGTCTCGCTATCTACTACGCGGACGGTCTGTTGTAGCAGGGTTTCCTGTCCCTGATAAAAATCCATCATGATGTTGTTACTCCGCAGCGTAGTCAGGTAAACATGGCGCTGCTGTTGTAGTTGGTAAAAGGGTGGCTGTTGGCAAAGGTAACGATAGCATGGCGGTATGGTTGAATAATTGAGCGCATGCTGTGTGAGCCGTTGCTGTGCAGTTGTTGTTGAATAGCTGCTAAATGATGCCGTCGCATCTGGCAGACAATGGGATGCAGATTGCTATTGTCTGCGGCACAAACGATATCCAGCTCTGTCTGTTGATACAGTGTCTGAAACAAGCCGTTAATAATCTCGGCGCTTAGAAAGGGCAGGTCGCAAGGTACTATCTGCACATATTCGATGTGTGATGGTAAGGTTTGCGCAGCGCTGACTATTCCGGCCAGTGGTCCCATTTGCTGATAGTCAGGTAGATCGGTACAGACGGGATATCCGTAGCGGCTCAACTTGTCGATATCGCGATTGGCACTAATGATGATGTGCTCGCTACAATGGTGCAGCTGTTGTAGAACAAGCGTGAGCAGAGGTTGTCCGTTAAGTGGCAGTAGGGCTTTGTTGGCTCCTCCAACACGAGTACCGAGTCCGCCGGCCAGTATAATCAGGCCAAGCTGTGCATTTATTGCCATGATTGCTTACGCTGTTGGTCGCTGTGTTTCATTTCTACCCAATGCTGTTTACCATTGGCAAAACATTCTTTTTTCCAAAATGGTGCTTCGGTTTTAAGATAATCCATGATGAAGTGATTGGCCTGATAAGCATGTTCGCGATGGCCACTGGCGGTAAGGACAAGTACGATCTGAGCGCCTACAGGCAAGTCGCCGATGCGATGAATCACGCAAACATAAGGTAATGTCCAGCGTTGTGCCGCCTGAGTGATGATATTGCTGATTTCATTCTCTGTAACTTCGGGCATGTGGGTGAGAAAAAGGTGGCTGAGAGGCTGCTGCGGATTGTCATTACCTCGGACTTTGCCAATGAAGCTGACAACAGCTCCGCAATCTGGTGCACTGGCTTCTGCCAGTGCCAGTTCGTGGCTGAGATTGAAATCTTCCGTCTGTATTAGAATCCTTGTCTGCATATCAGCCTCCGGTTACTGGTGGCAGCAGTGCGATACTGTCTCCGTCCTGTAGGCTGGTATTGCCATGCCGGATAACGTTATTGACGGCAATTTTGTAGACATTCCCCTCAGCCAGTACCTGTTGCCAAGGTTTGCCGCGCTGACGTAGGTGGGAGAGAAGGGTATTAGTGTCGGTAAAATTTAGAGGAAGCTGTTCTTGTGTCAGACCAAGCTCTTCGGCAAAGCGTGCCAGATAAATCACGGTAATCATGAAGCAAACATATAGCAATCAATAATGGTTTATTATGCCGTTTTTTTTCCTGCTGTGGCAGATGGCTGCTGTTGATGCAATTGTATTTATGCAGAAAAATAATATAAAATAGCTGTTTTTTCTCAAGTTTTCTAGAAATTTGCCTTTGCGGGAATAATATTCTGTATCAGGCACTTACTTTACTCATGCTGATTGACCGCTTCAACAGACGTATTGATTATCTGCGCATTTCGGTAACGGATAAATGCGATTTACGCTGTACTTATTGTATTCCGCAAGGATTTACAGAATTTGAAAAGCCAGCAAACTGGTTGTCGTTTGCGGAGATTGAGCGGGTGGCCGGAGCTTTTGCGCGCATGGGGGTGTCGCGGTTTCGGTTAACCGGCGGTGAGCCGTTGCTGCGAAAAAATTTGCCTGAACTGGTGGCGCGGCTGGCAGCATTGCCAGGGGTAGAGGATTTGTCTTTAACCACCAATGGTACGCAGCTAAAGAAATATGCTTCTGATTTGCGCCAGGCAGGGCTCAATCGGCTGAATGTTAGTCTTGATTCCTTGCGTCGAGAATGTGTGCAGGAGATATCCGGCAAGGATAGTTTTGATAAAGTAATAGACAGTTTGCAGGCGGCACGCGATGCCGGTTTTGAACGGATTAAAATCAATATGGTGCCGCTGCTCGGCGTTAATACTGCTGATATTGACGATATGGTGGCGTTCTGTATTGAAAACGGCTTTATTTTGCGCCTGATTGAGGTTATGCCAATGGGTATGAGCGGACGTAAACTGGAGTATTTCAATCTGCTCGAACTAATTGAAAATCTGCGGCCAAAATATCAATTGCATGAGAGCCAGCGTGTTTATGGTGGCGGGCCAGCTAAATATTGGGAAAGTGTTGATGGTCGTTTTACGCTAGGTTTAATTACACCGCGCTCGCAGCATTTCTGTGCTACCTGCAATCGGGTGCGGATGTCGGTTGATGGTACGTTGTATCTGTGTCTGGGTCAGGATCAAAGTATGGCTCTGAAGCCTTTGCTGGCTGCAAGCTGTAGCGATGAGCAATTAGAAGCAGCCATCCGGCATGCAGTGGATTTAAAACCGGAAAAGCATGAATTTAATGAGCAGCCGGATAAGATTGTGCGCATTATGGCCAAAACAGGTGGCTGATACTGAAGTTACGCCCTAAAAAAGCCCGCTGGTTTAGCGGGCTTTTTTGTGTCAATCAAAACAGAGTCAGTGTCCATGGAAGTAGATAGGTTTGCACCAATGTAAATATACCGGCAATCAGACAGAAAAACAGACTGTGACGCACAGTAAAGCGGAACAAGTCAGATTCCTTGCCCGCCAGTCCCACTGCAGCACAGGCAATGGCAATAGACTGCGGGGATATCATTTTGCCAGTTACCCCACCAACAGAATTGGCTGCTACAGCCAATACAGGATCCATGCCTACCTGCAAGGCTGTATTGGCCTGTAGTGCACCAAACAGGGCATTTGCAGAAGTGTCGGAGCCGGTTAGGAATACGCCTACCCAGCCGAGAAATGGTGAGAAAAATGGAAATGCTTTGCCAGTGTCAGCCAGTGCCAGAGCCAGTGTTGAGGATAGGCCTGAGTAGTTAACCACATAGGCAAAGGCCAATACCAGCCCGATAGAAAGCACCGGAAAACGCAGGTCATACAGAGTGCTTTTGAATGTATCAATGGCAAGACGTGGTTTAATTTTCAGGATAAGCACGGAAATGATGGCGGCCAGCAGAATGGAGGTACCAACAGCGCCAAGAATATTCAGCTTGAATTCAGCCGCTATCGGAGCGTTTTCAGCAACGATAGGAGCTGTTTTGATAACCAAATTATCCAGCATTGGCCAGTGAATCTTAATCTGACTGAATGAATTCAACCATGATTGCAGCGGTTTGATTGTCCATACGGCCACACACACAGTTAGGATAACAAACGGTGACCATGCCAGCATAATTTGTTTTTTACTATATTCTGTGGTTTTGCGCTCAGTGCTGGACTGCTGCATGCCGTTAAAGGTGAATATTTGTTTGGGCTGCCATTTTTGTAAAAACAGAGTCAGGCACACCATACTAACGAGTGCTGAAGTTACATCAGGTAATTCGGGACCAATGAAATTGGCGGTAATAAACTGTGTGCCGGCAAAGGATACGCCAGACACCAGCAGTGCCGGCCAAGTTTGGCGGATACCCCGCATGCCATCCATGATAAATATCAGATAAAACGGTATAACAACAGACATCATTGGCAGTTGGCGACCGGCCAGCTGGCCAATATGAAAGGGATCGATACCAGAAACCTGTCCACCGACCAGAATCGGAATACCCAGTGCCCCAAAAGCTACCGGAGCAGTATCTGCAATCAGGCATAAGCCAGCTGCAAACAAGGGTCTGAAACCCAACCCTACCAGCAATGCCGCACTAATAGCAACCGGTGCTCCGAATCCAGCCGCACCTTCTAGAAAAGAGCCGAAGCAAAAACCGATGAGCAGCAGTTGTAGACGCTGATCTTCGGTGATAGAGAGAATCGAAGCGCGGATGATGTCAAAATGGCCGGTTTTAACGGTCAGGTTATACAGAAATACGGCTGTAATGATAATCCACGCTATTGGCCACAGGCCATAGAAGAAACCATATAATGCGGAAGATAATGCAAGTACCGGCGGCATTTTATAGGCTGCTACGGCCACGATAATTGCCAGAACCAAGGTAATGGCTCCGGCGATATGGCCTTTCATGCGCAAGACAGTAAGTGCCACGAAGAAAAATATTATGGGTAACAGGGCAGCCAGTAGAGTCAGGTAGACACTGTTGCCTAATGCCGAGTAGTTTTGTACCCATGTTTGCATATGGTTTCTCCTCAATGTGTGAGTATGTTGGCTTAAAATTGATTGGTATATTCGGAATATTTGTGATTGGTGGTGATTTTTATGAATCAAATTAATGGTATTGCGGCCGTAATGCTGCTGTGACTGTTACTTTAAGAAATAAAAATGTTATCGTCAATGTTTGTGGTTTTATTTCAATAAATGTAATGATAAACGACTGACTAAATATGGCTGTTGCAGCTAACAAATGTTTATCTGCATGAGCTAAGTGTGTGATTGAGAGAGCCGGCTAGATTAGCTTGTGGCAGTAGCACAAGTATGTACGTACCTGAGTATTGGCTGACACTGTATCTGGTAGTAAACAGATAGACTCCGGTAAATCGTGGCAGATTGTACAGACTGTCTGTATACTCAATGTAACAAAATAGCGCATGAAGCCATATGGTTGAGGCTAAGCAAAGCTGTGTCTTGCTGAGAAAAGTATGTGATTAGTCGCAGCTTGAACAGCGAAAAAAAAATAGGCTTTTAAGGAGAAAAACCAACAGCCAGCAAAATTATTGTGCCTGTCACAAAGTTGTCATGTTGGTCTTTTACAATAAGTCAGGATAGCACCTGCTAATAGGGAGAAAACTGTGTCTGCTTCGTCTACGACCTCGTCGTCTGGGGCAATTATGTCTGTATCTGGGAAAACGGGTAAAGTAAGTATTGTTTTGTTTCTGCTGATATTGCTTAGCGGATTAGCTTATGCTGCGGTGTGTATCTATCATGATCTGCAGGGTATTCCCCGGTCTTCATTGCTGGTCTATGCCTTATTAACAGTTGCTTTGCTGATTGCACTGGCATTTGAGTTTGTGAATGGGTTTCATGATACGGCCAATGCTGTAGCTAGTGTAATTTACACACGCTCGCTCAGTCCTAATACTGCTGTAATCTGGTCTGGTGTGTTTAATTTTCTTGGGGTAATGTTATCTACCGGTGCTGTTGCTTATGGTGTGATTTCACTGCTGCCGGTTGAACTGATTCTTCATATGGGCAGTGGCGTCGGCTATGCGATGATATTTGCATTACTGTCCGCAGCAATTATCTGGAATTTAAGTACCTGGTGGCTGGGTTTGCCTGCATCCAGTTCGCATACGTTGATTGGTTCGATTATCGGTGTCGGAGTGGCCAATCAGCTAATGTCTGCACATCTGGGTACCAGTGGTGTGAGCTGGAAACAGGTGATCAATGTGGGCGAATCTCTGCTTTTTTCTCCGCTGATTGGTTTTGTGCTGGCTGGTCTGCTGCTGATTTTATCGAAAAAATTGCTGCGAATACCAGCTTTGTACCGTGCACCGGAAAATGACGCTCCGCCACCGTGGCCGATTCGCCTATTGCTGATTTTTACCTGTACCACGGTAAGTTTTGCACATGGTTCGAACGATGGTCAGAAAGGCATGGGACTAATTATGCTGATTCTGATTGGTACTGTCCCGATGGCCTATGCATTGAATCATGCTGTGCCCAGAGAAGAATGGGTGAAGTTTTCGGCTAATTCGCTGGCTGCCCAGCAAACTATACAAGGATTGCTGCCAGCGGGCTTGGTACTGCCGCAAAATGCAGATGCACGTGCTGAGGTCACTGCTTTGGTAGAAGACAAGCAGGGTACGCCGCAGCAGCTGGCAGCGCTCGCGCAGCTGGTGCATATTGTGGCGCATGATGTCAGTAAAAGCGACAGCCTGCGCAATCTGCCGCCGGAGCAGGTAGGCAATATTCGCAATGATATGTATCTGGTGTCAGAATCGCTAACCTTGCTGCAAAAAAATAGCTTGCATCGCCAATATAATCTTAATTCGGCACAAATAGCGAGTTTGAAGGCTTATCATACGTCTATAGACCATGCTACCAAGTATATACCGGTGTGGGTGAAGGTACTGGTGGCACTGGCGCTGGGACTAGGTACACTGGTGGGTTGGAAGAGAATTGTGGTAACAGTGGGCGAAAAAATCGGTAAAACCCATTTATCGTATGCACAGGGTGCTTCTGCCGAGCTGGTGACTGCTTCGCTGATTTTTGCTGCCGACCGTTTTGGCTTACCGGTCAGCACCACACATGTACTGACTTCGGGTATTGCCGGTACCATGGCTGCCAATAAAAGTGGATTGCAAAAGTCTACCATCCGTAATCTGGTTATGGCGTGGGTATTGACCCTCCCCGTTTCCATACTGCTGGCCGGTGTATTATTTTGGTTTTTCCGTACGATTTTTTAGCATATCGGGCAAGTTTGTGTCCTTGCTGGCTGCATACACTGTAATAATTTGCCAAATACTCTTGCGTGGTGCTGTATTTCACAGTTTAATGTCGGTTTAGAGGTGGCTGTGCTGGTGCACGTCATATAGATACTTGCTTCCCCCATTACTGTGGGCATACAAATTGGAAATCGTGTATGAAAAAATCACTGGTATTGTCAGCCATCGTCAGTGTGCTGATTGCTGCCTGCTCGGATGCCGGTACAGCAAACAAAAATGCGGCCTCCACTAACGGAGTGATGAATCCCACAGATCAGCTCAATATCTACAACTGGTCGGATTACGTAGACCCTGATACCGTAAAAACTTTTGAAAAAGAAAATAAAATTAAAGTTCGTTACGACTATTATGACAGTAACGAAACACTAGAAGCCAAAATCCTGATTGGCCGTTCCGGCTATGATTTGGTAGTGCCGTCTATAGCCAATGTCGGCCGCGAAATCAAGGCGGGCGCCTATCAGCCGGTTAACAAAAGCCAGCTATCTTACTACAATAATATCGACCCTAATCTGTTAAAAATGATGGATAAGGTCGATCCAGGTAATAAATACGCAGTACCCTATTTCTGGGGTATGAATACCATTGGCATCAATAAGGTTCTGGTTGATAAAGCACTGGACGGCAAGCTGCCAGATAATCTGTGGGACTTGGTATTCAATCCTGCCTATACGCATAAACTCAAAAGCTGTGGTATTTCGCTGTTTGACAGCCCTACCGAGCTGTATCCTCTGGCTTTGCATTATCTGGGTAAAGACCCGAACAGTAGTGCGCCGGAAGATATCCGTGCGGCAACCAATTTGATTAAATCTGTGCGTAATGACATCAAGCGCTTTAGTTCTTCAGGCTATATAGATGATATGGCGCGCGGCGACCTGTGTGTAGCCACAGGCTATGGCGGTGACCTGAATATTGCCAAAAAACGAGCTGAGGATGCCAAAAGCGGCGTTTATTTAGAGGTACTGGCACCGAAAGAGGGGGTGGGTATTTGGATTGATTCATTTATGATTCCCAAAGATGCTCAGAATGTTGCCAACGCGCTTAAATACATCAATTACACTCTTGATCCTAAAGTGGCTGCCAAAAATGGTAATTATGTAACGTTTGCTCCGGCCAGCAAACCGGCACGGGCTCTGATGAATAGCGAAATCAGTAGTGATCCAAGTATATTCCCGACACAGGCAGTGCTGGATAAAAGTTTTGTAGTATCACCCAAATCTCAGGATGCAGTGCGTTTGGCGGTGCGCCTGTTTCAGCAGGTAAAAGCAGGTCAATAGCGATTGATTGCTGAATTGCAAATGCTCAATCCTTTCAGTGCCTGCATCGTACTTAGTAGTCTAAAAAAACGAACCGTTTCGGTTCGTTTTTTTATGTTATTACTTTTATACAGTCTCAATTGATAACAGTTAATCAATACATCCTGTCTGTTCATTTTTACAATGAATATCTGCATTGCATGCTTGTTTGTTGGCACAAAATCAGCATATATAGCTGTCAGAACAGGTGTAAACCCTTATAATTAGTGGCTGAGCTTAAAGCAGATAGGTTTCAGCAGAGATTCTGGCAGTTGCCTGCAGATGGCTTTCGGGTGTCTCCAGCCTTTTATTTCAATAATTGAAACAGGCTACCAGCAATTTCTATGGGCTTAAAGTAGCCCAGTTGTAGCAAGACAAAGATTTTTAACTGGGATAGGTATGAGAATTTTAATTTGTAATGATGATGGATATTTATCCGCAGGATTAGCTCTACTAGCGAAAGTGGCGGCAGAGTTTGCCGAAGTCAGAGTCGTGGCACCGGAAAGCGACCAAAGTGGTGTAAGTAACTCATTTACCCTCAATCGTCCTCTGTCGATAAAAAAAGCTGCTAATGGCTTTTTTTATGTCAACGGCACGCCAACTGACTGTATTCACGTTGCGCTGCATACCATGTCCGATTTCAAACCAGATTTAGTGCTTTCTGGCATCAATCATGGTGCCAATATGGGCGATGATGTCTTGTATTCCGGTACCGTAGCTGCTGCTACCGAAGCTTTTCTGATGGGTATACCGGCACTGGCCTTTTCGATTAATGACCGCAGTGGCCGCTACTGGGAGACTGCTGAAAAAGCGGTAGCTACTGTTTTAACCAAAATATGCGCACATCAGCCAGCCCAACCGTTGTTATGGAATATCAATATTCCGGCTGTTACTCCAGAGAGTGTTCAGGGCTATCGTGTGGCCAGACTCGGTCGCCGGCATCACGAACAATGTATTGTGCCTTTAAATAGTCCACGCGGCGAAACCATGTATTGGATTGGTGGTGTAGGACCTGCCGATACCAGCTGGCAGGATACGGATTTCAGCGACAATGAAGCCGGTTTCGTGACTATTACACCGCTTACCCTTGACTTAACTGATTATCAGCAAATGGGTGCAGTCAGCACTTTTTTGCAAGATGTACAGTGGTGACAGAAGTGGGACAGGGCGTGAGCTGGACAGGCTATGAATTCCGGCGGGCACGGATGGTAGAAAGACTGCGCCAAATGGGGATTACCCGCACGGAAGTGTTATCCGCTATGTCTGCTGTGCCGCGTCACGTTTTTGTTGAAGAAGCGCTGCGTTCGCATGCGTATGATGATATGTCGCTGCCGTTAGGGTTGGGACAGACCATTTCCCAGCCGTATACCGTGGCAGTGATGACGCAGTTGTTGTTTGCCAGACGCGCTATCAACCCGAGTCTGCGTATTCTTGAAATCGGGACCGGCTGCGGATATCAGACGGCTATTCTACAAGCACTGGGTTTACGCGAAATTTATTCTATTGAGCGGTTGCGTCCGCTACATGAGCGCGCCAAACAAAACCTGCGTGCAGTTCGTTTACTTGCCCATGCACGGCTGGTATGTGGCGATGGCTATCTGGGCTTACCTCAGGAAGCACCTTTTGATTGCATTATTCTCACCGCTGCACCGAAAGAAGTCCCCTTGCCGCTGTTGCAGCAACTTTCTATTGGCGGGCGCATGGTGTTGCCACTGGATGAGGGCGGTGTGCAGTTTTTGTGGGTAATTGATAAAACAGCCGAAGGCTATCAGGAAACCTGTGTCCAACAGACTTTATTTGTGCCATTGGTGAATGATAAATAAATCTATCCTTGGAAAAATTAAGCTTGTTGTTAACAACTCTTCCGTGAGCCAAAGGCTGCTTACTGATATCAAGATAACATTCTTCGCAGATAGCAAAATGCCATCTTTGTAAATTAACAGAAAATCATTAAAACTACTGCCATCAAGATCAGGATTTGCGGTGCTATCTCAATTTGGTGTTCAGCTACTTGGCAAATAATGTCCTCATGTCCATAGGCATAGCAGCCGAGAATAATCATATTTCTTATGCAGGCTGTATTGTCTAACTACGATGAAATGGCCGCAAATATTTGTTGTATCAACTGCACCATCGGTAAACGAAGTGTTGAAATAACTTTTCTTTCTTCGTAGCTGATAGGCAGCTTAGGCTTAAAACACTTGTAATAATAGCTTTTGCTAACTTTAACGCACTGAAATTTTTGGTCATATCTTCATTACTGGTTAGATTACAATGCTGACGCAAACATTCACACTGTTGCTGCGCTCATCTTTCAAATCCAACTTACAAACGGAAGGTACAACAGCCTGACCGCGGTAAATTGGTTTGTCAGTTAGGGCAGAGTTTGTATCATCTTTACCAGTGCCGGTGGGAGAAGTAAGATAATCAAAGCAGATGAATTATCCGCTATAAGCAATTTAATGAATCTGGAATCAACCGATTCAATAAGATAGGGATAGATAAAGATGAAAGTTGCCGTTTTTGTGGAACCCGGTAAAGTAGCCATACGAGAAATGGACAAACCAGTTATACAGCAGCCCACTGATGCCATTATTCGTATTGTTCGTGCCTGTGTTTGTGGTTCAGACTTATGGTGGTTTCGCGGTATCAGCCAGCGCGAGTCTGGTAGCACAGTGGGTCACGAAGCCATTGGTGTGGTGGATGAGGTTGGCGATGCCGTAACTCATATTCGAAAAGGTGATTTTGTTATCGTCCCTTTCACCCATGGCTGCGGCCATTGCGCTGCATGTGAGGCTGGTTTTGATGGTAACTGCCTGAACAAACAAGATGGTGGCAATGGCGGCTATCAAGGTGAATATCTGCGTTTCAGTAATGCTGACTGGGCTCTGGTAAAAATTCCTGGTCAGCCACAGGATTATTCAGACGCAGTGCTCAATTCGTTGCTAACACTGGCTGATGTGATGGCTACCGGCTATCATGCGGCTTACAGTGCTGAAGTTAAAACAGGGGATACTGTGGTGGTGATGGGAGATGGTGCCGTCGGCTTGTGTGGTGTAATAGCAGCCAAACTACGTGGAGCAAAACGCATTATTGCCATGAGTCGCCATCCGGACAGGGCAGTGCTGGCACAGGAATTTGGTGCCACAGATATTGTGCCCGAACGCGGTGAAGCAGCTGTTGCAAAAGTTTTGTCCATGACGGCTGGAGCAGGCGCGGATGCGGTGCTGGAATGTGTAGGCAGTGAAGAATCTTTACAAACTGCTATCGCGGTTGCGCGGCCGGGAGCTATTGTAGGTTGTGTTGGCGTGCCGCATCAAAACGAAATCAAAACAGGTGATATTTTCTGGCGCAATATAGGGCTGCGTGGCGGTATCGCCAGCGTAACCACTTACGATAAGAATTTGTTGCTTCAAGCAGTGTTGGATGAAAAAATTCAGCCGGGAAAAGTATTTACCCAGCGTTTTGCTTTAAATGATATTCAGGCTGCATATGAAGCCATGGATCAGCGTAAGGCGATTAAGTCTTTGTTAGTTATTGATAATTAATTGATGATAAAAAATTCCCTGCCAGTAATTAACTATCTGGCAGGGAATATATTTTTTCAATAATGTTTTACAATGCTATGCTTTAAAATTAAAAGATACCTTTCATGCCTTCAGGGGTATAACGTTCGCCCTGAATGTTGATAGTATTTTTTAAATCATTTAAAGTCTGAACATCAGCTGCGTCCAGCTTTAACAGACTTGCCTGATTGTTTTCGTGCAGATATTTAGGGTTTTTGGTACCTGGAATTGGTACGATATGTTCCCATTGTGCCAGCAACCAGGCCAGTGCAATTTGTCCCATAGTGCAGTTGTATTTAACTGTCATTGGTTCGAGTGCCTGTAACAGCCGTTTATTATGTTCCAGATTTTCATCCTGAAAGCGTGGGTTAGTGCGGCGGAAATCATTTTCAGACAATTCGTCTTTGTTTTGAATTTTACCAGTCAGGAAACCACGACCCAGTGGAGAGTAGGGCACCAAACCAATATTTGATTTTTTCAAAATTGGAAGGATGTCATCTTCAATTTCGCGTGTCCATAAAGAATATTCGGTTTGAACTACATCTACCGGATAAACAGCACAGGCGCGCTGTAATACAGGCACAGATACTTCGCATAAACCAACATTGGCAATTTTGCCTTCTTTTACCAGATCAGCCAAAGTTTGCATGGTTTCTTCTATTACCGCATCTGGGTCAATACGGTGGATATAATAGAGGTCAATCTGCTCAATACCTAGTCGTGTCAAAGATTCATCACAGCATTTTCTAATATAGTCTGGATGGTTATTAATATTGCGGTTATATCCGGAAGTACTGTTTCTGTCTATACCGCACTTAGACGCGATTGTCAGCCCAGCGCGGGTTGAAGCCGGCAGGGTTTTTAATACTGAACCAATCAGCTTTTCATTAGCTCCGCGCCCATACATATCGGCTGTGTCAATTAGCGTAACGCCGCTGTCGATTACCTCATGCAACATTGAGCTTGCTTTAGCTGTATCAATGTCGCCATAGAATTCACTTAGCCCCATGGCACCATAGCCAATAGCTGAAACGGTTAAATGCTGGCCAAGTTTTCTTTGTGGTAGAGATTGAGTCATTATCGATTTTCCTATCAGTGAAATAATGCCAGAACTGTGTCTTTCAGGAATTTATCTTTTCGGCGCAGCTCTGAACAATGCTTAATTGCTGACACTGATAGTAATTAATCAAATCTGTTTAGAGAAATACAAAATTATTGATACAAAAAACATATCAATATAGTTGTGAATTTTTACTTATCACAAACATTAGCTTATGCTGATTCTTTAGGTAAATCTTGTTGTGTAAAGTATTCCGCGATGGCCTGAATAGTAGGATTATCCATAGCTGAAGTATGCCACAGAAGATGCATATCCATCGAAAGCATTTGTTCATATCTCGCAGTCAGTTTTTTATATACCACGCCTGCTACTTGGGCCTGTGCCATTGAATCAGGTAGTAGCAACATGGCTCTGCCCATAGCTATTTCCATAAGCATAGTCAAAAAATTTGGTAACTTTTCTTTTAGCAATAGTGGCTTGCTAAGTTGACTATTTACCTTTTGTAACTTATCGTACAAATTAGGATGCTGATAACGCTTACACCAATATAGCGGCAAATCCTGCACCATATTTAAATCAATTTCTTCTTCTACACTGGCAGGATGCTGCTCGGGCAAAGCCAAAACCAGTTTTTCCCGATGAACTAATAAACTTTTGGCTTGAAGGCTGGTGTTTTTATATTCAGAAATAATCACCATATCTATATTGCTTTTATTAAATTCAGCCATAAGTTCTTTGCAAGTATAATCTTGCTGTAACAAGTCGATATGTTGATTAAAGCGGCGGATAAATTCACTGAACAGTGGAATAAAATTAAAACCAAGAATCTTGGTAATACCCATTGTTACCTTACCAGCAGGCAAATTATGCACATAATTGACTGCCTGTGATAAACCTTCCAGCCAGCTTTTCGCTTTTTCCCTGAATTCTCTGCCTTGTTCGGTCAGCAACACATAACGGGTATTGCGCACCAGCAAAGTAGTTTGCAGTTTTTGTTCCAATTCCTTGATTTGCATAGATAGCGGCGGCTGACTAATGCCTAGGCGGCTGGCAGCTTTCCGGAAATTACCTTCTTCACACACTGCCAGAAAGTATTGCAGCTGCTTTATAGTTGGCAGATGCCGGCTGTAAAGAACTGAATTGTCTGGATGTAATTGTTCCTGAGGCGGTGGTGAATAAAGCATATTTTCCCCTGTTTAAAGTAATGAATAAACAGCAATAGAGATAGTATAAATCAATTTAATTTCAAAAAAATATATGTATTCTGGTTGCGAAATGTTAATTTATTTATTTATTTTCATAATTTTGCCGGTATTTGCAATCTGTTGAAAAAAATTCATTATGAGCAACTGATGATGCAGTATCTAAAAAAATGAAGCCAGTTACAAAGACCCAGACAGTGAAATTTTTACACTGAAGAATGGGTGTAATAAAACAGGTATAAGAGAAGTGGATACTGGCTTAATCTAATGGCCTATACCAACACTACAAATGAATATCAAGAGCAGCGTGTGAGTAAGTTTAGCTGAATTGGTAGGTTTGCAATGCCAATTCAGCTCGTGAACTTCTTTATTAGATTAAGTTTAATTGGCTAAAGATATATCCCGCCGTCTAAATATCATTACTGCTATAAGAAATAAGATGCAGGTATAGACAATATTGGCCGTAAAGGTAATATATAAATCTTTATCTACAGATTGAAAGTATGTGTTTTTGATCAATTCAATCAAATAATTATTTGCGTTTAGAGGGGATAATTTATAGATTAAACTATCTGGGGATAAATCAAAATAGCGTAAATTTATAATTTTCCACAGAATATCTGCAAAGAAATAATAGATAAAACAGAAGGCGGTTATAAAGGCGGTACTGCTGGTGAAGGTTGAAAGTAGTAGTGCTAGAGAGGAGTAAAATATCGTTACGACTAATGAGAGTGCAATAAATAACACGATCGTTTTCAATATTGCATTGAATTCGGGCAGATGAGCTGTGGCCAATAGCTGTAATAATAAAACACCGATTGCACTTAATATCTGTAATACCGGCATAAACAGAATAATGGAGCCTATTTTTGCTAGTAGTATTTTATAACGTTGGTAAGGGCGGGTAAGAATAAATTTGATTGTACCACGGGATATTTCTGTGCTCAGTGTATTAGATGCCATTAATATGGCAATATAATTAGAATAATAATAGCATATTGTCATCCCCCAAATAAATATCTTTTCTGATTTTTCAGGTGTAATAGCTGTATCTGATTTGCTGACTGCTAGATATATTCCGCCATAATAAAAGATATATACAAACAATAATATTAATGGCATAACAATTGTGTAGGTGGATTTACTAAGGTATTTACGCCATTCATTTAAAATTAACTTCATTATTTAATTCCTTTTTGATACTTTTGATTATCGTTATGAATGATGCTGAGGAATGATTCTTCCAGTGAGCTTTGGGTTAGTTTTATGCTCAGCAGGGGTATATTGTGTTCAATTAGTAGTTTGGCTATTTGTGATCTTGGGTCTTCTTCAGATTGGTTAATCATGATTTCGAGACTGTTAAGCTGATTGTTTACCTGATAACCATGTTGCTGAAGTATTTCTTCAGCCTGTAATATGTTTCCTCCGACTTCTAGATGAATGATATTATTGGATTTCCCTAGAAAATCATGTATGGAGCCTGCATATATTTGTTTTCCTCGATTGATAATGAAGATATCGTTTACAATTTCCTGTAATTCGGAGAGGAGATGGCTGGAAATAATAATGCTGTTGCCGTCGCGGACAAAGTCTTTCATTAGGCTACGAAAATCTTTTATTCCCTCTGGATCAAGCCCATTCATGGGTTCGTCCAGAATTAGAACTTTAGGCTGATGAATGGTGGCATTGGCAACACCTAATCTTTGCCGCATGCCTAGGGAGAAGCCTTTTACTTTTTTCTTTTCTGCGCCTTTAAGTCCAGTATGGGCCAATGTTTGCATGATCTCTTCATTGGTGATGGCCCGGCGGCTCATATTGGCAAAAATTTGCAGATTTCTGAAACCAGACATGTAATTATAGAATTCCGGGTTTTCGATTATTGTGCCTAAATTGAATGCCGCTTTTTCAAAATCTTTCTGGATATCATAACCACAGATTTTGATTTCTCCGCTATTGGGAAACATTAGGCCGGTAAGCATTTTCAGCATGGTGGTTTTACCAGCGCCATTTGGGCCTATAAATCCCATGATGCGTCCGGGGGCAATTTTAAAGCTGATGTTTTCCAGAATATGCCGGCCTGAAATTTTTTTGGAAACTTGGTTTACTTCTATCAGATAATCAGTATTGCTCACGATAAGCCTTTCTTATTGTTTGTTTTGTTGTGAATCGATTTGATGCAAGAGTTTCAAGTTTTGCATATTTGTCTCCGATGAAAAGATATATGAATAATGATTTAAAAATATTTTTGAATAATAATGTATTATACAAAAATTAACAATTATATCTAATAAAATATGCAGGGTAACTTTTATGTTTGTGCGCATTAGTTGATATGTATGAGTTTTTAGATTTTTGTGGTTTTTTGGGCTAGGATATTTAACAGATAACTTGTGAAATTGATTTAATCTACAGCTAAAAGGGTTTGATTTTTTTGTTACGGATTAGACCTTGATAAGTAACCAACTGTTTTATTCAGATTGATGATTTTACACTGAAGGTATTGCGGCCACATTTTTTAGAAATAAAGGCATGGCTACTAATATGTCGCTGTTTTTTATTAGTTCGTTGTAATCTTTTTTAAATCAATTGATTGGTTACATTAGTATAAAAGTTGTTTTAGATTTTTTTGAATATTTTTATATTAATAAATATATTGGTATATATTTGCTTGATTTTATACCCAGTATTTTAGGTACCTCTTTAAATTTTTGATATCGTTTATTTCTCAATAATGATTTAAAAACATTTTTATTAGGGAAACAAGGTTTATTTAAGGCTTATTAAAAGATTAGCAATTTTGTCTTTGTTGGTTCTAAAGTTCTTGGTTTATTGGGATTCTGAAAAATTTGGATTATATTGCTTTTTTACTAATTAGTATGAATACTGGAATGTAGTTCTAATTAGTGTTGAAGCTTGGCAAGCAGGATAGTGCTTGAGTGCTGGCTTGTTTGGATGATGCTGAAGTAGAAATTTTTAGCTCTAGAGAAGAATGCAAGTTGATCGCTACTGGGGGTATATTTGTTGAATTCTTAACAAGATTGGCTAGTGTGAAAATTCTTGGGTAAGGCTGATAATAAAAAAGCACAGCATAAGCTGTGCTTTTTTATATTATTTGGCGCGGCGGACGGGGCTCGAACCCGCGACCCCCGGCGTGACAGGCCGGTACTCTAACCAACTGAGCTACCACCGCGCAAGTTTTACGCTATTGCATAAAACAAAAAACTGGTGGGTGATGACGGAGTCGAACCGCCGACATTCTGCTTGTAAGGCAGACGCTCTACCAACTGAGCTAATCACCCGTACTTGGGAAAGACGCTATTAAACCAGATATGCTGTCGGCTGGCAAGTGTTGGATGTGAAAAAATTAGCTTGTACCTTGTAATGACCAGTTTTCAAAGAGTATTACTTTGTCTCTAGGACCAAGTACGACAAGTGTATCTTCGGCCTTAAACTGAAAATCAGGACTGAATGTGCGTAGCTGATGTGCATTGCGGCGTACAGAAAGTAGTTTGATTTTTAGTTTCTCAAGTGGAAGTTCGTTGATGCTTTTGCCGACGAGAAAAGCATCAGGTGGTAGGGTGAAGGCTTGACGATAGTAATGTATGTTTTCTTCGGACAGTTCATCATCGCTGCCAGCAAACAGGCCTTCGAGCGCTTGATAGCGGTTTTGGCGGATGCGCTGCATGATTTGATACACTTCATCAAATGGTTTGCCGGAACTGAGCAATGCTTGGCTGGCCAATGTCAGGCTTGATTCTTTTTCGTCGGAGACGATGTCGTCTGCACCCATGTTGGTAAACACTGGAATGTTGTCGTCGTTGGTTACGCGCACGATTACAGGCATGGTGGGTGCAATAAGCATGATGTTGTTGAGGATGTGTTTGGCCTCGGTCATGTTGTTGATGGTAATGAGTACGGTATTGGCTCGTTTCAAGCCTGCTGCCTGCAAAACTTCCTGTCGTTTGGCATCACCAAAGGTGACTGGCTCACCGGCCGCTTTGGCTGTGGCAACGCGCTCGGCATCCAAATCAATGGCGTAGTAGGGTGTGTTTTCTTGTTGCAATATGCGGGCGATGCTCTGGCCGCAACGTCCAAAGCCGATGATAAGGATGTGGTCGGACTTGCTCATGGTTTCAACGAGTATGGTTTGCAAGTCTGCAGCCTGTTCGTCCCAGCTGCGTTTTACCAATAATCCTGAGAGTTTATCTGCACTTTTCATGATAAAGGGCGCCAGTATCATGGAGAGTAGGATGGCGGCGATGGCAGTTTGTTGCAAATTGAGTGAGATAAGTCCAAGCGCACCGCTGATGGCAAGCATAACAAAACCAAATTCGCCTCCTTGTGCCAGATACAAGGCTGTTTTTGTGCTGTCGCTGCTGTTTTCTTTCATGTAGCGGCCAATGCCGTAGAGAACCCCTGCTTTAAGGACAATGAGAAGAGCACATAGAACCAGTATCATGAGCCAGCTGGATTGTAATACTTGTATGTTTAGCTTCATGCCAATGGTGATAAAGAAGAAGCCGAGGAGAATGTCGCGGAAGGGGCGAATGTCGTCTTCTACTTGATAACGGTATTCGGTTTCGGATATCAGCATGCCTGCAACGAATGCACCAAGTGCCAGTGACAGGCCGGCCAATTGGGTGAGATAGGCCACGCCAAGGGTCACCAGCAATACGTTTATCATGAAAAGTTCACTGGACTTGGTACGTGCAATTAAGCGAAACCATACGGGCATGATTCTGCTACCGACTATCAGCAACAAACCAAGTGCCAGTGCCATAGTTAGAAGTGCTTTGCCCATTTGCAGTATTAGGCCGTCACTACTGTGTGCTAGTGCTGGAAACAGAATCATTAAGGGTACGACGGCTATGTCCTGCATCAGCAGTACGCCCATAATCATGTGGCCGTAATGTTGGTTGAGTTCGTTTTTTTCAACCATAATGCGGCTGACGATAGCGGTAGACGACATCGTCATGGCGGCAGCAAGGGTAAAAGCCCATGTAAGTTGAATCCCCATCAGCCCAAAAATGATAAACAGGGCTAGGAGCGTAAGGATAACTTGTAGTCCTCCTAGTCCAAGTACCAGCCGGCGCATGGCTTTGAGTTTGCCAATGGAAAATTCAAGTCCGATGCTGAACATGAGGAAGGTGATGCCGATTTCACCAATGAATTCAGTGGCATGGCTTTGGTTAATTAAATGCAGCCAGCCCGGACCGGCCATAAAACCGACGACGAGATAGCCAAGCATGGCGGGAATGTGCAGACGTCGGCAGATGATGGCGGCCAAAACGGCTACCAAAAGAATCATCACGACAGGGCCAAGAGAAATATGCATAATTCTTTGATTTTATTTAATTAAAATTTTATTATCATATTTTAACATAGATGTTTTGGCTTGTGCGGATAATCCTGAGTATTGCTGATTTTTTCAGGTGAGTTTATGTAAATATTTGCGCAATTGTTTTAATGCGGTCCATGCTGTGGCTTTTAAATGGCTTTGGCGCAATAATCTTGCCGGATGAGGAGAAATGACATAGGGAATGTTGTGCAGATTCTGAGCCAGCACTGATTGATCCAGGCGGCTGAATGTTTGTCCTAAAAGTAATATTGCCTGAGGCTGAATGTGTTTGATTTGTGCACTCAGATAAGGCAGACATGCTTGTAGCTGTTCGCTGGTTACTTTAAGACTAACATTGGGCGCACATTTTACTTGACTGGTATAGAAAACTTCCTCGGAGCTAATGTTGATGGCGGCGAGCATATTGCTAAGCAGTTGGCCGACTTCGCCGCTGAATAGTTGCTGGTTGCTGTCGTCAGGTGGTGCCGGATTGGTGCTGATAACCAGTAGACGAGCATTTGCCGAACCATAGCCAGATAGAGGCGTGCAGCGCTCCTGATGCAGGTTGCAGCGGGTGCAGGCAGCTAATGCTGCAGGTATGGCTTCGTAGCTGAGTTTTAAATTGTCTGTTGTGCTCTGGCTGCAGAAGTTTTGCCGTTCTTCAGTTTGAGTGGTGGTCGTGGTATCTCTAGCTGCTTGAGGTGGCTGCCTGATGATGTGTTGAAGGGCTGCGCGGTGTGAATGATGAATAGTTTCTTTTGTTGTTGGATTCTGTATGGCACTGGTACTGGAATGTACGGATTCGCTAGGCGGTGCAGGTTGCTTAGCTGTGACGGTTTGTGCCGGAGCTGGCTGTACGGGGAGCAGGCAGGCAGTCTGTGCCAACCACATCGGTCCCAGCCCGAGTGCTTCGTGTAAATACAGATAACGGCTGTCTAACATCGTTTTTCCATGATTATGGCATCTTCACCATTTTGGTAATAGCTTTTGCGCAAGCCACAGTTTTCAAAACCATTGCGCTTGTACAGCTTGATGGCGCCCATGTTGCTGGAGCGTACTTCGAGCAATATACGGTCGATAGTCTCTGCTTGTACAATTTGAAAGAGATGATTTAGTAATTGCTGGGCATAGCCTTGGCGTCTGTGTGCCGGATGGGTGTCAAGCAGATGAATTTCTGCTTCATTCGGTATTTTTTGCCATACTAGCATGGCTACGATGCCATGTTCGGGTAGGTCGACAACCCAGATGGGCTGAGCTGCAGAGACGCTGTTGGTTAGCTGGGCTGTAGACCATGGTGATGGATTGCAAAGCTGTTCTAGCGTTTCCAAAACTGGAATGTCGGTTAGTTGAGCAGGACGTATGGTCATGCTGGCTGTCCTGTTGAGCGTCTGGCCGCTTGTTCGGTGGCGGTTAAGGCAATTTTGTTACGCACATAATGTAGGCTTGCTTCTGCAGCGGTGGTTACGGGATAGTGCCCGGTTAAAGCCAGTTGTGCATATACGTCTGCTTGCGGCATTTGGTTTTGCCCTGTGACGGGTAACTCAATATCCAATGCATAAGCGTTGCCGACACCGGTGCCATGGAGATGGCCGTCTGGCAGGTGGATGTTGCTGGCACTGTCTACGCGATATTCAGTGAGGCGGTTCAGATTACGGGTGTCATACCAGGCATAAAAAAGTTCGTTCATGCGGGCATCGGTAGCCGCCAGTACGCATGGTTGATCTGGTATCTGTGCAGCCACAGCGTCCAGACAAGGTATACCAATCAGAGGTAGGTTGTTCGGCAAAGCTAAACCGGTTGCTACCCCCAGTCCGATGCGAAGACCGGTAAAAGCCCCCGGCCCTTGTGCATAGACTATGCCATTCAGGTCGGCTAGGGTTAGGTTTGCTGTTTCCAGCAGTTGCCGGATACGCGGTAATATCAGTTCAGACTGTTTTGCGCCCACTGCTTCGTAAATGCTGTGGGTATGTCCGTTGTGATGAAGGCCTAATGATAGGTAGCCGGTGCTGGTATCGATCACCAGCAGACGTGAATTGGTACTGATCATGGTGTGTCAGAATGTTTAGATGGGTGGATTATACCTTTTTATAGCTTTTTAAATGACCCTGATGTCTGAGTTTGCTGTATCCATTATGACCGGGGCAGGGCTAATAAATGCTATTATGGGGTAAATTTTAATAATTAATTGTTTATCTTGCAGAGCTTGCTGCTATGTGAATTGGGTGGTTTGTTCTTTTGCAAATGGAATGTCAAGTTGCAGGTGATGTTCAGGATGGAAGCGGTTTGTGGCTGAGATGTATGTGGGGCGGTTTGCGCCCAGTCCGACTGGTTTATTGCATATTGGTTCACTGCTGACGGCTGTGGCTTCGTATCTGGATGCACGCAGCCGGCAGGGACGTTGGCTGGTGCGTATGGAAGATTTGGATCCGCCGCGGGAAATGCCCGGTGCGGCTGCTTCTATTTTGTCGACACTGGAGGCATTTTCGCTGTACTGGGATGGTGAGGTGGTGTATCAGAGCCGCCGCCATCATTTGTATGCGGCGGCATTGGATGCCTTGCGTGCACAGAATAGAGTCTATCCTTGTTTTTGTAGTCGTAAGACGGTGCAGGCTGAAGCACGGGGTATGGGTGTGGATGGCGTAATTTATGGTGGTAGATGTGCATTAAATGATGCAGCGATATCTGCAGTTGCGCATAAGCCTCCGGCATGGCGTTTACGCACAGATACAGCCATTATCGGTTTTCAGGATGCGGTACAGGGCTGGCAGCAGCAGTGTCTGGCTAGTGATACGGGCGATTTTATTTTGCTGCGTGCGGATGGCTGCTGGGCTTATCAGCTGGCGGTGGTGGTCGATGATGCAGCACAGGGTGTAAATCATGTGGTGCGTGGTCAGGATTTGCTGGTGTCGACGCCACGGCAGATTTATGTACAGCAGTTGTTAGGTCTTGCTCAGCCTGAGTATGCTCATTTGCCGTTGTTAACAAATGCGCAGGGTCAGAAGTGGTCGAAGCAGACGCGGGCACCGGCACTGGATTTGCGTCGACGTGAGGATTTGTTACGGCAGGTTTTGCTTTATCTGGGGCTGCCGCTGGCGCCGCAAGTGGATAGTTTGGCGGATTTGCTGGAATGGGCGGTATTGCATTGGCGGCTAGAGCGTGTTCGGCCACACGCTATTGTGGCTGAATAGTTTTAGGTAAGGGATTTTAGATTAAAGGGAGAAGCAGGTTGGCTACACCAAATGTTCAAGCATTTTCTGCGCGTTTTTATCTGCGTATGTGGCAAAAGCGCCAGCGTCGGTCTTTCCGGCTGGCATGGGTGCTGATGCTGACGGCAGCGGTATTAATTATTGTGCAAAGTGCTTTATTGGCCAATCTGTTTGCATTGTGGCTGGGTGGTGAGAATGTGATGGCGGCTCTCCGCCAGTTTCTGCCTTATTTGCTGGTGTGTTGGTTGCTGCGACCGTTGCTGAATTATTTTAAAGATCGGATGGTGGCGCAAGCCAGTGCGTCTATCCGTATGCAGCTACGCAGCCAGTTGTTAAGCGCTTTGGCTTTTCTGGGGCCGGAACGCAGCCAATATGGCAGTGATGGCGCGCTGTCTTCCTTGGTGTTGGAGCAGGTGGATGCGCTAGATGGTTATTTTAGCCATTATGTGCTGCAACAGCAGTTGGCAGCACTGATGCCATTGCTGATTGCGGCGGCAACCTGTTTTTACAGTCCGTTTGCAGCGGCTTTATTGTTGCTGACAGCACCATTGGTGCCGGTATTTATGATTCTGCTAGGGCAGGCTGCTGCGCGAAAAAATCGGGCGCAATTGTCTGCGCTTGCAGCATTGAGCGGCCGGTTTCTGGATTTATTGCGTGGTCTGCCGACGTTACGTCGGCTGGGAGCACAGCAGATTGCGCAGCAGGCAATTGATTCGGCTGCTCATTCTTACCGCAAGCGTACTATGGCGGTGCTGCGTCTGGCATTTCTGTCTACGGCGGTGTTGGAGTTGTTTGCTTCCTTGGCGATTGCACTGGTGGCGGTGTATCTGGGATTGGGGCTACTGGGTGTGTTGCCGTGGGCAAATGGTCAGGTGCCGGTACCTTATCAGGGGACGTTGTTTATTTTGCTGCTGGCTCCTGAATTTTATGCGCCGCTGCGCCAGTTAGGTGCGAATTATCATGATAAGGCCAAAGCGGAAGCGGCAACAGAAGCATTAATCCCTTTGTTTGAAGTTACTGAAACGGTGACAGCGTCCACTGCAGAGGTGGATTTTGTATTGCAGAGTCCGCCTGAGCTGCGAGGTGAATATCTGGTGGTTTACGGGCGAGATAAGCGAGTGAGGTTGCCTCAGTTTAGTTTTAGTGTACAGGCTGGCGAGCGGGTGCTGCTGCGGGGCGCTAGTGGTAGTGGTAAGTCGAGTCTGTTGCAGGCTTTGCTTGGATTTGCCCCTTACTCCGGTATTTTACGGATTAATCAATATGATTATGTCGATTTGAATCTGCCACTACTCAGACAATCGGTGGCTTATCTGGCGCAGTCGCCGCCGATTTTGGCATTGTCGATTGCTGATAATTTGCGGCTGGCTAATGCCAGTGCTTCAGATGAGCAGTTGCGTGAAGTGTTGCAGCAGGTGGGGTTGTGGGTGCTGGTACAGAGGCTGCCGGCTCAGTTAAATACGCTATTGGGTGAGCGAGGCAAGGGATTGTCAGGTGGACAGTTGCAACGTCTGGCGCTGGCACAGATGTTGCTGCGCAATTCCCCTTTTTGGCTGTTGGATGAGCCGACTGCACATTTGGATGCGCAAACAGCAGAAGAAATTATGCGGTTACTGGACAGACTCAGCTACGGCAAGACGGTGTTGCTAGTGAGCCATGATGTGAGTTATGCAGGTTGGACAGACCGAGAAATAATGCTGTCTTCTGAGCAGGAGCGGGTGCGATGAAACGTTATGATTTGTTGTGGTCGGGGCAGGAGCTAAAGTTATCGGGTCTTTTACGCAGCCGGCAGGGTGCGTGGATTCTGGCATGGTTTCTAGGGCAGGCTACGGCAATTGCTGGTATTGCTCTGCTGGCTTTGTCCGGCTGGTTTATTACGGCCGCAGGGCTGGCAGGAATGGTGAGTCTGGCTACGGCTTATACCTTTAATTATTTTACGCCAGCAGGAGTTATCCGCTTGCTGGCTATTTTACGTACGGCTGGCCGTTATGGCGAGCGTCTGGGTTCGCACGATGCGGTACTGGGATTGCTGGCTGATTTGCGTAGTGGTCTGTTTGCGCGGTTGGCCGCTGCCAGACAGCAGCAAGTGAGCTCGCTTCAGCAGATGCATCGGTTATTAAGTGATATTGAACTCTTGAATAATTGGCCGCTGAATGTGGTATTGCCATGGTTGTGGGCGTTTATGTTGTTGCTGGGTATTCTTGGTTTAACTCTGGTTGTAGCCGGTGGCGGGCTAACGCTAGCTCTGAGTATTCCTTTGGTTCTGGCAACACTGGTAATTCCGGCATTGGCTGCTGGCTACGGGCAGAATTGGGGTCGTCGGCAAGCGATGCAGGCAGAAATTCGACGAACTGCTTTACTGCAACCGCTGGAGGCGCTAACCGCACTATTGCAATGGCAGCAATGGCCACGTTTTGCGACTGCTTTTTTTGCTAAGGATGGGAATTATGTTGGCGCGCAGCTAAGTCAGCAGAGGCTGGCGGGTAAAGTGGTGCTGCTACAGCAGTTGTGTCTCGCAGCAGCGGCTGCGATGCTATTGTGGCAGGGTAGTGCTTTGTTGAGTACGGGAAAGTTGTCTGTGGCGATGTTGCTAGCTTTGCTGCTGGCAATATTCGGCTTTGCTGAGCTGGTATTGGTGCTGGGAATGAATGTGATGACTTTTGGTTTGTGTCGCGCCGCCTGTACCCGTCTCAATGCGATTGTGCCCAGCGGTGTGCCGGTGTCTGAACCAAAAAAAGAATTACCTCTGCAACTGCATTTGCAGGCAAGAAATTTGTGTGCGCGCTGGCCGCAGGCACTGAATAGTGCTGAGCATATTAGTTTCGATGTGAAAAACGGGGATATTTTATTGTTGCAAGGTGCCTCCGGTACCGGTAAGTCTACTTTACTGGCGGTGCTGGCCGGAGAGCTGGATGCAAATGATGGTGAGATAAGCTGTAATGGTAGGCCGTTTGCGCATTGGCAATGGACAAGGCAGGTGGGATATCTGGCACAGCAGCTAGATATTTTTGATTTAACGCTGGCAGAGAATCTGCGGCTGGGCAAAGCGGACGCGACTGATGAAGAGCTATGGGCAGTGCTGGCCAGTGTGGGGCTGATGGTGTGGGCTGAGCATCAGCCTAAGCAGCTGGATACGCCGCTGGGAGAATACGGTGCCGCAGTTTCAGGCGGGCAGGCGCGACGGATTGCACTGGCTCGATTGTTGCTGCGCCCTTATGTGCTGCTGATTCTGGATGAACCTTTTGCAGGTATGGATGAAGATACGAAGTTTGCACTGGCAGCAATGCTTCAGCAACATCAGCAGCATGGCATTTTGGTTGTGGCCAGCCATCAAGCTAATCCATGGCCACAAGCACAGGTTTTGCAAGTAGGCACGAGTTGAGCGGTATGTCTTTATTGCATTATGCGTATTGATACAGCCACATTGTGGCTGTTTTTATTTTGAAAAGAAACACGTTGTTTGATTTAAATCAAGTTAATGCTGTGCAGATAATAAATATTGATAAATCCATTGTTTTATAATTTATACTTATATGTGTATGAATTTTTTAAGTTGTAGAGTAAGTATTTTTTAATTATGTGTGATATCTTTTCGCTAATTTATAATCAAACTTTACAATTTGAAATTTATTCTAATTATAAGTATTTGAAAAATTTTATGTTAAGTTTCATATTCTCGATTTGAATAGTATTATTTTATCTATGTAATTGGAATATATATGCTATTCGGGCTGTGATTTTACTGAATAAAATTTAATTAATTAAAACAAGGAACAGGGCTATGGATTTGGTGGAGCTGTCTCGGCTGCAGTTTGCTCTAGTCGCGCTTTATCATTTTTTGTTTGTGCCGCTCACAATTGGGATGACATGGATTCTGGTCATTATGGAATCAGTATATGTCCTGACCGGCAAGCAAATTTATAAGGATATGACGCGTTTCTGGGGTAAATTATTCGGTATCAATTTTGCACTTGGGGTGACTACCGGTATTACCATGGAATTCCAGTTTGGTACTAACTGGTCTTATTACTCACATTATGTGGGTGATATTTTTGGTGCCCCTCTGGCAATTGAAGGTCTGATGGCTTTCTTTCTTGAATCTACGTTTGTAGGTTTGTTCTTTTTTGCTTGGGATCGCTTGAGTCGTCCTGGCCATCTGCTGGTTACGGTGCTGATGGCGCTGGGTACCAATTTGTCTGCATTGTGGATTTTGGTAGCCAATGGTTGGATGCAGGATCCGGTGGGTGCGCATTTCAATTTTGAATCTATGCGTATGGAAATGACCAGCTTTTCGGAAATCTTTCTGAACGAGGTGGCGCAAAATAAATTCGTGCATACAGTTTCCGCCGGTTATGTGACTGGTGCAATTTTCGTGATGGCGATTTCTGCCTGGTATATGTTGAAGCGTCAGGATGTGGAATTTGCTAAGAAAAGTTTCCGTATCGCGGTGGGTTTTGGTGTGGCTTCGATTTTGTCGGTGATAGTGCTTGGTGATGAATCCGGCTATACGGTTGGTAAATCACAGCAAACCAAAATGGCTGCGCTAGAAGCCATGTGGGAAACAGAACCGGCGCCAGCTTCTTTTAATTTAATTGCTCTGCCCAATGAAGATGCGATGAAAAATGATTTTACAGTCCGGATTCCATGGGCAATGGGCTTGATTGGTACGCGCTCGTTGGATAAGCAAATTCCGGGAATTAAGGAAATCATTGTTGACAACATTGAGCGTATCCGTAACGGACGTGAAGCAGTAATTGCACTGGAAGCATTGCGTAAAAATCGTTCTGACGAGCTGGCTAAAGAAAACCTGAAAAAATATGGTGATGATTTAGGCTTTGGTTTACTGCTGAAATCATATGTACCAGATGTGCGGCAGGCTACTGAAGCTGATATTGCACATGCGGCGCGGGAAACTATTCCGCGTGTGGCTCCGATGTTCTGGAGTTTCCGCATTATGGTGCTGTGCGGATTTCTGATGCTGTTATTGATGGCAGTGGCATTTTATGCTTCGGTTAAAAATAATTTTGCAGAAAAGCGCTGGTTGCTGAAATGGACGTTCTGGAGTCTGCCTCTGCCATGGCTGGCTTGTGAAGCAGGATGGTTTGTGGCCGAATATGGCCGCCAGCCGTGGACGGTATACGGTGTGCTGCCCACTAATCTGTCTGTATCTTCATTAACTGCCGCCAACATCTGGGGTTCTATTTTCGGCTTTGTGACTTTGTACACGATACTGCTGATTGTAGAAGTTTATCTGATGGTACGGTTTTCGCGTCAGGGACCGGGCTCGCTGGGCACGGGTCGCTATGCCAATGAAGCAGAGCATTAGGAGTTGAGCATGGAATTCTTGGATTATCCGGTATTGAAATTCATCTGGTGGTTACTGCTGGGCGTGCTGCTGATCGGCTTTGCCATAATGGATGGACAAGACATGGGGGTTGGCGCTTTGCTGCCGTTTGTGGGCAGAAACGATAATGAGCGCCGTGTGATTATTAATACGGTAGGCCCGCATTGGGATGGCAATCAAGTATGGTTTATTACTGGAGGTGGCGCGATTTTTGCTGCTTGGCCATATGCATATGCTACTGCTTTTTCCGGTTTTTACTGGGCCATGATGGCCGTATTGTGGGCGCTGTTTTTCCGGCCGGTGGGGTTTGATTACCGCAGTAAAATTAATAATCCGCTATGGCGCTCCAGCTGGGACTGGTTATTGTTTGTTGGCAGTTTTGTGCCGCCGCTGATTTTTGGTGTTGCATTCGGCAATCTGCTTTTAGGAGTGCCTTTTCATTTTGATGATGACTTGCGCTCTTTCTACACCGGTAGTTTTTGGGGATTGCTAAATCCATTTAGTCTGTTGTGCGGTCTGGTTTCAGCGGCAATGATTATTTTCCACGGTGCCATTTATCTGGCTTTACGTACGGAAGATGTGGTGAAAAAACGTGCGCTGCAGGCAAGTACCATCGCCCTGATAGTAGTAGTGGTGACCTTCTCGTTGGCTGGTCTGTGGATTAATTTGGGTATCAAGGGCTACAGCATGGTAGCCGGTAGCTATCTACCAGCCGCCGCACCCGACCCACTCCACAAACAGGTGGTCACCGCCACTGGTGCGTGGATGCAAAACTATCAGCAATATCCGCTGTTGCTGGTGATTCCGGTGCTGGCTTATCTGGGCTTTATTCTGGCTTGGCTGCTGGCCAAAAATGGTAAAGCATTCGCAGCGTTTTGGTCGTCTGCACTGGGTCTAGCTGGAGTGATTGCTACTGCTGGTGTGGCTATGTTTCCATTTATCATGCCATCCAATACCGATTTGCGTTCGAGTTTAACAGTATGGGATGCTAGCTCCAGTGAATTTACTTTGAAAGTTATGCTGGTGGCTGCGGTTATCTTTGTGCCGATTGTGCTGTTTTATACCAGCTGGTGCTACCGTGTGATGCGCGGTAAGGTAACCAGTGAGCATATCCGCCGCAACGATCACAGCACATATTGATAACGTAGTACCTGCCGGTATGCACCGGCAGGTCTGGCTAAACAGACGGGAGTATATTATGTGGTATTTTGCTTGGTGTTTAGGCATTGGTTTTGCCATATTGCTGGGTGTAGTGAATGCATTATGGGGCGAATATCAGCAGGATAGAGATTCTTTAGAGCAGAGCTCATCAGAATCATAAGAAAATATATGCAGAATCAGGCTGAGCGGAATAAGCTCAGTTAATCTGAACAGTTCCTTTGGTTTGCTGTATACCTATGTAACGGGTATACAGCTTTTTTTATTGCTTACGGCGTATATTCATTGAGTGGTGCACGTATCTACACAGTTGCTACTTTTGCGGTAAATATGGGTTGAAGAGATTAATTTTTCTGGAAATTTTTGCATTTTTATATTATTATGTTTGATGGATATTCTCTTCGGAAAGGACTCCGATGAATAAATTGATACGTAATGGCTTGATGTTTTCTGTTTCCATGCTGCTGGCTATGAGCGCTGGCGCTAAGGATATTAAAATTGACGGCAACAATACTTCCTATGCACCGGAAGAAGTGCAGAAGCTGGCCAGCACCGCTGTAAAAATGGGTGTGAAAGAGCCTCTGAATATGAATTTGGCCGCTGGAAATCTGACAGTATCTGGCGCCAGCAGTACTAAATGTGTGATTAAAGTAGGCACAGGACAGACACCGCAGATTGCTGGTATCAGTTGCAAATAAGCTGCTGATTCATGCTTTTCCTGTAAAGAATAAAAAACAGGCCAATCGTTGGGATTGGCCTGTTTTTTACTGGCAATTTGGCTCAGGGCGAGATGGTATAAGCGATTGATGCTCGATCGGTGGTGGGTCACCTAGTAGTAATGTGGTTTGTTATCCACACGGGTGGAAGATATACTGTGATTATCTGGCAGAAACAGAGTATATGGGTGTCTGATATATGATCAGTCAAACAGATTTTATGATTGAATAAATTAAGGGGAATGATATGTGGTTAGGTACGGCAGCAATAAATCTAGCTCTGGCGGTAATGCTCGGTGCATTTGGTGCACATGGTTTAAAGCAGATGGCCAGTGCACAGCAGCTTGAATGGTGGCATACAGCCACACAGTATTTTTTTTGGCATGCACTGGGATTGCTGATGCTCGGTGTGCTGGCCAGAACTGTACCGGCTTTTGCCGTTAAAACTCCATTCTGGCTGTTGCAGCTGGGGCTAATTATTTTTTGTGGTTCATTGTATCTGATGGCTTTAGGTTTACCGCGCTGGCTGGGTGCTATAACACCTGTAGGTGGGGTAACAATGATTATTGGCTGGTTAACGCTAGCTTGGATGGCGTTTAAGCAGTCTTAGCGGCAATTTTGCCAGACAGGAGGTATGGTATGCGCAGTACGGTTTACGTCATAATGTTGGCTTGGTTTGTGGCTGCTTTTCTGAGTGCCTGTCATCGAGTTACAGCAAAAGCGGCAAAAGGTTTGGTGCCCCAAGCACAGGCTGTTACTACCGTCCCTTATCAAGAGGCAAGACACTATTTTATTAAAAATACGGTCAACCGGCCGGTACCAAGGCATATCAATACTGCATCCGAGTTTTCACGTTATTTTGCTATGGCTGCAACTATGGGACCTAATGGTCAGCCAACACCGATTGATTTTAACACTCACGATGTTCTGGTTTATGATGCTGGAATTGTGCAGCGGCAGCTTGATATCACCCCTATGGCACTCAGTCGCACGCGGGATAAACTGATATTAGATATACGTATCCACAACGGTACCGCGCTTGATTATCAGATGCATCCGTTTGTATTATTGATTGTGCCAAAAAATTTGCCTCAGCAGGTGGATTTTAATATCCGAAAATAAATATTTGTTTGAGTTGGGTGTTGATGTGTTCTAGAGATGGCATAGGTGAAGTGCAAAAAAGCAGTCTGAATAACAGACTGCTTTTTTTAATAAAGAAAATTTATTCTTGACCAACTACTACCAGTTTGTGGTTTACGAATTCTTTAATGCCCAGATCGCTCAGTTCGCGGCCGAAACCGGAGCGTTTTACTCCGCCAAATGGCAGCTCAGCCACTGAATCCCCAAAGCGGTTGATGAATACCATACCGGTTTCGATACGGGAAGCCAGTTTTTTAGCGCGTTCGATGTCTTTCGAAAACACAGTTCCGCCCAGCCCAAAATTAGAATCATTGGCCAGAGCGACAGCTTCATCATCATTTTTCACCACATACAGATGCGCTACCGGACCGAAAAATTCTTCAAAATAAGCTGGATTGTCGCGGCTGATATTAGTAATCAGGGTAGGGGTAAAGAAGTTACCTTCAGCCGGTTGATTGCCGCATAATACTTTGGCGCCATGGCTGATAGCTGCATCAAGTTGTTTCTGCAAATCCTCTTTGCCCTTGCGAGATGATAGTGGTGCGAGCGTGGTATGTTCATCTAGTGGATCTCCCATTACCACATTGGCAAAATCTTCTTTGACAATTCGGATAAATTCTTCGGCCACTTGTTCATGCACGATAAATCGTTTTGCGGCGATACAAACCTGTCCGGCATTGAACAGGCGGCCACCAACGGCCGTATGTGCTGCTGCCGCCACGTCTGCATCTTCAGTCACTACAAAGACATCATTGCCACCCAGCTCCATGGTGGCTTTTTTCAATTTGCTGCCAGCCTGTCCGGCTACTATGCTGCCGGCACCTTCAGAACCGGTGAGCGCCACGCCTTGTACGCGCTTGTCGCTAATAATAGTGGCAATCTGCTGTGTGTTAACAAACAAATTGGTATAGGCACCTGCTGGTGCATTGGCTTCATGCAGCAAATCTTCCATCAGTTGTGCACATTGCGGCACATTGCTTGCATGTTTGGCGACCACTGGATTGCCAACAGCCATTGCTGGCGCAATCACACGAATCAATTGATATATTGGAAAATTCCATGGTTCAATCGCCAGAATAATTCCGATGGGATGATGTTCTACCCAGCCTTTACCTAGCTTACTTGGATAGGCTACTGGTTTGAGTAATTCGGCCGCCTGTTCGGCATAATACTGCACGATTTCAATGCAGTTAACCACTTCATTTCGACTTTCGGCCAGACGTTTACCCATATCCTGAGTAATGATTCGAGCAATTTTTTCTTGATGCAGCGTCATGACATCTGCTAGACGGCGTAAAAGTGCCTGTCTGTCACTCATGTTTTGTGGCTGCGACCACGCAGACTGATACAGCGCATAGGCCTGAGTGAGGATGTTTTCTACTTCAGCGTCTGTGTGATTGTTGAAAGTTTTAGTCAGTTCGTTGGTGAACGGATTGAGAGATTGATATGCCATGTGTAGCTACTCCCTATAGATATGCTATTAAGAATGTTTTGTCTGTAAATATATAAGACAAGAGAAACGTGCCGTCTGGTAATTACTAGTGCGGCTTTAATGTGATAAGGAATAGAAATAAGATGCCGAGAATCATTGTACGGCAGCGGTAAATATTTTGTAAAGTGAGGTTTAGACTTTACAGCCACACAATAAACCGTACCAGCATCGGGCCGACCAGCACCATAAATAAACCAGCTAATATCATGGTCAGACTGGCAACCACCCCTTCATCGGCATTGCGTTGAATGGCGCGTGAGGTACCGAAGCCATGAGCGGCGTTACCAAAAGCGGCACCATTAGCAAGATGCATGCGGCTGCGGCTGAAAGCCAGAGTGATGTCACCAAACAGCATGCCAGCTAACCCAGTAATAATGGTAAATACCGATACCAGTGCGGCCGAACCATGGATTTTATCTGCCAGCTCAATCGCAAACGGCGTGGAAACAGACCGTGCCATCAGGCTATAAGTAACTTCATGATTAAAATGAAACAAACGAGCCATAAGATAGGCACTGCCGACACCAACAGACATACCAACAATAATGGCCGCCAAGAGTATCGGTAGCTGCCGCTTCATGACCTCGCGATATTGGTATATGGGGATGGCAAAAGCCACTGTGGCTGGGCCGAGCAGACCAGATATATAACGTGTGTATTGATTGTAATCGGCGTAGCTAATGTTTAGCCACTGCATCACCGCAATGGTGATGACACTAAATGTAATAGCAGGGGATAACAGCATAATGGGTTTGGCGCGATAACATTTTTTGGCCAATGCATACAGCACGATGGTCCAGATAAAGCAGCCGGCAGCAATGATATTCATATAGGTTTTCTAAGCAGGAAAAAAGATTATTGGTTTTTTAGATATGGCGGCGCTTAATCCAGGCACGTCGCAAGCGGTAACAATATTTTAGCGTCAGAGCTGTACTGCTCATCACCAGAAAGGTGCCGCTGACGATACTTACAATCAATTGCCAGCCTTCAGCCATAAAAAGTGCTTTATATTGCACTACCGCAATCAGAATAGGCATGAAATACAGCATCAGTTCTCCAAGTAGCGCCTGTGCTCCACTGGATACCCACGACAGCTTGATTATTTTCAGTTGTAAAAGCACTAACAGCAGAAACAAACCGATTACACCAGCAGATAGAGGAATATGCGTGGCTTTTTCAATACTGAGTCCAGCTACCCAGAACAATATAATCACGCCGATCTGACTGCAGATACGCAAGCAGTTAGCCGGACAAAGGTGTAAGATATTCATATTGGCTTTCCTGATGCCATTAATTCAGGCGCTAAATTATAGTAAGCCTTATTAGGCGTAATATGAATTATAAGTTTTTTATTATTCTTTTTCTGAATAATTATGATTGATATAAAAGCACTTCAGTGCTGGGTGGCTTTGGTTCAGAATCACAGCTTTTCCGCCACCGCAGAAAAACTGGCTTTATCGCAGCCCAGCGTAAGCAAAATTATACATACATTAGAAAATGAACTAAATGTAGCATTACTTTATAAAGGTGAAAACGGCCGCAAACGACTGGTGCAGCCTACCGAAATTGGTCAGCGTGTCTATGATCGTTCGCAGCAGATACTGAATCAGGTCAATCTCTTGCAACAGGAAGTTGCGGATTACCGCAAATTAAAATCCGGTACCTTACGCATTGGTATGTCCCTGCTTGGGAGCCGTCTGCTTACGCCGGTTTTCTTCCGTTTTCATCAGCAATGTCCAGATATTGAGCTGGCGTTTATCGAATCCGGCACCCGCGATATCGAAGCTGCTTTGCTGGATAACCGGCTGGATGCCGGTCAGCTGCTGCTACCTGTAAGCGATGAATTTAACCACATTCCTTTGTGCGATTACCCGCTGATGGTATTGTTTCCGCGAAAAAGGCTGGCTAATATTCCCGAATCGATATCGCTGCGCAGCTTGCGTGATGAATCTTTTATTCTGTTTAGCCGAGGTTTTGCTCTATATGAGCGCATTGTCAATGCCTGCCGCGATCAGGGCTTTGAACCGAATGTTGTTTGCTGTACCAGCCAGTGGGAGCTATTGCGAGATATGGTAGAGAAAGAAATAGGTATTGCTTTACTGCCACGCTATTATACTGATGATTTTGATAGCAAAGTGTTTGCAGCCGTCCCTCTCACAGATCCTACAATCAACTGGCGTTTATCTATGGCGTGGCCGCGCCATAAAAAGCTGACGCCGGCACTTAAAGCGTGGCTAAATGTGGTGCGACAAGAATTCGCACAATAACAATTTCTACAATTAATGTTTATTAATATTAGTCTGATAAGAAAACGTTACTGATAGACATGCACTCTAGACAGCTTCCTCTCGTCTTGAGCATAAATAGCGCATTAGTAAAAAGCCAGTAAAAGAAATATATACTGTACGCAGCCATACAGATAAGTGAAAACCTGAGTTACATATAAGGCTAAAAGTTTTGCACTGAGCTGAATATTTACTACCAGAAGCAGTAGCGGTAAGAGCAGTGTGTGTATCATGCCATGATTTAAAAGATGAAGCCGAAATAATAGTAGCTATTCTAAATGCAATCAGCGCAAGAAATGCTGGAAAAGTAGGTATGACCACTTTTATATGGCCATGCACAGAGCAGGCTGTCAAAATCAAATCTTTACCGCCTATATCCAATGAATACTTGTATCCTATAAGGGTATATTTCGTATTGTGTACGTTTCTGCTTCGAAAAAACAGATAGATTGATTTTTAAGTTTTTAATTAAAACTTAAGTACAAATTTAATATAAATATATTTCAGAATATAAAAATTAAGTTTAAAATAAATTTGAGGTATAAATTATTAAAACCTCAGAAAATAATATTTAAATTACTTATGGAGATAAAATGATATGTCTGCAAATAAAAAAACGTCTTCAGCAATAGCATCCAATGCAGCTAAGACTTTAAAAAAACCTGATGCTTCCAAAATTCAAAAGCAGCTTGCCGCTTCTGCTTTGGCTCAATCCAGTACCACTAAACAAACCGGAAAAAAAAATAGAAACCATTGCATCTAAAGCTTTAAAAAGTTCAAAATATAGCGAAGAAACCAAATCCTTAGCCGGCTCGGTATTAAGCCAATCGAATAGCAAAAATTAAATAAATCCGAGTGGATAGACTAAACCGACAATTACATTAAAACCAGTAAACCTTGACTGGTTTACTGGTTGCAGAGCCGGAATCTAAACGTGCTGTACTGTTTAGTGTTCCTGATACAAATGATCCTGCATAATTTTTTCATACACCGCATCTGGTACATAGCGACGTATCATCGCCTGCCAGTTCTGCGGACCAACCATACCTTTTACCATGGTTGACGAGACTTCGGCATACTCTCGCGGTGGCATCAGAAAAACTGTAGAAATATCCGGCTGTAAATCATGATTGATATGGCGCATCGAACGCTCATATTCATAATCCGAAGCAGTACGGATACCGCGTACGATGAAATCGGCGCCAATACTACGGGCATAATTAACCAAATACTGATTCTGAAAACTGGAAATTTTCACATTAGGAAAATTGGCGGTAATGGCACGCAACATATCCTTACGCTCTTCTATGGTGTAGGTAGTTGCTTTTTCAGGATTCACGCCAATCGCAACCACTAGCTCATCAAACAACGGCTGGGCTTCGCGAATCATCCATAAATGGCCATTTGTCGGCGGATCAAAACTGCCGGCATATACAGCACGGCGGACATTCGAATTAGTCATTAGTGTGTGTTCCAAACAGCTTTCTGGGTTATTTCATTGAATAAATGCGACAGATTGCTGGATATTCATGATTTGATTGTAAACCGATGGTGTTTTTTTTCAATGCCGGCAAAAACAAAGCTGCGCAGCTTAATCAGTTATGTGTGTATTGTCAAAGCCTGCCCCTTTCCAAGGTAACTGCAGCACCGCCACGCTGAAAAGCGTAAATAATGGTTAATGAGTGCTTGCAGGTTCAGGTTTGGGCGCAGACTTATATATTTAATTATCAGATATATTGATGAGAATGGTTTTCATCCTTTACAATCTTAATCTTTTGCCGCTGGTATATTAAAAAGGGCAAAAACACTTAAGTGTGATACGGATAATGAAGCAAATGAAAAAAAAATGGGTGAAAAGGGTAGTATGGCTATTGGTTTTGTTGCTGCTAGCGGCAATCCTGTGGAACCTATTTTTCAAACCCAAAAATCAGATGAATTTTGTGACTGATGAAGTACGCCGCAGTGATATTACCCAGACAGTGAATGCGACCGGTGAAATTGCCGCAGCTCAACTGGTGGATGTGGGTGCACAAGCTTCAGGACAGATTAAAAAGTTGTATGTCAAACTGGGACAGCAGGTAAAAAAAGGCGACCTGATTGCCGATATTGATTCCACCACCCAGATGAATACCCTGAATACCAATAAAGCCAAGCTGGATACTTATCGTGCCCAGTTGGTATCGGCGGAAATCGCATTAAAAATGAAGCAGCGTGCATTTGCACGTGAGCAAGCTTTAATCGGACAAGATGCAACTTCCAAAGCGGATTATGATAATGCACAGGATAATCTGGCCGCTGCCCGAGCCAATGTGGCAGAGCTGAAATCTCAGATTCGCCAAACTCAGATTGCTATCAATACCTCAGAAGCAGATTTGGGCTATACCCGCATTACCGCGCCGATGGCCGGCACCGTGGTTTCCATTCCGGTGGAAGAAGGACAGACCGTCAATTCTAGCCAAAACACACCAACTATCGTCCAGTTAGCTGATTTAAGCAAGATGCTGAATAAAATGCAGATTGCCGAAGGTGACATGAGCAAGGTGAAGGCAGGAATGAATCTGACATTCACCACGCTGGCCGATAACAGCAAAATGCGTCAGGCGAAATTGGATGCCGTAGACCCTGGTCTGACTACTATGTCACAGGGTAGCTACAACACCAGTACCGATACCACCGATACTGCCATCTATTACTATGCCCGTGCACTGGTACCGAATGATGATGGTGCTCTGCATATTGGCATGACTACACAGAACAATATTTTTGTAAAAGCTGTGAGAAATGTACTCACCGTTTCCAATCAGGCCATCAAGCATCGTCGCGGCAAAAAAGTTGTTCAGGTACTCGATGATAACCAGCAGGTACAGGAAAGACAGATTCACACCGGCATCACTGATGGTATGCGGACTGAAGTGAAATCGGGGCTGAAAGAAGGTGAAAAGGTCGTATTATCCTCTTTGAGCAAAGCTGAAGCTAAAGATGGTGTCAGCATCGAACCGAAAAAGCGCGGCCCGAGAATGTAAGCCATGAGTCTATTGGAAATCAAAGGTATCAACCGCTGGTTTGGTCAGGGTGAAAACCGCGTGCAGGTACTTAAGGATATTAACCTGAGTATCGAAAAAGGTGATTTTGTTGCCATTATCGGCCAGTCTGGTTCTGGTAAATCGACACTGATGAACATCATCGGCTGTCTGGATGTGCCTTCCAGTGGTTCTTACAAAATTGACGGTGTGGAAACGGCCACTATGAGTGCAGACGAGCAGGCAGCACTGCGCCGCCGCAGTTTTGGCTTTATTTTTCAGCGTTATAACTTGCTAGGCACCTTAACTGCGCGTGAAAATGTGGCTCTACCGGCCGTATATGCGGGTATGGAGCACGATGAAAGGCTGCAACGGGCAGATGAATTACTGGCGCAGCTTGGCCTGTCCGGCAAAGAGGTCAATCGTCCTAGTGAGCTATCTGGTGGCCAGCAGCAGCGCGTCAGTATCGCACGCGCTCTGATGAACGGCGGGGAAATTATTCTGGCGGATGAGCCCACCGGTGCACTCGATACCGGCAGCGGACAGAATGTCATGGAAATTCTGCATAAACTCCACGACGCTGGCCATACCATTGTGATGGTGACCCACGATCCAAACATAGCAGCCAATGCCAACCGCATAATAGAAATCCGCGACGGACGCATTATTGCCGACCACAGCAAAAATCCGAATATTCCCCCAAGCCGCATCGAAAGTATCGAAGAGCGCAACTCGTGGCTTTTTTACCGCGACCAACTATTTGAATCGTTTCGCATGTCAATTCAGGCGATAATGGCGCATAAGATGCGCTCATTTCTTACTATGCTTGGTATTATTATCGGTATTGCATCAGTAGTATCAGTTGTGGCACTGGGACGTGGTTCGCAGGAAAAAATTCTTGAAAACATTAATGCCATGGGCACCAATACTGTGTCTGTTTATCCAGGTTATGGCTATGGTGATCGCCGTTCTTCGCGGATTAAAACGTTGACCGTAGGCGATGCCGAAGCATTGAAACAGCAGGACTATGTTGACAGTGTTACTCCTGGCGCCAACACCAGTGGCACACTCACCTATGAAAATCAGTCTCTTTCCGCCCAGCTCTATGGGGTGGGAGATCAGTACTTTGATGTACGCGGTATCAAACTTGCTTTTGGCCGCCTGTTTAACGAAGATGATGTTAGTCAAAACAGTCAGGTAGTGGTGATTGATGACAACACCAAAAATAAACTCTTCGCAGACGGCAGTAATCCGTTGGGTCAGGTAATTTTGTTTAATAAGCGCCCTTTGCGCATCATTGGCGTAGCCGCACCTAATAATAATGGATTTGCCGATACGGATAGTTTACAGCTTTATACTCCATATACCACCTTGATGAACCGCATTTCTGGCTCTAAATACATTACATCTGTTACTGTAAAAATCAAAGACAATGTGAATTCGCAGACTGCGGAAAAGGGCATTATTGAATTACTTAAAACCCGCCACGGTACTGAAGATTTTTTTACCCGCAATAGCGACACCATCAAGCAGACTATTGAAAGTACTACCGGTACCATGACAATGCTGATATCCAGTATAGCTTTGATTTCACTGGTGGTGGGTGGTATCGGCGTGATGAATATCATGCTGGTATCGGTAACAGAACGGGTGAAGGAAATTGGTATCCGTATGGCCATCGGTGCACGTCAGCACAATATTCTGGAGCAGTTTCTGATAGAGGCTGTACTGATTTGTCTGATTGGTGGGCTGGTAGGTGTGTTGTTTTCTTTTGCCATCAGTATGTTGTTTAACATGCTGGCCACCGATTTTGCCATGTCATTCTCAACCATTTCGATTGTGATGGCGGTTTTGTGTTCCAGCGTCATCGGTGTGTTATTCGGGTTTATGCCGGCAAAACGTGCTTCACAACTAAATCCGATAGATGCCCTGTCGCGAGATTAAGCCTATTACCAGTCCAGTATTCTGTAGCGGAAAGAGGTAGGCAGCAGTAATTAAATAAATGCATTGATGGCTGCTGCCAAGAAGATAAAATTAATCATGATGAAAAATATTTCTGTGAAAAAAAGCATCGCAGCTTTAATTGTAGGTTTAAGTGTGTTGCTGAATGCCTGCGCTACTCAGACACCTTATCCGCAGCAGAGCCTACATCGGGCCGGTATGCTTAGCAGTGCTGAAATTGCCGCAAAGTATCAGGTAAACGGCAACTGGTGGGAAATTTATCAAGATGCTACATTGAATCAGCTGGTTACTACAGCTCTGGCAAATAATATTGATTTACGGCAGGCTGCTATAACCGCTGAAAAAGCGCGCTACACTGCACGGCTGACGGGCACGGATTTATTTCCAAAAGCCAATGGTTCCCTTGGTGCCAATAGCAGTAAAGACCTGAAAGAGGGCGGAGCATCCAGCCGTAGCTTTAGCGGCCAGCTGGGACTAAGCTATGAGCTGGATGTGTGGCAAAAAATCCGTGCTAATACCAATGCCGCTATCTGGCGCTATCAGGCCAGCGAGCAGGATATGGCCGCCAGCCGGCTAGCACTAATAAACAGTGTAGTGGATAATTATTTTCATTTGGCCTATATCGATGGCGCCATCAGCCTGACTAAGGACAGCATCGAGCAATACCGTCAGATTGCTCGTATCTCGCAGGCACAGTATGCGGTGGGTAAAGTGAGCAGTATTAATGCTACTAATGCCAAACAATCTCTACTGAATGCAGAAAACAGCCTGACTTCTCTGCAACAAAATCGTGCCGACGTAGTGCAGACGCTGCACAATTTACTTAATCAACGACCAAATGAAACAACGGATATCCAGCCAACACCTTTGAATCAGATTAAATTCAGTGAAGTGAATCTGGATGTACCTTTATCCGTTCTCGCTAATCGTCCAGATCTACGCGCGGCGGAATATCGCCTACAGTCTGCCTATGCTACCCAGCAAGGCACTCGCCGTAGCTGGTATCCAAGCATCAGCCTCAGTACGGCAGTAAATTCTCGTTCAGATTCGGCAAACTCTGCCTTGCGTTTTCCTGTTGGTACGGCCAGTGTTAACGTCAACCTGCCATTTCTCGACTGGCAGACCTTATATTGGCAAAATAAGCAAGCCAAAGCTGATTTTGACAGCGCTAGACTGACATTTGAGCAGTCACTGACAACGGCACTAAATGAGGTAGAACGATATTATCAGCAATACACCCTTAGTCGTCATACCTTAGCCAATTCCGAACAAAAATATCAGTTTGATATAAAAAACAGCCGGTACTACCATGCACGCTATCAGTATGGTACCAATCCGCTCAGTGACTGGTTGGATGCGCTGAATACGCAATATTCTTCTGCACAGAATGTCCTGAACAGCCGCTACAACGTTTTACAAAATGAAAATCTGATTTATCAAGCCATGGCCGGACGTTATCAGCCGCGATAATGTGAATAATCTGACGATGTTGCGGCAGAGTTTACATTAGCTAATCTAGCCTAATTTGCTCAGAAGAGCCTGATGCTGGCAAAAAAAAATCGCCCCTAAAAAAGGGGCGCAAAAAGGAACACAAACCACTACCAATAGTTAACTACCAATATAAATCGTTGCGTAAGCAGCAATTTATATGTAAATCTGTTTGGATATTCAAATAAATCAGTACTTTATTTGGAAAAATTTGTTTTGTTGCGTGAACATAGGGGCATCATAAACAAATTGTTTTACAATTGCAAATGATAATTATTTTTATTTCTAAAAATAATTAGTATATTTTATTAAACATTTGTTTTTATTTAAAATAAAAATAGTCATTTCTTTGTGGTCTATTGTCTAAAAGGGCAAAAAGCTGGTTGAAATCTGATTTTAAGGTCTTGGCGATAGGTTATAGACCTTTCTGTCTAGGAATCGCTCAGAAATTAAAATCAATCGCTGTACACAATAGAAAACATACCTTGGTTGCCAATTGCATTGTGCGTGTAATGGGATTTTTTAGTATTATTGTTATTTTAAATCTGCGGTATTCTGCCGCTTAAAGCATTAGCATGCGTCAAATTATTCTCGATACTGAAACTACCGGCCTGTCTGCCAGTAATGGCGATAGATTGATTGAATTTGCCGGAGTAGAAATGATAGACCGGCGGCTTACCGGCAATAATCTGCATCTTTATATTAATCCTGAGCGTGATATACCCGAAGAAGCAGTGGCAGTTCATGGCATCACATTGGAAAAACTGCATGAGATGAAAGCTCCAGTCTTTGCCGAAGTTGCCCAGCAAATAGCTGATTATATCAGCGGAGCAGAACTCATTATCCATAATGCGGGCTTTGACGAAAGCTTTCTGGATATGGAATTTAAAAAACTTAATATGCCCGCTACCAGAACCATTACTGAGAAAATCACCGATACTCTGCAAATGGCGCGCGAAAGATACCCAGGACAGAAAAATTCACTCGATGCTCTGTGTACCCGTCTGGAAGTGGATCGCAGCAAGCGCGTACTGCACGGTGCGCTGATAGACTGCGAGCTGCTTGGTGAAGTTTATTTGGCCATGACCCGCAGCCAGTTTAGCTTGGTGGATGAGCTGATGGCAGGTAATACCGATACCAGTATTGCGGGTGGTGGCCAATATCAGATACAACATACAGCTCTTCCTGTCGTCAAACCCAATGCAGAAGATATGGCGGAACACGAAGCATATTTACAAACGCTGGATAAAATTGTCGGTGCACCATGTGCGTGGCGGCAGTGGCAGCAGCAACAAGAGGATAAATCTGCATGAGCCGGCGTATTGCGCTGATTCCGGCTGCAGGTGTCGGCGCACGCTTTGGTGCAGAGTGCCCGAAACAGTATGTCCGTTTAGTAGGGCGAACGGTGCTCGAACATACTGTCACACGATTAGCCGGAATACCAGCAATTGATTTAGTGTTCATTGTCGTGTCGGCACAAGATGAGTACATCGATACCATATATCCATCCGCTGCTTTACCTCCCAATATCGCTATTCTGCGCTGTGGTGGAGACACGCGAGCGCAAACAGTGCGCAATGGCATCAGACTGGCCCAGCAGCACTATGCCGTTCTGGATACAGACTGGCTGCTGGTACATGATGCCGCCCGCTGCTGTGTTAGTACAGAATCAGTTGAACGCCTAATAAAGGCAGTACAGCATCATCCGGTGGGCGGATTATCAGCACTGCCGGTGGCTGATACATTGAAGCAGGCAGACCCGGCACAGCAGGTCAGCAGGACGGTCAACAGAGCAGGTTTATGGCAGGCTCAGACGCCACAGATGTTTCGTGCAGGTATGCTGGCTGCAGCACTGGATCAGGCAGATTTAGACGTAATAACTGATGAATCTTCCGCTGTAGAGGCCATGGGGCTTGCACCGCTGCTGGTGGCAGGAGATATCCGGAACCTAAAATTAACCAGTGCACAAGATGCTTTACTGGCTACTTATTTCTTACAGCAGGATAACATTGAATGAAATCTATCAGAATCGGGCAGGGCTACGACGTGCATCAGTTGGTAGCCGGCCGGCCGCTGATATTAGGCGGAGTTTGCATCCCTTTTGATAAAGGATTGCTTGGACATTCAGATGCCGATGCCCTGCTGCATGCGATTACCGATGCTTTGTTAGGTGCTGCTGCGTTGGGTGATATTGGCAAACTTTATCCAGATACTGCTGCTGTGAATAAAGATGCAGACAGCCGCGAATTGTTACGCGGGGCTTATGCAGAAGTGCAGGCGGCAGGCTGGAAAGTAGTCAATGTAGACAGTACTGTGATTGCCCAGCAGCCTAAACTGCGCCCTTACATCGACCAAATGCGGCAAAATATAGCCGCTGTACTGAATTTGCCGGTTGATGCCGTTAATATCAAAGGCAAAACCAATGAAAAACTTGGTTATTTAGGGCGGCAAGAAGCAATTGAGGCGCAGGCAATTGTTCTGCTAACAGCGGTTTAATCTAATGCAGGCTTGAGCTATAATTTTTTGATACAGACAAACTAATTTGTCATCTATTTAGGATAAACAAGGAGCAGTTGTATGGCAGCACAAGATGAACTCAAGCGTCAGGCCGCAGAAAAAGCGGTTGAATATGTGCAGGAAAACGAATATCTGGGCATCGGCACCGGATCAACTGTACGTTTTTTTATTGAGGCATTGGCGCAAAGCAGAAAAAGAATCAAAGGTGCGGTATCCACATCTGCCCAGACTAGTGCGGCTCTGAAGAGCTTTGGTATTCCTGAAGTCACATTGAATGAAGTGAACGGCCTGCCGTTATACATCGATGGAGCCGATGAAATCAATCATTTATTACAAATGATTAAAGGCGGCGGTGGGGCTTTGTTGAATGAGAAGATTGTCGCCAGTGCAGCAGAAAAATTTATCTGTATTGCCGACGAAAGTAAATATACTAGTCGCCTTGGCCATGTGCCTGTACCAGTGGAAGTGATGCCAAATGCCCGTTCACTGGTGGCGCGTCGGCTACTGAAATTCGGCGGTGAACCGGAATTACGTCTAGGCTTTACAACTGATAACGGCAATCAGATTCTTGACGTTGCCAATTTGAATATCAGCGAACCAATAAAACTGGAAGATGCTATTAACGGCATACCAGGTGTGGTCGAAAACGGTTTGTTTACCCACCATCCTGCTGATTTGCTGCTGCTGGGTTGCCAGAGTGGCGTTCAGGTGTTAACAGCCAAAGTCTGAATCAGTTGCGGCAGAGGTGAACAAACATATTTGCACTTGTTTCTGTGCAGCCAGCTATTATCAATACCAGCAGCTGGCTGCCATTGTTTTAATGGCGATTTTTATGTCTGTCAGTCTGAGATAATTACAGTAGGGTTTTTTGAGGGGTAATTTTAGAGGTAAATGCAGAACAGACAAAAAGCACTAAGCAAATGGCGTAAAATTTTAATCTGGCTGGCGATGGTACTGACGCTGGCTAAAGTTTGGTTGCCCGACAGTATAATTGCGCCATTGCAAAACCAGATACAGAAAGCAGATAGTATTCTGCGTTCTGTACAAGATGTTTTCAATGGTCGGCCGCACGTTGCCAAAGGCAGAAAGTATGCACCGGCGAGCAAAGGACGTTACACAGGACAGGTTGACAGCGTACATGATGGGGACACCATTCATGTTAAAGATAATAATGGCTATATGCACAAAATTCGACTGGCCAGTATTGATGCGCCTGAAATCAAACAGGCCTATGGCATTGCCAGTAGAGATGCTTTAAAAACGCGAATTGAAGGTAAATCAGTCGCAGTGAATGTTGTGGCTATCGACCAATATCAGCGCGAAGTAGGGCAGATAATGCTGAGCAATGAAGACATAAATTTATGGATGGTACAGCAAGGCTATGCATGGCATTACAATTCTATTGCAAAAAAACAGCAGGATCGGCTGAGTTTTAGCCACTATCAGCAAGCCCAGCTTCAGGCACGCCAAAAACGGCTTGGTCTGTGGCACAATGCACGTGCTATTGCTCCTTGGCAGTTTCGCCAGCAACAGAAAACCGCTAATAGAACAACCTCATGAATGCACATAAACGCGATGAAATATTCAGTCGTTTGCAGGCTGCCTGTCCGCATCCGACCACTGAGCTGCAATATCATACCCCGTTTGAATTATTAATTGCTGTCATGCTGTCGGCACAGGCCACCGATGTATCCGTTAACAAATGTACCGTGCAGCTTTTTAAGCTGGCACCCACAGCACAGAGCATGCTGGCGTTGGGGCAAAGTAAACTAATGGACTGTATTCGCACCATAGGCTTATATAAAACCAAAGCCAAACATGTGATGGAAACCTGCGCAATTCTGGTTGAGCAATATGACGGCGAAGTACCACAGACACGAGAACAGCTAGAAGCTTTACCTGGTGTAGGTCGTAAAACAGCCAATGTGGTGCTGAATACCGCTTTTGGCCAGCCGACCATTGCTGTAGACACGCATATTTTTCGTGTGTGTAACCGGACCGGTTTGGCTCCAGGCAAAACCGTACGCGAAGTAGAAGATAAATTAATGAAAGTGGTGCCGAAACAGTATCGTTTGAATGCCCACCACTGGCTTATTTTACATGGCCGTTACATATGTAAAGCACGTAAACCTGACTGCGAACGCTGTTTGATAAATGATTTATGCGAATATCCGGCGAAGGCAACTTTAACTGTCTGATTAAGTAACTTTACGCCTCTTTTCGTTACAATATTATTGATCACCGCTTGTGTAAGAAAACAAACAAGATAGGGAAGTTGATGCGGATAAATCGCAAATATATGTTGACGGCAATTTTGTCAGCGTTGTTGGCGGCAGCTGGGTGTGACCGGCTGGAACACTGGTTTGGCAAAACAGCCAATCAGGGTTTTGTAAAAGAAATACCTGCCGGCACTGATGGTAACAGCAATCAGGTAGCCATGCTGTTGCCTGATTTTACTCGGCTGGTAGACCAGCAAGGTCCCGCCGTGGTAAACATACAGGCCACCCGAGATAACCGCAGCCTTGACGGTGACATTGAAAGCAGCTCCGATACGCTGCCCGATAATGACCCGTTTTACGAATATTTCAAACATCTGTTACCTAATGTGCCTCAGACGCCGCAGACAAATGATGATGAATACAATTTCGGCTCCGGCTTTTTCATAAGCAAGGATGGCTATATTCTCACCAATACACATGTTGTCAATGGCATGAACAACATCAAAGTCCTGCTAAACGACAAACGGGAATTTCAGGCAAAATTAATTGGTGCCGATCCTCAGTCTGACGTGGCTCTATTGAAAATCAACGCGGATAATTTGCCAGTCGTGCAGCCTGGCAATCCGAAAGAATTGAAAGTTGGCGAGTGGGTAGCAGCTATTGGTGCACCATTCGGTTTTGACAACAGTGTAACTGCCGGTATCGTTTCTGCCAAAGGGCGTAGCCTGCCAGAAGAGAACTACACTCCATTTATTCAAACAGATGTAGCCATTAATCCGGGCAATTCTGGTGGTCCCCTATTTAACCTAAAAGGTCAGGTAGTTGGTATCAATTCCCAGATATACAGTCGTAGCGGCGGCTTCATGGGTATCTCTTTTGCCATTCCGATAGATGTGGCCATGAATGTGGCTGAACAGCTAAAAACCACCGGTAAAGTACAGCGCGGACGTCTGGGTGTGGTCATTCAGGAAGTGAACTACAATCTGGCCAAATCTTTTGGGCTTAACAAGGCTAATGGCGCGCTGATTACACAGGTAGTAGCCGGTGGACCAGCAGCCAGATCAGGTCTGCAACCCGGTGACATTGTTGAAAGTGTTAATGGAGAAGAACTAGAAACCTCCAGTGATTTACCGGTCAGAGTCGGACTGCTGCCGCCTGGAAAACAAATTATTCTCGGGATATGGCGTAAAGGCCGAAAACAGGATATTAAGGTAACACTGGATAATATGTCACCAGCCATCAGTGCTCCATCTAGCGCAGCCAGCGACATTATGCCTACTGACGGTGATAATTTTTTAGAACAACACCTTGGTCTGGAGCTGCGTGCAAGCAGTAAAGGGCTGGTGATTGTAGATGTTAGCAAATTAGCTGCACAGGTTGATTTACGTCGCGGTGATGTCATTGTCGCTGTTGGTCCAAAATTGGTACACAATGAAAAGGATTTCGAGCAGGCAGTACAGGAAAGCGGAAAAAGTGTCCCTTTACTCATCCGGCGAGCCAATAATACTTTGTATATCGCCTTGATACTGCCCTAAAAGTAAACTAAAAATATTTGGCGGGGTAAACCGTCTTGTCAATTCAATGTGTATACAAGCGTAAATTAATCTATCGACTGACTTTTGTGTTCAGACCGGATTCATCATGTTGTCCCATCATTTTAAATTTTGTCAAAGCTACTAATTCAATTATTAAAGGTTCTGGAATCATTCTATGTTGTCAGCACAACCTCCGGTAACAGCACGCGGCCCGATTATGGCCGATGTGGAAGCTTTTCATCTGAGCGAAGTAGAACGCAGACGGTTAAGCCATCCCGCCATTGGTGGCGTGATTCTATTCCGACGTAATTATCAGTCTCGTGCACAGCTCACTGCACTTGTGGCCGAAATTAAAGCCCTACGCACACCCGAGCTCATCGTTGCAGTTGACCACGAAGGGGGGCGAGTACAGCGTTTTATTCCGGAATTTACTCGTTTGCCGGCGATGCGGACACTGGGGCAGTGCTGGGAACAGCACGGCGCGGCCATGGCTGATAAAATGGCTGAAACAGTAGGCTGGGTACTGGCCACAGAATTACGCGCTTGTGGTATCGATTTATCATTTACACCGGTATTGGATCTAGACTGGGGCGAATGTGCAGTGATTGGTAACCGCAGCTTTCATCAGCAACCAGCTGTTGTCAGCTTTCTGGCACTTGCTTTACAGCGTGGCCTGGCCCGTGGTGGCATGGCTACTTGCGGCAAACATTTTCCCGGACACGGTGCCGCCAGCGGAGATAGCCATTTGACTCTTCCTCAGGACAACCGTAACTGGGATGAATTATGGGCTGATGATATTCAGCCGTTTAACGATTTGATTCATCATAGCATGCCGGCACTGATGCCGGCACACGTGGTTTATCCTAAAGTTGACCCTACCGAACCGGCTGGTTTTTCCACACTCTGGCTGCAAGGTGTGCTAAGAGACAAAATGCACTTTGATGGTGTGATTTTTTCAGATGATTTAACCATGGAGGGTGCCAGCATTGCAGGAGATATTCGCCAGCGTGCAGCTCATGCTTTTGCTGCCGGCTGTGATATCGCACTGGTCTGCAACAAACCAGATTGGGTAGATACTTTGTTAAACGATTTTCAGTGGCCAGAAAATAGCCGGCTGGCACAGCGCTGGCAAATGATTGCCGGTAAAGGGAAAGTGGCAGATTACAAAGCCATCATGCAGACGCCAGAATTTCAGTCAGCACAACAACTGGTTGCTAGCCTTGCTTCCGCGCAAGATATCCTAAACGGCGTGCAAGTTGGCGAAGCCTGTTAATTTTGCTCATTCGATAAAAAAAGCCATAGTCAAACTATGGCTTTTTTATCACTTTGTCTTAATCAGGCATTTTTGAAATCAATTACCATCCGGCCAGTAAACTTACCTGCGGCCATTTCATCGAAAATATCATTGATGTCTTCCAGCGGACGCATGGTTACTTTTGGTACCACTTTGCCTTCAGCACCAAACTGGAATGCTTCACGCAAGTCTTCACGTGTACCCACCAGTGAGCCCACTACCTCAATACCATCAAGTACCAGACGCGGAATATTCAAATCCATGGTGTCTACAGGCAGAGCTACTGCCACAATACGTCCGCCAGCGCGTACAGCAGCAACGGCTGAATTAAACGCAGATTTAGCCACAGCAGTAACTACTGCAGCATATGCGCCGCCTACTTTTTCCTGAATGATTTCTTCAACTTTTTCCTTAGCCGGGTTCAGGGTCATATCCGCACCCATCTCGCGTGCCAATTCCAGTTGTTTTTCATTCACATCAATAGCAATCACTTTGGCATTAAACACATTCTTAGCATATTGCAAAGCCAGATTGCCCAGACCGCCCAAACCATAAATCGCAATCCACTGGCCGGGTTGAATATGAGATACTTTAATAGCCTTGTAAGTGGTCACACCGGCACAGGTAATACTGCTGGCTGCTTCAGAACTCAGACCATCCGGTACCTTCACCGCATAGTCTGCTACCACGATACATTCTTCCGCCATACCACCGTCTACAGTATAGCCGGCGTTTTTAACTTCACGACAGAATGTTTCACGGCCACTATTGCAGTATTCGCAATGCCCACAGCCCTCAAAAAACCAAGCCACACTGGCACGATCGCCTACTTTCAGCGAAGTGACATCTTCACCGACAGCAGTAACCACACCAATGCCTTCATGTCCCAGCGTTACACCAGTCACATCACCAAAATCTGCATTTTTTACATGCAAATCAGTGTGACAAACCCCGCAACATTCCATTTTCAGCAATGCTTCATTGGCTTTCAGCGGACGAACGGCTTTGTCCTGAATGGCCACTTTTTTGTCTTTTGTTACTACGGCTGCTTTCATAATGAACCCTTTTCATCAGTAAAGAAGAAGTGTTTGGCCTGTTAGTTTCTGTTGTCAGAAGTTAGACCGGTAGAACCTAAAAAATCAATCACCAAATAGAATCAATACCAGCGTCAGCATTATCCTGAATGAAAATGACAATCAAATTATTTAACAGCGTGAATTTCCCCCGTCACACCGACTAATTGCCGCCTGAATCAGGACTAACGTATAAATTCTCTGGCAGAGATTCTGACAGATGCTCCCTTGCAATACCAGCAGTAAAACTTAAATAATTGTAACTCTAAACAAAGCCTTTGCGTAAGAATAAATTAATGCCAGATACAATATATGTTTAAGAATTCATAGCAGATTTCAAATAATTGATTAATACTAATTCTTATCCTGCTTCAGCATCAGCCGAAACATCTTAAAACCAGCCTAACAGCAACAAACCACGAATTAAGACAACACATCAATTTGCAAATTTAGCCCTTTTAAGCGTAAGCGCTGCTTATCCCTGTTGGCAATAGATACACATACCAGACAGCCGCAGAAACCGTGTTATGATGCAGGCGCCTGAATAAAGTAAACCAAATTCCCCCCGAATCATCATGAATACACATATCAGCCGACGCAAACGCGCTCTCAGTGGTGTACTGCTGCTGGACAAAGACAGAGACATGAGCAGTAACAGCGCTTTACAGCGGGCGCGCTTTTTATATGGTGCCGCCAAAGCCGGACACACTGGTGTACTCGACCCGCTGGCCACCGGTCTACTGCCGGTGTGTTTTGGAGAAGCCACTAAATTTGCCCAGTATCTGCTTGATGCAGACAAAGCTTATACAGCGACATTACAGCTTGGCGTCGCCACCAGTACCGGCGATGCCGAAGGCGAAGTTGTGGCTACAGCCGATACCCACATCACACTGGCACAGGTGCAGTCTGCCATCGCTGCTTTCAGTGGTGAAATAACCCAGACACCGCCCATGTATTCGGCCATCAAACATCAGGGTAAACCATTATATGAATACGCACGCGCCGGCATCACCATCGAACGCAAAAGCCGGCAGGTAACCATTTATCAGATTGGTATTGTAGAGTTTGCTTATCCTACGCTGATTATCAACGTGCGCTGCAGCAAAGGTACCTACATCCGCACTCTAGCTGAAGATATAGCTCAGCATATGGGGACAGTGGCTCATCTGACAGCACTACGTCGTACCGCTACCGCTGGGTTTAGTATCGACCAGACCCATACCCTTGCCGTTATCAGCAGTCTGGATGAATCAGCACGTGATAATTGGCTGCTTCCCAGCGATGTGCTGGTACAACATTTACCGGCAGCCACACTTAGCGATAAAGAAATTTTGCAATTGCAGCACGGGATAGCCGTGCATTCCGGACAAAATTATGGCACAATGTGCCCCTTGCGTATTTATGCCGCCAGTGGACGCTTCATCGGGTTGGTTCAGTATCAGGCTGCCAGCAGCCGCCTCAAAGTACTGCGTCTGATGAGCACCAATGTAGAGAGCTAAATACCTATCTGGAGTTGGCCGTTGTCAGACATCATTGTTAGCTTGGCCAACTTGTCTGCCGAAAGGCTTTTTTAATAGAGTGAATTACATGTTATCTGTTGAACAAAAAGCACAAATCGTAAAAGATTATCAGCGTACCGAAGGCGATACTGGTTCTTCTGAAGTACAAATCGCATTGCTGACCTTCCGTATTAACGACCTTACCGGCCACTTCAAAGCTAATCCTAAAGATCATCACAGCCGTCGTGGTCTATTGAAAATGGTAAGTTCCCGTCGTCGTCTGCTGGCGTATATCCGTCGTACCAAACCGGATACCTACCGCGAGCTGATTGGCCGTCTGGGTCTGCGTAAATAAGCATGCTATGCTGCTAAAAAAGCCGTCTTGATTATAAGACGGCTTTTTTAATTCTATAGTTACTTGTAAAAAATTACCCCCAACCAAAGTCCACCCTGTATTTTGCCATCAATGCAGGCAGTAGGCAGAAAACCACATATACGGCACATCCTGTCTTATCGATGAAATAGACAAGGCCTGTGCTTAGCCTCGGCTGAAACGAAAAAACACAGGCCAGTAAAATCAGCCTATTTCATTATATAAATCAGGATTTAAACGCGCATTCTGAGTTTGGCACCAGTCAAGATGGTCTTTACTTAAATGAAAAGCTTTGGCCTGAAACTCTTTCAAACTTTCCTGCTGTTCTATTTTACGCGTATACGAACGCACAAAACGGCGTACCTCATTTGGTGTTTCCAAAATCAGCCCAGGTACAGTTTGCGGCTTACCGGTAGCAGAATCAATCGCCACCATAGTGAAATAACTAGAATTACTGTGGCGAATATCTCCGTTAATCAGATTTTCCGCTTCCACACGGATACCAATCATCATCGATGATTTTCCCACATAATTTACCCGAGCCTTAATGGATACCAGATCTCCCACATAAATAGGCGTACGAAAATTGACTGTATTAATTGCTGCCGTTACTGTTACGCAGCGCGCATGCTTACAGGCACAGGCATAGGCTGCCTGATCCATCAGCGCCAGAATACGGCCGCCGAAAATCGTATTATTAGCATTGGTATCTTCCGGATGCATGACCACCGAAAGCAATACATCACTGTCAGTTGGTTTTTTATACAAAAGTTCGGACATAATTATCATTCCCCATTAAAACAGGTACAGCCAATCCGGTTGAACCAATAAAATTAACACCAATAATATTAATTCTAACATATAACCCAATCCAATTAATATGCGCACAGATTGGTAAAAAGTTCGATCAGCATAAATATCCGTTCTTTTCCGCCAAAAAAGACCAAAAATACCTGCAAAAACTGGCTCTACTGGTTAGAAGACATCAGGTTAGAGATAAGCTAAAAAATATATGTTAGAATTTACCCATAATACAAAGCGTATTGAAGGTTATCACAACCCTGTTAATCCCAATCAACCATCATTTGCAAACCTCGCCCGGCCAGAAACCCTACCTATGTATATGTACAAAGCGTATACATCGTTAGGTTTTTTAGCAGGTGCGACTTTTGCAGAAACTGAAACAGAAAGTTCAGCATGTTCAATAAACACATAAAAACCTTTCAGTATGGAAATCAGACCGTTACTCTTGAAACTGGTGAAATTGCCCGTCAAGCAGCAGGTGCGGTCAAAATTTCTATGGGTGATACCGTAGTACTGGTAGCCGTTACTGCAGCAAAAGAAGTTAAACCCGGACAAGATTTTTTTCCGCTCACCGTAGATTATCTCGAGCGCACTTATGCAGCCGGTAAAATTCCTGGCGGCTTTTTTAAACGGGAAGGCAAACAAAGCGAAAAAGAAATTCTTACCAGCCGCCTGATAGATCGTCCAATACGTCCACTATTTCCTGAAGGTTTTTTCAACGATATTCAGATTGTGGCTATGGTGGTATCCATTGACCCTGAAATCGACTCTGATATACCAGCCATGTTAGGTGCATCCGCAGCTCTACTGCTGACTGGCGTACCATTTGCAGGCCCGATTGGTGCAGCCCGCGTTGGTTACGTAAATGGAGAATACGTACTCAATCCTACTAAAGCACAGTTGGCACAATCTCAGCTAGATCTAGTCGTGGCGGGTACCGAAAAAGCCGTATTAATGGTGGAATCTGAAGCCGATGTACTGTCTGAAGAAACCATGCTTGGTGCCGTAGTTTACGGTCACGACCAAATGCAGGCGGCTATCCGTGCCATTAACGAATTTGCCGATGAAGTTAATCCAGAAATATGGGACTGGCAGCCACCGGCCACCGACGATACACTGATTGCTCGTGTACGCGAACTTGCCGGAGCTACCATTGATGCTGCTTTTAAAATCAAACAGAAGCAGGCACGCACTGCCAAGCTCGACGAAGCTTGGTCCGCAGTAGAGGGCGCATTGATTACCGAAGAAACCGATACACTGCTAGCCAATCAGATTCGGGGAATTTTCAAAGATTTAGAAAAAGAAGTTGTACGTGGACAGATTCTTGAAGGCCAGCCGCGTATTGACGGTCGTGATACCCGTACCGTGCGCCCGATCAACATTCAGACCGGTGTTTTACCCCGTACCCACGGTTCAGCTTTATTTACCCGCGGCGAAACTCAGTCTCTGGCAACAGCCACTCTCGGTACTCAGCGTGACGAACAGATTATTGATGCACTGAGTGGAGAATATACTGACCGCTTCATGTTGCATTACAACTTCCCGCCATACTCTACCGGTGAAGTGGGGCGCATGGGTGCACCAAAACGCCGTGAAATCGGCCATGGCCGTCTGGCTAAACGCGCCTTACTGGCTGTGCTGCCGGATGTGGAAGACTTCAGCTACACCATGCGCGTGGTATCCGAAATCACAGAATCCAACGGTTCATCTTCCATGGCCAGCGTTTGCGCTGGTTGCCTGAGCTTGCTCAATGCCGGTGTCCCACTGAAAAGTCATGTGGCCGGCATTGCCATGGGTTTAATATTAGATGGTAACAAATTTGCCGTTTTGACCGACATTCTTGGCGACGAAGACCACCTCGGCGATATGGATTTCAAAGTGGCCGGTACCACCAACGGCGTTACTGCATTGCAGATGGATATCAAAATCCAAGGTATTACCAAAGAAATCATGCAGATTGCACTGGCACAGGCCAAAGAAGCACGTCTGAAAATTCTGAGCCAGATGCAGGAAGCTGTAGAAGGTCCGCAGGAATTATCTGCCCATGCACCGCGATTATTCACGATGAAAATCCATCAAGACAAAATCCGCGATGTGATTGGTAAAGGCGGCGAAACCATCCGTAACCTTACTGCCGAAACCGGTACCGAAATCAATATTGCCGAAGATGGCACCATTACCATTGCAGCTACTACCAGCGAAGCAGGTGAAGCCGCTAAACGTCGTATTGAAGAAATTACGGCTGAAGTGGAAGTGGGCAAAGTGTACGATGGCACAGTAATCAAGATTTTGGATAACAATGTGGGCGCAATTGTATCTGTTATGCCAGGCAAAGATGGTCTGGTACACATCAGCCAGATTTCCCACGAGCGTGTAAAAAATGTTAGTGACTACCTACAAATTGGTCAGCAGGTAAAAGTAAAAGCTTTAGAAATCGACGACCGCGGCCGTGTGCGTTTGTCCATCAAAGCGCTGCTGGAAAAAGCACCACAGGAAGCCAAACCTGAAGAACACTAAATTCAGTTTTCACCATTCAAACTGCCTTGCATCGCAAGGCAGTTTTTATATGTGGAAAGCTTGTGGATTAGCCAGATTCATCCACCTCATATACCAACCTGTTGAGAACTATAGGCCAGAATACATCTGCTAAATAGTGTTGTTCATTACTGCAGAGCACTCATCCTTGACAGATTGAGAGCCAAACAAGCTGGAATCAAGACACATGGCAGGGAGTTGCTTAAATTTTAAGCAGCGAAATAAAATTTCATTATAACAACTGCCTAAATTAGTTATCCACAGTTTATGTGCAGTAACATCCCAATATTTACAGGAATAATGTGTATTTATTCCCGCCATGACAGCTTTTGATAAACCTGTTTTGAAAAAATAAAGATAATCAGAGAAGCTATTTCTATCGTGTGGATAATTCTAATCAGACTTTCCAATGCGCTATTTCAGAAATTTATTTTCCTGCTAACATCTTCTTAGAGTATAGCAATGCAAGCATACCGTGATTAATCAGTTCCAATAAGTTGATGGCAGACATGATTGCTTAAGCTAAAAAATATTCACTGCAGCCAAAAAATAAAAGCACAACATTCATCCTCTTTAGTTTAAATAAAAAGCATATAGGAATATAATATTACAAAAGAATATCAATTTATCAAGGTAACATCATGGGAAATGGTTTAAAACTAGAAAACATTAAGACTTATTTCATACAGCATCAATTACCACCTTTAGATCAGTCTTCAATCATCTATGGCATGATTAATGCCAAAGCTTGGCAATATGCTTTACTATCTGGATTGGCAACTTTATTTATTCGGCATATTCTGATTTATTTTAATGCAGAAAAAATCATTCTCATTGGTCTAACGGCTAACGCCAATTTATCTGAATCTATAACCGTTATTCCGATGACCAAAATTACCAATCTGAGCTACAAAACAGGCTTTTTCAGAGGTGAATTAACGTTTATTTATGAGCAGCAAAAATACACTTTTAAAATTCCAAACTTTATATTAGCCGCCAAATGGCAAAAAAATAATCTGAAAAATATACTGCAACGTTACATCATCAGCGCCTCCTGAGCTGATAGCATTCCGTTAGCAGATATGCAGCTCACTATTAATAATTTCATGTTGTGAATGAAGAGTGCGGATACATAGCTATCAGTACTTACTTAGCACACATAAAAAACATCTCAGTACGCCAAAAATCTTTTTTATGGCTATCCGCTGCAAAAACGCAAAACAGACGCGTCACAGACATTAACAACGGTCTATAATGCTGGTTTTCAGCGCGCAGAGATAAAAAATGCAGCATATCCACGTTATCGGAATTGGCGGCACATTTATGGGAGGCCTTGCTGCCATTGCCAAACAGGCTGGCTACCGCGTTACCGGTTGTGATGCCAAAATGTATCCGCCTATGAGTACCCAGCTGGCTGATTTAGGTGTAGATGTGGTAGAAGGATTTGAAGCAGCACAGCTGGATAACTATCCGGCAGATATCTACGTCATCGGCAATGTTGCCCGTCGCGGCATGCCGGTGGTCGAAGCCATTCTCAATCGTAATCTGCCTTATACCTCAGGGCCGCAATGGCTTGCTGAAAACATATTGCAACAGCACTGGGTATTAGCCGTAGCCGGCACCCATGGGAAAACCACCACTGCCAGCATGTTGGCCTGGGTACTAGAAGAAGCCGGTCTTGCGCCTGGTTTTCTGATAGGCGGCGTACCCCAGAATTTTGCTGTGTCTGCCAGACTGCCACAAATTCCACCGGCTACACAGGCTGATAGCCGCGCCGAATCCAGCCCGTTTTTTGTAATAGAGGCCGACGAATACGATACCGCATTTTTTGATAAACGCAGTAAATTCGTTCATTATCACCCGCGTACCGCCATTCTCAATAATCTGGAATATGATCACGCCGATATATTTCCTGATTTGTCTGCCATCCAGACTCAGTTTCACCATCTAGTACGTACCATCCCCAGCGAAGGACTAATTGTAGTCAACGATGAATCCCAAGCATTATCCGAAGTATTACAACAAGGCTGCTGGTCTCAAGTAGAAGGCTTTGGCTCTGGTAGCGACTGGCAGGTAGGCGAAGTGTCTAAAACAGGTGGTTTCGATGTGCTTTTTCAGAAGCAGAAAGTCGGGCATATCGAATGGCAACTGCTTGGACAGCATAACCGCATGAATGCGCTGGCTGTCATTGCTGCCGCTCGCCATGTAGGTGTGACCGTAGAGCAATCATGCACCGCACTTTCACGTTTTCAGAATGTCAAACGACGCATGGAAATCAAGGGCGTCGTCAACAATATTACCGTATATGATGATTTTGCTCATCATCCCACCGCAATTGCGACCACCATTGCTGGCTTACGCCAGAAAGTCACTGGTGCCCGTATTTTGGCCGTATTGGAGCCGCGTTCTAATACCATGAAACTGGGTACTATGAAAGCAGCATTGCCCAGCAGTTTGGCCGAGGCCGATAAAGTATACTGCTATGCCGGTGGTGTGGATTGGGATGTAGCAACAGCATTAAGTCCGTTGCAAAATAAAGTGGAAGTATTTCAGGATATGCCGTCACTAATCGCTGCCATTGTAGAAGAAGCTAAGCAGGGTGATCATATTCTGGTCATGAGCAACGGCAGCTTTGGTGGTATCCATCAACAGCTACTAATAAAACTAGCAAATAAATAGCTGATTAATCATCATTGGTAAAGCAAACCAAAACCAAAACCAAAACCAAAAAAATATAACTATTCTCAGTTTGTTAAACCGGTTGCTCTCATGTGGGTAGCCGGCTTTAATTATTTTTATTTAGGCAGAATATTCAAACAGCTCATACCAATTCACAATTGTTAGCGTACAGCAGACACTCAATTGCTGCCGATAAAAAGTTTATCATTCAGGATGCTTCATCTACCATGGCTTTAGCTAACTCAGTATGGTTCATCTTGCCATATGTACTAAGCCAGTCACGGGCAGCTTCGCGCTGATCGCAGCTTTTGGCTGCTTCTGTCTGAACTGTATTCATCTCGGTATAGGTCAGTTGTGCCAGATACTGACAATTCAGCACTTGTGTAAACGAAGCTGGTGCAGCCATGGCACCGGCCGGAGTAGGGCGAAAATTGCCCAGTAATAACAATACAGCCACCAACCCGACAGTCTTCAACACATTCATGATTGACTCCGTAAATTAGATAAATCTAATAATTTATTTATTTTTTGCTATATTACTTAGAAAAAAATAAATAAACAACCTAAAAATTTCTTGAAAATTAATTTACTATTTATTTTTTTAAAATTGTTGTATAATAAAAACAAATTTAATAACGTTATTTCTAATAATTGCTGGAGTTTGTGCATGCAAACATTTAAGGATCGTCTGGCTTCGCTCTGGCCAGGGGAGCGCCAATCCAAAATTGCCACAGACATAGATATGACCATGGCCGGATTCAGCCGAATCTGGCATGAAGGCGGTCTACCTAAAGCAGAAACCCTGAAACGCATCAAAGAATTGAAGGGATGCAGTATCGACTGGCTGCTCACCGGAGAAGGAGAGCCTTTTCCCGAACAGCCTACACAGGCGGCACACGATACACTAGGTAATCCAGTGAATGCTGATGACTTTGTCTATGTGCCGCGTTATGCCATTGAAGCTGCTGCCGGACACGGTAGTCTAGTGGATAACGAAAAACCGATGTTTACCATGGCGTTTCGCAAGGACTGGATAAACGCAATGATTAGCCCCGAAGTGAGCGGCTTATCAGTTATATCGGTTAAAGGCGACTCCATGGAAGGCGTATTAAATGATGGCGATACTATATTGGTGCAGCAAATGAATCATATCCGCCGTGATGGCTTGTATGTATTGCGTATCAACGACAACTTATTGGTAAAACGTCTGCAGCTGATGCCGGGAAATGTGGTAAATGTGATTTCTGCCAACGAAGCCTATCCAAGTTTCGAAATCAGACTGGATAGCGAAAGTGACGATGTGCAGATTATTGGCAAAGTTTTATGGTTTAGCCGCTATCTATAAAATTGTGCAAAGCAGATATTAAATTATTGGTTTGAAAAAAAGATCCATAAGCTATTGCATCACAGCGTATAAGCCAGACTAATTTAGCCCACTACCGATGTCTATCTGAATCCATTAAAAAACCGTCTGAATGGCAGAATTCAGACGGTTTTTATATTTGGATAAATCTAGATTATTTTGGACTTTTATAAACACTACCATCCGCGAGTAACCATTCAGGCTCTGCACCTTTATCAATCACATCCTGATTTACCACTACCTTTTTCACATCGGTTAAATCCGGCAGAGCATACATTGTATTCAGCAATGCCTTTTCCACAATGGAGCGCAGGCCACGTGCACCAGTTTTACGTGCCATAGCCAGTTTGGCAATTGCTTGCAGGGCGGAAGGCTGTACTTGTAATTCCACACCTTCCATAGCAAATAATGCCTGAAACTGCTTGATTAAAGCATTTTTCGGTTCGGTCAGAATATTAATCAAAGCATCTTCATCCAGTTCAGCCAGCGTAGCAATCACCGGCAAACGGCCAATCAGCTCAGGAATCAACCCGAATTTAATCAGATCTTCTGGTTCCACTGTCTGAAATAACTCACTGACATTGGTATTTTCATCTTTACTGTGTACCGCCGCACCAAAACCAATACCACCTTTTTCAGTGCGCTGACGAATTACCTTTTCCAGACCGGCAAATGCACCACCACAAATAAACAGAATATTCGTGGTATCAACATTAATGAATTCCTGATTAGGATGCTTACGGCCGCCTTGGGGCGGTACTGAAGCCACCGTACCTTCTACCAATTTAAGCAATGCCTGTTGTACGCCTTCCCCAGATACATCCCGAGTAATAGAAGGATTATCACTTTTGCGAGAAATCTTATCGATTTCATCAATATATACAATACCTCTTTGCGCTTTCTGTACATCAAAATCGCATTTGCTTAGCAATTTAGTAATAATCTGTTCTACATCCTCACCCACATAGCCGGCCTCAGTAAGGGTTGTGGCATCTGCCATCACAAACGGCACATCAAGCTTACGAGCTAACGTTTGTGCTAGCAGCGTTTTACCGGAGCCGGTTGGTCCAATCAGAAGAATATTGGATTTAGACAGCTCTACCTGTCCTTCTTCTTTGCCAAAACGCAGGCGTTTATAATGATTGTATACAGCTACAGCCAGTGATTTTTTGGCCGTTTCCTGTCCAATTACATATTGATCCAGATTCGCCACAATTTCCGCCGGTGTTGGCAGCTTGTCTAGGCCGCTGTCGGTATCAGTACCACCTGCCGGCTTAAATTTTTCTGCAGAAGAAGCACCTGCATTATGTAGCATGTCGTTGCATGTATCCACGCATTCATTACAGATTAATGCGTTGTCACCTTCAATCAGATTTTTAACTTCGTTTTCCGGTTTCCCGCAAAACGAACAATAACGAATTTCTTTACTCATAAACAGGTTTTCATCAGAAAAAAGAGCTTATAGCGAAAGCCGATCCAGATGTCTAAAGCGCAAATTGCCCAGATCCGGCCAAAAAACGAGTATATAATGTTATTAGCTTGATATCAAACCAAATGCTGATGTTGTTTTATCCACTTGCGAAATCAGTTTAGCAATGCAAAACTAATTAAAATATCGTTTATAAACAGCTTTTAAACAATTAAATTGGCTCAGAAAATACCGGCCGTGATTGAAATTGCCTTATAATCAATAAGAGAAACAAAATTTCGTACTGATAATTTGTACGTTTAAACACGCCTCTCAATCATAGGTGTAGCCTAGCCGCACCTTTCGTACGTTCAGAATAAGCAACTAATAGAGAATTATATAACCCTCACACAGGGTCAAAAAGGAAGTTATCATGTCTCGTTTATCTTGTCTGCGTCGCTGGCAGTGGGTAAGCTTGTTAAGCAGTAGCCTGTTTTTTGCCGTACCTACGGTAGCCGGTGATCTAGATGTTCTCGGCAGATTTATCGAACAAAAACAGGCCGGTGGCCAGTCTGACACCCTCAGCTCATTTATCAGTAACCACCCAGATGCCAATCTGGAAGCTCGCGCACAAATTGCCGGTCCTTTATTAAGTTCTCAATCGGCCTTGATTATGAACAATCAGACCGGAGAAATCCTTTATCAAAAAAATATTAATCAAGTTCGTTCCATTGCTTCCATATCCAAGCTCCTCTCTGCCATGGTGGTGCTGGATGCCAATCAGAATATGAACGAGCCGATTACCATCACCGATGCTGAAATAGACCGGCTGAAAAACTCCACCAGCCGTCTATCTGTTGGCACAGTGATGACGCGGCGCGAATTGCTACACATCGGCCTGATGAGCAGTGAAAATCGTGCTATCCATGCGCTGGCACGCACTTATCCAGGAGGAATGCCGGCATTTGTAGAAGCCATGAATCGCAAGGCAGCCGAGCTGGGTATGAATAATGCACGTTTCTACGAACCAACCGGCCTCGACCCGCGTAATCAGGCTACTGCACGCGATCTGGCATTGTTGGTACGTGGCGCCAGCCAATATCCGCTTATCAGACAATATTCCACTGATAATTCCGGCTCGGTTTATACCAGTAATGGCCGTGTAGAGCTGTATCACAATTCCAACGCACTGGTACGTGAAGGTGTATGGCCGATTGCTCTACAGAAAACTGGTTATATCCGTGAAGCTGGCCGCTCCATGGTGCTGCTCACCAGTGTACAAAATCAACCCGTGACCATCGTGCTGCTTAATTCTCCAAGCTCCACCACCCGTGTTAGTGACGCCCGTGCGTTACGTTCATGGGCGATGCAGCAGTCTCTCTGATTACTGTACTGATACTGATTACCCCGTTAGCGATAACGGGGTTTTTGTTATCTTGCCGGTAAACCTGACTACTGAGCAGCTTAGACAACACGGCGGAACGTGCTAACATTGGAGGAAATACCGGAATCAATTCTGAAACAGACAACAGGAAAAGGTACAGATATGGCTATAATAATTACAGGTGCTTCTGCCGGTTTTGGTGCCGAAATGTGCCGGGTAATGGTTCGTGCCGGATATCAAGTTATCGGTGCGGCGCGGCGGTTGGAAAAACTACACCAATTACAAGCCGAGCTGGGTACCACCTTTTTACCCCTGCACATGGACGTTGCCGACAAACAAAGTGTAGATAACGCGCTGGCCTCCCTGCAAGGCACATGGGCAGATATCGATTTATTGGTGAATAATGCGGGTCTGGCATTGGGTATGGAGCCCGCTCAGGAAGCAAACTATGCCGACTGGGAAACCATGATTCATACCAATATTCTTGGTTTAACCTATGTTACCCGTCAGATACTGCCACGCATGGTAGCCAAAAATGCCGGTTATATCATCAACCTTGGCTCAACTGCTGGTTCTTGGCCGTATAAAGGCGGCAATGTTTATGGTGCCACCAAAGCTTTTGTGCGCCAGTTCAGCCTCAATCTACGTACCGATCTGGCCGGTACCCGCATACGTGTCACCAATATCGCCCCAGGCCTGTGTGGCGATACTGAATTTTCTAATGTCCGTTTTCGCGGCGATGAGCAGCAAGCTGCGGCTGTATACGAACACATCAGCTATCTGCAACCAGCAGACATCGCCAATACCGTGTTATGGCTCTATCAGACACCAGCTCATATGAATGTAAACCACATTGAAATTATGCCTGTAGCACAAACATTTGCCGGCCTAAGTGTAACCCGTGATTTGGATTGAGGCTGATTAGAATGAGTAGTAAGACCGTGTGGCAGTCCAAAGCTGAAGAAAAAGCCCGCATCATTGCTCAATGTGTCCAGCACAGCGTCACCATCACCCAATTGCGCGAACAAGTTCTGGATATTGTATTAAACATGAGCGGTGTCATTAAAGCTTATCAAGTACTGACACACATGCAGCAACACAGCAGCAGCACCATCGCTCCGCCAACTGCCTATCGCGCATTAGACTTTTGGGCAGAGCAGGGTGTATTGCATAAAATACCAGCGGTAAACGGTTATATTCTCTGTCGCCATGTGCAGCATGAATGTGATAGTGATTGTCATGAAGATGACATCCACCACAACGATTTTGTACTGGTTTGCAACCAGTGCGGTACTGTGGATGAACAAAGCCTGAGCTCTGAATGGGCAGCTCTACGCCGGCGTGCAGCCGACAATGGTTTCATATTGAATGATGAACACATCGTACTTACCGGAATCTGCCTGCATTGCCAGCTAAAGCCAGCCTAAAATATCTCCCTGAATTCAATCAGTTTTCCGCCTGCCTGCTATTCCAAACTTCAGGCTGTGCGGATTTTCGCCATATTTCAACAAGCATTATTCAGTCTTGCCAAAGTGCCTTCACTCTTTAGAAACCATAATGAACGATTAGATTGCCATTACCCCAGCAGCTATCCCTGATACTTAAAAGGCTTAATAGATGTAAACAGCTTCTTCAAGTTATCTTCGATATCATTAATATCATCCAAATAAAGAATCCAAAGTTTTTTCCGTGCGCGAGAGCAGGCGGTATAAAACAGATTACGGCTATTCTCCAATTTTCTGGTTTCCTCTTCCTTATACGTTTGTTCCGGCTCTAGAGACAGACTGGCAAAATAATTTTTAAATTTATGTTTATTGTTTTTCCCGAAGTTATGCTCCATAATTATAGCTACATTGTCATATTCTTCGCCTTTTGTACCGTGATAGGTATGGTATGTCACCGTTTGCTCCTTATTATGCTCATTATTGATAAAAGCTACCCATTGCTGCCATATATTTAAATCAATATTGAGAATCTCTTCTAGATCTTGGTGTCTTCTGTTAATTTCTTCATCAGCTTGTTCATCTGTAAGTTCCACATCGGGATTGAATTTTTCAATCTTTCCGTACATTTCTTCATACACTAGGCCATACATATAGTCCTTAAATCCAATGTTTTGAGTTTTGTTTTTGTTTCGGTTAAATAAATTTTGAAAATTGAATCCAAAGTTTTTTTTCAACCAAAACCGTACTGCTTCCTGTTCACTTAAAACTACATTATTTTGGTCTACACATAAGTCATTTAGAACGTTATCAATATGCTGAATAAATTCATGCAGATTGTTCGGTTGCTTACAGCGGAAGAGTTGTGCCAGTTTTAAGGCCACAGCAAAAGTAACTTCAGACTGGGTATCACCAAATAAATCATAAAGCGTCTTATGCGGGTTTATACAATTGTTATACGCTGTAACCAGTTGATACAAGCGCAGGACTGCGGGATGAAGTTTATCCAGTTCGCGCGCAAACAGCTTGGTATTTATTTCATCCCATAAGATAAAATTTGCTTTTTGAATAGCACTATAAATTTGCTCAAATCCTCTCATGGAGGCCACATACCGGTTTAACAACAACAGACAATCTATTTTTTCATTATCCCCTAAAGATTGAGCAAATTTCTCAATAAACTGCTTAATGATTAGATTATCCGTGCTTGTATCTCCTGAATATCCTTCCGTGTCCAGATAGTAAAAATTAACTTCACCATTTGTTTTATCTGGGTCTAAGCTTTTTTGGTGCAATTTATCGTTTCTAATTTTATTAATCAGCTCAATAATCTGTTGTTCTGAACGCAGGTTAAAAGGTTTCACTATCTCCTGTAGTTTTACTTGGCCCAGACCATTATCCGGAATGTTTTGATAGATATTGAGTATTTGATTGCCTATTCCAGAATCATATATGTTTTGCTGACTATCGCCAAAATAACCCACTAGCCAGCGTTGTCCTTTGCTATATTGTTGTAGTCCGGCCATCAGCTTAATCACCGATTCATGCGTATCTTGATACTCATCTATAAAAATATACGGATACTGGTCAATCAGTTTTTTTTGAAACAGCTTATATTTTTCTGCTAATGCCAGACTATATTCGAGTAATGTATCGTGGCTAAATTTCATGGCCGGCAACCGATCAGAATTAGACAGGCTGTCATAGTCTATCTGTATTTTTTTGTCATTATTTTCCGATTCGAGTTTATCGATAGCCTTCTTGAAGCTAATCTGCCGTGATACTAGCTTGAAAAAATTTTTAAAAGTATTAACATTTTTTATGATTTTTTCTTTAAATTCCGGTATTCGCTCTACCAAATCCGACTGCATCATTTGGTTTCTGAATTTATCTGCTTTGATCTTATTACGATCCAATGTAAAAAATTCTTCTTTCTTTTCCTCTATGAATGTACTGAATAATTCTAGGTTTTCCTTAGTTTTAAGGGTAGACAGATTAACACAATCAGTCTGAGTCTTTATTTCTGACTCAATATTTTCCAGTTCTTGTTTAAGTTTTTTTAGATGCAATACTGTTAACTCACTCCGCCGATACATTTTAATTTGCTGCCACAGCATTTCATGAATGGTGGACACCTGCACATATTGAGTTTCGCCCAACCGCTGGCGGATTTCATTTGCCGCCACATTGGTATAAGTAATGCACATAATTTTTTGATTGTGTTTGTCTAATTCATCGATTTTATAATGCAAAATATACTTTATGGATTCGATTAGCGTGTAGGTTTTACCAGCACCTGCCCCAGCTTGGATAATAAAACTGTCAAAATTATCAATGGCTGTAAATATTCGTTGCTGCAGCTGTTGCTCTTCAGACAAATTTTCTTTCAGACTCATTTTTCCCCCTTATTTGTTATTTAGTTGATTTTTCAGCCAATTCAATCCATCTTGAATATATTCAGGTAATGTTAACGTATTTTCTAATGGATCGGTGCCTGAAGTCAGGATAGTGAAAAGTAACGAACTGGCAAATTCGGTCTTGCTTACGTTATTATTAAGTTTGTGATGTATTTCGAAAGATCTATCTTTTTTGATTTCATCGATTTTATTGATTTTATTGTTTTGAATAAAGTCTGTAGATAATTTAGGTAAAGCTGTATTTAGTATTTCAACCATGCTTCGATGGTTGTAGTTGGTTAGAATAATTGCTTCCTCTAGACTAGTGGCATATTGTTGTTGAATAGTTTTTTTTGAAATACAACCAAAATATTTTCGCTTTCAATATATTCAACATTATCAAGTTCTTCAGTTCCTAGGAGTTCTTTCAAAGTTTTATTAGTAGTTTTTCTACCTTTTAAACTGGTAACTTGTTTAAAACTCTTTGGATGGTGTCCGTCTTTGTTGTTAGGACATTTCTTATTACATGTTTTATTTTTCTCGCAATCAGTACGCTTGATATCTATATCTGTAATTATTAAACAAGGTATCTGTAACTGTTTAATCAAAGGATAATATACTTTAGCATGAGCACCATCAATTCTAAATATTGATATATAATATTTTTTTAGAACTTCATCATGTTCAAGATAATAATTGAGTAAGAGCTCCTCAGTCCCACCTTCCACAAAGATCACGGCGTCTGAAAAAAAAAGTTCAGAAACTTTATATTTGATGTGTTTTTTTAGAAATATTAATTCTTTTTGTTCTTGTTCGTTCGAAGCTCCATCCTTACTAAGTAAAGCATCATATAATGGTATGACAGTGCTGCATCGGTCTTTAACAGTTAAATAGTTGATATTATTAAATGAATTGCTGCTATGAATTTTACTATTTACAATGTGTGAAGAATGCGTGGTGATGATAATTTGGCATTTAAGTAAAGCTGCAGTTGAGTCTGGCTTTTGAATTTGCTCTAATACTTTATTTACAGCTGAATCAATGCGTTTAATAAAAAACTCCTGCATTTGCGGATGCATAAATGCTTCCGGTTCCTCTATCAGTAGTAAATTAATGTGGCTGTGGTGGCTTGCTTCTGGATAAGTGTGAATATAGTGCACAATCTCTCCAATAATATTCACTAGATTAATATAACCCAGCCCAAACTGATTTTCAGGAATATAATCTTCACCTTCCCTGAAGCTGTATTTAATCAGCTTGTTTAAAATATCATCTTTAGAAACATTACCTCTCAATTGCATATCAAAATGATTGGGTTGCTCAATCTCTCTTAAAATCTCACTCACTGATTTATTTTTCTTTTCTACTCCAGAAGTAATGATTCCGTTTATATTATTTAGTCCCTCATTTAATACATCTTTGTTTTCTTCATTCATAAATAATGTGACAACGATTTTTTGGAAAATGCCGGATAAAACATCTTCTTTCAAATTGCGGTTTGCATCAATACATTTTATTTTTATTAAATTACTTAGAGAAAAATTGGTTACCTCTTCATCATAATTATTACGGTAGCTCAGTTTGTATTTTGTTTTATCTTTATCATCCAGCAGATTACATATTTTTTCTAGTGGCGCTAATTCAGGATTATTCTTATCTTCTTTGGCTTGAATTAAGGCTCTAACTTCTTGTAAAAAGCTTTCTTCTTCTTTTATGGAGTAATTTGCTTTGATTACAATGCTTTCTTTTTTATCTAGATTATCTAATGTTACAAACGGGCTCAGATTACTGATTAAATCTTCTTCAAAATTTTCTAATTTAACTTTTAATTCAAATTCTATTTTTGGTGTTTCCAGTTTAATATCCGTATTATCTTCTTCATGATTCTGAAATGCCGCGACATACGTCCCAACCAAATTTTTCAGATAATCCAAATTAAAATCGCTGGACGTAACCATTTTATTATCATGCAGCTTTTTTAAAGCGTTAGTAATAGTGGTTTTACCGGTATTATTTTTGCCGATTATCAGGGTACTTGAGGGTGAAATCAGAGGTACAGGAGAACTATTTTCTTTAGAATGGTCCGAAGTTTTATTTTGTGCTTGCTCTAAAAATTTATTTTTTATTTCATTAGAATTAACAAAAAATACTTTGTTGTCTTTTTCCCCAAACTTGCGAAAATTTTTAAGCGTGAAACTTTGTAGATACATTATGGTTATTCCTATGTAAATCAGTATAGCAAATGGGTTTTGCTTTTTTTCATTTTAGCCGGATGTTTGAGACTCATTATCAGCCGGACAGACACTACATTAGCAAGATGATATTCTGGTATGATTTCAGCAGAAGTTCCTCCTTTTAAATAATTGTATTGAATAAAGATTTATTATTTTGTATTAATGACAAATTCTAGTAACAGATGAAACAGAAAGTCAAAAAAAATTGATCAAATTTTTAAATTAATTAATAATATTAATATGTTAATTAAAATCGGTATGACAAACATTTGTTCATGTCTTCAATCTAATTTAAAAAGTATATTTGCCAGTCAAATTTCTTAAAAAAATTTGCATGTAAAATAAGTTGAGGCTATAAATAATTTTCATTCAACAGTTCTGGCAGCAGCATTCAGTTTAAGGAGATACATATGAATAACATCTCAGTGGGCATTGTGCAGATGGTTTCTGGCACGAACGTGGCGGAAAATATTCAGTCTATGCAGCGTCTGGTGCGGCAAGCTGCGGCTGCTGGGGCTGAGTGGGTAGTCTTACCAGAGTACTGGCCCATTATGGGGCAGAATGATACTGATAAGGTGAAGGTGGCTGAAGTATTTGGCGATGGACCGTTGCAAACCGCTTTAAAATCGCTGGCCGCTGAATTGGTTATCGTGCTCTTTGGCGGTACCATACCATTACAAAGCACAGATAAAGCCAAAGTGCTTAACACTATGTTGGTATACGGCCGCGCCGGTGAGCTGCTTGGCTTTTATCATAAAATGCACCTGTTTGGATTTGTGGGTGCCAATGAAAGTTATGCAGAAGCCGATACGATTTTACGTGGCATGGATGTACCGCAGTTAAAAGTAGATGATGTTTCCGTAGCTCAAGGCATTTGTTACGATTTACGTTTTCCTGAATTCTTCCGTGCTCAACTGCCTTTTGATGTACTTGTACTGCCCGCTGCTTTTACCTATACCACCGGTAAAGCGCACTGGCATACGCTATTAACTGCACGTGCAATTGAAAATCAGTGCTATCTTCTCGCATCAGCACAAGGTGGTACACATCAAAACGGCCGCCGCACCTTTGGTCACAGCATGATCATTAATCCGTGGGGTGAAGTGCTGGCCTGTTTGCCGGAAGGTGAGGGCGTGATTACCGCGGAGCTGAATAATGATTTTCTGCAATCAGTACGCAGTAAATTACCGGCACTCCTGCATCGCATATTGTAATCAGGAATGATTTGGTTCAATAAAACAGCAACCTTCGCACTGGAACTGACGAGTTTGATAGACGTTTTGTCTAAATAATCAAATCTGTAATCATTTAAACAGGACAATAGCAATCATTACTTGTCCAAAAAAGAGAATCATGGCATGATTATCGATTAAATTTTGACTATATAAAGTTAAATGTTGAATTTTCTATCAAATTTTGATTTAGGAAGCAGTGGGCAGTTATGAGTGGTGGAACTAAGAAAAAATCGCATTCGCAATGGAGCTCGCGGATGGGCTTTATGCTTGCCGCAGCAGGTTCGGCAGTGGGTCTGGGCAATATCTGGAAATTTCCTTACATGGCAGGGCAGATGGGTGGTTCTGCCTTTGTGCTGACCTATCTGATATGTATGTTTATCATTGGCCTGCCGATTCTGGTTGCGGAATGGTTGATTGGTCGCCGCGGTCAGAAAAATCCGATTCATACCATGGAAGATGTAGCTGCTGCTGAAGGGCGTTCTAAATCATGGCGCTGGGTAGGGATTATCGGCGTTTTAGGCTCATTCTTGATTCTGTCTTTCTATAGCGTGATTGGCGGCTGGGCTACCGATTATATCTTTCTGGCCGGTAGTGGTACCTTTAAAGGACTGCATGGCGATGGTACCAGTCAGGTATTTCAGCAATTTCTGGGTAGTGTAAGCCATCTGCTTACATGGCATACAGTGTTTATGTTTGCAACTGCATTGATTGTTGCCATGGGTGTGGGAGCCGGTCTGGAGCGTTCTTGTAAAATCATGATGCCGGGGTTGGGGGTTTTGTTGATTGGTCTGGTGATTTATGCGGCGGTTGTCAGTGGCCCTTCTTTTGGTAGAGCATTCACTTTCCTGTTTACCCCAAATTGGTCTGCAATTACCGGAAAAGCAGTGTTAGCGGCTCTTGGCCATGCCTTTTTCAGTTTATCGCTTGGTATGGGAATTATGATGGCCTACGGCTCCTATCTGGGCAAAGATGTTAATCTGATTTCTACTGCTCGTACTGTGGTGATTCTGGACGTTATCGTTGCCATGTTATCCGGCATGGCCATTTTTCCTCTTGTATTTGCCAATGGTTTGCAACCGGGCGAAGGCCCTGGCCTTATCTTCGTTACTTTACCAATTGCTTTCGGTAATATGGCTGGCGGTACTATCATCGGTATTCTGTTCTTTATTTTTCTCACTTTTGCAGCACTGACATCTTCAATTTCATTACTGGAACCAACAGTCGAACTGTTGGAAGAAAAAACGCATCTAGGCCGTAAATCCGCCACTCTGGTAAGTAGCGTGGTTATCTGGGCATTGGGTATTGCCTGTCTGTTGTCTTTTAATGAATGGCAGGATGTAACTATTTTCGGTAAAAATATTTTTGACTGCTTGGATTACCTCACCAGTAAACTGATGTTGCCATTAACTGGTCTGGGCACCATTATTTTTGCTGGCTGGATGATGAAACAGGAAACCATCCGGCAAGAACTGAATTTAAGTCCAGTAATATTTGCTGGGTGGAAATTTTTATGCCGAATCGTTATTCCAGTGGCAGTGATTGCTATTCTGATTTACGGATTTATGTAATCTTGGTATAATTCTTATTAGAATATAGGTTTATCACCAATAAAAGCACTGGCCGGCAAAGAAAAATGCCGGCCAGTGCTTTTATTGGTAGGTTTTATAACTATTTGATTTTTATTAAAATAAATAAAATAGTTATATTCTATCTAAATATAGTTCAATCTTAAAATAGCTTTTATAAAAACTTCCAAATCTTTCTTTTGTATAGTGAATTAGTACTGTATAAGTCATGCTGCTCGCTTTTAAATGATCTATTTTTCTACCATTTAATACAATGGATTCTTTTTCCATCTGGTTTAAGCAACAAAATAAAGAAAATGTGATATTGTTTTATGCTTAAGTAATGAAAAACTATTATGCAGAAATTATTTTTTAACTAAGTTGATAATACTTATGCTCTCCATCTTTGTGCCGATATTTTGAACTGGATGCAATTAAATTATTAGCATCTGATGATAAAAAAACAAAATTTTGTATGATAAATATTTGAGTTTTTGCAGTTTCATCAATGCGCTGCTGATATGTCGAATACCGGACTCTTTAAGAGTAAGCGGATAAATCATTTTTGTGGCAATAGCTCGCTACAGCACACTGGCTGATCATTTTTCAAGCCCGAATAAAATCAATTTTCTGGTTCTGCCTCACGTCCAGAACCATGTCTAGCAATTAGCTCTATACGCATTAGCAAATAAAATAGCTAGTATTAGCTCCTTCACATCGTTACGCCTGCCTTGCGCGCAATTGCTAAGCCTTCTTCCACACTCATATATTGCGGTGGCAGAACACAATCTCGCAATACAATCGCACCCTGACTAAACATAACTAATTCATTCACAGCCAGTTGTTGCCATTGTTCGTTACAGGTAAGGGGTAGGGTGGCGATTACAGCTACTCGGTCGTGTGGTGTAGTCACCGCAGAAAAATCAATCGCCACATCTTCATCTGATAGCACGGCCTTACCAAACGGCGCCTGTCGAATAATATAAAAGAGCAGGGTGCTGGCATGGGCGATTAACCAGTCGCCATTCGAAAGCATATAATTAAATAGCCCATACTGGCGCAGCTCATCTGTGATTTCTGCAATTGTTTTAAATAAAATTTCACGCTCAGGTTTATGGCGAAAACGCTGGCGTAGCTGTTCCAGTAGATAGCAAAATGCCTCTTCCGAATCAGTGGTGCCAACCGGAGTAAAATATTCTCCTTCGGCTGGTTTGAAACCGCGAAGATTACCATTATGTGCAAATACCCAGTATTCTCCCCATAGTTCGCGTACAAAAGGATGAGTATTTACCAAATGCACTTGTCCCTGAGTGGCTTTGCGGATATGTGCGATCACATTTTCGGATTTGATTTTATATTGCTGCACTAAATCGGCTACAGGTGAGCTGGCACAAGGTTTATCATCTTGCAGGAGGCGTACCCCATGGCCTTCGAAAAAAGCAATCCCGAAACCATCCGCATGATTATCAGTTAACCCACCGCGTAAACGAAATCCTTCAAAAGAAAACACGATATCCGTAGGGGTATTGCAATCCATGCCTAACAACTGGCACATACTAATATTTCTCCTTCAATCATTAAATACTGTAATAATAATGTTGCACTATTTTAAGATTATACAACCTGATTAAAGTAATCCATAATTCAAGCGCATAAATTATGATAAAAAGCCTGTAACTGTGGTTACAGGCTTACTTGTAGACTTACAAGACTAGACACTGACTTTTATAGTACTGATGAGGCAGATAAAATCTCAGCAGAAGAAGTAAAAGCTTTATATTCAGCTGAAGAACACGCCACACCAGCAACAGCAAATCCTTTATCCATGCTGGCAATGGCCTGATTAAGTAAAGCCGCCGTCGCATGATTAAAAACCTCATAGTCAGCGCTTGCAGTTACTGCAACATCCTTTACTGGTTTGCTGATCGCTGCTGCAAATGTATTTTCTGCCACCATATCATATGCATCATTGTCACTCAAAAAACCAGCATCTGGAAGCATCGTGCTTATATCCGGCCAGTTGAAATATTGTTGTTCCAACCTCGAAGCATTACTGTATGAATCATCTGCATCTCGCAGCAAACTATCGTCTATAGCATTTATCTGGCGGCTCTGAATAGCACTACTGATTGCTTCATTCTGTGGAACAGGGCTAAGTGTTTTTTTCTTAGTAATCAGATTTAATAAGGTCTTACCTTGCTTACCATCTTCTGTAAAAATGATATTCGCTAAATCTGAATCTTTTTTCTTGTTTTTAATATCATAGCCAACAAGATAAATTGCATCGCCATTCACCTTGTTTTTAACCATTATCCCATCTTTATAAGCGGTAAAAGAAAGCGATTTTAAGTTGTCCACTTTAATATAAGACAAGCCGTTATGATCATCAATAGTTGTGATTCCGTCGCCATTTTCCACAATATAATAATCATCTCCTAAACCACCATTCAGATAATCATTACCTTTACCACCTTTCAGTATATCGTTACCGGCACCGCCATATAAGTTATCGTTGCCTTCGCCGCCGTATAACTTATCATCTCCATCATCACCCTGGAGGTTATCATCACCTTTGCCACCACTGATGAAATCATTACCATTCCCGCCATAAAGCATATCATTACCGGTGGTACGGCTTGTATTATCATCTACAGGTTTTTCACTGTCGCCATAAATAATATCATTGCCATCACCACCATAAATCACATCGTTACCATCACTGCCTATTAGTTTGTCATCACCAGTGCCGCCGTCCAGATAGTCATTCCCGTATCCACCATTGATATAATCATTTCCACCTTCGCCATATAAAATATCATTTCCTACCGAAAGCTCTGATTCAGTGTGAAGGTCGCCATATATTTTGTCATCACCATCGCCACCGTAAATGACATCATCGCCTGTATATTTCATATTCTTGGTTATTAAATAAAGCGGTTCTAATTTATTATTAGATATTATCCAGCCAGTAATATTTAGGAAATCTCCGACTATCACATCGTTACCATTACCACCATAAATATAATCATTTCCACCTCCACCGTAGAGCCTGTCATTTCCCTCTCCGCCATCAACTACATCATCACCATATCCACCATCAATTAAATCATCACCATCTTCACCGTAGAGATGATCGGAGCCATTTATAGAGCTGTCTTCATTTGCAAAGGGTACATGTTCATCACCATATATTTCGTCATCATCTTTACCACCATAAATCCAGTCATCTCCGCCGCCACCGACCAAAGTGTCTGAGCCAGCGCCGCCGTCAATATAGTCGTTACCTTTTATTTCGTTGTTTTGATCATCATCTCCATAAATAAGATCATGACCATCATCCCCATAAAGCGTATCATTTCCCTGGCCGCCATAAATGAAATCATTATCATCGCCACCATAAATCACATCTTCACCATAGCCACCATAGAGCCTATCCATACCAGCATCTCCCCAGATATGATCATTACCTTGAAAATACACATCTAAATTAGTGCCAGAATAATAATCGCCGTAGATAGTGTCGTCATCATCGCCGCCAAAAAGAAAATCGTCTCCACCCCCACCCAAAATATAGTCATTGCCGCTACCACCGTAAATAGTATCGTTGCCATGATATCTAGCAGGTGCCATTTGATATATTGATTCTGGAATGAAATCGCCATACAGTTTGTCGTTGCCATCGCCACCAATAATCACGTCATTTCCACCACCGCCAATAATCTCATCAGCGCCTTCGCCGCCATCGATACGGTCATCTCCATGCTCATAAAGGGAAACATAATTCAGATAGCCAGGTAAGATAATACCATCGCCATATAAAATATCATTTCCTTTACCGCCGATAATATAATCATTACCTGCCATTCCATATACCGTATCATTACCGCACTCAGTACTGTCCGGCGCTGCGGAATCACCCTCAATATAATCATTCAGATTACCGCCAAGAATATAATCATTGCCATCACCGCCATATAAAAAATCACCATTGTAGCTAGCATCGGCTGAGATTGATGAAGTTTCATTTATACTTGAAGTGACACCACTCAGAATCTGAGTATCATTTTTATCAAGATAAACACCCCAGTTGGGGCCAGCATAAATAAGTTTCTTACCCGAAGCCGGCATTTTCCAACGCTCTTTCGGTGAGTGCCGTGCAGATATAGATAAATGATTGTTGGCTAAAATAAAATCATCTCCAGCTCCACCTTTTATCGTGTCCGAGCCACCACCGCCAGTGAGCAAATCCGTACCATCGCCACCATAAATCACATCGTCACCGGCATTGCCGTCTATGGCATCGCCTCCAGCCATGCCCCAGATTTCATCATTCTTGGCGCTACCGAAAATCACATCTTCAAATCCTTTTTCATCTAGGCCATTGATAATACGGCCATCTGAGGCACGATTATCCCAATCCTTATGATAAGTCCCTTTGTAAGGTAGCAAATCTTCATCAAAGTAGCCTTCTACATGAATTATTTTCGGCCGAGAATCACCCATAAATTTTTTTCTGTCTTTATCTGGTGCTGCGGCCATGGCAGGTAAATGAATGCCAAGCTGGTTTCCACTTTGCTTGCTCCATCCGCTGATGGTAAGTATATCTTTATCATTAATTAGCGATTGAATACATAAATCGCCTTCTTCATTCAGCCATACCTGCCATTTATTATCTTTAGTCTGCCACAGATTCAGCTCTTTTTTTATCCACTGATAGGAAGAAAAATGCTTATTATTCAAATAAACATCACCATTTCCGTCACTATCAATAATACGATCCTGCCCGTCACCACTATTGAAGTAATAAGCATCAGACCCAGCACCACCAATCAAGATATCATTACCGCCGCCACCTATCATTTGGTCATTACCATTACCCCCAACCAACACATCTGAAGCTGCTCCGCCTTGGGCAACGCCATTTTCATTGTCTGCCAGCATCACCACCTGATGCACAGAAGTATTGGCTTGAGGATTTGTGCTCCAGCTCTGGCCGGATACCCCATCTTTAAACATAATGGCATCATTATCAGAAAATCCGTAACTCTTGCGTATAGATTGCACAAAGGTTTTTAGCTGTTGATAGCGCGGCCGCTCAGAGAAGAAATCGTGAAATCCATCATAATCAAATTGCTTATCCACATACTGATTGAATTCAGAAGCCTGAGCATAGCGAAATTCCTGCAGCAGCCAGCAGCGTATTTTTACCCAATCTTCACCCATTTGTGCCAGCGTACGTTGCTCAGGTACAAAATCAGGATTCAGTACTATCACCGGATTCAGCTTTTCCAACGCATTCAGATAGAGAGACACTTTTTCTGTCTCACCCTGTTTGGTCAACCTTTGCAGTAAATCAAGTACTGATTCAGGTGCACCTTCTATCCAGTCCAGCTGATATTTGAATTCATATTCATCTTTAATGCCGTTTACCGGCTGCCGGTGCCCTGATTGAGAATCAAATACAAACTCCAGCCCTTTTTCCAGAAAATTCTGGTCATTAATAGAAGATATCAGTGCATCATGGCTATTGAGGATGCTTTTATTCAGTACGGCGGCCATAATCCATTTGGTTACAGCTGTACCGCCTGCCAGTAGCCAGTTATTTTTTAATTGTTGTTTGGTCGTTGTAGAAGTGTGGCTATTGCTGAAAAACTCGCCAGTGAGCTTATTTTCCGGCGAGGTATATTTATCATACCAGCTATGGCTGGATAAATTGAACACATTATGTTCCAGTACTTCTGCAGTTATTCCCATTCCTGCGGCCACGACATCCGTATCACGACACCATTGCTGTGCCTGCTTTTGTTCCTCACCAGAAATGGCAATCTTTTTAAAGCCCAGCTTATCTGCCAGCAGGTCTGGTAGTTCGGGTTTATTTAGTATCTCACCCAGTACACCTGCAGAAAGGCTGAGTGAAAAAGTAAATGAACGAATGATTGATTTTCTGGAAACCACATTCCCTGTGGATTTATCAACATAAATATAGCCATTCTTAGCATCCTGCATAATATTGTACAGCTCTAAACTTACAATCGGCCCGCCACTGACCACTTCGCCTTTGGTCTTGCGGATACTTTCCCACATATTTTCAGCAACCTGAGCACCTTTAATAATGCTGCCATCAGTTCGGGTAATGGAAGCATTATTCTGGATAATCGACATTGGAGTATATAATGTCCAATAATTGATATCTAAATTATTTTTATTAAATGTTTCTACATGAAAATCTAACATTTCATAATATTTTATATCTTGACCTCCTTTGCCTTGATTCAGCTTTTTTTGCAAAATGTCCAAATATCCTAAAACCATATCTCTGCGCACACTATCTACTCTTGCTTGCGTAAGCACCTGTTTATTATCTTTGGCTACAGCTTGCATAAATGCCAGCGCCCCATTGCCGGTGATGCTGTCGCCGGTGGCTACGCCAATTGCCCAGCCGGCATAATCATAGCCCTTATCCCGCAGTGCCTGATACACTTCGCCGATAGCAGCCAAATTACCTGTTTTGATTTTTTTATTCCATGCATCAAGTTCTTGTTTGGTTAATAGCGCTGGCTGAGACATATTTCATCCCCTTTCATCAATAGTTAATAATACATATCATCCCGTAGTCGGGAAATTTTACTTACCTGCCTGTTTCTTAATTAGTTTGCCTTCATTAGTCACCACCCAGCTATCCAGTATGGCAGCAATATTTTTTTCTGTTTGCTGCCATAGTTTCAGATAGACACGGTTGTATGTAATACTGACTTCTATAGGAAAGTTACTAATCATAAATTCATGATGACAATATTGTATCTTTCCAACAATATCACATAGGATAAGGGTTTTAATATTATTATTTGCATCTCGATAGATATACAGATCTTTTCCTGCAATATTATCAGTCCATGGCTGATTCGTACTGGGGTCTATACCGTTATTGGCTTGATAATAGGTTAAGCCAAATACTTTATCTGGTTTTTTAGAATATCCAAAATCCCAGTTTTCTTTTGACGATTCTAAAATATTATTAAACCATTGATTGAAAGTTTTAGGTTGTTTAGGGCTATATAAGTTATAAACAATCGTATAACCCCACGGAAAAGGCTTACCTTTAGGAATCAGATTTTTATTATCATTCATATAATCAATATCAGTTTGCTCTCTTCTAATTTTAATAGCACCATCCGTTACGCGGTATTGAAAATCAAAACCATCAATGGGTAGCTGATAAGTGATGGGGGGACGCTTGTATTCGCCGGCTTTTCTATCACGGTCGAAATCGCCAGGGTCTCCTACATAGTGTACCCACGTAAACACTACACCATCGGGAATACTGACTGGTTTACCGCCCAGATTACCAATGGAATCATAGCGGCCAAATCGGTCCTGATTAGTGAAAGGTACAGGCTGCTGTTTGGCTTTGTCTTTATCCTTATCAGAACACCCAGCCAGCAAAAGCAGGCCAGTTAAACAGACAGCTTTAGCATACGATATCAATAAATTTCTCATACTGATGTCTCCTAACCGACTAACATATAAATTAGCATAATTTTAGGATAATGCAAACAAAAACATACACAAAAATTAACTAATGTAATGAAAGATTAACTCTGAATGGATTATTATGTTTTAATATATATGCAATCTACCGAATATATATTTAGCGTAAAATAGCAAGCAAACTGGAATTTATCTAAAAAAATGGCAAAATTGGCTGAATGAGGTTGTATCAGTTGTGCATCTGTTTCGATTTATACCTTGCCAGCCTGCTTTTTAATTAATTTGCCATCATTAGTCACCACCCAGCTATCCAGTATGGCAGCGATATTTTTTTCGGTTTGCCGCCATAACTTGAGATAGGTACGGTCGTAACTAATACTGACTTTTACCGGAAAATTTTTGATGAAAAAATCATGCTTACAATATTTTATCTGACCGACCGTATCGCATAGGATAAGAGTTTTAATGTCATTATTTGAATCCTGATAAATATATAAATCATTTCCGATGAGATTATCTTCCCATGGTTGATTGGTTTTAGGGTTTATACCGTTATTGGCCTGATAATAAGTTAAACCAAATATTTTATTTGCCTGTTTGAAATATTCAAAATTCCAAGTTTCTTTTGTCGATTTCAGAATATTATTAAACCATTGGTTGAAAGTTCTTGGTTGATTGGGGCTGAATAAGTTATATACATTAGTATAACCCCATGGAAAATGCTTGGCCTTTGGAATTAAGATTTTGATATCTTGTTTATAATCACTATCAGTTTGTTCGTTTTTGCTTTTTACTGCACCATCGGTTAGTCGATAATCAAAATCTAATTCTTTTATAGGCATCTGATAGGTAATAGGCGGTTGCTTATTTATACTGCTTGTATCAAAATTTTCTGTGGCACCAATATAGCTCACTTCACTATAAAGAACGCCACTGGGAATACTAACCGGTTTACCCCCCAGATTACCGATGGAATCAAAGCGGCCAAACCGGTCTTTATTGACGAAAGGTATGGTCTGGTGTTTGGCAGCATTATCTTTATTATTATCAGAACATCCTGTAAGCAAAAGTAGGCCGGATAAACAGACAGTTTTAGTATACGTTATTAATAAATTTCTCATACTGATGTCTCCGGTCATATTGCTGGATAAATTAGCATAAAATTTAGATGATACAAAAAAATATATATCTATTCTTGTAATTTTATATTAGTTTTAAGGCTATAGATATTCACTGATAATTCTGATTTATATAACTAGAAAAAAGAAGAATACTGTAAAAATGGCAAAGACTAAGGCTGATGTGGATTTGAGATATCTGGAAATAACGGTGTTTTATTTGTTTTGATGTGTAATCAGATATAAATATAACTTAATAGCAATACTGTTAAGTAATAAAACTAATCAGCTTACTAATATAATCTACTTCTTTATGCCGCTTAAGTGAATTTGCCTATGATTAAAGGTAAAGAAATACTGATTAGCTCCTGAACTTCTATATAGCTAATCATACGTGTACCATCTATCAGGATATTTATTACTATTACTTGCTAACATCTCATCATTTTTAGTATCTACACCGAGATTTTGATAGCAATAAATTTACCTGCCATTATGGAAATGGCAGGAGTGATTGAACAAAATACGTGTAACTATTTATCCCCACATGGAAGAAACTTGGGATTGTTGGGTAAATTGCTGCATCTGGCTAACCATATCAGCTGATAATAATAAGTTTGCTTGATTGTTATAATCATGACGATCAATCCCATGAGCTGTGTCAAATGTAGCCATAGCATCAACCAGTTGTTTAATTTGGCTGGCTCCTATCTGTTTGCCATCAGCAGTAACAATATTGTAATGGTCAGAGTTAGAATAGTCTCCCCACATACTTACCACTACCTGATCACATGAACCAATATGTGTAATGGTTAGCTGGCCTTGGAATAAATTGAACCAAAGCTCATTACTGTTATATTCGGTGAAATTTAGAGTATTCATTTCTCCATCTAAAAACTCAGATTCATAGATAGAATCCATTCCGTGTTTGGCGCCAAAAATATATGTATCGTTGCCAGTACCGCCGGAAAGCATATCGTTGCCGGTACCACCAATCAGAATATCATCTCCGTTTCCGCCATCCAGATAATCATTGTTGCTGCCACCATCTAAAATATCATTTCCATCGCCACCCATTAGGCTATCAGTATTACTGCCGCCAGTCAGAATATCGTTTCCTTTTCTTCCGTATAAGAAATCTTCTCCAGCGGTGCCAGTTAAAACCAGATCGTCATATTGCCTTGGGTCATTATCATCAAGTGCTACATTGTCAGAGCTGGTATCAATGGCAGGTATAACTTTGATATCGGCCGGAATATCTTTAGCGGTTAATGAGCGATCATCAAAAGTAAATTTGAAATCGTCCTTTTCATAAATAAAGAAATTCAAAATAGTGACAACATCTTCATTGCCATAAGCTTTAACAAGGAGATTATCTCCTTGTTGAATAAACTGTACTTGATCAGCAGATGCACCCTTAAATACAAATTCATTCATGTATTTAAAATCATAATTGTCGTATGCTGCAGCATCAACAATATCCTGCCCATGACCTTTTTCGAATAAACATAAGCTGTTTCGGGCAGTGGTCTTTATATAGTCATTACCCTTTCCACCATTTATGAAAGTATATTCTGAGTTTTCAACGCTTATATAATCATCACCATCTCCACCCTCAAGAATGCTATAGCTCCCTAAGCCATATAATGTATCGTTACCTTTGCCTCCAATTAAGTGGGTAGCAGGCACAGTATTATTAAGTGGCCATTGGCCTAATGTATCCCCTTCCACTGAAGCAGATTCTACTTCCCCCTGTTTGAGTTGATTCAGAATTTCTGCTACATTTTGGCCCGTCTGTTGTGCCACGCCTAAGGCTACATCCACCACATCTATTATTTTATCTTCAGAGATAATAGTGAATGCACGGTACAGGGGGCTCAAAAAATAACTCGGTAGCCTGATGCTGTCTGCGTTGCCATAAGGATGGATGATTAAATCGTCATCTTCGCGAGTGAATACAATATCTGAAGCCTTTGCGCCTTTTAGTACAAGTTCATTACATTGATTTAAAAAAGGTAATTCAGAAATACCCCAGTCTGAAAGGATAAACTGTTTACCTTGGCTGCCCTGAAATATATAACGATCACTTTTCCACTGCCGATCTGGCTGATAGCAATTGTCTTCAGATAAGATAATGGTGTTCATTTCTGTTGTATTTTGTATGTCGGACATAATTATTTCCTGATATCTGCGTTGCTTGGGAGAAATGATTTCAGCTGTTTTTATGCTGAATTTTTAAATGAGTGTTGGTTAGTCTATACCCGATGAGACTTGGGTAATTTTGGACGAAATTCTATTGCGTTCTCCAATTCGTTTTTCATAGGTATAGGTGTTTAATTGGTGTTATGAATTGTTAAAATAACACAAATGTTTTATTCCATCAAGTTATATTATGGATTAGTATATTGAAATATTTAATTTTTTATTGTGTTTCTATTAATATTTCTAATGAATTTTTACTATCTATTGGTATGGATGTTTGTTAGTGCTAAGGTTAATTCTGAATTAAATATTTTAAAGTATGTGTTAATTGAATTTATGTTTTTAAGATTTATATCTATTTAAGATTATTTAAAATTGATTTTTTCAGTTTAAACTTATTATTTTTGATTTAGGAATGGGAGAAGATTTTTTTATAAGTGTATATGTGATGGTTTTAAAGGTTGTGAGGCAAACTGATGTTTGCTTAAAAAAATGAGTTTTGCAGATTGTTTGTATTGAGGTATGTAACTTGATTTTTATGTAGTAGCAGCCATATTAATTCTTTATTTTGTCGGGGTTTTGATGATGGCAGAAACTAAGTTGATATCGGCGGATCAGTTAACACGATTTGTGTTTGATGATTGTCCGGTGCGTGGTCTGCATATGAATTTGCAAGAAGTATGGCAGCATGTAGCAGAGAATAAGGCTTATCCTAAGGCGATTCACCGTGCTTTGGGTGAGCTGACTGTTGCAGCGGTGCTGCTGGCGAGCAATCTGAAGTTTGATGGTAATCTGATTGTACAGGTGCAGGGTAAAGGTGTGCTGAAGATGCTCGTTGCTGAAGCTACATCAGCTGCTACCTGCCGAGCTACAGCACGCTGGGATGAGTCTGCAAAAATCGATGAAAATATGTCGCTCGTGGATTTGCTGGGTGAGGGCGGTATGTTTGTGCTGACTTTACAGCCAGCTCAGGGTGAATCTTGGCAGGGTATAGTGGAGCTAGCCGGAAACAGTATTGCACAGATGCTGATGAATTATATGGCGCGTTCTGAGCAGCTGGCCACGCATATTACGCTGGCCGCAGATGAATCAAAGGCAGGTGGGTTGTTATTGCAGAGGCTGCCTGAACAAGATATCAATGATGATAGCTGGGCTGAATTGTGTGCTCTGGCAGAAACTCTGACAGCGGATGAGTTGTTAAATTTGGATGTGCAGACTTTACTTTTTCGCCTGTTTCATGAACATGATGTACGGCTGTTTTCACCGCAAAATGTGGAGTTTGCCTGTACTTGTTCGCGTGGCAAGGTTAGCGATATGTTATTATTGCTGGGAGGACAAGAGGTGGGTGAAGCTGTAGCTGAGCAAGGCAGTGTAGAGGTGAACTGTGATTTCTGTCATGAACGTTATGTATTTGATGAAGCGGATGTCAATGCTTTGTTTGGCAGTAATGTGGTTGCCACAGCTCAGCAGGAGCTGGCAGCGCGACAAATCAATCATTAATGCTTTAAGCTGAAAAAAGCAGCCAGTTCAATAACTGGCTACTTTTTTATACGCTGATGTATCTGAGATGCTAAGTTAATGTTGCATTAACGCTTCAATTTCAGGAATGGTTTTGGGTACGGAGGCAGTGAGGACTTCATTGCCGTTTTCCGTTACCAATACGTTGTCTTCGATGCGGATGCCTATATTGTGAAATGCTTTTGGTATATCATCTGCGGCGCTGATGTACAAACCGGGCTCTATAGTGGTGACCATGCCTGGCTGTAGTAGTATGGGTTGTTCTTGATTATCGAAACGGCCACCCACATCATGAACATCTAGACCTAGCCAGTGGCCAAGGCCATGCATGTAAAAACGGCGGTAAGTCTGCGCTTCGATGTTTTGTTCCAGACTGCCATGCAGTAAGCCTAGATCGATTAGTCCTTGAGTAAGCATTTGGATAGCCGCAGTGCTGATAGTTTGCCAGTTTGCTTGTTTGACTGTGGAAGCTATGCTGGCTTGATTCACCGCCAGTACGATGTCGTAAACATCTTTTTGAGCACTTGTAAAACGGCCGTTTATGGGAAAGGTACGGCTAATGTCGCCGGCGTACATTTGATACTCAGCACCGGCGTCAATCATAAGTAGCTCATTTGGCTTAAGCTGGCAATTATTGCTGACGTAATGAAGACAGCAGGCGTTTTTGCCACCGGCTACGATGCTGTTGTAGGAGGGAAAACGTGCTCCGCGCTGCATGAATTCGTGCAGGATTTCTGCTTCTACCTGATACTCGAATTGCCCCGGACGTGTGGTCTGCATGGCTCGTATGTGTGCTTGTGCGCTGATTTCGGTAGCGATGCGCATGATTTTTTGTTCGTGCTCATCTTTTATTAGGCGCATAGGGTCAAGTATGGTGGCAAGATTCACCATGCTGTCAGGTGCGATTGTACTGCCGTTGGTTTTGCGGTAATTAGCTATGCGAGCAATTTCATACCATAATTCCTGCACTTTAGAATCATTGTCGGGATAGAGTCCCCAGAGGGCAAACAGGTGGCGATGGCCGGACAGGGCTTTTTTGAGGTAAGCCGGCCACTGGCCGATGTCATCGGCGCAATCAAACGCAAATACTTCGCGCGCAGCGCTGTAGCCATAGCGGAAACCATTCCAGATTTCATGTTCGGGGTCTTTGTTGCGGCACAGTAAGGTAGCGCTGTGCTCGCGCCCGTTGAGAATCAGGGCTGAACCAGGTTCGGGAAAACCGGTGAGATAATGAAAATAGCTATCCTGTCGGTAAGGGTATTCGGTGTCGTTACTGCGTCTTTGTTCGGGTGCGGCAAAAATAATAGCCACTCCATCTTCGCCAATTTGACTAAGTACATGTTGGCGTCGCTGCCGGTAAACGTTGATGTCAGTATCCATTATTAGTATTTCTCCCTGCTGCCGTTGCGGCGAGCAGTTTGTATTTGTTGAGCCAGCCATAGTGCGAGTATGGCACCGCTAAGGTCGGCAATGGCATCCATTATATCGCCATTGCGGGTGGTAAACAGTGCTTGAATGACTTCGCTGGTGGCTGCCCAGATAATGGCGCTGATGAGAAGCAGACGTTGGGGTATGGTGAAACCAGCACTGAAACAGGCTTTGGCCATTAACCAGAATTGGCCAAAAAACAGGCCGAAGTGGCAGATTTTATCGAACTGTGGAATAGGCACAGGAGTGCCGCTGGATTTGAAAAACAGAAAATAAATGCTAGCTAAAAACCACACGATGGCAATGAGCAGCCATTTGTTGAAATAAATGGTAGCTTTCATCGGGATTCTGCTTCGCTGAGCCATTGCTGGCACAAAGATGCTAGGCGAATGAATTTATTGCCGCGCTGTAAAAATAGCTGTTGCCATTGCTGTATGGTTGCTGTATCCGGTGCTTCATCTATGCTGCATTCATTTAACCAAAAATCGAGAACTTCGGCACATTCTCCGGCAGAAGCAGTTTGAAAAAATTGGGTAGTGGCTTGCATGAATCTGAGCGTTTTGTGCCTGTTGAGGGGAGGTAAGAAAAAACGGACTGGATAGCAGTCCGTTTGGCTTTATTCGGTTTCCAGTACCGCGGTGGTGTAGACGTTCTGAACGTCGTCGAGATCTTCGAGAGCGTCAAGTAAGCGTTGCATTTTTTCTGCCTCTTCACCTTCTAGTACCGTTTCGTTGACCGGACGCATGGTGACTTCGCCGTCAGCAGCATGAAATCCTGCTTGTTCGAGAGCTTCTTTGATGCTGCTGTACTGATAAGGCTCTGTAATGACTTCTTTTGAACCGTCTTCCTGTATGATGACATCATCCGCACCGGCTTCGAGGGCGGCTTCCATGAGGCTATCTTCATCAACGTCGGGGCTAAAGAGTAAATAGCCCTGATGAGCAAACTGAAAGGCTACAGAACCATCTGTACCCAGATTGCCGCCGTGCTTGGTAAAGGCATGGCGTACATCGGCTACGGTACGGGTTTTGTTGTCGGTGAGGCAGTCTACCATCACTGCAGCACCACCTGTACCATACCCTTCATAGCGCAGTTCTACATATTCGACACCTTCGAGATTGCCAGTGCCTTTGTCTATGGCACGCTGAATATTGTCTTTAGGCATGTTGGCATCGGTGGCTTTGTCCATTGCCAGACGCAGACGCGGATTGGCTGATGGATCACCACCACCTAGTCTGGCGGCAATGGTAATTTCTTTAATCAGGCGGGTGAAGATTTTGCCGCGTTTGGCATCCTGACGCCCTTTACGATGCTGGATATTGGCCCACTTGCTGTGTCCTGCCATTTTAAAATCCTTGTTTCTATGATGATTTTATGTATCAAAACAATGCCAAAGCTTTTGGCTTTGGCAGGTTTTAACGCCATCAAATAATTGAAATATGGTATTAATTTTACCATATTGCTTTTTTATTGAGTAGGCTGCTCTATGGTTTGTATTGAGATGAAGCAAGCTAGAGTTTTTGTATATGTTGGCGTTGCCAATGATTTAACCATGCAATGCAGCCTGCATGGATGATGGTGTAGGTTTCGCTAAAATTGCCGCTGAAATAGGGATCGGGGACATAATCGTATTCACTTTCTGGTAGCAAGTCGGTAATTTTGTAAACTTTGTCTGGACGGCTATCGCCGAAAATACGGGCTAAATCATGTAGATTTTTGTCATCCATGGCGATGATATGATCGTAAATGGCGATATCTTCTGGCCTGACCTCGCTGCTTTGAAATCCATCGCTGTTGATATTATGAACACTGAGAATTTGTTTTGTGCCTTGATGCATGTCTTCGCCGTTGTGCCAGCCGGATGTACCGGCACTGGCTATTTCAATTTGTTCACTCAGCCCTTTTTCTGCTACGAGTTTGCGCAGGATATATTCGGCCATGGGTGAACGGCAGATGTTACCTAAACAGACAAATAATACTTTGGTGGCCGGCATGTCAGTGGCTCCGCGGAAATAGTGGATTATGCCCGATCATGTTGATGGATTGGGCATAGCTGGGTGGTTGTGCTTGCGCACTGATGGGCTCATGCAGTAGGTGGATGTTTTCAACATGGCATTCGGCCAGTAAATCTATGAAATTTTGTACGATGGTATCGATATCATCCGCTTGAGTAAGCGGCCAGCGGAAAATCTGCGGCTGAAGTTCGAATGCGCTGTCGGTAGCGTTGAATCCAAACAGGATATTGCCACCATCTTGTGCTGCGATAACCACGCCCACGCGCGGGCTTTGCAAGCGAATAGAACGGATTGCATTGGTGGTAAATACATCACACGCCATACGCAAACGCATAGCACTGCCGCTGCGTAAGGCATTGAGTGGTGATTGCGGTGGCAGCGGATTAGTAAATAATGTGGCTCCGGCACTAGCTAGATGGGTTTGCCAAACCTGCATCAGGGGTAGGGCGGTATCTGCTAGCTGATGGCCGAGGGCTGGTAGGATGTCTGAGCCGGCATAGCCAAGTGCGTAAAATACTTGTACTGATTGGCCTGTTTCCACTATAAGCGGGGTGTGCGGCAGCTGGCCGAAAAATTCTGCAGCGCTTTGTGGGTTTTGCTTGGCAGCGAACCATTGATTGGCTTTGATGTGGGTCAGGGTGGTGTCATTGATGAGGTGTGGTGCCCAGTGGATGGTTTGCCATGCGTCTGTCCATGGTTGGTTTTTAAAGATTTCAGCTATGGCAGTTACTGGGATGGTGTCGGGAAGACAAATATTTTCTTTGGCTCCACCTACAACGATGACAGGCAGTGCGAGCCATTGTACTTCTGTTGGGGTGTGTGCCTGTAAGACGTTTTCAAGGCTTTCCCATAGGATGTTGTATATCTTGCTGCTGGCTGCCATGGACAAGGCTACGGCTAGGTTGGTGTAATGATTTTGAGCCAGCATGCGGCTGATTTCTACATGCAGGCTTTCGCGGGCAAGGGTGGTCTGTGCTTTGGATGTGGGGTTGGCCAAGCTGGCTGCATGCATGAGCAGGTCGTTTTTGACTGGATCAGTTGGAAATGCCCTTGTATCAGGCAGACAGTGATGTGTGTTCATGATGTTGTGTCTGTTTAAGTAGACTTGTGTAAAGGTGATATTGTAGCAATTAGTTTTGTGTGAAACGAGTACAGGGGTATTTTCTGTTTGTGACCCGTGGAATTTTATACTTTAGATTGCTGCGGATTTGATTAGCTGTTTGGCTTGAAACTGAATCGGGCTGCCCTTATTTTTATCAAACAACAATTATTTTTGGGTAATTCGAGAACAATTATGAAACAAACACACAGTTTTCAGACTGAAGTTAAGCAGTTGTTACAGCTGATGATTCACTCTTTGTACAGTAATAAAGAGATTTTTTTGCGAGAGCTGATTTCCAATGCGGCCGATGCCTGTGATAAGTTGCGCTTTGAATCATTGAATGATGCTTCTTTGCTCGGTGATGATGCTGAATTCAGAATCACGGTAACTGCGGATGCGGAAGCCAAAACGATTACGGTTTCTGATAACGGTATTGGTATGAGTGAAGTAGATGTGATCGAGCATCTGGGCACTATTGCCAAATCGGGTACCAAAGCGTTTTTGGAAAAGCTGACAGGTGATGATAAGAAAGATGCCAATTTGATTGGCCAGTTTGGTGTGGGCTTTTATTCTGCTTTCATTGTGGCCGACAGCGTAACTGTTGAAAGTCGTAAAGCTGGTGTGGCTGAAAATGAAGGGGTGCGCTGGGTAAGTGCCGGTGACGGTGAATTTACTGTTGAGCCGATTAGCAAAGCTTCTCGTGGTACTGATGTGATTTTACATCTGAAAGAAGATGAGAAGGATTTGCTGTCTGACTGGACTTTGCGTCGCATTGTGACGACTTACAGTGACCACATTTCTGTGCCGATTTATATGAAAAAAGCACCGGAATATGATGAAGAAGGTAATGTAAAACCGTCTGATGAGCTGGAGGTGGTGAATCAGGCGCAGGCGCTGTGGCAACGCCCGAAAAATGAAATCAGTGATGAGCAATATCAGACATTTTATCGTCATGTTTCACATGATTATGATGATGCGTTGGCATGGACTCATTTTCGGGTAGAAGGCCGGCATGAGTATACGGGTTTGCTGTATATCCCTAAACATGCACCATTTGATTTGTATGAACGTGAACCCAAGCATGGGGTGCAGTTGTATGTGAAACGTGTATTTATTATGGATGACGCAAAAAAGCTAATGCCTTCTTATTTGCGTTTTATCCGTGGCGTGATAGACAGCAGTGATCTACCACTGAATGTATCACGTGAAATTCTGCAGGAAAGCCGTGATCTGGATGCGATTCGTGCTGGTAGTGTGAAAAAAGTTTTGTCATTGATTGAAGATTTAAAGAAAAACCAGCCGGAAAAATATACTGAATTCTGGCAGGTATTCGGGAATACGCTGAAAGAAGGTATTGCTGAAGATTTCAGTAATAAGGAAAAGATTGCTGGTTTGTGTCGTTTTGCTTCCACCCATAATGATAGTAGTGAGCAAAATGTTTCACTAGCTGATTATATTGGCCGCATGAAGGAAGGTCAGGAAAAGATTTATTACATTACCGCCGATAGTTATGCCGCAGCAAAAAACAGTCCACATTTGGAAATCTTCCTGAAAAAAGGTGTTGAGGTATTACTAATGACTGACCGTGTGGATGAATGGGTAGTAAATAGTCTGCCGGAATTTGATGGTAAGGCTCTGGTGAGTGTGGCCAAAGGATCACTGGATCTGGGTAATTTGGCCGATGAGGAAGAAAAAGCGGCACAGGCAAAAACCGAAGAAGACAATAAAGAATTGGTAGAACAGATCAAGACTGCACTGGGCGATAAGGTGGAAGCTGTGCGGGCAACTGCACGGCTGACAGATAGTCCAGCCTGTTTGGTAGTAGGTGAGCATGATATGAGCCAGCATCTGGCACGCATGCTTGAGGCTTCGGGTGCTGCCGGACAAATTCCGCATACGAAACCTACGCTGGAAATTAACCCCGAACATCCGCTGATTAAGAAAATTGCTGTGGAACAAGACGAAGCTCAGCGTAATGAGTTGGCTGAACTGGTTTATGACCAGGCACTGTTGGCTGAGGGCGGTAAGCTGGAAAATCCGGCTGCATTTGTGAAACGTATGAATCATTTGTTACTTACGATGAATCAGTAATAGGATTTTTTAGTCTAAGCTGCCTTATTTAAGGCAGCTTTTTTATGCCTAAGTAATTTTTTGATTTCAATATATTGCTGAATGATGCTATTTGTATTATTGGCTATGAATTGAATTTTTTCATGTTTGATGCAGATAATGGCAGAGGCATGAGTTATTATCTTCTAAAATATAAATATGACTATTTTTGAATCAAAATTTCAAATATCAGTAAATAAAATAATAGGATAGATTGCAAAATTGGTTAAATTGAAATATTATCCGTTATTAAATGTAAGGAAAATTCTATTTTTTTAACAATAGTTTTAGGTGAAACGATGGATGATAATAGTAAGGAAAATTTTGATTTTGCTAATTGGGGCTTAAGCAAAGCTTGGCAGTTCAGATTTGAATTTTATAAAGAAAATGGTTTGCCTGAACGTAAAAATGCATCAAGATTTAAAGAGGCATTTAAAGCTTTACCTATGGGTAAGCGTTTTATATTAGCAAATAATATAGGTTCATTATTTTTCGGTCCACTGTATTTTTTATGTACAGGCATGTGGCGGAAGGCTATTGTCTTGTTGTTTCTCTTAATATTTATTGATGTTTTTATTTCTGCTATTGGTGGAAAAAATTCGATTATAATATTTGTAAATATGTTTAGCTCAATGACACTTGCCAATCCGGCTTATTATTTACACCGGGTGAAGAAATCCAAATCTTTTAATATATTTGAAGGAGTGTTTTAAGCTGACTGAATAATACTCTACTCATGATTGTGAAACTTTAGTTGATATTTATTTGGTATAGATTTTCGTCATATATTTATTGATTATATTTTCTCATAAAATAAATAGTCGAATTATATATTTTGAATAAATGATAAGTTTGTGCTGAAGTATTAATGACAATTTTTTAGATAAATGTGCAAATATTGTTCATTATATTGCATTTGAAAAGCATATTTTTATTTAGTATATTAAGAAAATTATTTTTATCTATTTGTAATAATATGTGGTAATGTTTAAGAAATAAAAAAGCAGCTTCAGAGTAAGGCCTCGAAGCTGCTTTTGTATTTGAATAAGAAAGGTTTACTTTGCTGTGTTTTTTTTATGACATGCCTGAATGAGATAGGCTAGTACTAAGCACACTAGAAAAGGAAGACCAAATAGAAGAGTGGCGTGGAAAATCGGTGTAAACCATGTTGTTATCAGAATACTGATGATGGATATTAAACCGGCCAGCGTAATATAAGGAAATCCGGGTACACGAAATTTTAGTGTCTGCTGCTGTCTCTGCATGCGGATACGAAAACACAGATGGGTCAAAAATACGGATCCCCAACTGAATAAAGCACCAAACATAGATAACGCTATCATTACTGGAAAAGCGCTATCCGGTTTAAATATATATACCAGAGCCGCTACAGCAATTCCTGCGGAAGATAAAGCCAGCGCATTCAATGGCACACCGTTGCTTTTTACTTTACCGAGTATTTGTGGTGCTTCATTGGCGCGAGACAGGCTGAACATCATACGTGTAGCGATGTAGAGCATGCTATTCATTGCAGAAAGTGCGGCCACGATAACAATAAAATTAAGGATGCTGTCTGCATACGGGATGCCGACGTTTTGCATGACAGTTACAAAGGGGCTGGTACTACCTGTTTTGATTAGTTCCTGCCATGGTACCAGCATTACTATCAGACTGAGTGCAAGTAAGTAGAAAATCAACAGTCGCGCTAGTGTACCTTTGAAAGCCGTTTTTACTGCTTGCTCGGGGTGAGTGGCTTCTCCGGCGGCAATGGCAATCATTTCGATGCCCAGATAGCTGAATATCGAAATAATCACTCCTGTCCAAATACCCGAAAATCCGTGCGGGGCAAAGCCACTGCCAAACAAATTGTGCTCAATGCGGATGATACTGCCTTGCGATACCAATACAGCTACTGCCAGCAAAATGAATACTATGATGGCAAATATTTTGATGGTTGAGAACCAGTACTCTACTGAACCAAATGCTTTAACACTGTAAGCGTTGACGCCAATCAAACAGCAGGAAAACAGGGCTATCCATATCCATGAATCTACTTGCGGAAACCAGAATTTCATGTATTCGGCAATGGCGGTGACTTCTGTACCTACGGCTAATACGATGCAAGCCCAGTAACTGTAGCGTACCAGAAAGCCGGCCAGTGGGTGCAGATAGAATTCAGCATAAGCGCCAAATGAGCCGGATGTGGGGTGCTGGACGGTCATTTCTGCCAGACAGCCCATAAGTGCCAATGCAATTAGTCCGCCAAGGGTATAGCTGATAATTACAGCAGGGCCGGCAAAGCCGATAGCAAATTTGCTGCCTAAAAACAAGCCGGTACCAATGGCACCGCCAATGGCAATCATGCTCATCTGGCTGGCAGATAGTTTTTTATGCAGGCCGGTTTCCCGCGACTGTATACGCTCGAAATTGCTCATCTTTTTTCCTCAGGATGAGATGCACAAGCCGAGCAGAAGATTCACGCTCGGCTTTTAGCTGTCTGAATGAAAGAATGGTCTATCAGGTTACTTGTCCACGTGTATGAAACTTAGGCTGTGCCCATTCCTGATTGATCAATACATGTTTCAAATGCTGAACAGCCTGCCAAATATCGGTATAGCTCAGGTATAGCGGTGTGACGCCGAGCCTGATTACTTCGGGTTCGCGATAGTCACCAATTACCCCGCGGGCAATCAGTGCCTGAACGATGGCATAACCATGTGGATGGCGTAGGCTAACGTGACTGCCGCGATGCTCATGTTTGCGCGGGGTAATCAAGGTAAGTCCAAGGCCGGCACATTCCTGCTCAGTGAGGTTGATGAGTAAATCGGTCAGTTGCAGTGATTTGTGTCGTACGGCTTGCATATCAGTTTGGAGAAAGATATCAACGCCACACTCTATAAGGCTCATAGAGACAATTGGCTGTGTACCGCAGAGGTAACGGCGAATGTTGTCGGCAGGTGTATAGCTGACTGCCATATCAAACGGTTTTTCGTGTCCCCACCAGCCTGATAATGGCTGGCTGAATGCGGTCTGATAGCGCTGATGTACCCATAGCATGGCAGGAGCACCGGGGCCACCATTAAGGTATTTGTAGGTACAGCCGATGGCAAAGTCACTATTACTACTATTTAAATCAATGGGTACGGCACCGATGGAATGACATAAGTCCCAAATAAGCAGAGCACCATGACTATGCACAAGTTCATTGGTGGATGCCATATCGTGCAGGTAGCCGGTACGATAATTGACATGTGACAGCACAACTACGGCAGTATGCTGATTAATGCTTTCGGCCAGATCTGCCGGTGTATCGACTAATTGGAGTTGATAGCCCTGATTAATCAGCGCCATGAATCCTTCAATCATGTAGATATCTGTGGGGAAGGAATCACGTTCGGCAATAATGATTTTACGGCGGTTGTCTTTTTGTTGCTGAATATCGATCGCGGCTGCCAGTACTTTAAAAAGATTAAGGCTGGTGGTATCTGTAACGACGGTTTCATTTTCTCTAGCCCCTATGAGCTGGCCGATTTTGTTGCCAAGCCGCAGCGGCAAATCCCACCAGCCGGCTTTGTTCCAGCTGTTAATGAGGTCTGTGCCCCATTGTTGATTAATTACAGACTGTGCTCGCTCTGAGGACTGACGGGGCTTTGCGCCGAGAGAATTTCCATCCAGATAGATTATCCCTTGAGGTAATTCAAACTGGGTTTTAAATGCTGCCAGTTTGTCGCTGGCATCCCATTGCTGACATTGTTCTTGTGTAATCATTGTGCTCAGGTTGAATCTGAAAATGAATAGTGTACTGAATTGCAGCTGGTGATGGTAAATAAATTCACAATTTATTTAGTATGGTTAAGCTGTATCAATATTTTTCAGATTATGAAACCCTATGCAAGGCTATGTTGCATTTGATTTATTCAATACGGTTTTTGGCTGCCAATTTTGAATACCTGAGCCAACATGCCCATCAGCAGGATAACGGCAGCCAATATACTGGTGTAAATTACTTCATATTTATAGGTACCTTCGAATATCATGGTGATGATGGATGCAATGATCAGAGCGATAACCAAATAGGTGAGCCAAGGAAAGCACCACATTTTAAAATTAATGGTTTTACCCTGCTTTTCCAGTTTTTTGCGTAAAAATAATTGTGAGAAGCTAATAGCCAGATAGACATACAGAGCAATGGTGCCGGTAGCGGTCATCAATACGTCGTAAACATTCATTTTAGCTGTAGCGGTAAGGTATACGGCCAGTAAGGTAAAGACACAGGATACTAATACGCCAATTTGTGGGCTGCCGTTTTTTGAAGTATAGGCCATCATCCGGTGGGCATCGCCGCGTTTGGCTAATGAATAGAGCATGCGTGAGCAGGTGTACAGAGCGGAATTAAAACAACTGAGTACGGATGTGAGTACAACAAAGTTAACAATGTGGCGTGCCTGTGGAATACCAAGAGAAGTAAGTACCACGCTGTATGTGCCCCAAGTGGCATCCTTCAGATGCGGGTCGTTGTATTGAATCAGACACACGGTGATAAAAATTGAACCTACATAAAACAGAATAATGCGCCAGACTACGGATTTGGTTGCTTTGCGGATTTCTATAGCTGGATGGCTGGATTCAGCAGCGGCAACAGTAACGATTTCAGCTCCTATATAAGCAAACATAACCCCAAGCAGTGCGGTAACCACGGATGAGATGCCATTGGGCATAAAGCCCTGACCGGTTAAATGCGACCATCCTTGTGCATCTGCCTGTCCCCATGGCCATAAATGCATGATGGCTAGACTACCTATAATCAGAAATAGAACAATGGCGACTACTTTGATAAGGGCGAACCAGAATTCAAATTCGCCGTAATTCTTAACATCCATTAGATTGATGATGACTAATGCGATGGTTACTGCCAGCATGTAGCCCCAAATAGGTATCAGCGGAAACCAGTTGTTAAGAATTTTACCGGCTACATAAGCTTCCCAGCCCATTAGTAGAGCCCAAAAATACCAGTAAAGCCAGCCAATACTGAATCCAGCCCAGCGGCCGATGGCAATATCGGCATATGTGGAAAAAGAGCCACTGTCGGGATGAGCCACGGCCATTTCACCGAGCATTCGCATAATCAGCATCACCAATAGACCACCAGCAGCATAAGCCAATATGGCAGCCGGACCGGTATGAAAAATTACTGAACCCGAACCGATAAAAAGGGCGCCACCAATTACGCCAGCTATAGATATCATGGTCAAGTGGCGGGATTTCAGTCCATTTTTTAATGTAGATGACGTACTCAATGTTTTCTCCTCTAAAAGAATCAGTGCCAGACAGACTAATTAAGTCAATTGCAGCCCGCAAAAAGTCTTCCTGATCGATGCAGAGCATTCAGGTTTTTTTATAATTGCAGCGGGGAATGCGGCAGCATGGAAGAATGCTGCCGCTGATTCAGAATTTACAGATCGATACCGGCCAGTAGTATATATTTGATTTCAAGGTAATCTTCAATGCCGTATTTGGACCCTTCACGTCCAAGGCCAGATTGTTTGACGCCACCAAATGGAGCAGCTTCATTCGACAACAGGCCGGTATTGATGGCTACCATGCCATAATCCAGATTTTCGCTGACACGTACGATACGGCCGATGTCTCGACTGTAAAAATAGCTGGCCAGTCCGAATTCTGTATCGTTTGCCCAGCTGACCACTTCTTCTTCGTTGTCGAAGCGGAATACCGGTGCTAACGGACCGAAGGTTTCTTCACGTGCCACTTTCATTTCCTGTGTCACATTTTTCAGCAGGGTGGGCTGAAAGAAGAGTTCGCCGTGATGGTCTGCAGTACCTCCGGTTACAATTTCTGCACCTTTGCTTACTGCGTCAGCAATGTGTTCTTGAACCTTGTTTACAGCACTGGCGTCAATCAAGGGACCGACAGTAACATCTTGTTCTAGCCCATTGCCGATTTTCAGTTTAGCGATGGCCTGAGCCAGTTTGCTGACAAACTCAGCGTAAACTGCGCTTTGTACGTATAAGCGGTTGGCACAGACACAAGTCTGGCCGGCATTTCGGAATTTGGAAATCATTGCGCCTTCAACGGCGGCATCGATATCGGCATCGTTAAATACGATAAATGGTGCATTGCCGCCCAGCTCCATAGATACTTTTTTCACGGTGCCGGCACATTGCGCAATCAGTTTGCGGCCTACTTCGGTGGAACCGGTGAAGCTGAATTTTTTCACCCGTTCGTCTTCGGTAAGTACTTTGCCGATTTCACTTGAGCTGCCAGTGATAACATTCACTACGCCGGCAGGAATGCCAGCACGTTGAGCTAGTTCGGCAATAGCCAGTGCGGAGAGCGGAGTTTGTGAAGCAGGGCGGATAACAAAGGTACAGCCAGCAGCCAGTGCTGGCGCAATTTTGCGCGTAATCATGGCATTAGGAAAGTTCCACGGGGTGATTGCTGCGCATACGCCGATTGGCTGCCGGATAACTAGAATACGTTTGTCGTGAGAGGGTGCCGGAATCGTGTCACCATAAATGCGTTTAGCCTCCTCGGCATACCATTCTAGATAAGAGGCACCATAGGCAATTTCACCTTTGGCTTCGGCTAAAGGTTTGCCTTGTTCTGAGGTTAGGATAATGCCTAAATCTTCCTGATGCTGAATCATCAGCTCAAACCAGCGGCGCAGCAGATTGCTGCGTTCTTTGGCTGATTTGGCCTGCCATGGTTTCAAGGCAGCCTGTGCCGCGGCGATGGCACGTTCTGCTTCTGCGGCGCCCATGCGTGGTACATCGGCCAGATTGTGTCCGTTGGCCGGATTGATAACGGAAATAACAGCGCTGTTATCAGCATTTACCCATTGGCCATTTATCAGACATTGGGTTTTTAAAAGTGCAGGATCATGCAGTTGCATAATTTTTTTCCAAATTAACTGTATCAGACATTACAGGCTGCCAAATATGCGGTGAGCACCGGCAGCTTGCTGAGTAGTTATTATTGAGCCTGACGCACGGCTGCTTCAAGTATGTTTAGAGCTTCATCAAATACATTGTCTTCAATGGTGAGCGGATACAGGCAGCGGATGACGTTATAGTACTGGCCGCAGGTGAGAATCATCAGTCCGTTTTCAAGTGCTAACTGCTGAACTTTTTTGGTCATTTCGGCATTGGGTTCGGACGTGCCTGCTTTCACTAGTTCAAGTGCAACCATGGAGCCGGGGCCGCGTACTTCGGCAATTTCTGGTATGGTTTGTTTCAGACTGTTGAAGCGTTCCTTTAAACGGTTGCCCAGCACTGTGGCGCGTTCACACAATTTTTCGGTTTCAATCACATCTATCACTGCATCAGCCGCAGCCAGACCCAGCGGGCTACCTGCATAGGTACCACCCAGACCACCGACTACAGGTGCATTCATAATAACTTCTTTGCCCACTACGCCTGATAAGGGAAATCCACCGGCCAGAGATTTGGCAATAGTCATTAAATCGGGTTCAACACCTGTCCATTCTGTGGCGAACAGCTTGCCGCTACGGGCAAAACCAGACTGGATTTCATCAAAAATCAGCACAATGCCGTGTTCATCTGCCAGCTGTCGTAAAGCGCGCAGGAATTCATTTGGGGTAACATTGAAGCCTCCTTCACCTTGTACTACTTCGATGATGATAGCTGCAACGTCGCTGGCGGCCAGATGGCATTTAAAAATATTATGCAGACCATGAAGGGCATCCTCTATGCTCACGCCATGTAAAGCGTTGGGATAGGGCGCATGAACGATGTCGGCTGGAAATGGCCCAAAATCAACTTTATAAGGGGCAATTTTACCGGTTAAAGCCATGGTTAGATTGGTACGGCCATGAAAAGCACCATTGAAAGCAATGACGCCGCGTCGTTTGGTATAGGCTCGAGCAATTTTGATGGCGTTTTCTACTGCTTCGGCACCGGAAGTAACAAACATTGTACGTTTATCGCCGGAGATGGGCGCACGTGCATTGATTTTTTCGGCGACTTTGGCATACAGCTCATACGGCACAGTATTAAAGCAGGTATGAGAAAATTTCTGCAACTGGTCGGCCACAGCCTGTTGAACTTTAGGATGTAGGTGGCCGGTATTGAGTACGCCGATGCCACCGGCAAAATCAATATAACGTTTGCCTTCTGGTGTCCAAAATTCGGCATTTTTAGCGTGATCAATATAAAAGTCACACATAAAGCCGACGCCACGCGGGGCGGCAGCCAGCTGGCGCTGACGCACGTTGCTTGTTTGATTCATAAAATTCTCTCCAGAAAAATGTAGACCGGCCTGAGCTGGTGTTTTCGCTTACAGAAAGTAGGGTAATGCGATGTAACTATGTCATTAACTGACTGTATTTATTTAATCAAAAGGAAGATTTGGATTTTTTTGATAAGTTACGGGATTAAATTTGCACTGTCAATGCAACCGAAAGATGCATGTGCAAAAATTATGGTTTTAAATGCTGAATGAGTGGAATTATATAATTTTATCTGTGCTAATGTTGGTAATTAATATTACAAACTGATTTAATATAGTTATTTAATTGCTTAATTTATGCATATATTATTTTTTCTGATGAACGCTCGCCATACAGAAATCTTTGTTTATGTATATGCTGTAAAAAAAGCTGAACCGTTGAGTTCAGCCTGTAAGATGGCCAGAAATGGCTCAGGATGTGTGAATCAATTTTTTAAATGTTTGGTCTTATGTACCGGATTGGTAATTATTAGACAGAAAATCAGGGAAACCGATACCATGATTAAAGCAAGGATATAAATTAAATGATGGCCAAAATTGGCTGAAGCGGTGCCTTGCAACATACCGGCCAGAATGATGCTGCACGAAATACAGTTATTAAATAGTGTTGAGGCTACTCCCGTCCGACCTGGCAGCAGGTCCTGAAAATAAATCAGTCCAATACTGGCTACAATACCGATAAACAGGCCATTGAATAGTTGTAGCGCAATCAGTATCCATTCTTTCTGACTGATAATCATGCCTATATAGAAAATGATGCCACATATTACGGCAAAGCAAATTAGGTTTTTATTTCCAAAACGCGGTACCAGCATGCTAGCAACCAGCATGGCCGGAATTTCAATGGCTGCGGCTACGCCCATCAAATGTCCGGGCAGGGATGGGGCGGATGGCAAAATCTGGTTCAGATACAGCGGCATGTCAATTAAATACATCATATTGGCTGTGCCCATGCTGATTGAAGCGATAAATAAAAACATCACGTTGCGGTTGCGAAATATTTTTTCTTTTGGTCCTGAAGATTTGCTGGCTGGAGCAGAACGTCTGATAGCAGGAAAAAACATAAAAATAATTAGGAGGGCAACCAAGAACATAGCCGCTGCACTCAGATACATGGCGGTAAAACCATATTTAACTGCCAATGTAAAGGATAAGGGCGGTCCGATAACCCATGCTAATGATAACTGGGCGCGGAGAATGCCGTTGAATACCACGACATTACGTCCGGTATGGTCGGTATATTCGCGTGCTGAAGCAAAAATCTGCGGCATTGCAGCTGACGTGAATGCGGAAAAAAAGATACCCACAGAGATAAGCAATAGGTAGTGGCGTGAAAAGGCGAAGGTAATACAGTTGCCGATGCCCATCAGACAACAGAATAAAATAATATTGCGGCGGATACCTTTATTATCTGAATACTGCGCCAGAAGAAAACTCACAACAATACCAGCAATGGCATTGACTGAATAAAATAGGCCGATCTGATAGGGATTAGCTTGCACTTCTTTCGCCAGATAACGGCTGAGAGTGGGTGCCTGTAGCGCACCGGCAATACCAATAATGAATGCGGCCACCAGAAAAGAACCAAGAATAATATAGGCCTTTTGTTTTAAACTAATTTTTTCTTCCACGCTTAATTTATCTATACTGAAATAAAAGTGTTATATCACATATCTGCTGATACATTGTAAAAGCTGGTACCCAAAGGCTGTTTAATAAGTAAAGCGCGATCAGAGAAATTGTTAATAAATAAATTAAATAGTGAATATAAATGCTTGATAAACAATATTTCAAATAGGATACAGGTGATAGTGGAAATACATGAAAATGAAAATTGAGGATTTTATTTGTTAATCAAAAAAATTTTTTAATTAATAATGTTATTAAGATAAAAACAAAATTAATATTTTTTTGAATATATCGGGATATGCAGGATAAAAAGTTGGTTTCGACAAATTATCCTGCATTATGGTAGAACCGGTTAAATCAGCTGTTGCTCTTCTAACAGATTTTCAATTTTTTCTTTACTCCAATGATTGCTAGCAGCGAGAGTCAGAATGGCTACAGCGGTTTCCAGATTGCATTTACCGCCATTAATCACGCCAGCAGCGCGCAGTTCATGTCCTTGGGCATAAACTGCGGAGGCGTTGCCTTGCAAAACTTGGCTGATATTTAATACCGGTATGGATTGTTGACTGATGTGACGAATGGCTGCCAGAAAGCTTGCATCAGTTGGTGTATTGCCATTGCCGTAGCTTTGCAGTACCACTCCGTCCGGCGCGTTTTGATTTAAGCTGGCGCTAATCATGTCTAGATTGGCTCCCGGTGTAAGGGTAAAACAATGGATTCGAACGGTGTTGCTAATGCGGTAGCTTGCTGGTGCAGTAGAGGGGGGTGTGGCCGGAAGGTTAGTGTTAAACCAACCTTCGGTAGCCGACCATTGCGCGAGTGTACCAAATTGTGGGTTGGCAAAAGCCTCCGGCCGCTCGGTACTGATTTTTACACTGCCAATTGCTGGCCAGAGCTGGCCGTTGAATGCGATAGCAGTCTGATTAAAATCGCGTAAGCTAAACGCGGCCAATGCTGTGCGCAGATTCAGTGGGGCATCGCTGTTATCAGCTGCTAGTGGCAGCATAGCGCCAGTCAAGATAAGAGGAATACCTAGCTGTGGCCGTGCCAGTGCGATGATATTGGCAGTATAAGCCATGGTGTCCGTACCATGCAGAATCAGCAAACCATCATAATCTGTGGCTGTGCTGTCTATCCATTCTAAACAATGTTGCCAGTTGCTCAAGGTAATGGCCGACGAATCAATCAAGGGGTCGCTGATAAACCAATCACAATGTACTTCTTCACTAAATTCCTGAAAGATGGGGGCGGCCAGACGCGGCAGATCGTTTGCCGGCGCTAATCCGGCAGGAGTGGACTGCATGCCGATGGTGCCGCCAGTGTAGTAAACAGCCAGATGTTTCGGTGTTGTCATAAAGATTCCGCCTTTCCAAAGCTTATGGGTAGCAATAGCAAGCATAGCATGAACGGGTTTTGTTCAGGCTGGCTTACGCGTACAATAGCGGTTTTTCTGCGTCTGAAATGGTTATCATGATACGTACTCGTTTTGCTCCCAGTCCTACCGGTTTTCTACATATTGGCGGTGTGCGCACGGCTTTGTTTTCATGGGCATTTGCGCGTAAACATCAGGGTAAATTTGTGTTACGCATTGAAGACACTGATTTGGAACGCTCTACTGCTGAATCGGTGCAGGCAATTTTGGATGGGATGCACTGGGTAGGTCTGGACTATGATGAAGGCCCGTTTTATCAGACGCAGCGTTTTGACCGCTATGCTGAAGTATTGCGTGAGCTACTGGCTTCTGGCCATGCCTATTATGACTACACCAGCCGTGAAGAGCTGGAAGCGATGCGGCAGGAAGCAGAAGCACGTGGCGAACATTTCTGGTACGACCGGCGCTGGCGTCCCGACGAGGGTAAAACTCTACCTCCAATACCAGAGGGTGTGCAGCCGGTAGTGCGTTTTAAAATGCCGCTGACTGGTGAAACGGCATGGGATGATTTGGTCAAAGGCCATATTGCTATTGCCAATCAAGATTTAGATGACCTGATTATTGCCCGCGCCGATGGTACCCCTACCTATAATTTCTGTGTGGTGGTAGATGATTATGATATGGGGATTACGCAGGTTATCCGTGGTGATGATCACGTTAATAACACCCCGAAACAGATTAATATTCTGCGTGCTATGGGAGCCACGCTGCCACAGTATGCACATCTGCCAATGATTTTGAATGAAAAAGGCGCGAAAATGAGTAAGCGCCGTGATGCAGTTAGTGTGGTGGATTATGATAAACAGGGTATTCTGCCGGAAGCTCTGTTGAATTATCTGGCACGCTTGGGCTGGGGGCATGGTGATGACGAATTTTTCACGATGGCTCAATTCGTGCAATGGTTTGATTTAAAAGATGTCAGCCCTTCTGCCAGCCGTTTCGACCACGAAAAGTTGCTGTGGCTGAATGCTCAGCACATCAAAGCCAGTGATGATACACGTCTGGCTGAACTGGTACGCCCACGATTAGAACAGCAGGGCATTGCGGTGGCTGAACAGCCTGCTTTGACCGATGTAATAGCTTTGGTAAAGGAACGAGCTCAGGATTTGAATCAGCTAGCCTCAGAATGTAGCTATTTTTATGTCAAAGCCACACCGAGTGAAAAAGAAGTGGCCAAACACTGGGATATGGATGCACCGGTACGAATGCAACGTTTTGCCGCTGAGCTGGAAAAGCTACCACAGTGGGATGCGGAAAGTATACATGCTTTGTTTGCGCCATTCTGTGAAGCAGAAAATATTAAAATGGGTAAATTGGGTATGCCATTGCGGCTGGCAGTCTGTGGTACTGGCAAAACACCGTCGATTGATCAGGTATTGGCTTTACTGGGGCGGGATGAAGTATTGCACCGCCTGCATTAGAATTGAGTCTGATTTGCATTTGCACAGGCTGTCGGGATTGTGATTGATTTGCTTTAGGCAGATTACGCAGTGATGACAGCCTGTGTTTTTTATTTTGTTCCTACTCAAATTGATGTTTGCTTGTGTAAACACATTAATGTTTATTGCAATGTATTGTGTGTTTATGCTGGCGGTTAGCAAGCCTTATGCAGTTAATGCTGCCTGTAAGTTGTCGCTATGCTCCGGCTGTGGCAAAATCGGCGCCGATTTTGGATAAATGTAAATGAATACAAAAGCTGATTTATCTCAACGCATTGTTGTTGGAATGTCTGGTGGTGTGGATTCATCGGTGACTGCCTTACTGCTCAAACAGGGCGGTTATGATGTGCGCGGTGTTTTCATGCAAAACTGGGAAGACGATAACGATGACGAGTATTGCTCCATCAAGCAGGACTCACTTGACGCTGTTACAGTGGCCGATGTGATTGGTATGGATATAGACATTGTCAATTTTGCCAGCGAGTATAAAGATAATGTCTTTGCCTACTTTCTACAGGAATATCAGGCAGGGCGCACACCAAATCCGGATGTGCTATGCAATGCGGAAATTAAATTCAAATGTTTTCTGGACCATGCTCTGGCCGGTGGTGCTGATGTAATTGCTACTGGTCATTATGCCCGCAAAGAGGTGCGCAATGGTGTGCATTATCTGCTTAAAGGGCTCGACCAAAACAAAGACCAGAGCTATTTTCTATATCGTCTCCAGCCTTATCAGCTACAACGAGCATTATTTCCGTTAGGTGAACTTGAAAAAACTGAAGTACGCCGTTTAGCGGAGCAGGCACAGTTGCCGACAGCAACCAAAAAAGACAGCACAGGTATCTGTTTTATCGGAGAACGGCCGTTTAGGCAGTTTTTACAACGATATTTACCTACCAATCCGGGTGCAATGGTCACACCGGAAGGAAAAGTGGTAGGTGAACATGAAGGTCTGATGTATTACACGTTGGGTCAGCGTAAAGGGCTAGGCATCGGCGGTGATGGCGAACCATGGTTTGTGGCTGGAAAAAATCTGAAAAGAAATGAACTTTTGGTGGTACAGGGGCATAACCATCCGCTTCTATTCAGCCGTAGCCTGATTATGCACGATCTAAGTTTTACAACGCCTGAGCAGCCGGCTGAAGGTCGCTACGGAGTGAAAACGCGTTACCGCATGCCGGATGCTTCCGCTACTTTGCGCTATCTTGATAACGGCAGTGCCGAGCTTGTATTTGATGAACCGCAATGGGCTGTGACACCAGGTCAGTCAGCCGTCCTGTATGCTGGCGAAATGTGTTTGGGTGGTGGTATTATCAGCGATACCGATAGCCACAGTATTAATAATAATTAATTTAATTTCAACCGATTGCCTATAATCGGGCAATCATCTTGCTAGCAATGATGCAGTCGTACTGATTTGATGTTTTCTTTACAGTCTGTTTAGACTGATGTTCCCTTACTTCACATTAAATCAGGCGCATTGTTGCAAAGGAAAAAAGATAATGGAAAAAATCTGGTTACAAAGTTATCAGGAAGGGGTGCGCGCAGAAGTGGATGTTCGTGCTTATTCGTCGATTATTGACGTGCTGCACACCAGTGTGAAGAAGTTCGGACCGCAGCCGAGTTTTTCTAATATGGGTACCACTCTGACGTATACGCAGACTGCGACTTTGGTGAATCAGTTTACTTCTTATTTGCAGAATGTGCTTAAGCTGCAAAAGGGTGAGCGCGTGGCAATTATGATGCCGAATGTGTTGCAGTATCCAGTGGCCGTGTTCGGTGTATTGCAGGCTGGCGGCGTAGTGGTTAATGTCAATCCTCTGTACACACCGCGTGAACTGGCGCATCAGCTAATTGATTCAGGTGCGACGGCCATTATTGTGCTGGAAAATTTTGCACATACGGTGGAAAAAGTGCTGGATCAGACATCACTAAAACAGGTGATTGTCGCCAGTATGGGAGATATGTTGGGCTGGCTGAAAGGCACGCTGGTGAATTTCATGCTGCGCAAAGTCAAAAAAATGGTGAAACCATTTCATATTCCGCAATCCATTACTTTTCCTCAAGCGCTTGCATTGGGTAAAAAGCAGCGCTTTACGCCAGTGCCGCTTGGACTGGAGGATTTGGCCTTATTGCAGTATACGGGTGGAACAACAGGTATATCCAAAGGTGCAATGCTGACTCATGGAAATATTGTTGCTAATATGCAGCAAGCATCAGAGTGGATTAAGGCCAATCTGGTACCGGGGCAGGAAGTGGTAGTAACACCGCTTCCGCTTTATCATATTTTTTCGCTCACAGTGAATATCATGATATTTGCCAATGCCGGCTCTAAAAATATTCTGATTACCAATCCGCGTGATATCAATGCGCTGGTTAAAGTACTCCAAAGTAATCGTGTCACGGTAATGAGCGGGGTAAATACGCTATTCAATGCTCTGATTCATAATGAAGAATTCAAAAAAATTGATTTTTCATCATGGAAGCTTGTTTTGGGTGGCGGGATGGCGACACAAAAAAATGTGGCGCAGGAATGGAAAGCGATTACAGGGGTGCCAATTATCGATGCTTATGGTCTGACTGAGGCCAGCCCAGGCGTGTGTGCCAATCCGTTAAATAATCCTGAATACACGGGCACAGCCGGTTTACCAGTATCCAATACAGATATTGAAATTCGAGATGACAACGGTAAAGTACTGGGTATAGGTGAAGTAGGAGAGTTGTGGGTACAAGGACCACAGGTAATGAAGGGCTACTGGAACCGGCCCGAGGAAACGGCCAAAGTATTGGATAGCCGTGGCTTTGTCGCCACCGGTGATATGGCAGAAATCGATGCCAAGGGTTATGTACGTTTGGTTGACCGTAAAAAAGACATGATTTTGGTATCGGGATTTAATGTTTATCCGAATGAAATTGAAGAAATAGTAGCTGCTATGCCAGAGGTATTGGAAGCAGCCTGTATCGGTGTGCCAAATGAGAAAACAGGTGAGGCGATAAAATTATTTGTGGTTAAGCGTGACCCTGCACTGACACGTGAGCAAATTATTGCATACTGTCGCCAGAATCTGACGGGATATAAAGTACCGAAGGACATCGAATTTTGTGAAGAATTGCCTAAATCAGCGGTAGGCAAAATTTTGCGTAAGGATTTGCGTACTGAAAAATAATGGTTTTGCAGATTAATAGCGGTTGCTGTTATGGTGCGGCAACCGCTTTTGTATTTATAGACTGGTAGGTAGCTGATACTAAAAAGCTACTGTTGCTAATTTTCTCACTCTTATGGCTTAGAAACAGCAGCTATGGACAGTATTAAGCGATTATTATCAGAAAAAGTCTGTTAAAGATGCAAATTGTTTGGAAGAAAATAAACGCTACTTAGCATGAGGTGCAGGCCAATTCCTGATTTATCAGGCTGGCTGACTGGGTAAATTCATCGCTAAAACATTTTGTCTTTGATTTTCTCGAAATTCCGTGAGTTTCTGAGCTAGCTGGGGATTGTTGTTTGCCAGCATTGCAATGGCAAATAAGGCTGCATTGGCTGCACCGGCCTCGCCGATGGCAAAGGTGGCTACCGGTACCCCTTTGGGCATTTGTACAATAGACATCAAGGAATCCTCGCCATGCAGATATTTGCTTGGAATCGGTACACCCAGTACAGGCAGCGTGGTTTTCGCAGCTACCATGCCGGGCAAATGCGCCGCACCACCGGCACCAGCAATAATGGCTTTGAGTCCTCTGGAGCGTGCATTTTCGGCATATTCAAACATTAAATCTGGGGTGCGGTGTGCAGAAACAACTTTTATTTCATAAGGAATGCTGAATTGTTGTAAAAACTGTTCTGCTTGCTGCATTACCGGATAATCGCTGTTGCTGCCCATGATGATGCCGATTTGAGGAGTATTCATGTTTTGCTCTTATTCTGTTTGTAAATTATTTTTTCAGTTGATGCTTGGCTTTATTTGCTGCATTACTAGTGGGATAGTTGCTGATAATGCGTTGATAGGTGGTACGGGCAATATCCTGCTGCTGTAAATGTGTCTGGCATTGTGCCACCTGATATAGGGCATTTGGCGTTTGGCTATTTTGTGGAAACAAATTGCTGAAGCGTTTGCCGATATTGATGACCGATTCGCAATTATTTAGACGCATATGGCTCTGTAGTAGCAACCACATGCGCTCCTGTGCCAGCTTGCTGCCATTGCTGCCGCTATCTGCATTTTTTAAAAGTCTGATACTCTGAGCATATAGTCCGGCGTTGTAGAGGCGTCGGGCTTCATCTGTATTATCGCTATTGCCAGTATTTTTTATTGGATTCACCCGAGCAGGCTGAATATGTACATTTAAATAACGCGATAGAGTTGATTGTTGCTGGCGTAAATCATTTAATTGATTTTGTAGGCTGGTTACCTGACTTTGCAGACTCATTATCTGAGTTTTCATTTGGCTCAATTGGTCTGCTGTCTGAAGGGTATACGGTGTAGGCGCCTCTGAATTAGTTGTATTTTCAGGGGCAGAGGAGGTACTCATGGTACTGCATGAGCTGATGGTTATCATAGTCAGTGCAGCCAGCAATAGATAACGATAATTAAATAAGAACATTTGGTGTTGCTCTCTCTAGGTGATTGTTATTATTTTTTCTGCATCAAGGTCAGGCCATCACCCAGAGGGATGGTTAGTGGCTGCACACGCGAATCATGTTTCAGGCTGGCATTAAATGAACGCATAATCTGAACGCTTTCTGGTTCGTGCGTGGTTGCAGGTTGAGCCACACGCCCATGCAGCAGTACATTATCTATGGCAATAATGCCGCCAGAGCGAACCAATTGCAGGCAGCGTTCATAATAGTGAGGTGTTGGCGGTTTATCGGCATCAATCAAAGCTATGTCATATTGATTGCTTTGTCCTGCCGCAATCAGTTTATCCAACGTTATCAAGGCTGGTTGTAAATAGAGCTGTATTTTGTGACTGACATTGGCTTCTTGCCAGTAACGGCGGGCGATATCAGTGTAAGTGACATTAATATCACAGGCAGTTATGTGACCGCTTTCCGGCAAAGCCAGTGCCATGGCAGTGCTGCTGTATCCGGTAAAAACACCGATTTCAAGATAATGGCGTGCTTGTATCAGCGTTGCTAACCATGTCATCAGCTTCGCCTGCTCGGGCGCAATACTCATATTTCCTTTGCGGTGCCGGGCAGTTTCAGCACGCAGCTGTGCCAGTAAAGGGTGCTCTTGGGGATTTACCTCCGCCAGATAAGTATTAAGCGCAGGACTATTCACGCCAGCTCGTTGACTCATGACAGGTCGGCAAAAGATTATTCGGTTAAATAGGTATAGCCTTTTTTTGGCAGTTTGGCGGCAGCAAAATTTGCTTCATCTTCGGGATTTAGCTGAACATCCCACAGCAAGCCGCGATGCTGGATCTGAGCCTGAGCTTCCTCTGGGTGTTCATTTAAGTATTTATTCAGAAATTGGGTTGTGTCAGACTGATAGTTATACATATAAGTTTCTTCTTACATATGTTATTTAGAAACAGGTGTATTATTATATACAAAGTGCACCATACTGGTGAAGAAGCAGGCAGAATTGTACGAGTCTGGTCTGCTAACGATGATGAGAAACGAATAGATAGGTTATACTACGCTGTTTTAGTGGTCGTGTTTGCTGTGGCACGCGAGTATTTTTTTATAAGCTTATGTATTTTCTATGCTAAAAAAGTGGTTACACAGGGTTTTGCCGCGTAAGACTGTCAGTAAAGGCAGAAAACGGGAAATACCCTTTGCACAACATCATATTAAGGCGGATGAGCTGAGTTTCGCTGCGGAAAAAGTGATATCCCGTTTGCAGAAAGAAGGCTATGAGGCTTATGTGGTAGGTGGAGCAGTGCGGGATTTGCTATTGGGTGTGTCTCCCAAAGATTATGATGTCGCCACCAATGCCACGCCCGAACAGGTGCGTAAACTATTCAGACGCAGCCGCATCATTGGCCGACGCTTTCCGATTGTACATGTCATGGTGGGGCCAGAAACCATTGAAGTTACAACTTTCCGTGGTGGTGCCGTCAGTAGCCATAATGAGCTGGGGCGGATTATGAAAGATGTAAGTTTCGGTACGCTGGAACAGGACGCCATGCGTCGCGATTTTACCGCCAACGCACTTTATTATGATCCACACAGACAGGTCATATTGGATTTTCATCATGGCGTGGAAGATATTCGCAATCATCGTCTGGTTATGATAGGCAATCCGCAGGAGCGTTATCAGGAAGACCCGGTACGCATGTTGCGTGCAGCCAGACTCTCAGGCAAACTTGGATTTACGGTTGACAGACAGACATCCAAACCAATTGCCGAATGTGCGCAGTTGCTTCAGCGGGAGCCACCGGCACGGCTATTTGATGAAGTGTTAAAGATTCTATTCAGTGGTTATGCGCAAGCATGTTTGCGTCAGATGGATATATTGGGTTTAAAAAATATTCATCCGCTCTTGGATGCACTGATGCCTGGAGCAGGCGGCAGTGGGCACATAGCTGCGCTGGCTCTGCAAAATACTGATGAACGTCTACGTGCGGATAAGTCCGTTTCCATGGGATTTGTACTGGCGGCAGTATTGTGGCCGCATATGCGTGAAGCATGGATACAACAACAGGCGCGCGGTATGCGCAGTAATGGAGCCATGCATGCTGCCATGGCTTCCGAACGTCAGCACATAGATAAACACTGGGGTGTACCACAGCGCTATGGTGTTACTATGCGTGAAATCTGGTCTCTGCAACCGCAATTTGAAATAATGCGCGGTGGACGGCCATATCGTCTACTTGCTCAGCCGCGCTTTCGTGCTGCTTTTGATTTTCTGTGTCTGCGCGCCAATCTTGGCGAAGTGGCTCAGGAAACTGTGCAGTGGTGGCAGAATTTTCAGCAGGGAACGGATGCAGAGCGTGAGGAGCTGATTCACACTGCGATGCAGGTAAAAACAACCTCTACAAAATCAAAACGAAATCGTAATAAACGCACTAACAAATCCAAGCAGGAGGGAGCATGAAAACAGTAACAGCGGTTATTGCTTTGGGCGCTAATCTAGGAAATCCGCGCAAACAGGTTGAAGCAGCTATGGCTGCATTGAATCAGGTTAGTGGTATCCGTGTAAAGGCAATTTCACCACTTTATCTTACCAAGCCGGTGGGATTGACTGACCAGCCTGATTTTGTCAATGCGGTGGTTTTGGTTCATACCACTTTAAGTGCACAGGCATTGCTACATTCCATGCTAGAACTGGAAAATAAGCTGGGACGTGTGCGCAATGTGCCAAATGGTCCGCGTATGATTGATCTGGACGTAATTGATTACAATCATCAGACCATTAATGAACCTGATTTGAAATTGCCTCATCCAAGTGCGCATGAACGCGCATTCGTAATGGCTCCACTAGCTGCTATTGCACCATACTATGTAATCGGCACTCATGGCAGTGCCTCTACTCTGGCGGCAAAATTACTTAAAGCACAGCCGGATGCAGCCACGATTATTGAAGGCGATCAAAACTAAGTCAGGGGAAAATATGGATTATCGCTACATTGTCGTAGAAGGATCTATTGGCAGTGGCAAATCAGCTTTGAGCCGTCGTCTGGCACAGTATTTTGATGCATTACTATTATCAGAGATACCTGAAAGCAATCCGTTTTTAGAAAAATTCTATCTAAATGCTGCCAATCACGGGCTGGCCACAGAGATGCATTTTCTGATGCGCCGTTGTGAAGCCATCAATGTTATCTATGCTGAAGATGAACGGCGTTCACGTATTGTTGCTGATTTTCTGCTGGAGAAAGACCAGATATATGTACCGGTAATTCTGCGTGAAGAAGAGCAGACGTTGTATTGGCAAATCAAGCAAAAGGTGATGCCTAAATTTCCGGTACCGGATTTGGTGATTTATCTGGAAGCGGATGATGAATTGCTGGACAAGCGTCTGCGCCAGCGTGAGGATGGTATGATTAATTTGTTTCCTGCTGGTTATTTACAGCAGATTCATGCTGAATATCGCCGTTTTTTCCATTTATACCAGCATGCTCCATTACTGATTGCCAATACCAATGAGCTGGATTTTCTGGGTAATGAAGATCATTTTGAGTTGTTGCTAAATACCATTGCTAATATGCAGGGAAGTCGTAATTATCTGAATTTAAGCGAATAAGTGATGTGTTTTGCTGATGAGTAAAGCTGAATATTTTTTTGCGTAAGAAAGTTATTTTCAGCCGTTTTTTCTGTAGTAATTTTGCTATTTCAGTGTGCAGCGCAGTTTAATCGGGGTAAAAAAATATCAATGCCATTATGATGTTTGTTTGATATTTTTTGCATACTGATGTATGTGTTATTCAGTTTGGAAACCGTACTTTTTGGTAGAAAAAAGTACGGTTTTTGTTTATTGGATTGAAAATCAGTATACACATTCACACAATTTGCATGGTTTGGTTTCAAGCGTAAAAAAATGATGCTTGGCGTGATTGCTAGATGAGCAGATACGGATGATTAGTCATGTCGGGGGCAAGCGCACGTATCATCGTGCCGGTTAAATTTATCTTTAGCAAAATATTTGTTAATCTGCTCGGGTAAAAAGGTTGTCTGTGGTATTTTGCCGCACATTCAATTTGGCCGTTTGTTTATCAGTTTTACTGATTGATGAATTTGTTGTTTCCTTGCAGAAACAGACTGTGTATAACTACCGGCCGTGTTTTCTAATAAATATTATTATTTGATTTATCAATTTATGCATACCATTCACACTTTAAAAAAAATGAAAGCCGCAGGCGAAAAAATCGCTATGCTAACTTGTTACGATGCCAGTTTTGCTCGTCTGATGAGCGATGCTGGTGTTGACGTACTGCTGATTGGTGATTCCTTGGGTATGGCAGTGCAGGGACAAGCTTCTACTATTCCGGTTAGTGTTGACGATATTTGTTATCACACTGCGGCTGTGGCGCGAGGCAATCTACAGGCGCTGATACTGGCTGATCTGCCATTTGGTGCTTATCAACAAAGTAAAGAGCAGGCTTTTGCGGCAGCTGTTCGGCTGATGGTGGCCGGAGCACACATGGTAAAACTGGAAGGCGGTGAATGGATCGCTGAAACTACGCAATTTTTACAGCAACGCGGTATTCCTGTGTGTGCACATATCGGCCTGACGCCGCAGTCAGTACATACGCTTGGCGGTTATAAAGTTCAGGGTCGCGGTGAAGCTGCGGCACAATTGCTAGCTGATGCTCAGGCACATGCTCAAGCCGGAGCGGATATGGTGCTGATGGAGTGTGTGCCAGTTGCTCTGGCAGCAAAAGTAACCGCATCTGTAAGCTGTCCAACCATAGGTATTGGTGCCGGTGTCGATTGTGACGGACAGGTACTGGTGATGCATGATATGCTGGGAATTTATCCAGGCAAAACAGCAAAATTTGTGAAGAATTTCATGCACAATCAAACCAGTATTCAGGCTGCTGTCGGAGCCTATGTACAGGAAGTTAAAGCTAAGATTTTTCCTGATGCGGAACACAGTTTTACTGACTGATTGTTTGAATTAAATTTCTGTTTTTAATTGCAAATATTATATTTCTGGCGGTTTTTCCCTTTACAAACAAGGTTGCTTAAACTGATTGGTTTATTTGTATGGGCTTGTTTTTTTTGCAGGATGTATATATAAATTAAATCCTTGACTAATAAAAATTATTTTGGGAGTCGCTTATGGCCCTGGCCAAGCCTTACCCTCGTGCATTGACTATAGCCGGTTCGGATTCCGGTGGTGGTGCAGGTATACAAGCGGATTTAAAAACTTTTGCCGCACTTGGTGCCTACGGTACCAGTGTCATTACTGCAATAACAGCACAAAATACTTTTGGTGTGCAAAAGGTCATGGTGGTAACACCGGATATGATTGAGGCACAATGTTCGGCTGTGATGTCGGATATCCGTATTGATGCGCTCAAAATTGGTATGCTTGCGGATATTGAAAGTATACGTGTCGTTGCAGAGTCTTTGCAGCAATTTCATCTGCCTTTTACTGTATTAGATCCGGTAATGGTAGCCACCTCTGGTTCGGCACTGTCTATAGAAAATACCGTGCAAGCTATGAAGCAAATGCTTATGCCGCTTGCCGATATACTTACTCCTAATTTGTTCGAGCTGGCGTTGCTAACCCAGAAAACGATGGCTACTTCTAGTGATGAAATGCTGGAGCAGGGGCAAATTCTGCTGGATGAAGGTTGTCAGGCTGTTCTGGTCAAAGGCGGGCATCTCAGTGAAGATGAAGAAGCCATAGACTGGTTACTGGAAAAGGATTGCGAACCAGTTTGCTTTAAGAGTCTGCGTATTAAAACATCTCATACACATGGCACTGGATGTACGCTTTCAGCAGCAATTGCCGCTTTACGTCCACAGCATGAAACTTTAGCTAATACAGTAGCTGTGGCTAAATGCTATGTGCACGGCGCCATTGAGGCTGGACAGCATTGGCATTTAGGACACGGTTATGGTCCTCTGGCTCATTTCTGGCGTTTCAAGCATGATTAGTGGTTGTATCTGTATGCTAAAATTGGCTGCATGAGTGAGTATCAGGGTAAAGCAGAAATTATCCTAATCGTATAGGGGAGAACATATGCAGACATGGCATCAGGCAATTGGTGCAGAAAAACAGCAACCATATTTTCAGCATATTCTGGAAACTGTCCGTGCCGAAAGAATGGCCGGTAAAATTATTTATCCGCCTGCTCAAGATGTGTTTAATGCATTCAAGGCTACTGAGTTTGCACAGGTAAAAGTGGTGATTCTAGGGCAAGATCCTTACCATGGTCCGCAACAGGCTCATGGCCTCTCTTTCTCAGTCCGGCAGGGAATTGCTATTCCACCATCTTTGGTTAATATCTACAAAGAATTAGCAGACGATATTCCTGGTTTTCGTATACCACAGCATGGCTATCTGCAACACTGGGCGGAACAAGGTGTATTGCTGCTCAATACAGTTTTAACCGTGCGCGCTGGTCAGGCACATTCTCATGCTGAGCTGGGCTGGGAAACATTTACTGACCATGTGATTGCTGCACTGAATGCAGAACGTCAGAACGTTGTTTTTATGCTTTGGGGTAGTCATGCACAAAAAAAAGGAGCGATGATAAATCGCCAAAAGCATCTGGTACTGACTGCGCCCCATCCTTCTCCTTTATCCGCCTACCGTGGTTTTTTTGGTTGTAAACATTTTTCCAAAGCCAATGCATATCTGCAACAGCACGGTATGGCGCCAATCGATTGGCAAATTTAAGTTTACTATCCGATTCACAGATGTCAGGATTAGCTGTTTTAGGCAGAAGTCTCATCTATTGCGCCGGAAAGTATCTAGTAAATCATGTTGAATCTTAATCCACAACAACATCAGGCTATCCATTATTTGGATGGGCCGTTACTGGTACTTGCTGGTGCTGGCAGCGGTAAAACGCGTGTGATTACTGAAAAAATTGCCTATCTAATCAAGCAGGCTGGTTATCCACCGCATCAGATTGCCGCGATTACGTTTACGAATAAAGCGGCTCGGGAAATGCAAGAGCGTGTAGGGCATTTGTTGCACAAATCGCAGACCCGCGGTTTAAACATCAGCACGTTTCATTCATTGGGTATGCGTTTTCTGCGCGAAGAAGCGGCCGCAGCTGGTTATAAAAAACAGTTTTCTATTCTCGACAGTGCCGATGCGGGCAAAATTATCAGCGAGTTGCTGGGTAGCAGTGGCCGTGAAATGGTATTTAAGGCACAGCACCAAATTTCATTATGGAAAAACAGCCTGTTGTCACCAGAAACTATTATTCGGCAGGCAGATGATAGCTGGACACATCAAATAGGGCAGCTGTACGCCTCTTATCAGGATACTCTAATAAGTTATCAGGCAGTTGATTTTGATGATTTAATCCGCATACCGGTTGAGCTGCTGCAATCAGATGCAAACATCCGCTATAAGTGGCAGCTGCGCCTGCGTTATCTGCTGGTGGATGAATGTCAAGATACCAATACTTGCCAGTATGCGCTAATGCGTTTGCTTACAGGGGAGGATGGAAAATTTACTGCTGTAGGTGATGATGACCAGAGCATTTATGCTTGGCGTGGTGCCAATATGGAAAATCTGCGTCTGTTGCAGCAGGATTATCCGGATTTGAAAATCATCAAGCTGGAGCAAAATTATCGCTCTACTGCGCGTATTCTGCGCGTGGCCAATCAAGTAATAGCCCATAACCCTAAGTTATTCGCCAAAACTTTATGGAGTGAATATGGGCTTGGCGATATGATTGATGTGATTGCCTGTAAAAACGAAACCCATGAAGCCGATTTGGTGGTTAGCCGCATTGCGCACCAGAAACTGGTAGGCGGAGATGCGGTGCATTATCGCGATTTTGCCATCCTGTACAGGGGTAATCATCAGGCGCGAGTATTTGAAGAAGCTTTGCGCAGCAGACGGATTCCTTACCGTCTTTCTGGTGGGCAGAGTTTTTTTGACAAAGCTGAAATTAAGGATGTGCTCGCTTATGTGCGCTTACTCGCCAACCCAGATGATGATCCGGCTTTTTTACGCGCGGTGACTACTCCGCGGCGTGGAGTGGGCGAAACGACACTGGCAAAGCTGAACAATTATGCCAAAGTGGCGCAATGCAGCCTGTACGAGGCGGCGCGCAGTATGAGTGCTTTGGCAGAACTATCTGCCAAGAGCCGTGAGCCTTTACAGCAGTTTATGGCGATGCTGGCGGATTATCAAATACGCGCACGTACTGAAGCAGCTGGCAACTTGCTACACAATCTGTTGTCTGATATTGCTTATGAAGCACATCTACTGAACACAGAAGAAGGGCGTGCAGGTGAAATCAAGTGGCGTAATGTACAGGATTTGCTCGGCTGGATTAGTAAAAAAGGAGAGGAAGACGGTAGAAATATACTTGAAATAGCCCAGACCATTGCCCTGATGACCTTGCTGGATGGTAAGGAAGACGAAGATGCGGATATGGTGAGTATGTCCACATTGCATGCTTCGAAAGGATTGGAATACCCATATGTGTTTCTTGTTGGTTGTGAAGAAGGCGTTTTTCCGCATGCGGATAGCGTGGAGGAAGGCAATATCGATGAAGAGCGTCGGCTGATGTATGTTGGTATTACCCGTGCTCGTCAGACGCTCACGCTGACCCATTGTCATAAGCGCAAACGTGCCGGAACGTGGGAATTACATGAACCCAGCCGTTTCATAGATGAAATGCCGGCAGATGATATACGTTTGCTTGGGCGCAAAGGTAGTGAACCCATTGTCAGTCACTCGGAAGGCAAAAGTATATTGGCCGGAATGATGGCGCGACTGGACAGTCTGCAATCCTGATGGTGCCTTAACATCAGCAGCATGTGATGTTGCTGGTTCCATGTTAAACTACATCCTGTTTGCTGCTCGTGCAGTTTATTGATTATGGAAAAAATTATGAAAATCGCCAAAAACTCTGTAGTGACGCTGGATTATGAAATGTTTGATGCAGATAACCAGCTGATAGATAAAACGGAAGAACCTATCAGCTATCTGCATGGTGGTTATGATGGTATTTTCCCGTTGGTGGAAGAACAGTTGCACGATAAAGCAGTTGGCGATGTAGTAGATGTTACATTGTCTCCGGATGATGCTTTTGGCGAGCAGGAGGAAGATCTGATTCGCATCGAACCACTGGATGTGTTTCCGGTAGAAGTAGAAGTGGGCATGATGTTCGAAGCTGACGATCCAGAAACTGGTGAAGTGATGGTATACCGTATCACCGATGTGGCTGATGGTAAAGCCGTAGTGGATGGTAATCATCCCTTAGCCGGCCAGCGCATTCGCTTTAAAGCAACTGTAAAAGACATCCGCCCAGCTACTGCAGAAGAGCTGGAACACGGCCATGTACATGGTGCCCACGACCACCATCATCACTAATACATTACATCAATACGATTGTAACTGAATCTGTATAAAGAAAAGGGAATATTCATTATGATATGAATATTCCCTTTATTAGTATTTTATGAGTGATACCAACAGTATTGTACTGATGAGCCATTGTTAATTATCTGAAAGTTGTCAGTTCACAGTATTTAGGTCAGGCGGTATCATGCTCACACACAACTGTTACCAATTCAACAGCAACATGACTCCTGCACACATTCTCGTCACAGCCCGTCCATATTCATTGTTTCTCAGCCGTCTGCTAGATAACCATTTGCTCGACCAGAACAAACTTTTTCCATGGCTGGAAAGACGTCTGACGTTGGAAGATTTTCACGGTTTTGCCAACTGGACACAATTGCAGGCTGGTGAAAATGAGGCAGAGTTGAAACGCCAGTTGCGCCTGCTGCGCCGCCATGTAATTGCACATATCATGGCGCGCGATCTGGCACGGGTGAGTGATTTACAGGAAGTCACCACCACCATAACTCATCTAGCTGATTTCACCATCAATATCGCTGAACAGTATGCACATGCTTATTATGCTGGACTATATGGCGAACCAATTGGCGCCCTCAGCAATACATTTCAGCGGCTGAGTATAGTGGGCATGGGCAAGATGGGTGGATATGAACTGAATGTTTCCTCTGATATAGATTTAATTTTTGTTTTTCCGGAAGCTGGCGACACCGACGGTAAACGCCAGAAAAGCAATCAGGAATTTTTCACCAAAGTTGGCCAGAAAATCATATCGCTACTGAATGATATTACTGGTGACGGGCAGGTTTTCCGCGTAGATATGCGATTGCGTCCAGATGGTGATGCTGGGGCATTGGTAATAAATGAAACCGCGCTGGAACAATATCTGATACAGCAAGGACGGGAATGGGAGCGCTATGCATGGACTAAGGCTCGATTAATAACCGACTATCCGAATCATATCGCTGCACTTGTACGGCCGTTTGTGTATCGTAAATATCTGGATTTCAATGCCTACGATGCCATGCGCAATCTGCATCAGCAAATTCAGCGTGAAGTGACCCGCAAAGGCATGGCGGACAATATCAAACTGGGTGCCGGTGGCATTCGTGAAGTGGAATTTATTGCACAGATTTTCCAGCTGATACGTGGCGGTCAGATACGCAGCCTGCAACTAAAAGGCACACAGGAAACACTGCATGCCTTGCAGGAACAAGGCATGCTGTCAGCAGAAAAAGTTGATATCTTGCTACAGGCTTACCATTTTCTGAGAGATACCGAACACCGCTTACAATATTGGGATGATCAGCAAACGCAGATGCTGCCGGCCGGCACAGAGCAGCAACAAATGCTAGCAAAAAGTATGGGCTATGCCGATTATGAGCACTACCTTTTTGCATTGAATCAGCACCGTTGTGCTGTTAACCAGATTTTCAATGCCATTTTCACTGAGCCGGACGATAAGGCCAAAGCACAAGATCCTGATATGGTACGCGTTTGGCAGGTTGACAGTGATAGTGAAGAAAAAACTTCTTTACTAACAGCACATGGCTTTAATGCTCATAATGTAATTCAGCGTCTGCAACAACTACATCATGGCAGTCAGTACCGGCAGCTATCGTCATCTGCGCAACAGCGTTTTGATGACATGATTCCGTCTGTACTGAGCGTAGCAGCCAGATATCCGCAGCCAGATATTACATTAACCCGATTGCTTGATTTTGTAGAAACCATTGCTCGGCGCAGTTCATATTTGGCCTTTATGCATGAGCATCCCGAAGCTTTAGATAAACTGGCCGGACTCATGAGTCAAAGCAGCTGGGTTGCTACATACTTACAGCGGCATCCGGTATTATTGGACGAACTGCTTAGCAATGAACTAATGCGCAAGGATACTGATTGGACAGTACATGCGCAGGAGCTGACAAAGTTGTTGGATGATTGCCATGATGATGTCGAGGCGCAAATGGATGTTCTGCGCCGGTTTCAGCATGCATGGACTTTTCGTCTGGCTGTACAGGATTTGGCCGGTTTGTGGACAGTAGAAGGGTTGTCAGATCAGCTTTCTGCACTGGCAGACCTAATTATACAAAATGCACTGAATAGAGTATGGGCGCAATTACCACGACGTCACACTGAAACCCCGCATTTTGCTGTGATTGGTTATGGCAAACTGGGGGGTAAAGAATTAGGTTATACCTCAGATTTGGATTTGGTTTATGTATTTGATGATAACCATCCCGATGCTATTGATACATATACACGTCTGGCCCGTCGTCTTACCAGCTGGCTAACAGTACCAACCGGTGCAGGTACACTTTACGATATTGATTTACGGCTGCGCCCGAATGGCGATTCAGGTTTTACTGTTACCCATATACAGGCATTCGAACGCTATGAACGTGAAAGTGCATGGACTTGGGAGCATCAGGCCCTAACCCGAGCCCGCTTCATTGGTGGCGACAGCAACGTGGGCATACGATTTGATGGGGTACGTAGCGAAATTTTATGCCGCAAACGTGATACCGTCTCTTTAAGCAACGAAATCATCGCTATGCGCGAAAAAATGTTTCCTACACATCCACCCGTAGATACAAATGTAAAATATGCCCGCGGCGGAGTAGTGGATGTGGAATTTATTGTGCAGTATCTGATACTGGCACATGCGCATCAGTATCCGCAATTGCTAAACAATTACGGTAATATTGCCTTGCTCAGCATCGCTGCCGAATTGGGGCTAGTAGACAGCTGTATGGCCGAAGGCAGTCGCATGGCTTATCGGTATTATCGCCAGCAACAGCACAACACTCGTTTGCGCGATGCTGTCAACACCAACATAGACGCCACTTTGCTCGCCAATTATCAGGTCGTAAAGCAGCTTTGGACACAAGTATTTGGAGTAAAGCCAAAAGAATAATGTCATTTTTATGCCATGGGCAAGTGCAAACGTAAAATCCTTATTCCTCAGTAGCATTACTCCAATGTGCTGCTTGAAAGAAACAAAGCAGACAGCGTACAATCAAAGGCCACACTACCTTTTCAAACTGGTCTAACGTAGTGAACCAACTGATATTTGACTTTGATGATCGCAGCTATCCCGGATTTGACAAATTTCTCGGCCATACCAACGCTGAACTGATTTATGTTTTACAGCAGCAGGCAGATCCGTTTATCTTTGTTTGGGGCGAAGCCGGTAGCGGTAAAAGCCATTTACTAAAAGCATGGGTAGCGCAGGCGCAATCGCGCGGTCTGAAAGCCGAATATGTTGACGCTGCGAGCGAAGGCCTTGGTTATTGGCTGTTTGACCTTGATTGCGTTGCTGTGGATCAGATTGAATTACTCAGCCCTGCCGAGCAGCAGCAGCTTTTTTCTTTATTCAACCACTTTCGCAATACCCGTCAGGGCAATCTGCTTTTAAGCTCTGCCATCCCCCCCCAGCAGCTTATGATTCGCGAAGATTTACGTACCCGTATGGCTTTTTGTTTGGTATATGAAATCAAACCATTAAGCGACGAAGAGAAATTTAACGCATTGGTAGGCATGGCACGGGCTCGGCAAATACCGGTGGATGCTGAAGTTATCCGTTATCTGCTGGCTCACTGGCGCCGCGATTTGGACAGTCTATTGCTAATGCTCAATACCTTAAATGATTATTCACTTGCGCAGGGGCGGCGCATCACTCTTACCTTACTGCGGCAGCTACTTAAACAACAGGAACATGCATGAATCTGGCTATTTTTGACCTTGACCATACTCTGATTAATTGTGATTCGGATAACGAATGGCCGAAGTACCTGATGCAGAAAGGACTGGTCGACAAAGCGTTTGTTGACATGAAAAACAATAAATTCTATCAAGATTACCTAAATGGCTGTCTTGATATAGATGAATTCCTGCAATTCCAGCTCGCACCTCTGGCACGATTTACCCGTGCCGAACTGGACAGCATGCATAGCGAATACATGCATGACTTTATCGTACCGCATATTTCCACTATGGCAAAAATGCTGGTACAGGGGCATCGTGATGCTGGAGATGAAATGTTGCTATTATCGGCTACCAATGAGTTTATTATTGCCCCGATTGCAAAAACATTTGGTATTCAGAATATTATCGGCGTACAGTTAGAAACTGATGCAGCAGGTAACTATACCGGACGCTACATAGGCACACCCAGCTTTAAAGAAGGCAAAGTTATCCGTCTGCAACAATGGTTGGCACAACGAGGGCAACAACTGAGCGATTTTACCAAAGTTTATTTTTACAGCGATTCACATAACGATTTACCGCTCCTGCAACTAGTAACTGATCCGGTAGCCGTCAATCCTGATGAAAAATTAGCACAGTATGCCCACCGCCATGGCTGGCCGATACTCAATTTCATGTAAAAGGATGCATCATGAATATCGCAGAAAATGTGCAAATTGTTGATTACAGTGACCGCTATCATTCTGCTTTTCGTGATTTGAATGCAGCGTGGATAGCTAAATATTTCGAAATGGAAGACAGTGATTATCAGCTACTGGATAATCCCAGACAAGCCATCCTCGACAAAGGCGGCCACATACTGGTGGCACTGGAAAACGGCAAACCAGTAGGCGTATGTGCCCTGATAAAGCAGCATGGTGACCCATATGATTATGAGCTAGCCAAATTAACAGTGGCCCCAGAGGCACAGGGCAAACATATTGGCAGACATTTGATAGAGGCAATCATTGCCAAAGCCAGAGAAGAGGGCGCAAAAAAACTTTATGTAGAAAGCCATACTAGCCTGAAACCAGCCATCCATCTTTATCAGCAAGCCGGATTTAAAGAAATTACCAACCTTCATAGTACATTCAATAGAGTCAACATCCAGATGGAACTGACCCTATAAAACAATCAAACATAGGCGCAAACGCCAGTGAATTTGCTCAATAAATCCGCTGGCTTTTTCAAATGAAGTTATTCTTGAATGAGCTTATAAGCATGATACTGGCTGATGATTTCAGCATATTTACTGATTTCCGTCAGATAACACCTTAATCCGCTAATCAAAGCATTCAGATTACCGGCAAAATTCAACATTTCATCCATGGCTACACCAGCAATAATACCCAGATTTTCACGTTCAATCATCAGTTTGCCCAAAGTTTGCGTTATTTCCTGAAAGATATAATCTTCAGATTCATAATACTTAATTAACAAAGTCAAACCCTGCGCACTAAGTTGGCGCGCCTGTTCAGCTACAGGTAAATCGGGATTACAGATAATAGCAACGACTTGAGCGTTGAGTAAAAGCGTGACGGCAATGATATGGCTTATGAATAGCATTTGGGAATAAGCAAATACCGCACAAATATTAAAATTATGCGGTTGGCTACATTAAATCCAGTCCGCTAAGACTGACTGCTAAACAAAAAGCTGTAAAATAATACCGCCTTTACTTGTTGATATGTCAATATATTTTTAGAAAAATTATAAAAATTATGCCAGTTAATAGAATAAATTGATAAAAATTTTATTTAGCTTATACAAGCAAATATAGACACATAATCCTAAAAAAATTATTTGTCGATTGATATAGCTTGCACCTAAACCATTGTGTTGGCATTTTAAATAATTTGTTTTAAAGTGTTAAACATCAGTTTTTGCTTCCATCTAAACCCATGATTACGTTAACCCAAGGAACAATTTTAAATAACGAGCAATTATGTGATGTATTTCAATGTTCACCACAAGGGGGCATGCGTAAATCAAATCGAACTAACACATTAGTTCTGATAACCAATCATCTTGAGTCGGTCTATAAAGATGTGTGGAAAAATGACATTTTACATTACACCGGAATGGGCCAGATTGGTGATCAATCTTTAGATTTTGCTCAAAATAAAACATTAGCAAATATAGATAATAATGGCGTACAAGTACATTATTTCGAAGTGTTAGCAGAATATCAATATACTTATATTGGCGAAATGCTTAAAGCGGGAGAGCCTTATTGTACTCAACAGTTAGATGCTAAAAACCAATGGCGACAAGTATATATTTTTCCACTACGCTTGAAACAAGGTGGATTACCGGTAGAAATGGTGAATCATTTTGAGCAAGATAGATTAACCGCATTATCCAGATTTTCAGATAAAAAGCTCATAGCTAAAATTCAACGCCAAAATCAAGAAACTAAACAAACCAGTAAAATAACCGTAAAAACACCGCGCTATCGACGTAGTATGGAATTAGTGGAATATGTAAAACGCCAAGCGCGTGGTTATTGTGATTTATGTGAACAATTTGCGCCCTTTGTCAATCAAGAGCAACAACCGTATTTAGAATGCCATCATGTCGTATGGCTATCACAAAATGGCCCAGATACTTTAGACAATCTGGTCGCCTTATGCCCCAATTGCCATCGAAAAATGCATATTGTACAAGATAAAAATGATATTAATAAATTAACTGAAATTGCTTTCAAGCGTTTGTTCTTATTCAACGAAAATAACTGATTCTTGGAACAATGATTGAATTAGAAATGAAGCAGGATAAAAACTATTAACTTACCAAAAGATATACAATAAAAAATCTCTTAATTTTTATTTGCAACAGATGATCTTAAAAAAATCCATTATATTTATTCACAATTAAATTGTGAATTATGCCTCTTTCCAAATTTAATTTGTTTATAAACACCCTTATACTCAAATTAGAAAATATTTATTACAAGTTGCATGACAAAAAACTGAAAAGCAATTATGGTTACAGTGTAAAAGGTGAGCGCTAATCATTTCCTTAATTGCAAAAGTTAAAATTTAGTTTTTAGCTAGTATATAAATGAATAAAAATAAATGATTTAGGTTAATTTTAGATAAGCATTTGAAATAAAAATGTAATTTCAAATTTGGCTAAATTTGGTCAGCTATTTGTTTTATTAACGTTTGCAAGAGCCGAATCTGTTATTTATCCCACATGGCAGTTGATTATACTGATAATAAAACGGTGCATGATTTTGTTAAATAACGCTATAATGTGAACTACTTTTATCAATGCCTATGATTTATAAATTGCTCTGATAGAAGTGACTTTTAGCGTGCTCTTTCAAGAACAGCTTATTGGTGTTGAAAAACCTAAGACTGAGAACAGATATGGATGAATTAATCAAAGAAGCAGCATTACATTTTCACGAAGAACCCCGTCCCGGTAAAATTCAGATTACGCCAACCAAGCCGCTGGCTACTCAATATGATTTGTCACTGGCTTATTCACCGGGTGTGGCTGCACCATGTATGGAAATTCACCGTGATCCCTTGAATGCATATCGTTATACTGCTCGCGGTAATCTGGTGGCTGTAATTTCCAATGGTACAGCCGTGCTAGGGTTGGGCAATATTGGTGCATTAGCCGGCAAACCGGTAATGGAAGGCAAAGGGGTACTGTTCAAAAAATTTGGTGGTATTGATGTATTCGATATCGAAGTAAACGAAACTGACCCAGATAAATTAGTTGATATTATTGCTTCTCTGGAACCGACTTTCGGTGGTATCAATCTGGAAGATATCAAAGCACCGGAATGTTTCTATATTGAGAAAAAACTGCGTGAACGTTGCAATATTCCGGTATTCCATGACGATCAGCATGGTACTGCTATCATTACCGCAGCTGCGATTAAAAATGGTTTGGAAGTAGTAGGTAAAGATATCAGTCAGGTTAAGCTAGTCTGCTCTGGTGCGGGTGCTGCGGCTATTGCTTGTCTGGAGCTCTTGGTAGCGCTGGGCATGAAACGCGAAAACATCACTGTGTGTGATTCTAAAGGTGTAATTTACCAGAATCGCGAAGAAAACATGGTGGAATCGAAAAAACTATTTGCCATTCCTGATAATGGTCAGCGCAAGCTGGCTGATGCCGTACATGGCAAGGATATTTTCCTTGGCTTGTCCGGCCCGAATGTTCTGAGCGTAGACATGCTCAAAACCATGGCTAAAGACCCGATTATTTTGGCTATGGCCAATCCGACACCAGAAATATGGCCGCCGGAAGCCAAAGCAGCGCGGCCGGATGCTGTAATTGGTACAGGACGTTCTGATTTCCCGAATCAAGTAAACAATGTATTGTGCTTCCCGTTCATTTTCCGTGGCGCGCTGGATGTCGGTGCTACCACTATTAATGAACAGATGAAATTAGCCTGTGTGCACGCTATTGCTGAGCTGGCAAAAGCCGAGCTGAGTGACGAAGTTTCTGCAGCATATGGTAATGCCGAGCTGTCTTTTGGTCGTGAATATCTGATTCCGAAACCCTTTGACCCGCGCCTGATTGCGGTTGTTGCTCCGGCTGTTGCCAAAGCAGCGATGGATTCAGGTGTTGCAACCCGTCCGATTGCAGATATGGATGCTTATGTAGAAAAACTGAGTCAGTTTGTTTACAAATCCAGTCTGTTTATGAAACCGGTATTCTCACAGGCGAAGAAAGATGTAAAACGTGTGGTATTGTGTGAAGGTGAAGATGAGCGCGTTTTGCATGCTACGCAGCATATAGTCAATCATAAACTGGCTTACCCAATTCTTATCGGCCGTCCGGCCGTTATTGAAGCACGGGCGAAAAAGCTAGGTCTGACTATTCAGTCAGGCAAAGATTTTGAAATCGTCAATAATCAGGATGATCCGCGCTACCGTGAATATTGGCAGGCTTATTATGAGCTGCGCAAACGTCATGGCGTTACTGAAGAGATGGCACGTCGTCGCATGATTAGCAGCTCTACACTGATTGGTGCCATGATGGTACGAATGGGCAGTGCTGATGCCTTGCTTTGCGGTACAGTTGGCCGTTTCCATGACCATTTCAATATTCTGGAAGAAGTAATTGGCTATAACAATACTGAGCAGAATGCTTGTGCAATGAATGCACTCATTATGACTTCAGGCAATATGTTCATTGCTGATACTTACGTCAATTCTGAACCTACTGCCGAGCAAATTGCTGCAAACACACTGATGTGTGTGAATGAGATCAAACGCTTCGGTATCGAACCTAAAGTAGCGCTGTTGTCTAATTCCAACTTCGGTTCACTGGAACAGCCCAGCAGCAGCAAAATGCAGGAAGCTCTGGCTCTGATTAAAGAAGCAGATCCAGAACTGAATGTTGATGGTGAAATGCAAGGTGATCTGGCTCTGGATGAAAAACTGCGTCAGAAATTAATGCCGGACTGCAAGCTTAAAGGTGCAGCCAATTTGCTGGTGATGCCTAATGTTGAGGCAGCCAACATCAGCTACAATTTGTTGCGTACTTCTTCTAATGGTGTAACCATTGGCCCGATTCTGATGGGTATGAATGAATCCGTGCATATTGTTACTCCTATGGCTTCTGTACGCCGTATTGTCAATATGGTTGCTTTGGCTGCTGTGGATGCGCAGCGTAAATAACCACTGAGTCAGCTGAAAATGAAGCAGGCTGTCTGTATTTTTCAGACAGCCTTTTTGTGTTAAATATGGAGACAGATTATGTCTGATGTGCAGACGCAACCTGCGCCCAATTACATTACACCAGTCGGTCATCAGGCTTTACAGGACGAACTTTATCAACTGGTACACAAGGAACGGCCGGAAATCGTGAACGTGGTTAACTGGGCAGCCGGTAATGGAGACCGCAGTGAAAATGGTGATTATCTGTATGGTAAACGCCGGTTGCGAGAAATTGACCGGCGGATTCGGTTTTTGACTAAACGGCTTGAGGCTGCTCAGGTGATTGACCCAGAAACACGTGAGGCAAGTGATCAGGTATTTTTCAGTGCAACGGTAACCATTCTACGCGGCAATGGAATAGAACAAACGGTACGCATCGTAGGTACTGACGAGATTGATACTAGTCGTAATAAGATTTCATGGGTATCGCCGCTGGCACGTACATTGCTTAAAGCACATGAAGGTGATGAAGTACGCCTGCATGGTCCGGATGGGGTGGAAAATATTGAGATACTGGCTGTGGAATATATTCGCATTGATTAATTTACTATTTAGCATACATAATGTTAAAATTAGTTATTAATCATACAGTTTGTGTTTTCAGTCTGTACTTTTATCAATGCTTTTTGCATGAAAACATAATAAACAACTTTTGTTGTTTTATTATCTTTGAGAAATGCATTGTAACTATTATCAGTATTGCTGCCAAATACCCTTTATCTACTATTTTAATACATGAATCCAAAACTAGAACCAATTTTCAAACAGCTTAATGCCCTGATTCTGGGTAAACAACAATTACTGATTCAGATTGTGACCTGTGTTTTGGCTCGCGGACATATTCTGCTGGAAGATGTCCCAGGAGTCGGCAAAACCACGCTCGCTCATGCACTGGCTGCAGTACTGGGATTGAAATACCAGCGTGTTCAGTTCACCAACGATATGCTGCCGGCTGATTTGCTTGGTGTGAGTATATTCCAGCCTAAAAGTGGCGAATTTGTGTTTCATCCGGGACCGGTCTTCAATTCCTTTTTACTGGCCGATGAAATCAACCGTGCTTCACCCAAGCTGCAATCGGCTTTATTAGAGGCGATGGAAGAAGGGCAGGCTTCTGTAGATGGGAAAACTTATACACTGCCTAAGCCCTTTCTGGTAGTGGCTACACAGAATCCGACCGAACAGCTCGGTACCTATCCTTTGCCTGAATCGCAGCTTGATCGTTTTATGATGTGTCTGAGTATCGGCTATCCTGCTGAAAAAGAAGAGAAGCTGCTTTATGTTTCTGGCGGACGCCGCCAGTTTGTACCACGCCTAAAAGCCGTTTGTAATGGGGAAACACTGCAGCAGTGGCAGGCAGAAGTGGCTAAAGTTAATTTATCTGTTGCCGCTGCTGATTATGTGTACCGACTGGTGGCTGCTACGCGGACTCCGGGTATGTTTGCTGTAGGTCTGAGTCCTCGTGCTGGCTTGGCAGTGGTTCAGGCAGCCAAAGCCTATGCATGGATACATGGGCGGGCACATGTGGTACCGGAAGATGTGAAAGCTGTCTGGGTATCCGTGGGAGCACATCGCCTGCAACCAGTGCAGAGTCAATCCAGAAGCAGTACGCTGCTTAATGGGATGCTGGATAATGTTGCCGTGGTCTGAGTCCGTACCCACGTTGATAGACGGGCATACTGCTTTGCGTGCACGAAATATACGTTTTAATCTGACACGCATGGGATGGGGATTGGCTATTGCCTGTATTCTGCTGTGGATTATGGCGGTGAATTATCAGATCAATGTAGCTTATGCGCTCGTATTTTGGCTGCTTGGTATATTGGTGTTTGGAGCGCTGGCCAGTTTCCGGCAGCTAAGTGGTCTGATTCTGGCTGTTGTGCCGCAATCAGAATATTTTGCCGGTAAAGATTGTGTACTGACTTTACGTGCCTGTGACAATAGTAAACGAACACGTTGGTTATGGTTACAGACGGCACAGGAAATTAGCGGTACTCCAGAGGACTGGCAGCTGTGGAAAATTACACCTGAGAATACTGATTTTGTCTGGACTTTACCACCACAACGGCGCGGCATTTTGCCAACACTAATGTTAGCAGGTGCCAGTATGGCTCCGTTCGGTCTGGTAATGATTAAAACACAGTGGGAATTTACAGATGAAATTGTTATTTTTCCACAACCGATCGAACATACTATTTCGTCAGTAAAAAGCATTAGTGGTGAGCAAAACAGCCAAATCAGCCAGAGTGGACAAGATCCGGCTTATCTACTTCCACACCAAAATGCTATTTCAGCACGGCAGATTGCATGGAAGCATTATGCTAAAAGTGGTGATTTGCTGGATAAGTATTTTGACCAAGGTGCTCCGCTGACAGATCCATTGCTGATTTCCTATCGCGATTATCCGCAGGGCACCAGTGTAGAACAGATGGCCAGTAAAATGTGCTTCAGAGTATTGGCCGCAGATGCCCGTGGTGAAAAGTATATTCTCGAATTACCGCGTCAGCGCTATGAAGCAGCGACTGCACAACGAACACAATGTCTGAATGCTCTGGGTAGATGGTAATGTGGCTAGCTGATCCGGTATTTTTGCGTAAATCTCCCCCTAAGCATACGCAGTTAATTCTGTTGCTGATGCTGGCTTGGATAGCTTTACCGTTGCTGTTTGATTTACCTATGAGTGTTGGTGCAGCATTTGCCTTGCTGTGGCTGATACGAGTGGGTTTACTTTTTACTAAAATCAAAAAGCTGCCATTATGGGCATTGGTAATATTATTGCTGGGTTCAACGGTATGGATATATTTTCGACTGGGCACCATCATTGGACGTGATGCTAGTGTTTCCTTGCTGATGCTGATGATTATGCTGAAAGCCTTCGAGGGAGAAACCTTGCGTGACTGGCAAATTCTGCTTTTGGCTCAGTTGATTTTAATGGGTGGCGGCCTACTGTTTAATCAGAGCATATTGATGGCGCCCTGGCTGATTGTGGCTTTATTCTGCCTTATTTCAGCTTTAGGTTTACTCGCCGCTACTCAGCCATCAGCCGCTATTCGTCAGGGTGCATTGATTCTGTTACTGTCTTTTCCATTGGCGGTGATTCTGTTTCTAGTTGTCCCACGTAAGGATAAGCCCTTATGGGGAATACCCCAGCCGCAGCAATCAGCTGCTACAACAGGTATATCCGATACGCTGGTTGCGGGTAGTGTCAGTAATTTAGTCCTAGACAATGCGTTGATTTTCAATGCTACCTTTGATAATGATGTTAAACCCAGACAAGCCGATCTTTACTGGCGTGTATTGGTAATGGGTAGAAATTATGATGGTGAATGGCGGGCAGTAAAAGAACAATACACAGATAAAGACTCATTGCAATTGCCGTCTAAGGATAATTTGGCTCAGCAAAGCAATAATAGGCTTTTGGGTTACCAGCTGATTATTCAGGATGACCATGGCCGTATTCCAGCGTTAGATCAACCCTTGGCTGACGGTCAGCCAGATTTAAACCGACGCGTTGGCAATGTGGTGCGGGTAAATCGTAGCAGAGAAGGTTTACGTCGTATTCATTTGTATTCACAGTTGACGCCATATTTATATCAGCAGATGGATGAGGCTTTACTGAGTTATTACACTCAGCTGCCGGATGGATTAAATCCTCAAACTCGTCAATTGGCACAGCAGATGGCCAGACAATCTGGTAGTAGTGAAGAATTCATCCGTCATATAATGGATTATTTTCGTAATAATCACTTTCAATACACACTCACTCCTCAAACCAGTGATGAACCTGTAAATCGTACGGATTTTTTCTTATTTCAAAGTAGAGAAGGGTTTTGTGAGCATTATGCAGATGCCACTGTGTGGCTGGCAAGAGCAGTGGGTGTTCCAGCACGAGTGGTAGTCGGATATCAGGGTGGTGAATATCATCCTGAAGGGAAATTTTGGCAGATTCGAAGCAAGGATGCACATGCATGGGTTGAAATCTGGATTGCAGAAAAAGGCAGATGGCAACGTGTGGATCCGACTACCGCTGCTGCTGCCTCAAGGGTAGAAAAGGGAGTTGAAGATGCTCTTCCCGAAGCTCAGCGTGCCAGTTTGACATCTTCTTATCCTTTATTGCAGAAATATTTGGATAATGGCCAGTTTTACTGGCAGCAATGGGTTGTCAACTATGATACAGGAAGCCAGAAATCAATTTTAACGTGGCTAAATTTGAAAAATTTACCTGTCTCTGTACTGGTTGTGATGATTGTTGTTGTCATCATCATTATGACATTGCCGTTAGTTTTTTGGTTGCGGCGGCAGGGAGAGGTGCAGTCACAGCCGCTTACTGAAGGCATTAATTTGCTGAAGCAATCCGTAATAGAAGGTGAAGAAGCTGAATTAGCGGCAATGGGACCGCTGGAGCTGCAAGCTCTTCTGGCCGAACATAATCTCCTTAATGCAGATTTGGCAGCTTTGCTGATGCAATATATTGATTGGCAATATGGTGCAGGTGGATTGCCAGACAAGCGACAGCAGCGTATTTGGTATCGTAAGATGAAAAAAGCTGTCCGCCAGCTAAATAAACAGGAATAAACGGGTATATCCGTTTATATATCTCCGTTGATGCGGATTAAAATCGATTTTTAAACGAAAACTACCCAACTATTGAGTTTAACTCAATCGCTGGGTAGCTTATTACAGCTGTGAATGATCATATTAATTTCTAGCCTGAAGTTTTTCTGTGTGGTCTGTGAAACAGTCCGTACAAAATTCCCGCAGACAGATAGCTTTTAATCAATTTGATTAAAAGCTATGAAATAACAATACGTTAAATCATTTTGATTGAAAAGAATTAATTATTGTTAATATTTAACTATTTGATTTTAATAATTATAAATTTTTAATAAAGTGTTGTTAAAAACGAAATATCTTTTTTTTGCGTAGTTAATTAACTGATGATTGATTATTTGATGTTTGCTGTTTGAAAGGGATTGTTAAAAAGCAGCTATTATTGAACATAATAAGTTAACGTTTTAATTATAAAGTGTTGTTAGACTGTGTGAATTCTGTAAACTGCAATGATTTTCAAAACAGAATTCCCAAAACCAATTTAGGGCAAAGCTCGATTGAGAATGAGTCTAGGCTATATGGTATCTGATGATTCTGAGCCAAGGTGTGTCAGATACCTTAAGCTATTCTATTTAGTGATATTTTTTGGGATATTGGCTGGATATTATTTTTTTCTGATTATTTTGTATTTAGTAATGTGATATTTGGGAAAATTCCAAACTCTAAACTTAGGCTGATTTAGAAGCAGTTTCGTTAAGATAGATATTTTAAATGGTTTACCAAAATCTGACCGATATAATAAAACTTACTGCCCAACCGGATGCTGAGCAGTAAGTTTGTTCGTTTTGGTTTAAATATTATTTTTTATCATGTCGATAACATCTTTACCTTTGCCTTCAAGAATGGCTTTAGAACCATACCAAACCATGTTTTTAACATTCTCATAGCTGATTGAAGGAGGCATAATCAGTTCTTTGTCGCTGATAACCACGTCCAGCAAAGCTGGTCCTTTGTGTGCCAGAAAACTTTGAACGGCTGTTTCCAGTTCGGAAGATTTGCTTACACTTTGCGCGCTAAAGCCACAACCTTCGGCTATAGTCTTGAAATCGCCGTTTTTCAGGTCTACATACACTTCGACCAGTCCTTCACCTTTTTGTTCCTGCTCAACAAAGTTAAGGGAGCTGTTGTTAAAAACGACAATTTTAATGGGCAGATTTTCTTGTTTGGCAGTAAGTAAGTCACCCATCAGCATGGCTAGTCCGCCATCACCTGATAAAGAAATCACCTGCCGGCCTGGAAATGCTTTTTGAAAGCCATAAGCCTGAGGCATGCTGTTAGCCATAGTGCCGTGTTTCAGGCTGGTGAGAAAGCGCCGTTTACCGTTCATGCTTAGATAGCGGGCACCCCAGAGCATCGGTGTACCGACATCTGCCGTAATCAGAGCATCATCATCTGCATATTTATCAATTAATTCAACTAATTGCTGCGGATGTATTGGGTGTTTATCATCCGGGGTGGCAAATGATTGAAATTTCTCCATGATTTTGGCAAATAGTGCAGTGTAGTGATCCAGAAAGCTGCTGTCGCTTCTAGCTTGAATTTTTGGGAGCACAGTTTGCAAAGTGGTTTTTACATCTCCAACTAGTCCTAGATTGATTGGATGACGTAACCCCAGCTGAGTCGCATCATGGTCAATTTGAATGATGCTGGTATGGTCAGGATAATATTCAGACCATGCAAAGCCACAGCCTAATAATAAAAGCGTATCGCATTCCTTGATTGCTTCATAGCCGGCTTTGGTGCCGAACATACCCGTCATGCCTACTTGATAAGGGTTATCCCAGGCAATGCTGTCTTTAGCTCGTGAAGTGTGTACCACCGGCGCTTTTAGTTTTTCTGCCAGAGCAATCACTTCGTCATGAGCATCTTTACTACCATAGCCGGCGTAGATGGTGATTTTTTTACCCTGATTAATGGCTTTAGCTAGTTTTTCGATTTCTTGATCATTTGGTCTGGTTACCGGCTGTGGCTGCCAAATCTGTATGGGTTGTTCGGCTATTTCCATCTTGCTGATGTCACTAGGCAGGATGACCACGGCTACACCACGTTTATTGATGGCAGCCTGAGCTGCTTGCGTAAATATGCGTTGTGCTTCCTGTGGCTGATTTACCATCTGACAAAATACACTGGTATCCTGATAGACTTTAAGAAAATCAACTTCTTGCGGAAAGCCAGTTCCCATTGAAGTAGCGGCTAATTGGCTAGCAATGACAATCACAGGTGCATTGTTTCGATTTGATTCATATAGGCCATTAATCAAATGCAGGCTGCCTGGTCCACAGGAACCGGCACAAGCTGTAAGCTTGTTGGTAATCATGGCTTCCGCACCAGCGGCAAAGGCTGCAGCTTCTTCGTGACGGGTATGTACCCAGTTTATACTGCTTTTTTGGATGGCTTTGCCGACAAAATTCAAAGTATCGCCGATGATGCCATAACAGTTGCTTACTCCTGCTGCGGTGAGTACATCAACAAGTATTTCTGAAACGGTTTTGGTTTTAGACATGATGTATTTCCTCTAAAGTTGATTACTTATTAATGCTTTGAATAAATATAGAGTAGGCTGAATATTCATTTAAATATCATGCCTGTAATTTATATTCAAAATATTCAAATTAAAGGTATGTTAATTCTTTATCAATATTTAATCTATTGTAGTATTGTGAAATACACAATACAATAATGTTAATAAAATTCATTATAAGTTTATAATTTTAAATATTATTTAAATAAAAAAGCAGCCGCTAAATTTAGCGGCTGCACTTTTGGGAGAGGTTGTTTCAGATGGCGCGGTCATCAAACAACGGAATACGAGTAATGCGGCTCATGCTATGCATGTAGTCTAATACAGGTGCAGTCCATTCAATACCTTTAACCATAGTAAGATTGCGCAGAATCGGGAACAACAGGATGTCTTCCATGCCAAAAGTTCCATTCGCACCACGGTCGCTGTGAATGAGTGGTGATAAGGCAATTAAGTCGGCGTTCAGACGTTCGATGTAGGTTTGGCTGTTTAGTAGATGCTGTTGAAAATCGCCGTAGATGGCAGTTTTTTTGTTGACGAAATAATCAATGGCACTTTGGGTGGCAAATTCAGGCAGATTAATCTGTGTACAACGTGGCGCGGTGAGGAAGTTTCGGTAAGTATCAACGATTTTGATCCAGCCCTGAATTTCTGGTCGGACAGTAGGGCTTAAATGTGTACTGTCTGAAAGATTGTCGATGTAGTGCACAATATCCAGACTTTCACCCATGGCGCTGCCATCATCTTTGACTAGTATGGGTACCATTTTTTTGCCAATGAGTTTTATGGGTGTGTTTTCATCATCATTTAGCAGAAAAATATTTTCAACTGGTACTATTTTTTTTCCAAATATCATCCGCGCACGGACGCAAAAAGGGCAATGGTCGTAAAGATAAAGTTGCATTGAAATTTCCTTATTTTAATAGTGTGCGTAATAAATTTAGTGTCGAAGACACAATTCAGACATTTATCGGTTTATTGATATTTTTACTGGTGTATTGCAGTTGATAAATGTGCAGTAAAATACTTTTTCTTACACAATAATCCACAGATTTAAAAATTCTGTTGCTGTGGTTGTTTTGTGCTGTAAATTAATTAACATTATACATATATTAATTAATCAAAGTTTGTGGTTTTTTCATGAGTGGTGATGTATTTAATCAAGTTTTAGATTTTTTTAAAAATTTACAGATCGATTTAGCTGATACTTTGGCAGGAGCTGATGGAACGGGCAGTTTTGTAATAGATAATTGGTCTGGTGCTTTAGGTTCTGGTTGTACGAGGGTTTTAAAAGACGGGGCGGTATTTGAACAGGCAGGAGTAAATTTTTCCCATGTAAAGGGTAAAGCAATGCCGGTTTCTGCTACACGGCAACGTCAGCATCTGGCTGGAGCACCTTATGAAGCTATGGGGGTATCACTGGTAGTCCATCCGCGTAATCCCTATGTGCCTACTAGCCATGCCAATGTGCGTCTGTTTGTGGCCTATCCTGAGCACGCCAGTCCTGTATGGTGGTTTGGTGGAGGCTTTGATTTAACACCGTTTTATCCGTTTGAAGAAGATGTTTTACACTGGCATCGGGTAGCTCAGGCAGCTTGTCAGCCATTTGGAGAAGCAGTGTATCCGGAATTCAAACAGTGGTGTGACCGCTATTTTTATTTGCCACACCGGCGAGAGCAGCGGGGGGTGGGCGGTTTGTTTTTTGATGACTTAAACCGCTGGGATTTTGCTCAATGTTTTGCTTTTATAAAGGCGGTGAGCTCAGCCTATACACAAGCATATTTGCCAATTGTGGCGCGGCGCAAGAATTCATCATATGGCGAGCGTGAACGACAATTTCAACTCTACCGGCGCGGACGTTATATAGAATTTAATCTACTCTGTGACCGAGGCACACAGTTTGGTTTAAATGCTGGCGGACGTACGGAATCTATCCTGATGTCTATGCCGCCTGCTGCCCGTTTCGAATATCAGTATGAGCCTGAAACGGGTTCTGCTGAAGCTCAGCTAGCCAAGTATTTACAGATACACGACTGGCTGGCAGAGGGTGAAACTTGCTCAGTATAAATGAGGGAATTCGGCGCAGATTTTCTATTTGTTTAGTGCCTGCTGTACTGGAAGAGCAGTCAGCAGACACAAGCTGACTGGCATAATAATATCAGGTGTGATATTGGTTATTTCTATTACAAATAATATTGCGGTCAGAGGCATTTTTTGCTGTACCGCCAGAAAAACTGTTGCACCAACTACTACGGCTGCTATCAAGGGCACAGGAGGCAATATACTATTCCATGCGGTAGCTGCAAGTAAGGCAACAAGGCCACCAATCATCATTGATGGTGTAATAAAACCGCCATAAGCACCGGCTCGTGTAGCCAGTAACAAGGCAAGCCACTTGCCAATAAGCAGAGCTGCTGCATATTGCCAACTAATGCTGTCATTAAATAATAATTCATTACCTGCTTTTCCGTTTCCCAGTATTTCCGGCAGCCACATTGCCAGTACACCTATTAGTACGAATGCGGCGACACTGATAAAAATTAGACGCGGTGTGCTGCGGTTTGCGGGTTTACAGTAAGCTAATTGCTGTTGTAACAGCCAAGAACCGGCGGTGATAATAGGGCCGAGTAATAACGCCCAAACTAATAATGTACTATTAAGAGTAAGTGTCGGTAGCTGATAGGCAGTTGAACTGCCTAAACCCAACCGTGCTACCCATGCCGCAGTTGTGCAGCAAATTAAGGCAGCCATCACGCATTGGCGCTGAAAGCTGAAAAGTAGCGTTTCTAGAGCAAACAGGGCACCGGCTAGTGGTACATCAAATACCGCTGCCAGACCTGCTGCCGCACTACAGGCTAAGAGAATTTTCCGTTCCTCGGCGCTGATTTGCAATCGACGGCTGATGCAATCCGCCAGAGCAGAACTAATTTCACGTGGAGCGGTTTCCCGACCGAGGGGTGAGCCCATACCCACTGTTAAAATCTGCAGCAACGCATGAATCACAGTCGTACCTAGCGGTATGGGGGTGGTGCTGGTACTGATGGCCTGTTTGATATCTACAAGTTTGGCACCAAAACGGTGCAGCAGAAACCAGCCAATGCCACCCACTATGCCGCAGCCAGACACAGCCAGCAGACGATGCATAGCACTGGTTTGTTCTACCATGTCTCGAAAAGTGATGCCGTCAATACGCCTGATGCCATAGACAAGCTGCTGAATCATATGCAGCAGTCCGATTAAGGACATACCTGCCACACCAGCAATGGCTCCGCAGAGCAATAATAAAGCAATCATTCTGGGGCTTAATCGGGTCATGACAGTATGCATCAGTGGTAAATAAAAGTGGTTTTTACACTTTAATGCCTTTATTGTAAATGTCGGAATACGGTTTGCGGAATTTCGGCCTAAGCCTGTGCTAAAATCAGTCTATTTTGTCAGGATTTTAAAGGAAGCATTCCTGTGATTAGTACCAATAATATTACGATGCAGTTTGGCGCTAAGCCATTGTTTGAGAATGTATCGGTGAAGTTCGGTGGCGGCCATCGCTATGGTTTGATTGGTGCCAACGGCTCAGGTAAATCAACTTTTATGAAAATTCTGGGTGGCGATCTGGAGCCTACAAGTGGTGAAGTAGCCATAGATCAGGGGCTCCGTCTGGGTAAACTGCGGCAGGATCAGTTTGCTTATGAAGATATGCGTGTGCTTGATGTGGTCTTAATGGGGCACACTGAAATGTGGGCCGCGATGACAGAGCGTGATGCTATCTATGCCAATCCGGATGCAACTGAAGATGATTATATGCGCGCGGCAGATTTGGAAGCCAAATTTGCAGAATACGACGGTTATACGGCGGAAGCCCGAGCTGCTGAATTGCTTGCCGGCGTGGGTATAGATGAGCATTTGCATAATGCTAGCATGAGTGAAGTGGCGCCGGGGTTTAAGCTGCGCGTGTTGTTAGCGCAGGCATTATTTTCCAAACCGGATGTGCTGCTGCTGGATGAGCCCACCAATAATCTGGATATCAATACCATCCGCTGGTTGGAAGGTGTATTGAATAGTTATGAATCTACCATGATTATCATTTCGCACGACCGCCACTTTTTAAATGAAGTGTGTACGTACATGGCTGATGTGGATTACGGTGGCATTACGCTGTATCCAGGTAATTATGATGATTATATGCTGGCTTCTACGCAGGCACGCGAACGTACACTGAAAGACAATGCCAAAGCCAAGGAAAAATTGCAGGAGCTGCAGGAGTTTGTAGCTCGCTTTTCGGCTAATAAATCTAAAGCACGGCAGGCTACCAGTCGCGCCAAGCTGGCAGATAAAATCAAGGCCGATATGGTGGAAGTCAAGCCATCCAGCCGTCAGAGTCCGTTTATCCGTTTTAATGTTGATGATAAGAAAAAATTGCACCGGCAGGCATTGGAAGTGCAGGATTTATCTAAACGATTTGACCGCCAATTGTTCAAAAAGCTGAGTCTTATGCTGGATGCGGGGGAACGGCTGGCAATTATCGGCCCAAATGGTGCCGGTAAATCCACTTTGCTGAAACTCTTGGCAGGAGCTTATGATGAAGCTTATAACGAAGGTATTAAAGCGGATAGTGGTAGTGTGAAATGGGCGGAAAAAGCTCAGGTTGGCTATTACCCACAGGATCATGAAAATGATTTTGACGTACCGATGACGTTAACAGAGTGGATGCGCCAATGGGGTAAAGAAGGTGATGATGAACAGGTTATCCGTGGCACTCTCGGGAGGCTGTTGTTTGGCAGCAATGAAGTCGGTAAACAGGTACAGGTGCTGTCTGGTGGTGAAAAAGGCCGCATGCTGTATGGTAAGCTGATTTTACAAGAACCAAATGTGCTGGTTATGGATGAACCGACCAACCATATGGATATGGAAAGCATCGAAGCGCTAAATATGGCACTGGAAAAATTTCCAGGTACATTGGTGTTTGTATCCCATGATCGTCAGTTTGTTTCCAGTCTTGCAACGCAGATTATTGAGCTAGATGGTGAAGGTGGCTTTGAATATTATCTGGGTGATTATGAAGGTTATCTGGCCAAGAAAGGTCTGGTTTGATTTATATTGACTGCCTGTTTACACAGGCAGTTTTTTTATATGGGAGATAATGATGAGTACAAGCAAAAATTCTGCGGTAAAACTGGTTGATTGTAATGAGCAGGCGCACGCAGAAGCCATTTTGGCACTTTTTAATCATACGATTGCTTCTTCTACGGCTCTATATGATTATGAACCGCGTACACTGGCATTTATGCATGGCTGGTTTGCCGCCAAACGTGCGCGTAACTGTCCTGTAATCGGTGCAGTGAACGAGCAAGGTGATCTGCTGGCTTTTGCTTCATGGGGTGCATTCAGAGATTATCCAGCAAATAAATATACCGTAGAACACAGTGTTTATGTGCGTGATGACTGCCGTCGACAGGGACTGGCGCACATGCTGATGCAGGAACTGATTGAACGTGCACGCAAGGCTGATATGCATATTCTTATGGGGGTGATTGATGCGGCTAATAGTGGCAGCATCGCCCTGCATGAACAGCTGGGTTTCACTCATGTAGGCACGCTACCACAGATAGGATTTAAATTTGGCCACTGGCTGGATGCGGCTTTGTATCAGCTGATTTTGGACACCCCTCTCAGACCGATAGACGGTTGAGAAGAAGCAAGAAGAGAATCAACAGCATATCTATGCTGTTTTTTATTGGCAGTACTTTAATATGAATTATTTATAGTATTTTTCAGACGAATTTTAGCCACCACTGTATGCAAAACAAGCCGAATATGGTGAGCAGCAGAGAACCGCCTGTATGTAAAAGCATATGGGTGAGCGCAAGTACATAGCGGTGGGACTGAAGTAATTGTACTGATTCCATGGAAAAGGTTGAAAACGTGGTTAATCCGCCCAGAAATCCTGTAATAACGAACAAGCGCCATTCAGGGGCTATATTTACGAAATGTAGAAACAGACCACTTGACAACCCGATCAAATAAGCGCCAATCCAGTTTGCAGCCAAGGTGCCATAGGGTAGAGTGGAATGAATAGTGTTTAGACTGATACTTAATAGCCAACGTACAACAGCACCCAGTGCCGCACCACCAGCAATCGCAAATATAGACCGATACATAAACAAACTACCGAAACAGGATACAGATTCATTTATTTTACGCTAAAGCAGCGCCACTAATATTGTCAACTACAGTTGAAATGGCTACGCTAAGGTTCTCAACTACACTAAAAAATTTATTCTTATGAATCTAACCGAAACTAAAATCAGCAGTGAAGAAGTTTATCATGGTGCCTTTATCAATGTATTTGAAGATACTGTTTGTCTGCCCAATGGTAATCAGGCGCAACGGATAGTGGTGCAGCATCCAGGTGCAGCTGCAGTGTTGGCGGTAACATCAGAACAAAAAGTAGTATTGGTGCGTCAATGGCGTTATCCTGTAGGGGAAGCCTTACTTGAAATTCCCGCTGGTAAGCTGGATGGAAAAAATGAAGATCCGGCTCACGCTGCTGTGCGTGAATTGGCTGAAGAAACCCCTTATACAGCCACAGAAGTTAAACTCATTCACACTTTTTACACCGTTCCAGGCTTTGGTGATGAAAAAATGTATCTTTATCTTGCTGAAAATGTGCAAGCTGATAGTAAGCTGAGTGCAGACGAAGATGAGATAATCGAGCCTGTTTTACTCAGTAAAGAAGAGGTGCGTAAAGCGTTGGCCAGTAATCAGATTCATGATGGTAAAACATTGATTGCGTTGCAATATTGGTTATTGTAGTGCTAAAGTTGGAGTGGGCTGTGATGCAGATTCTTCCGATACCCGCCTTAACTGATAATTATATCTGGCTGTTACATCAGGAAAAGCAGGCTGTTGTAGTAGATCCCGGAGAAGCGCAAGGTGTCATTGATTATCTGATTGCGCATGAGATAACTCTAAGTGCCATCTGGCTGACTCATACACATTATGACCATATCGACGGGGTTTCTGCTTTGTTACAGCAGTTTCCACGGTGTGTGATTACTGGGTCGGATAGATGGAGGCTGGTAAACTGGCCAGTTACAGAAGGGAGTCGGTTTGCAGCTTTCGGACAACAGGTATACGTATGGCACATACCTGGGCACACAGAAGATCATCTGGCTTATATACTCACCGATGCCGAGAGCCGGCAACATGTGTTTTGTGGTGATACACTTTTCAGTGCAGGTTGCGGGCGGGTGCTTCCCGGAGCCATGGCCAAAATGTTTGCCAGTTTGCAACGTCTAAACAGTCTTTCTCCTGATACATTGTTCTATCCCGCACATGAATATACTGCGGCCAATCTAAGATTTGCGCATGCAATTGAGCCGGATAATGAGGCAATCCAGAAAGCCTCAAGACAAGCTGAAACGCTGCCAACTCTGCCTGTTACATTAGCTCATGAACGCGCTATCAATCCTTTTTTACGTATCAGCCAGCCGCAGGTAATCGCCGCTGCAATACAACATGGTCTGCCGCGACAAAATGCTAATCAGCCGCTGGCTGTTTTTACCTGTTTACGTGAATGGAAAAATCAATTCTGATTCCGATGCCGATTGCAGCATGTTATCATTAAGGCAGCATAATAACGAAGGAATAAATGAGTTGAAACAAGGTTGAATGCCTGATAAAGATGATATTGGACTGAAAAAATCAGGGAGCATTCAGCTTGTCAACTGCCGAAATATGAATACAACATCTCGATACAGGATGAACTGGAAACAACTGTTAAGTACCCAGCGTTTTAAACCGAACAATGGCAGTATCGTCCCAACCGTAACCGCGTCCAGTGAAGAAGGTGCAGAAGCTCTACGTACAGATTTTCATATAGACTATGACCGTGTGGTGTTTTCCAGTGGTTTTCGCCGGCTAGCACGTAAAACACAGGTGCATCCATTTGCTTTACATGACCACACACACAATCGCCTGACACATAGTGTAGAAGTGGCTAGTGTGGGACGTAGCCTGGGGAATCGAGTCGGCGTAATGCTTGCAAAAGGTGATTTTTTACCACCAGACAGTCACCCAGCTGATATCGGAGCCATTGTACAGGTGGCTTGTTTAGCACATGATTTTGGCAATCCGCCATTTGGCCATACTGGTGAAGAGGCTTTGCGTGAATGGTTCCGTGATCCGCAACATGCCCATTATTTACATAAACTCAGTGCCGTTGAACGCAATGATATTGAAACTTACGAAGGTAATGCACATAGCCTGCGTCTGGTAGCTAGTCTGGAAATGTATCAGAATGATGGCGGAATGAGGCTCACAGCGGCGGTTATCGGCGCTTTAATGAAATATCCCTGGACAAGTTCAGCACAAAAAGGGCGAAGTAAATTCAATATTTATCAGACTGAACTGCCTTTTATTCGCTGCGTAGCACAACAGCTAGGCTTGCTTACTGCGGGTGAGAATCAATGGGTACGGCATCCTTTATCCTATCTGATGGAAGCGGCTGATGATATTTGCTATGCATTACTCGATCTAGAAGATGCAGTCGAACTGGAACTATTGCAGGTAAAAGAAGTTGAGCAAATTTTATCTAGACTGATCAATCAGGAATATAACTTGCATTCAGACACTAGTCAGGCACACTGTGCACGATTGCGCGGTATCGCCATTGGCCGTGCTGTAGATGATATCGCGCATACCTTTATCAAGTATCATGGAGATTTATTAAACGGCGAATTTCGCGGTAAAGATCTTATTGAGCTGGCAAGTCCTGATGTTAGTGATGCGCTTAATGCTGCTAAGGATTTGGCATGTAAACGCATATTTCGTCATCAGAGCAAATTAATTACCGAAATCGCTACTTTCCCCTGTCTTGGTTCGATAATGGGTCTGCTGGTACCAGCAGTACATGACTTTATTAAAACCGACAAAATGAGCAAGCGGCAGGAGCTGGCTTTGTCATTATTGAAAGAGCAGAAACTAACTCGTGACGATAATTTGTATCAGGCTTATATGAAAGTGCTGGATTTTGTTGGCGGGATGACGGATAACACAGCAGCGAAGCTGGCACGCGAAGTGTCGGGTATTGGCATGTTGTAATTATTAGCACTGATTAAATGGATAAATAATTATTTAAATCATGTGTATAAATATTATTTTTAATTTTGTGCGGTTTTTTTCTTGCCAAGAAGCAAATTATTGCGTATTATCGCGCTTCTTGATTTTCGGTGACTCTTAAACGAGTTCGAAAGCAGTGCACCCGTAGCTCAGTTGGATAGAGTATCTGGCTACGAACCAGAGGGTCGGGCGTTCGAATCGCTCCGGGTGCACCATCAAGTTAACGCGCCCATCGTCTAGCGGTTAGGACATCGCCCTTTCACGGCGGTAACCGGGGTTCGATTCCCCGTGGGCGTGCCAGATTCTAAAAACCTGTTTGATTGTTCAAACAGGTTTTTTTTATTTTCTTATCTAGAAAAAAGAATAATCTGACTATTCATAGGTAATAAAATACAGATACAATGACGCATTTGGGATAAATATTTGAAATATTAAATAATTTATGATTGTCATAAAGTCAGGCTGAAATCATAATTGCATTTTATAAATGAGATATATATCTGCTAACGTAGAATATATGTTTATCAGTTATGCTTGAAGCTATTACTGTTGAATAACGGCCACTTGAAATCAATTTCGGATTTTGTCTTAACCGATGATAGTTGCTGGTTTGCTTTCCCAAATATCATTCAAGTATAAGATGGCATAAAAAAAGAAATAATTTTAAAAAATATATAAATACAAATGGTATTAATATATTGATAAATAATGAAATCATTATAATTATATTCAATAATCCTAAACAATTCATTCAGACATCGATAGATAAAACGAGCTAAAGAATGCACAGATTAATCTTGAGCGGAATTTTGAACTTATAAATGATGAAAAACTTAAAAAGGGATCGATTTTTTTAAAAATTGTGTGCAAGTAAAGTGTTAGTAGGATTTTAAATCCGGTAACCATCATCCTTTATACACCAAGATAAGCAGCTCGTTGCGCCAGCCAGCGCTGTAAATGCTTTCTGACCACTTGTGGTTGCTGATTAATCAGCAATGGTGCCAGATTGCGGGCTTTTTCCAGTAAGGGCAAGTCCTCTTCCAAATTTGCAAAACGCAGCATTGGTACACCGCTTTGACGCGCGCCAAGAAACTCTCCCGGTCCACGGATATTCAAATCCTGCCGAGCAATCTCAAATCCATCGGTATTTTCATAAATCACTTTCAAACGGGCTTTTGCCAAATCGCTCAACGGTTCACTAAACAATAAAACACAGCGACTGGCCGCAGAACCACGACCCACACGACCACGTAGCTGATGCAGCTGCGCTAGCCCCATCCGTTCTGCATGTTCAATGACCATCAAGCTGGCATTTGGGACATCTACACCCACTTCAATGACCGTTGTGGCTACCAGCACCTGTATCGTGCCAGCCGCAAATGCGGCCATCACTTCTGCTTTTTCCGTCGATTTCATGCGCCCATGTATCAGGCCAATGTTTAGCTGGGGTAGTGCCGCTTGTAACTGGGCAACGGTATCAACTGCCGTCTGTAACTGTAATGTTTCCGACTCTTCAATTAACGGGCACACCCAGTACACTTGCCGGCCCTGAATGCAGGTATGTTGTACCAGTTTTTCAACTTCTTGCCGACGCGTACTGTTGACCAGTCGGGTTACTATAGGGGTGCGTCCCGGTGGTAATTCATCAATAACTGAGACGTCCAGATCAGCAAAGAAGCTCATGGCTAATGTGCGTGGTATCGGTGTAGCAGACATCATTAACTGATGTACATCACTGCCCTTATTTTTCAGTGCTAAACGTTGAGCTACGCCAAAGCGGTGCTGTTCATCAACAATGACTAAACCCAAATTATGAAACGAAACATCTTCCTGAAACAGGGCATGTGTACCCACAGCGAGTTGCAATGTTCCATTTGCCAGCTCTGTTTTGGTTTTTTCTCTAGCTTTTTTGCGCACACTGCCCGAGAGCCAGCCAACTGTTATGCCTTGAGAGGCAAACCATTGTTGAAATTTCAGATAATGTTGTTCTGCCAGAATTTCTGTGGGCGCCATTATTGCAACCTGAAAACCTGCTTCCACCGCAATAGCGGCGGCCAGTGCACATACAATGGTTTTACCACTGCCTACATCTCCCTGTAATAGACGATGCATTGGATGTGTTTGTGCCAGATCGGTTTTGATTTCATTAATAGCACGTTGCTGGGGACTGGTTAAAGCAAAACCTAAATTTGTCTGTAGAAGCTTGCTGATGTGTCCATCACCAGATAAAGCTGCAGCATGTCCTTTTAATCGCTGCTGGCGTGCCAGCCGCATCGATAGTTGCTGTGCCAGTAACTCATCAAATTTCAATCGTTGCCAGGCAGGTAAGGTGCCTTGATGTAAATCCTGTACTGAGTATTCTGGTGGAGGAGAATGCAGAAATTTCAGACTTTGTAATAATGGTGGTAAGTGCAATTGCTGCAATAGCTCATCAGGTAATGTATCGTCGTCAGGCAGATGTTTCAGTGCGGCCTGAATCAGCCGCCGCAATGCAGGTTGATTCAGGCCATTAACCGTGGGATAAACAGGAGTTAGACTTTCTGATAGTCCTTGCTCAATATCAGTGCGGATTTTTGGATGCACCATTTCATCACCAAAAAAACCGTGTCTGATTTCTCCCAACGCCCGAATCACTTTTCCTTCTGCTAGTTGCTTTTGCTGACTGGGGTAAAAGTGAATGAATCGCAGATACAGAACATGTCCGGATAAATCTTGTACTTGTACGATTAACTGCTTACGGGGACGAAACTGGATTTGCTGATGAATGACTGTGGCTTCAATCTGTACGGGAATACCGGCACGAGCATCGGCAATTGGGGTAATATGAGTTTCATCCTCATAGCGTAAAGGCAGATGCAGAGCCAGATCCCAGATATTATTGATATTGAGCTTGGCCAGTTTAGCCTGTGTGGCGGTACTGACAGGGAAAGGAAAATCTGCTGTAGACATGGTCAGACAGTTAAGAAACAGGAAATATCCTTGTTAACATAACACGATTACACGCATCATGCTATTCCTGCTGATATCATGTAGATGTAATAATTAAGAAACTTTGGCTGCCAAATAATTTTTTATGAGCAAAACCAGAAATAGAGTTATATTAAGTATAAAAAATACCCGTTTTACAGATCAAGTTTTAATTTCGTTGCAAAACGGGTAATGTTTAGACTAATTAATCCTGTCTCTCTACCTGAGATACATCACGTACAGCACCAGTATCGGCACTTGTAGTCATGGCGGCATAAGCGCGCAATGCAACGGAAACATGGCGTTGACGTTTTACCGGTTTCCATGCACGAGCACCACGGCTTTCCATTTCTGCTCGACGCTGCGCTAATTCTGCATCGGTGACTGCTAAATGTATGCGTCGCTGCGGAATGTCAATTTCAATGATATCGCCCTCATGCACCAGCCCAATATTGCCACCTTCGGCTGCTTCAGGAGAAGCATGTCCGATAGACAAACCGGATGTACCACCGGAAAAACGGCCGTCGGTGAGTAGAGCACAGGCTTTGCCCAGACCTTTGGATTTCAGGTAACTGGTCGGGTAGAGCATTTCCTGCATACCGGGCCCCCCTTTGGGACCTTCATAACGAATAACGACAACATCGCCAGCCACAATCTGATTACCCAGTATCGCTTCAACAGCTTCATCCTGACTTTCAAATACACGGGCACGGCCAGTGAATTTCAGAATACTATCGTCGACACCGGCGGTTTTCACCACACAGCCACGTTCAGCCAGATTACCAAACAACACCGCCAAACCGCCATCCTGAGAGTAGGCATGCTCTTTATCACGAATACAACCGTTTTCGCGATCTAAATCAAGCTCAGGCCAGATGCAGCTTTGTGAAAAAGCCTCAGTAGAGCGTACACCGCCCGGAGCTGCCTGATAACGGTGACGGGCATCAGTATTGGCTGGATTGCCGATGTCCCAATGGGCGATGGCTTCGGCCAATGTAGGCATATGGACAGTGTGTACACTGGTATCCAGCAACCCGGCACGATTAAGCTGGGACAGAATGGCCATCACACCTCCGGCGCGATGGACATCTTCCATATGGTATTTTTGTGTGGCCGGTGCCACCTTGCACAGACAGGGTACATGCCGGCTCAACTGATCAATATCTGCCATTTTAAAATTCACACCAGCTTCAGTCGCAGCGGCAAGTAGGTGTAATACCGTATTGGTAGAACCTCCCATGGCAATATCCAGACTCATGGCATTATTGAACGCAGCCTTAGTTGCAATACTTCGTGGCAGCACACTGCAATCATCCTGTTCATAATAGCGTTTGGCAAGCTCAACAATTCGTCGGCCGGCCTCAAGGAACAGCTCTTTGCGTAGACTATGAGTGGCCAATAGTGAGCCATTACCGGGTAAAGATAAGCCCAGTGCCTCTGTCAGGCAATTCATAGAATTAGCGGTAAACATACCCGAACATGAACCACAGGTTGGGCAGGCACTGCGCTCCACTTTAGCAACGGTTTCATCGCTGATTTTATCGTTACCGGCCTCAATCATGGCATCAATCAGATCCAGTTTGCGTGTGTGCTGCTGGCCGTCTGTAGTGGCGATGATTTTACCGGCTTCCATAGGTCCACCGGAAACAAATATAGTCGGAATATTAAGACGCATTGATGCCATTAGCATTCCCGGGGTGATTTTGTCACAATTGGATATGCACACCAAGGCATCAGCGCAATGCGCATTAACCATATATTCAACGCTATCTGCAATCAAATCGCGTGAGGGTAGACTGTAAAGCATACCTTCATGCCCCATGGCGATGCCATCATCTACGGCAATAGTATTAAATTCTTTAGCGATCCCGCCGGAACGCTCAATTTCACGTGCAACCAATTGACCGATATTGTGTAGATGTACGTGGCCTGGTACAAATTGAGTAAAAGAGTTGGCAATAGCGATAATTGGTTTGCCAAAATCTTGATCGGCGACGCCGGTGGCGCGCCATAGTGCACGCGCACCGGCCATATTTCGCCCGTGTGTGGATGTCTGCGAACGGTATTGTGGCATGATGCATTCCCTTGTATTGTTTTTTATGTGTAAATGTAAAACAACTGTCAGCTATGGTACGCAGGCAGTTGATGTTTGTAAACTCAAAGCATGCTCTGATTACAATTGTTTTGGCTAAATAGTCTTCAAGCGTACGATGGAAATTCTCAGTACGAAACAGCATCATCATACAAATGACATAAAATAGTGCAATATGATTGGGTTAATTCAATGTAGGAATGATATTTGGATAGATAATCAAATTTATTGTTAGATTAATGACTATTAGCCCAAAAAAGACAATACAGAACGCATTAAAACTGTCCCTATAAACCTGGGATTGTTTCTGTTAATCACGATCACTATTATGACTATTAGTTTTTGCCAAATTTTTGCCTTTTGGTACTCATTAATATACTCTGGCCAACAAAAAAGATTATAAAGGTAAAAAAACACCTAATACGATATCGAATTTTTGAGCCATTTTGCTGTGGAATATTACACCAAAAAGGTAAATAAAATCGTTCCTAGCATTAATCACAGATATAAAATAAGTCAGTTAACGATAACCGTTATGGTACGTTTCTAAGGTGAAGCTAGCTCAACTTTAATTTCAGACTCATCGAATGAAAACGGCTCATATAAATATTTTGTGATTAAAAATTGGAAATTATCAGTTATATATATCGATAAGATTCAGAACCAATAACAGCTGACAATGTGTAATATGATAATACTTATAAGAATCAACAGATGATAAAACGGTTAGCCGACTCGATATACATTAAAACCTAGTATAAACAATTATTTTAGAAATAGTTCCAAATGACGCTGAACTTAGTATCTTATTATTTCATGGTAATATATTATTAATTGATATTAATGAGCGCATATTGCAAAATATTTAGAAAAAATTTTTTTAAACTAATTTTCTTGATTTGCATAAATGTATTTGGTAATTATTGTATTAAAAACATAATTTGATTAATTATTTAAATTTATATAATAAGGTGAGTGAAAGCAAAGCATGATATGAATAAAGTTGTTTTCTATATTGATTATCTGTTAGTTGATAGAGCAGCTTATATCACTGCTCTATCTGATTTGGTTAACTGACTCACTAATGCTTGTCATCATAGTTTAAAACAGTCTATGTTGTTTTAAAAATAAATTTATATATAAAAATATTTAGTTAATTCATACATACTATGTTTAGTTATTAACTTTGATTACTATTGTGCGGGCTAAATAATCCTGAAGTGTACGATGGAGGGTTTTTTTTCTAAAAAGCATTACTAGCAGAATAAATGGTATTAGATATTCAAAAAAATTACTGGTTAATGTGTCAGGAAAATTTAAGAGACCCACAAAAATAAACGTTAATATTAACGAAACAATAGTGGCAATCATATTAAAAACCATTTCACGGAGTAAAACTGTACCGATAAATCCAGGATTTCGTCCATCCATGCCAATAACTTTGATATTCATCATCCGCTTGCCTAACGATTGACCTTTTTTACTCATTAATATAATTTGCCAGATTCCATAAATGGCTAGCGGTATCATTATCCATAATACAGGTCCTATCAGATTATAACCTATAGATTTTGATCGAATCATTTCTATGATAAGGATGATTATTCCTGGTGTTACAACTATCGATGTCAACAGAGTATTGATGATGTAGGCGGCAATTCTGTTCCACGGACTAGCCAGTTCAACTTCTGTTTCTTTTTCAGACTGAGCATCCACGAGATTAGAATAAAAATTTTCGAGGTTATTAGGCATAATAATTGTCTATCGGTTATTGTAAAGGATGGGTTAAGTTTATAATTCAATGCTATTATTTAAGCATTTAAAATCAAATATTCTAAAGATTGCTATTTGTTTTTTCAATGTTTTGAAAATTAATATTCAAAATAGTTGCTGAATTTCTATGTATTTTTTCTTAAGTTTTAGATGTAAGTGGTATGTCAACATAAGAAATAGGTGTGGCGTAATTTTTACTTAATCGACATTAATTATACAATCACAAATACAGCTGCTCATTTAGGGAGTGTAATTCTGATTCTTTTATCTTTAACGGTATTTTTAGTAGAAACAACAATGGTACCAGCCATAAAATCCTGAAATGTACGTCGGTTCCATTTTTTAATAAATACCATAGCAGGAACTAACATAAATACAAAATATCCGATACCGAGTGTGATTAAACTAAAAACAATTACCAGAATTTGATAAATTAATTCACGCAAAATTACATTACGGGCAAAGCGAGGATTTTCTCCATTTGTTCGGATGACCCAGATTTTAAGTATGCGTTTACCTATAGATTGTCCGTATTTGCTCATCCAGTAAACCTGCCATAAAGTATAAACAATCAGTACAATAAAGGTTAAACCAATAATAAATTTTGTGGCAGGCTGGCTTATCCAGCTTACAAAATCTAGACTTGGATACTGATGTAGATCAGTTGCATTATCTGTATCGTAATCGGCATTATCTGGGATCGATAAACACATTTGAATATATAAAGGTATAAAAATCAAAGAAGTTAATACCTGATTGATCATTACGGCGCTCATACGATGGGCGGGGGAGGCCAGCTCCAGTCCATCTTTTGGCAGAGCAGGACAGTATTGCTGGTGTATGCCTAGATTTGAAACTGAAATTTTTATATTAGATTTATTTTGCATAAAATACTCAAGGAAATTATATACACTATTGTAAATATAGGATGAATTTTACGTAATATATGTTAAATATTATAAATTATGATCAGTACTTCTTTTGTAAAAAAAGCAGACTGTTTGTCAGTCTGCTTGTCATTCTGCAAAAATAAAACTTGTTTTAAGATGTAGTTCTCAGTTCGGCAGAAAGTTTATCCAGAATCCCATTGATGAATTTGTAGCCATCAGTTCCTCCAAAGGTTTTGGTAATTTCTATAGCTTCATTAATAATGACGGGATGGGGTGTTTCTGGCATAGCGGAAAGTTCATGACAAGCCATTAACAATACAGCACGCTCCACTGGACTCAGCTCGTCTTCATGTCGGTCCAGTAGCGGACGGATTCGTTTCATATAATCGCGCTGGTTGTTATAGGCACCGAAAAAAATCTGTGTAAATAATTCGCCGTCGGCTTTGGCAAAATACTCATTGTCACGAATATTCTGGGCAATAATGGCGGCGGATTCTTCTTTGTTTAGCTGAGCTTGATACAGAGCCTGTACTGCAAACTGACGGGCACGCCGGCGTGGAGTGATCATTGACATGTATAAGGTGTCCTTGTTCGGAAAATAATTAATATTTGGTTTTAAGCAAATTGGCCATTTCAATGGCCACCACCGCAGCTTCACTGCCTTTGTTATACATGCGTGCCAGTGCCTGTGCATCATTTTCGGTGGTAAGAATGGCATTGGCAATCGGAATTTGGTGTTCTAGACTGATTCGGGATACGCCTGCGGCAGCTTCATTGGATACCAGTTCGAAATGGTAGGTTTCACCACGAATCACTACGCCAATAGCAACTAAAGCGTCGAATTTTCCGCTGCGAGCCATGCTTTGTAATACCAGAGGTACTTCCAATGCACCGGGAACTGTGGCCAGTGTGATATCGTTATCGTTTACCCCTAGTTTAACCAGACGATCAGTGCAGGCTTTAACCAGTTCTACGCCAATCGGATTGGTAAAACGTGCCTGTACAATGCCGATATGCAGACCGGTACCATTATGTTCTGGGGTAATGATATTCATTTGATTTCCTTTTGTCAGTTTAGCCAGAAGCGTAAAGTGTAAGAACAGACAAATATGTTCACGCTCTTACAACGCTAATGCTGGTATTTATCGGACTGATTTTACCGAATTTGCTGATGGGGTGGAATGCCTATGCGGTTTTTTTCGGATTGTGTCTGGGTTTGAGTGAACCCAGATAGATGGCTAGAAGAGTTAAAGCTGTTCCTGTCCATTGGACTGCGTTAATGGGTTTATTGAGGATAAAAAAGTCTATTAATATGGCAGCCACTGGTTCGCTCAGTAATAACAGTCCGGTTAAGGTTAATGATAGGAGGGGTACGGCATAGGCAATCAATCCCCATGCAAAACATTGCATGACTACGCCGTAAATCATTATCAGCAGCACATCCTTCATGCTTGATGGCCAAAAACGATGAGTGTCTATCAGAATGCTGGGTACAATTAATGCAGCTACTGCCCCTACGCTTACCAGCAGCATGAGTGGAAATAATGAAACTGGTTCTGCCTGATGTGCCTGCCGGATACAGGCCATAGAGGCAGCCATGGCACCGCCTGAAATCAGGCCGATAAATATGCCGTATCCGCCATGGCTGTTGTGATGCAGCTCAGGATGGGCAATGAGTATAATGCCGATTACAGACAACAGCATGCTGAATAATTGTAGTTTACTCTGTCGTTCACCGAAGAAAAACCATGCGATGGCAGCTAGAAAAAAAATCTGCATGCTGTTGAGTAAAGTAGAAATTCCAGGCCCAACAGCGTGAATACTTTCATGCCAGAAAGCCAGATCGAAACCTAAAAATACGCCGGACAGAATACAAAACCGTTTAGCCGTACCGCTAGTTGGTAATTTTTGTCCAAAATGTCGGCTGAGCAGCAAAAAAACGATGCCACCTATGAATACGCGCCACAGGGCTACGGCATAGGAACCAATTGAAACAAATTTGACAATCAGACTGCCGAGCCCGAAAACCACGCAGCCAACAGTTAAACCGGAAGCAGCCCATTTTTGTGGGGTGAGTTGCATGAAATTCTATCCTTGAAAGCCACATTACAATAGGCTGTCCGAATTATCTGATGGCAGCAGATGATGACATCAGATAGTTCGGACAGCCTGAGGGTGCGTATTGTATTTCAAATAGGCTACTAAAATATATACTTGTTTCGTAAAGAAATATTATTTAGCAGGTTCTTCAAATCCAGATACTTCAAGACCAAAACCATTCAAACCGGTAAAGGCTGATGGCTTACCCATTACTCGCATACGCTTTACTTTGAGTCCGGCCAGTATTTGTGCACCGATGCCATAGGTTTTGCTGTCCCATTGTCTGGCCTGATGAGTGCCTTTTGGTAAAGTACGGTCGAGCAGGGTAGCACCGGTTTCGGTTCGATGCATAAGAATAATTACGCCAGCATCTGCTTGCTGAATACGAGCCATGGCTTCCGGTAGTGGCCATGTGTGTAGCTGATTCGGTTGTAAAAAATCCATGGCGCTGAATGGTTCGTGTACCCGAACCAATACTTCATCGGCTGTTTCTGGATTGCCTTTTACCAATGCTAGATGAGTTTCTCCTGATAGCTGATCTACATACACATGCTGAGTGAAATCACCCCATGTAGTATGAATGGTGTTGACACCCAATTCTTCTATCAAACTTTCATGGCGGCTGCGGTACTCTATCAGATCAGCGATCGTCCCGATTTTAATGTTGTGTTTTTCGGCAAAAATCTTTAGTTCCGGCATCCTTGCCATGGTACCGTCATCATTGATGATTTCACAGATAACGGCTGCCGGAATCAGACCAGCCAGTTTGGCTAGATCAACGCTGGCTTCAGTATGGCCGGTACGTACCAGCACACCACCTTTTTGTGCACGCAGTGGGAAAATATGGCCTGGTTGTACAATATCTTCTGCCTTTGCGGCTGGTGAAACAGCTGCCTGTACGGTATGAGCACGGTCTGCGGCAGAAATACCGGTAGTGATACCATGAGCTGCTTCAATGGAAACGGTGAAATTGGTGCCATACTGGGCACCATTATTCTGGGTCATCAGGGGCAGGCGTAGACGGTCTACAATTTCTTCTTCTAAAGGTAGGCATACGAGTCCGCGGGCGTACTTAATCATAAAATTGATGGCTTCCGGCGTAACAAATTGTGCCGCCATAATTAAATCGCCTTCGTTTTCACGGTCTTCTGCATCAGTAAGAATAACCATTTTGCCTGCTTTAATGTCGGCAATAATTTCTGGAATGGTGGCAATGCTCATGATGTTTTCAACGCTCCCTTGGCAAAATAATGTGTATTTTACTCCTGATTGGGTGATACCGGATGCTTTAATCTGCACTACTCGCGATGACTTGTGTAGATAGGCTGCAATAAGCTCTTGCTGCTTTGTTGTTTGCTGGAATATGCAGACTATTGAAATATCAGTTAATACAAAAAATACAAAATTTTGTTTCTTCTTTGGTTTACGATATTTTATTGCAGTGTTTATAAATATTTTATTGTTAGGTCGTTCTTCAGGTTTTATTCAGGAATGTTTGGGATGTTTGGTCTATTGGATAATATGTATCCCCTTTGAAATACCATCAGGTTAGATAGACCGCCAAACAAGCTGCGGGCAAAATTTGAAAACCACTACCAATAAAATAATATTCAAAGATAATAGAATGTTGGGTATACCGCAAATACAACCGATTACAATTATTACTTTATAGAGATTATTGGATTTTATTTCAAAAATCCAGACGGTTATTATGTGTATTAGTATTGATACGGCACAAAAATTGATAATGCTAATATATTATTCATGTAATTTGGTTTGGGGATGGTAAGTATTTCCATCATCAATTTTGCAATTATCATGCAATTGTTCAACTCAAACAAACTTAAATCAATAGGCCAAGCGCTGATAAACTATCATAAAAAAACCTGCTAAATAAGATAAGAAAACCTTTTTATTATATTCTATTGTTATATTTGTCTCGCTTTTTAGTATTTAATTTAATTCCGATAAAGCATTATGTTGAATGATTTTTTCTCGCAAGCAGTTTATCTTGTACTGTGTTATTATATTTAAATAATGCCATACAAATATAATTTAAATTAATTTATATGATTTGTTATTCAAGCTTAAATTTAGTTTGATTGGTTAGACAATTTATCTATTTCTCGAATGCTTTTTTTTAAAAAGAAAAATTAAATATATTTGAAATTTGATTAAAATTATATTTTGACTAAGAATAAATTTTGATTTTAGAAATTTTTTGTATTAAGTTTTTAATCATGCATTGGTATAACTGACATTGATTTGTTTAAAAAACGTTAATAAATACACTTTATCAAATAGAGAAGAAATGATTATTTATCATAAATCTTTAACTATTATTCGTATATAGCTTTTTCATTGAGTGCTTACGTTCTTATAAAGCTAAATCTGAGAAACCGATTAAACTGAATACTAAGTTAAGATTATCTTTATTTTAATTTACTAGAATATTTATAAAGCATATTAGTCTGGATATTAATAAAATTCTTATATAGTATTTTTAACCACCCCATGAACATTATTGCAGAGGTGGTTGAAGGTATTAATATTTAGGATTTGGACCGTATTCATTATCACCCGGTGTGGAGTCCAATAGGTTGAAGATAAATATTACTAGTGGGCCGATTATAGGAATTAAGTTTAATAAAATCCACCAGCCAGAACGACTGATATCGTGTAATCGACGCACTTGTACCCCTAAGGCTGGCATAAATAATACTAAACCCCAAATTAATTGAATCATTTTAATGGTTGATTCTTCTAATCCGAGAACAGATGCGATTATACCTATTAAAACGCCAATCAAGAATATTATTAAGGTAAAAAACCAGTATTCTTTACGACGGGCTCGACCTTGGAAATTACAATAATTTGTGGTCATACAGCTGATAAACCATTCCATAACAATAAGTATCCTAGTGTAAAATAATTAAAAATTGCAATAGCTTTATTATTTTAAATATAATTAATAATATATAGTAATTATTTACATATATTATCATTTAATGGTTTGGATTGTTGTTCTTTTCTAATGTTCAGGTTTTCCGTCTGCCTTTTTTATTAAATAGTAATGGCTGATAAGAATGCTTTAAAACAGGGTTTAAAAATTTGGTGTAGCAATGAATTTATTGTTTATGCATGCAATTGCATATATTTTTGCACTGTATCTACGATTGCCTGTGTCTGAGCATCTATCTCTAGATTGATGCAATCGTTTACCTGACATCTTCCAAAAAGTGTCCTGTTCATGGTTTCAGGTATCAGGTGGACATTGAATTCTTCTGTGGTTACCTCACCGATTGTGAGGCTGCATCCATTTAAACCAATAAAGCCTTTGGTGAGAATATAGGGAGCGGCACTAGCTGGTAATTTGAACCAAACTGTCCGATTAGGCGGGGTATCGTCAATGCGGGTTATGCTTGTAGTAGTAAAAATATGTCCGCTCATGATATGGCCACCAATTTCATCACCATAACGGGCGGCGCGTTCAATGTTTACGGCATCACCGATATTTAGTTGGCCGAGATTGGTTCTGGCCAAGCTTTCTGCCATTATATCGAAAGAGACTTTATCACCTTTAATAGCCGTGATGGTGAGGCAGCAGCCATTGTTGGCTACGGAGGCACCGATAGAGAGATTATCGCTGGCGCCTAGAGGCAGGCATACTTGTATAGTGCGCAATTGCTGCTTATCGCTGATAGCGGTGACGATACCTAATCCTTGTACGATGCCTGTAAACATTGATGCTAACTTTCTAAGATATTTAAACGGTTGGTTTGTGTTTGGCTTTAGCTGCTTTCAAGCGTGCTTCCTTACGGATAGCACCTTCCTGAAAACGGCGCGCCTGTTCTTCAGTGCCGATACATAATGGTGGTACTTTAGTAGGTTTACCGTTTTTATCGACGGCTACCATGCTGAAATAACAGCTATTAGTATGGCGGGCACTACGGTGTTGGATATCCTGTGCTTCTACCCGTATGCCTACTTCCATCGAAGTACGGCCTACATGATTGACGGAAGCATAAAAGGTCACCAACTCACCTACATGGATGGGCTCTTTAAAAATTACCTGATCGACGGACAGGGTTACGACGTATTCGCCAGAATAGCGGCTGGCACAGGCATAGGCTACCTGATCTAGCAATTTGAGTAAATCGCCGCCATGAACGTTACCATGAAAATTTGCCAATGCCGGTGTCATAAGTACGGACATAGATAGCTGATGCTGTGCACCTTGCGGTGGTAAGGGTGTAGGAACCATGGTTTTACCTTTGATATGTGTGTTTATATGTGAATAATTGTCTTTCTTTGAAGACTGTGTGTAATTATAAAAGCTGGTAAAGGTTATAACCAGTGGCGCCGGTAAAAATAAATTAACAGGCTAACGATGATGGTTGCCATCAGGCCAAGGACGATATAGTACCCATAGTGCCAGTGCAGCTCGGGGATGTTATCAAAATTCATCCCATATATGCCGGTGAGGACATTCAGAGGCATGACAATGATGGTAATTACAGTGAGCATGCGCATTTGTTCGTTAAGGTGGTTGGACTGATAGGATAGGTGTACATCCATCATGCCTGTTACAGTGTCGCGTGCGCTGTCGAGTGTTTCCATCAGTTGCTGCGTATGGTCGTAGACGTCAAGTAAATAGACGTGTATATCTTGGCTGAATAAAGAAAATTCATTATGTACAATGCGGCCGATGATATCGCGTATAGGTGAGAGGGTACGGCGTAGGCTGATGGCATCGCGTTTGAGCTGATGGATGGACATTAATAGGTTTTTGTTGCTGTTGCTAAATAAGCGTTTATCTAGTCCTTCTACGCGGTTATCAAATTCATCTACAGTTACAAAATAATCGTCTACTATACGGTCCAGTAATGAATAAGCCAGAAAATCAATGCCTTTGCTGTAAATGCTACTGTAATTGTGCTGGATGTATTTGCGAATGATGTGTAGTAAACCTAATGGTTCGAACTGAAAGGTGATGATGTAGTTTTGGCCAATGATGAGATAAATTTGGTTGTACTGAAGTTTCTGCTTTTTATAGACAAAAATACGTGCAGCGACAAATAGATAGTGACCGTAGTCTTCGATTTTTGGACGTTGTTTACGGCTGAGTATATCTTCCATCGCCAGTTCGTGGATGTTGAAAGGCTGTAATAACTGATGTAATTGGTCGTTATCTGTTATACCGACAAGATGAATCCAGGTCAGGCTGTCTTTGCTGAGAGACGGTATGTTTTCTGTGCGGATATCAGCTTCGGTGTAGGTGTGGTTGAGAAACTGGCTGGCATTAATCTGAATGATGGTCATGGATTGTGCCGGCATGTTGCTCACGTTGCTACGGTGAACCAGACTGGGTAGGTTGTGGGTCTGAACCAGTTTGTTACTGGAAACATGTTGCGGTGTACTCATGGGACAACCTCACTGAACAGGTTTCAGATAGCCTTGATTTCAAGCTGCAGGCCTATTTTCTGCCATAGAGCAGATTCCTGCAATAAAGCACTGGCGGTCAGCGGATTATGTTGCAACCATTCTTTGTCAAGACTGATGAGTAGCTGATGGCTGTTTTTGTGATAGTGGATGTCACAGTGATTTACAGGTATCTGTATATCCTGTCTTGCACGGCAAAATAGTACCGCTAGCCGCAGTGACAAGATACCAAGCCACAGCATTTCCTGCTGGCTAAACTCGGCTATTTTACGCAAATCGCCACGTTGTCCTAATACGAGCGTGGCCAATATGTGTTGTTCTTTGCGCGAAAAGCCGGGCATATCTGCCTGATCCAGTATGTAGGCAGCGTGCTTATGAAAGCCTGTGTGTGAAATATCCAGTCCGATTTCATGAAGTAATGCTGCCCAGCGAACGTACTGCTGCCATTGCTCAGGATGATCTGAGCTGATGGAGGCGGTGAGGTGGCTAAATATCATTTGCGCCAAAGTGGCAACTCTCTGTGCCTGAACAGTATCTACATGGTAACGTTTCTGGAAGTCAGCAATGGTTTGGTTGCGCATATCATCGCCAAGCTGGCGACCAATCATGTCGTAGAATACGCCATCGCGTAGAGCTGCATCAGTAATGGTCATTTCGCGGATGCTGAGCTCGGCAAAAGCTGCTGTCATTACGGCCAACCCGCCGGCAAAAACTTCCAGGCGATCAGGTTTTAATCCTTCTAGTCTGGCTTTTTTGGTACTGCCGGCGGCGATGATACGGCTGGCAATTTTCTGCATCTGCGCTGCAGTAATGGCATCAATAGATTCATCTCCAGCGGCGATAACATCGCGGATGGAACGGGCTGAACCCGATGTTCCAATAGCATAGCCCCAGCCAATATTTTTGAGTGCTACAGAGATGCGCTGTATTTCGGCACGTGCGCTATTGACGGCGGCCTGAAAATTTTTGTTATTTATTTTGCCACGTGGAAAAAAGCGCATACTGTAGGAAACACAGCCGAGGCTAAGGCTTTCGGTGATGGCAGGCTGTAATTCATGCCCGATGACAAATTCAGTTGAACCGCCACCAATATCGATAACCAGCATGTTTTCGCCTTTAGGTGGCAGGGTGTGAACCACCCCAGTGTAAATCAGGCGTGCTTCCTCGCGTCCGGCAATGATGTCGATGGGAAAACCCAGTTTGGCTTCGGCAAGAGGCATAAACTGGCTGATGTTTTTGGCTACTCGGAAAGTATTAGTGGCCACAGCACGTACCTGATCGGGACTAAAACCCCGCAGCCGTTCACCGAATCTGGCCAGACAGTCGAGGGCGCGTTGTTGCGAAGACTGATCAAGATTTTTCTGTTCATCAAGACCTGCAGCTAGACGCACCATTTCCTTGATGGAATCGACTACCTGTAAATGGCCATTCTGGTTATGACAAATTTGCAGACGAAAGCTGTTTGAACCAAGGTCTACGGTGGCGAGCATATCTTGCGCGGTCATAATGAAGATGTTTTAACTTTAGACAGACGTAATGTTACCTTATCGTTGTGATAACTGCTATGAATGGCTGTGTGGTGATATGCTTATCGCAAAAAAAAGATACACTTCTGATTTTTGTTATGAAGATTTGTGATGAATGAGGATATTTAAAAAAAGGTCCAGTGCTGCGAAATTGGCTGCAGAAAATTTGCTTGGTTCTAAGCTGAATATGTTGGCTGGCTTTAAGCTGCTTTTGTTTATGCTGGATGCAGCTATATTGAAAATAAGACCGCTACACATTCAGGATAAATGTGCCGAGAGCAATATGATCCTGAGTGTGAACGGTCTGAGTGATTAGTTTAAAGCTGGGCTCTTATAGGCTGTAATACAGTTCGAATTCAAGTGGGTGAGGAGCCATACGAATGCGTTTAACATCTTCGCTCTTGAAATCGATGTAGCTGTCAATCCAGTCCTGACTGAATACACCACCACGAGTGAGGAATTCGTGGTCTGCTTTTAATGCTTCCAATGCTTCCTCCAGAGAGGCGCAGACGGTTGGAACCAATGCATCTTCTTCTGGCGGCAGGTCGTACAGATTTTTATCTGACGGATCGCCCGGATGAATTTTGTTTTGAATACCGTCTAGACCTGCCATCAGCAAGGCGGTAAACGCCAAATACGGGTTGGCGGTAGGGTCTGGAAAGCGTGCTTCGATACGGCGCGCTTTGGCACTGGCTACATAAGGGATGCGGATAGAAGCTGAGCGGTTTTTGGCAGAGTAAGCCAGTTTGGTAGGTGCTTCGAAATGCGGAACCAACCGTTTGTAAGAGTTGGTGGACGGATTGGTAAGTGCGTTCAGTGCTTTGGCATGTTTGATGATGCCGCCGATGTAATACAGAGCCAGATCAGACAGACCGGCATAGCCGTCTCCGGAGAACAGATTCTGGCCGTCTTTCCAAATGGACTGATGTACGTGCATACCTGAACCATTATCACCCAGAATTGGTTTTGGCATAAAGGTGGCAGTTTTACCGAAATTATGAGCTACGTTCTGAATCACGTATTTCATGTCCTGAGTCCAGTCTGCGCGACGAACCAGTGTGTTAAAACGAGTTCCGATTTCCATCTGGCCAGCAGTAGCCACTTCGTGATGATGAACTTCAACCGGAATACCAATGGCTTCTAATGTCTGGGTGCAGGCTGAACGCAGATCCTGTCCTGAATCTACAGGTGCAACTGGAAAATAGCCGCCTTTTACACCCGGACGGTGGCCGGTATTTTGGCCGTCGTAAGATTCGCCACTGGACCATGCAGCTTCTTCAGAATGAATTTTGTAACGGGTGCCGCTCATGTCAGTTTGCCATTCTACGCCGTCAAATACAAAAAATTCAGGTTCTGGTCCGAAGAAAGCGGTATCACCAATGCCTGTTGACTTCAGATAAGCTTCGGCACGTTTGGCAATGGAACGCGGGTCGCGATCGTAGCCCTGACCATTTGCTGGGTCGATAACGTCACAGGTTAAAACTACGGTTGTATCATCATAAAAAGGGTCGATGAATGCAGTGGAGGCATCCGGTTTCAGGGTCATGTCAGAAGCTTGAATACCTTTCCAACCGGCGATGGATGAACCATCAAAGGCCTGCCCGTTTTCAAACCATTCTTCTGGATCTTCCAGCACAATTCGGGCAGGGACAGATACATGCTGTTGTTTGCCTTTGGTATCGGTAAAGCGCAAATCGATAAATTTAGCATCGTTTGCTTCTATCAGGCTGACTACTTCTTTTATTGACATTTTAGGACTCCCATTAAGGTATGGAGAGTGGTGCACTCTCTTGTAAGTTATCTTGATTCTGCCACAATTGTTTTGTAAAAAAAATGCACTGATGTAAAAAAAGAAGACTTTACTGTGGTTGTTAAATTAATTTATTTAAAAACATGTTGTTATAAATATTTATTCTTCTTTATATCTGAAATACTGAACTATTAGTCTAAGGTGGTCTAGAAAGTAGGGTGATTGTCGCAAATTGCTTTGCTTTATTTAATATCTAATCTTGCTTAAGTAGATCAACTTTGTGTTTGAAGATGGTTGGCAAAACCCAAATCTGAGAGTCTAGTTTAGATAGATGAGAAAAAAATGCTAAATCAAAATAGCCCGCTAACTTTACTAGCGGGCTGTAGTGTAATACTAGCAGGTAATTATTTAATTTTACCGTATTTTTTTAATATGGCTACAAGTTGGTTTTGCGGAAGAGCCTGTACCAGATTATGGTCGCGCCCTTCCATAGTTTCTGCTGCACACAAGGCATTCAGCACCGCTTCTTGTACAGCTTCTACGGTAGCGACATACAACGGATCGATGATTTCATCACTCAGAAAATCAATTTTGCTAATCCCAATTCCATATGCATCTTCATTGGCTGTAGAAAACGCCAGAAAAATGTCACCAGAACCATTATCGCCATAGGCGCCAAGTAAGCCAATACCAATTGGTACACGCTTAGCCAGTTTACTTAACTGCCACGGTAGTAAGGGTGCGTCGGTGGCGATAATAACAATAATTGAACCAGTACCCGGTTTGGGGGCAAAGGTATTGATAATCGGCATCGTTTCCGGACCGAATTCATCTTTGAGAGGAATTCCGCATATTTGAAAAGTGTCTCGCATGCCATGGTTGGCCTGTACCAGTACCCCCAGCGTGAAATTCCCTGCTTCAGTGCTGACCAGTCGTGATGCAGTACCGGTGCCACCTTTGAAATCATGACAAATCATACCAGTTCCGCCGCCAACATTACCTTCGGCAATCGCCCCTGGATGAGCATTATGCAAGGCTTCTAAAGCGTGTTTCGGTTTGATATGAAATCCGTTGATATCGTTGAGCAATCCATCCCAAGTTTCTCCCACTACCGGATAAAAATAACCAACTCCGTCTACTGGCTGGCCATTGTTAACATAGGGATAGTAAAAATGGTTGTCAATCATCCATTTGCTGGTGGTGTCGCGCACAATACCCACGCTGTTGGTATTGGTGATCAGTACCGGACCGTGTAGTAGGCCGGAATCGTCCACCCAATGTGTACCGGTTAGTTCTCCGTTACCATTTAAATCATGCCGACCAGCAAAAACGGCACTTCGCTGCCGACCTCTGGGCAAAATGGCGGTAACGCCAGTCCGGGCAAAAGGTGAACCGGGTCCGGTGTAATCATCTGGTGTACCGTATACGACGGTACTATAGCCGACTTCTACACCTGTAACATCGGTAATGGCATTGTATTTACCAGTGATACCTGTTAATGGAATACCTAATTCTCGGGCACGTTTTTTAGACATATTTCATCTCCTTGTAGTTTCATTTTTTGTTATAGGAGAGAAAAGGATACACTTTTTTAAAAAAAATTTAAAGTAATTGTTTGAAATCGCTGGAATTATGGGGCTTGCACGCTTTTTTTGCATTTAGTGCACTGAGTAATGCCTGATAGCGGCTGCGGGTGAGAGGATAGCCTATGGCGAAAAACGCAGCCACTATACCGGCGAGTGCATGAATCCATGTGTTTAGTTCTAGAATCGCGTACTGTGCTTGAGGTGGCTGAATGATATGTTGTTGCCCGCTGGACGAAATGTAGCCGTGCTGAGCTAGATACAATCCAATAAACCAGATGGCTAGAGCACTACCAAATTTTTGTAAAAATGACATCAGGGAAGTAATTGCGCCTTCCCTTCGTTTGCTGTGGATAAAATCATCCAGCTCACAGATATCGTACATCATGGCATAGTAAATAGTCCAAAAATAACTGTTTCCAAGCTGAAGCAGAATTAAATATAGCAGTAGCATGCTAGGGCTGGGAAAACCACTAAAGAAAAAAATTCCAGTACCGATAGAACTGATCAGCATGGATAGATAATAGACATTTTTCTTGTCAAATTTCTGTGCGGTGTAATTCACCACCGGCAGCCATGCCAGAGCGAGCAGGCTGAATATTAGGAAAGCAATGGCAGCATCCTTTTCGCTGTACGCCAGATTATTTAGAAACAGATAATAAAGTGCGCCGGTACTGAGGGCATAGGCTGCCGACCAGAAAAACACCGAAGCACCAAGAAATTTACTTGATGACAGCCGTCCTATTTCTTTCATGTTGCAAATAACTGCTTTGAAAAAAGCCAGTAAATGAATTGGATTGAGTGCTGAGGATGTTTTTTTCTGGGCTGGTAATTCGTAACCGCGGGTAAGATACCAGCACGAAAGGCCACTTCCTAGTGTAACAACAGCAAATATCAAGCTGACGCCATGCCAGCCACTGCTTACGCTGTAGCCAGCATCAACAATCCATTTAACGATTAAGGGCGGTGCTGAAGAAGAAATCAACACCGCTATATTCAGAGCATATCCTGCCCAGACACGTACCGACGTACGTTCATCAAAATCGTTAGTCATTTCTGCACCAAGTGTATAAAAGGGAATTACATAAATTTTGTAGGTAGACCAGAACAGAATGGCAATGATTGTGAAATATATCGTTTTCTGATTGATGCTAAGAGCTGGAATATCGGTATAGAGCAGCAACAGTAGTAGGCTGTAGGGAAGAATGGCCGCCAGCATTAGCGGCCGCCTTCTACCCCAGTGCAGGCTGATATTGTCGGAAAATTGCCCGACCAGTGGATCTGCCACCGCATCCCATACAACAGCTATCAGTACGATGGTTCCGGCCTGCGCAGGTGGGATGTTAGCCACGTTGGTAAGGAAAAACAGATAAAAAACATAAAAAAAATTGTAGGCAACTGAATCGGCCATTTGTCCGATAGCATAGCCTAGCTTAACGTGAAGGGGCAGTTTGTTTGTTAGGTGGGGTGTGAAAGTGTGATGTTTATGCATGAGTCATCCCGGATAATTACTGTATCAATGGCTTTGTACGTTTAGGTGCAGATATAAAAGGAATCTGAATGCCGGCTGTTTCAACAGTTTTAGACAAACTGAATGCTGGTTCAGAACATTGATAAGTAGTTATGTGTTTACCTGGATGTAATCAGGCTATATTTAGTATAGTTAGATAAAACGAATATAAAACGATTAAGTCTTAAGTAGATAATATAGTAAGTTTAGGTTAATTAAAAATAAATTTTTACGTATGTTGCTTAAATACAGGTCTGATTGTATGTTGGAAATCAGCTTATTTGCCCAAAAGCAAAAGTTGGCTGCTTTAAATCGAATGAGGCTGAATCAGAGTTATATCGTCATTAATTATTTAATTTTTTATTGTGCTCACACGTTTTTTCATGCATTTTTGCCATAGAGTGGTAGAGGCTGGATAATAGCAACAGCTAATTTTTTTGCAGAGGGGAACGGAACACTATGTTTGCTGTGTTTGGAAATCCGATTGCGCATAGTCGCTCGCCACAGATTCATCAGGCTTTTGCTGCACAGGAAGGACGGGAATTAATCTATGAACGTCGTTTGGCACCCATGAACGAATTTGCGGCTACTGCAAAGGCTTTTTTTGCAGCAGGCGGCATTGGTGCCAATGTTACGGTGCCGTTCAAGCATGAAGCTTTTACGCTTGCCGATAAGCTGACTTCCAGAGCGGAGGCAGCAAAAGCAGTCAATACACTGTTTTGGCATGATAATTGTTTGCTTGGCGACAACACAGATGGTATTGGACTAGTGCGAGCAATTGAAGAGTTGTTGTCGTTTTCACTCTTTAATCAGCACATATTGCTATTGGGTGCCGGTGGTGCGGCACGTGGAGTGATTCAACCACTTTTGCAGCAACATCCAGCTTCATTAACCATTGCTAACCGTACAGTGCACAAAGTACAGTCGTTGGCACAGGAACATGAAGTAAGTTGGTGTGAATATCATCAGATTCAACCTCAATATGATGTTGTCATCAATGCCACTTCTGGGAGTTTATACGGGCAGACCTTGCCCATACCATCTGCTGTGCTGGCAAAGGCCAAACTAGCCTACGATATGATGTATGCGGCGGAACTAACGCCGTATCTACTACAGGCAAAGACTGCAGGATGTCCGCTGCTGGCAGATGGTCTTGGAATGCTGGTTGCACAGGCAGCTGCTTCTTACGAATTATGGCATGGATTTAGACCGGATATCCGGCCGGTAACAGAGCAGATGCGCGCGGAAATGGAAAAAAGATGAAAATTGTGCGCAGTTTATTGATTATGCTGGTGACGTTGTTTTTGCTGTTTAATGCATACGTTTATGGCAGCCTTTTAACTTACCGAGCTGTAGCACCTCACCGTACGGTATTTATGTTGCTGCGTATGCATGAACTGGCTGCTTCCCGTCCTGATACGGAACTAAATTACCAATGGGTAGCATATAACCGCATTTCGCCAAATCTGAAAAAAGCGCTAATTGCATCTGAGGATGCACGCTTTGCCGAACATGATGGTTTCGACTGGAACGGCATTCGTACGGCAATTAAAAAAAATGAACATCAGGGCAAGATTCGGGCAGGCGGTTCTACCATCAGCCAACAATTGGCCAAAAATCTGTTTTTATCTGAAAGCCGCCATTACTGGCGCAAGGCAGAAGAGGCAGTAATCACTTCCTTACTGGAAGCCACAACGAATAAAGACAGGATTTTCGCTTTGTACTTGAATGTTATTGAATGGGGCTATGGCGTATATGGTGCAGAAGCGGCAAGTGAGACAATTTACGGACGTACAGCTATGCAATTATCGGCACAACAGGCAGCCAAGTTGGCCGCTCGAGTTCCTCGACCTTTATACTACGCTGACCACCCGCACGATAAGGAAATCCGCCGCAAAGCCAATGTAATTTTACGGCGGATGGGGTCAGCACAATTACCAGACAACGACCAGTAAGCTTGCTTTCACTGAATCAAAACCATACCGTACTAACCGCGACGGCGCAAATCTTCCACTTCATCTAATAATTGCAAGATCAGGGCGGTGGCACTGGCACTGGCATCGAAATCACGGTGAATGCGCCATGCACGCCGTGCAATTGCCATGTGATAGCCAGTGTAGCGTGCTAGTTCTGGTTTCTGAGTTGCAGGAATGACACTTTCAGCAATCAGACTCAGTACCCAACTGCTTTGATTGTCGCAGGCGCGAACCAAATCGTCAAAGCTTAACTCTATATCTTGTTGAATATTATTCATGTTACGCTCCTGCTATCAAACGTGGTTCTCAGGCTGAAAACCTGCATAGTGCTGAGCCAATGCCTGCCACGCGGCGCGGTCAGCTTCGGTGTCGCTCTTGGGTAGAACGATATTAATCAGCAGATACAAATCGCCAGCCTCTTTGGCTGGTATGCCTTTGCCTTTCAAGCGCATTTTCTGACCATTGTGACTGTTGGCCGGAAGATTCATACTTAACTTGCCAGCAGGTGTGCTGACGTCAATTTTACCGCCCAATGCTGCTGTCCATGGTGCCACACTGATGCGCTGGTATACATCCTTTCGATTCTGTACATACAGGTTGTCCTGATTGCGGAAACTGATTTTTAAGTATAAATCTCCAGCTGCTCCACCATTAAAACCCGGCAAGCCTTGTCCGCTAAGACGAATTTGTTGTCCTTCTGTTATACCAGCCGGAATTTTAACATTCAGGGTTTTACGCTCGTAGCTCATCTGACCCTGAGCATTGAGCGTAGGCATTTCCAGTGACATGCTGCGCTGAGCACCGTGGTAGGCTGCGTCGATGTCAATTACCAACTCAGCATGTTGATCTTCCCCTTTGATCGGACCAGTACGGTTTTGCTGAAAACCATGTCCCCCACGGCTGCCAAATGCTGAAAATAAATCGTCGAAATGAAAATCACCATTACCGAAAGCACCGTTCTGACCAAAATGGCTGGGGTCAAAATCGTATTGCTGATAATTAAATCCGCTACGACCACCGGCCTGTTGCTGGGCGCCATGGCCAAACGGATTGTCCAGCATAGCGTCGTATTCGGCTCGTTTTTCCTTATCATGCAAAGTTTCGTAGGCAATATTAATTTCACTGGTTTTGGCTACAGCATCTGGATCTTTACTGACATCCGGATGATATTTTCGTACCAGCTTACGATAGGCTTTCTTAATATCATCGTCGCTGGCTTTGCGGTCTACACCCAGAATTTCATAATAATTGCGGTCTGCCATGTTCCGTCCTTTGTGCAGATTTTTTTAGATTTTCAAATTAGCATTGTATCCAAACTTGGGGACAAACGGTTAAAGTTTAAAGTACCTAACTATCATGGTTTTCGCAGTAGCTGAATAAACATGGTTTAGGAAATTTCAGATAACAGAATCAAACCTGCATACCTTCTTACAGATTTATGTAATCCGTATTTTATAGTTTCTCAATGTAGTATTGGACTTACCGATGCTGACTAAAATCAACCCCGTATCTTCAAATTAACAACTCGATGTGAATAAGGCGCCGACATAAAAATAAATTTAAATAGAAATAAGAAAAACAAAGATACAAAAAATTTTTTCAGTGGATCTGAAGGATTTATTTTGTAATCTAAAAAACGTTTTATTATGTATATGTTATTAATGAATATAAAATATTTGTATTCATAATGGTCTGTGTAAAATTAAGCTTAATAGAATAATTTTTTTTTGTTTAGCGTTGTGTTTTTAAAATCATTCAAATATAAATGATTTATGTTAATGCTCATAACATTTTAAAGGTTATATCCCTCTTTCATTTACTTTATGCGCCAATGAATTACCCTTTTTTGTCCTTTAATCTACAGACTAAAAGGCTGATATATACTAATTTGTGAACATATGTTTGGTTGTTTTAAATCAGAAAATTGGTGTAAAAAGACATTGCCGATTGCCTGTTACACTGGTACGATTTAAGCGAAAATACAGTATGTTGCATCACAATAATGTATGCTTTTATCCAGTTTGGATTATGCTGAATTATTGTAAGTTGTTTGAATTTATATGTATTTTTTCTTATCAATTTGGTAAAGCAATTAAAGTAATTGATGATAAAAAGAAAATAAATAGATGAAATAGCAACAACATAAAGTGTTTTGTTCATGACTCAATCCCATATGAAAGAGGATATTGCTATGTCTGCTGACTTCCATGATCAAGATATCGATCCGATTGAAACCCAGGAATGGTTGGATTCGCTCAGTTCAGTATTAAAAGAAGAGGGGCCTGAGCGCGCACATTATTTAATGGAAAGCTTAGTGCGCTATATACGCCGCCGTGGCATCTACATGCCATTTTCAGCCACCACCGCCTATCTCAACACTATTCCTGTTGGTAAAGAAAAAAAATCACCGGGTAATCATGAATTAGAACATCGTATTCGATCATTGGTACGCTGGAATGCAGCGGCACTAGTATTGAACGCTAGCAAAAAAAATCTCGAATTGGGCGGCCACATAGCCAGCTTCCAATCCTGTGCTACTTTGTATGATGTCGGTTTTAATCATTTTTGGCATGGTAAAACAGAAAATCAAGAAGGCGACCTTGTATTTTTCCAGGGCCACAGTGCTCCCGGTTTCTACGCCAGAGCTTTTGTAGAAGGTCGATTAACTGAAGAGCAGATGCAAAATTTCCGGCAGGAAGTTCATGGCCACGGCCTATCTTCTTACCCACATCCCTGGCTGATGCCTGATTTCTGGCAGTTTCCAACCGTATCTATGGGGCTTGGTCCAATACAGGGTATCTATCAAGCTCGCTTACTGAAATATCTCGAATCCCGTGGTCTGGCCAAAACACAGGGTCGTAAAGTGTGGGTATTCTGTGGCGACGGCGAAATGGATGAGCCAGAAAGTCAGGGTGCGATTGCACTGGCAGCCCGTGATGGCCTAGATAATTTGATTTTCGTAGTGAATTGTAATTTACAGCGTCTGGATGGTCCGGTACGTGGTAACGGTAAAATTATTCAGGAATTGGAAGGCAACTTCCGCGGTGCTGGCTGGAACGTATTGAAAGTAATCTGGGGCAGCCGCTGGGATGCACTGCTGGCTCAGGACAAAGACAATCTGCTGAAACAACGCATGGAAGAATGTGTAGACGGCGATTATCAGATGTATAAGTCTCAGAATGGTGCCTATGTAAGGGAACATTTTTTCAATACGCCTGAGCTGAAAGCCATGGTGGCCAATATGTCAGACGATGAAATTTGGTCTCTGAATCGTGGCGGCCATGACCCGCATAAAGTTTATGCAGCTTACTACGAAGCCGTGAACAATCCAGATGGACGTCCGACCGTGATTCTGGCTAAAACCATTAAAGGCTATGGCATGGGTGCTTCTGGCGAAGCGCAAAATACAGCTCATCAGGCCAAGAAAATGGACATGAAATCGCTGAAACAGTTCCGTGACCGATTCGAAATTCCGGTTACCGATGAAGAGATGGAACACACTCTGCCATTCTTCCGCTTACCGGAAGACAGCGAAGAAATGCAATATATGAAGGAGCGTCGTGCTCAGCTCGGTGGCTTCCTACCATATCGTCACCCCGATTCTGAAAAGCTGCCAATTCCGCCACTGAGCGAATTTGCCGCACAACTACAAGATAGTGGCGACCGAGAATTTTCTACGACTATGGCGTTTGTGCGTATCTTGAGCACATTGTTGAAAGACAAAAACATTGGTAAGCGCGTAGTGCCGATTGTACCGGATGAAAGCCGTACTTTTGGTATGGAAGGTTTGTTCCGTCAGTATGCTATCTGGAATCCCAAAGGACAGATTTATACTCCGCAGGATCATGACCAGCTCATGTTCTATAAAGAATCTAAAAACGGTCAGATTTTTCAAGAAGGTATTAACGAACCAGGCGCCATGAGTTCATGGATAGCAGCTGCTACTAGCTATTCAAACAACGATTATCCACTGATTCCATTCTATATCTATTACTCAATGTTCGGTTTTCAGCGAATTGGTGATCTGGCGTGGGCTGCTGGGGATCAACGAGCCCGTGGCTTTATGCTGGGTGGTACCGCCGGCCGTACTACTCTAAACGGTGAAGGTTTGCAACATCAGGATGGCCACAGTCATATTCAAGCAGAACTGATACCAAACTGCATCTCATATGATCCTTCATTCTCTTATGAAGTAGCTGTAATTATTCAGCATGGTATGCAGCGCATGTATGTAGACCGTGAAGATGTTTTCTATTACATCACTCTGATGAACCAAAACTATAAACATCCGGCCATGCCACAGCGTGAAGGTATAGAACAGCAGATTCTGAACGGTATGTATTTGCTGCAGGAAGCTAAAGGCGACAAACTAAAAGTGCAGCTGATGGGTTCCGGCGTAATTTTGCAAGAGGTGATAGCTGCAGCAGAATTACTGAAACAGGACTTTGACGTAGAAGCCAATGTTTGGAGCGTGACTTCGTTTAATGAACTGTACCGTGATGGTATCAATATCGAACGTTACAACCGTCTGCATCCAACAGATACACAGAAAGTACCTTACGTTACTCAACTGCTGTCTGGCCATGAAGGACCGGTGGTGGCCTCTACTGATTATGTACGTCACTTTGCCGACCGTATCCGCGCTTACGTCCCACAAGATGTATTTACTGTGTTGGGTACAGATGGCTTCGGCCGCAGTGATTCTCGTGACAATTTGCGTGAGTTCTTTGAAATCAACCGTTACCACGTAGCGGTGGCTGCTCTGAATGGCTTAGCTGATGAAGGTAAAATCAGCAAACAGGTTGTTCAGGATGCCATCAACAAATATGGTATCAAGGCTGATGTAGAACCGAGCTGGACACGCTAATGAACCGACTGCCTGAATCCTCTTGGGTTTCAGGCAGGTTTTGTTGGCTGTATAAGCTAACGATTGTCGGACGCAGGCAACAGCCTGCTGTCACCAAAGGACATAATGATGAGTCAGATTGTAGAAATAAAAGTACCGGATATCGGTAATTATACCGGTGTCGATGTCATTGACGTGGCTGTAAAAGTGGGCGATAAAATTGCCGTAGACGATACTTTGATTACACTTGAAACCGATAAAGCCACCATGGACGTACCGGCTGACCACGCAGGAGTGGTAAAAGAAGTATTGGTCAAAGTGGGGGATAAAGTTTCAGAAGGCAGTGTGATTGTCAAAGTAGAAGCTGCTGATGCAGCCGCTACAACGCAAACGGCCGAAGCTCCGGCCAAAGCTGCAGCTACAGTACCGGCAGCTACCGCAGCCAAGCCGGTAGCCGTAAATGTACCTGATATCGGTAACTTTTCTAATGTAGATGTTATAGAAGTAGACATCAATGTAGGTGATGAAGTCGCAGTAGACCAGACACTGGTTACACTCGAAACCGACAAGGCCACCATGGATGTCCCATCCACAGTGGCCGGAAAAGTAACCGCTGTACATGTAAAGGTGGGTGACAAAGTATCAGAAGGCAGTGCACTCATTGAAGTAGCCGCCGTTTCTGCTCCTGCTGCTGAATCGGCTACGCAGGATCAGAAACAAGCTGCGGAAATCAAAAAACAGGTTGCAGCTACGCCGTCAGCAGAAAACAATGAATTGCGTGCCGAAATTAAGAGCCATGTTTCTCAAGCATTTGGCAGCTCTGATATCGACGAAAAAGGGTTTGAAAAAGCCCATGCAAGCCCCTCTGTGCGCAAACTGGCGCGTGAGCTGGGTGTAGATTTAGGTCGAGTAAGTGGCAGCGGTCGCAAAGGACGCATCACTCCGCTTGATTTGCGCAATTTTGTCAAAGAAGTCATGCAGAAAGTCGAGCATGGTGGTGCTGGCACTGCTCTGGGTGGTGGTTTGGATTTATTGCCATGGCCGAAAGTAGATTTCAGTCAATTTGGTGAAATCGAAGTCAAAGAGCTGTCGCGTATCAAGAAAATATCTGGTCAGAATCTGGCGCGCAATTGGGTAATGATTCCGCATGTCACCTTGCAAGAAGATGCGGACATGACCGAACTGGAAACTTTCCGCAAGCAATTGAATAAAGAATGGGAGCGCGCAGGACTGAAAGTATCTCCGCTGGCTTTTATCATTCTGGCCTGTGTGAAAGCCTTGCAAGAATTTCCGGAATTCAACTCATCTTTAGATGGCAATAACCTGATACTGAAAAAATACATCAATATCGGTTTTGCTGCTGATACGCCGAATGGTCTGGTCGTACCAGTTATCAAAAATGCTGATAAAAAAGGCCTCAAAGAAATCACGCAGGAACTGGCCGACATGAGTAAGCGTGCACGTGAAGGCAAGCTCAAACCACAGGAAATGCAAGGTGCCTGCTTCACCATTTCTTCTCTAGGTGGCATCGGCGGCACCGGCTTTACGCCAATTATCAATGCACCTGAGGTGGCGATTCTTGGCGTTTGCAAATCGCAGATTAAACCAAGCTGGAATGGTAAGGAGTTCGAACCGCGCTTACAGTGTCCGCTGTCACTATCTTTTGACCATCGTGTGATTGATGGCGCAGCCGGCATGCGTTTTCTGGTATTTATCAGCCAGCTGCTGGCTGATTTCCGCCGCGTTACTCTGTAAAACTTCAATTCCGGAGGCTGCCTGAAAACCGAAACGTTTTCGGCAGCCTGAATACATGAAATACAGGCACATACTGTTGTTTAACATACAACAGTCTGGAAAAGGTTAGATCATGAGCTTAATTGAACTGAAAGTACCGGATATTGGCAATTATCAGAATGTTGATATCATAGCGGTAGAAATCAAAACGGGCGATACCATTGCGGTAGACGATACCCTCATTACACTGGAAACTGACAAAGCTACGATGGATGTACCGGCTGAAATAGCCGGCGTGGTAAAGGAAGTTAAAGTTAAAGTAGGCGATAAAATTTCTGAGGGTGGGGTGATTGCTGTAATAGAAGCTGCAGCTGCAACAACCGAAGCAGCGGCACCGGCCAGTGAAACGGCTCCCGTTGCAGCTTCGCAAGCGGCCACTTACAACGGCAGCAGTGATGCTGAATATGATGTAGTCGTGTTAGGCGGTGGTCCTGGTGGCTATTCTGCAGCTTTTGCTGCGGCCGACGAAGGCCTCAAAGTAGCAGTTGTAGAACGTTATGCCACGCTCGGCGGTGTGTGTTTGAACGTAGGTTGTATCCCTTCCAAAGCATTGTTGCACAACGCTGCAGTGATTGACGAAGTGAAAGAGCTTAAAGCCAATGGTATTGAGTATCCGGCTCCAAAAATTGATATAGACCAGCTACGCAGCTACAAAGAAAAAGTAGTTGCCAGAATGACAGGTGGTCTTGCCGGTATGGCTAAAACACGTAAAGTCGATATTATCCGCGGTAATGGCCGGTATATCGATCCACATCACATTGAGGTCAAACTGACTTCCGGCGAAGGTAAAACAGAAACCGGCGAAAAAGTTACTCTGGCTTTCAAAAACACCATTATTGCTGCCGGCAGTCGTGTGGTGAATCTGCCGTTTATTCCAGAGGATCCACGCATTGTCGATTCAACCGGCGCACTGGCATTGAAATCTGTGCCCGAAAAAATGTTGATAATCGGTGGCGGTATCATTGGCCTAGAAATGGGCACGGTTTACAGTACACTTGGTGCACGCCTAGATGTAGTGGAAATGATGGGTGGCCTGATGCTCGGCGCTGACCGTGATATGGTTAGAATCTGGCAAAAGAAAAACGAACATCGTTTCGATAATATTATGCTGAACACCAAAACCACAGCAGTGGAAGCCAGAGAAGACGGTATTTATGTTACCTTTGAAGGTGATAAAGCACCAGCTGAACCACAACGCTATGATCTAGTACTGGTGGCTGCTGGCCGTGCCCCGAATGGTAAGCTGATTGGTGCTGAAAATGCCGGTGTAGAGGTTACCGACCGTGGCTTTATCAATGTAGACAAACAGATGCGTACTAATGTTCCGCATATTTATGCAATTGGAGATATTGTCGGCCAACCAATGCTAGCGCACAAAGCTGTACATGAAGGTCACGTTGCTGCCGAAAACTGTGCCGGTCATCAAGCTTATTTCGACGCACGGGTAATTCCTGGTGTGGCCTATACTAATCCAGAAGTGGCCTGGGCAGGTATAACCGAAGATCAGGCTAAAAAAGATGGTGTCAAAATCACTAAAGCAGTGTTTCCATGGGCAGCCTCTGGCAGAGCTGTAGCCAATGGTTGCAGTGAGGGAGCGACGAAACTAATTTTCGATGCCGATAGTGGATTGATTATTGGTGGTGCCATTGTCGGCCCCAGTGCCGGCGACATGATTGGTGAAATCTGTCTGGCCATCGAAATGGGTTGTGATGCAGACGATATCGGCCGTACCATTCATCCGCATCCAACACTTGGTGAATCTATTGGCATGGCTGCAGAAGTAGCCATGGGAACCTGTACTGATTTACCGCCACAGCGTAAAAAATAAGCTGTTGAAGCCTTGTTATAGCCAGCTGTTCGAATTGGTTCGAACAGCTGGCTTTTTTATTGGGCAGTGAGAAGATAGAAATCGATGAGATAGATTATTCAATTATCATTACGTAATATTTACAGATATAATCACCTTAGCAGATAAATTATTTCAGAACGTTATTTATTCAGTTATTATTAGAATAATAAAAGGCAGATTACTGCCAGATTATTGCTGCAAGCTTATTTTTTTAATCAGCAAGAGTATATTTAATGAATATCAACAGCAAAAAACATTCTCCTGTTACTCCATGGATTATTGGCGCGCTAGTACTACTGGCCACCATCAGTTTGTTTATCGGACTAAAACCGATATTAATGCCTTTTGTAGCAGCAGGGGTTCTGGCCTATATTCTTAATCCGCTGGTAGAAAAATTGCGCCGTTTGAAGATCCCACGCTCTATTGCAGCCATGCTCGTGATGCTGCTAGGGCTGAGTGTAATCGTGGTATTGCTACTAATTGTCGTACCAATGCTGATTAACCTGCTCGACAGCATTTATGAAAAGCTTCCAGATTTTCTCAATTGGGTTCATCATAAACTGGTTCCGTGGCTGAATCAGACTTTTCATATTCGCCTGCGCTGGGATGCTGATTATATGTCCCGCTATGTTGGTCAATGGATTCAAACCCACAATGCCAGCATTAAGGATGCTGCTTCGAAAGTGTTACCAGTAGTATGGCAGCATGGCAGCGGCATGGTGGAATGGATAACCAATCTGTTGTTATTGCCATTCCTGTTGTACTACTTTCTACTCGACTGGAACCGCTGGACAGCCGGTATCCGCCACCTGATTCCTCGCCGAGCCCTTCCGGTTTACAATCGCATTTCCACTAATATGGATACTGTTCTGGGTGAATTTCTGCGCGGTGAATTATTAGTGATGGTCATTATGGGGCTGGTATATGGTTTGGGACTCGCTCTGGTAGGACTAGAATCAGGATTTGCGATTGGCATGGTGGCTGGCTTGCTGGTATTTGTACCGTATCTGGGTGCATTTACCGGATTGTTGCTGGCTACGCTGGCAGCTTTATTGCAGTTTAATGGCTGGACAGGACTACTGATGGTATGGGGTGTGTTTGCAATTGGCCAGTTTCTGGAAAGTTTTTTCGTTACGCCGAAAATTGTCGGTGACCGCATTGGCCTGTCACCTTTTTGGGTAATTTTTTCCTTAATGGCTTTTGGGCAGTTGCTGGGATTTGTAGGCATGCTGCTGGCGCTGCCTTTGGCTGCCGTATGCTTGGTACTGATACGTGAAGGTACACAAGCATACTGGCATAGTGATTACTTCCGCCAGCTGCCGGAAAATGCCATCATCAAGGACGAAAAACACGAGTAAGCTAAGTAATCTTAATTACTTGCCACCAGCCGAAGCCAGCTAAAAAACAACAAGGGCACTTGCATTTATGCTGCGAAGTCATTAAAATTCGGCGTTTCATGATTTGTATATGTATGTTAGGAGATATTGATGGCCAATAGTGCACAATCTCGTAAGCGCGCTCGCCAAGCACTAAAACAACGTGCTCACAACGCTAGCTTGCGTACCGCTTTTCGCACTGCGGTTAAAAAAGTATTGAAAGCTGTTGAAGCTGGTGATAAGGCCGCTGCTCAGGTTACTTACAGCGAAAGCGTTAAAGTGATTGATCGCATTGCTGATAAAGGTGTTTTCCATAAAAACAAGGCTGCACGTCATAAAAGCCGTCTGGCTGCCAAAATCAAGGCAATGGCTGCCTAAGCTGATTACTGTTATTACATGAGAAAATTCTCGTGATTGCTATCATTACAAGGCTGTTCCCACTGTGGGCAGCCTTATGTTCTATCTTCGCCTATTTGAATCCTGCTGTTTTCGCACCACTGAAACCTTATATTTCAGAAATGCTGATGCTGGTAATGCTGTCCATGGGCATGACACTGAAAATAGCCGATTTTACCCGTGTATTAAAACGGCCGGCACCAATCGTGGCCGGTATTGGCCTGCATTATCTGATTATGCCGCTGGCAGCTTGGCTGATAGCCAGATTGCTTAACATGTCGCCGGAATTGCAAGCAGGCATGGTGCTGGTAGGGTGCGTAGCCAGTGGTACTGCTTCCAACGTTATGGTGTTTCTGTCTAAAGGGGATGTTGCACTCTCGGTAACCATCAGTGCGCTGTCTACTGTAGTGGGTATTTTTGCTACGCCATTACTGGCTAAATTGTACATTGCAGCTTCTATTGCTGTACCGGTAGTGAATATGCTCAAGGAAATTCTGCTTATTGTGGCATTACCGATTGCTATCGGAGTGGGGATAAATTATTTTATCCCGCAGCAAGTAAAAAAAATTGTACCCTCATTGCCATTGATTACCATGTGCGTAATTATCCTTGTATTGGCAACGGTAGTTTCGCTGAGCAGTGATAAAATAGGGATTGAAACAGCTATTGTTGTATTTGGCGTAATTCTGCACAATGGTTTGGGGCTGATTGGTGGATATTGGGGTGGACGGCTGTTTGGTTTTGATAAATCCATTTGTCGTACCCTTGCACTGGAAGTAGGTATGCAGAACTCAGGTCTGGCTGCAGTATTAGGCACGAATTTCTTTGGGCCAATGGCTGCAATCCCCGGAGCAATATTCTCACTGTGGCATAATATTTCCGGTTCGTTTCTTGCAGGTTACTGGTCAACCAAACCTACCGGCACCAGTAATGACAAAGTGAAACGTGAAGATGTCAGTCTGCATTGATATAGTCTGTCAATAATTAAAAAGTCCGGCCAATTACCGGACTTTTTAATTATCGCGATTTGCCAAAAACTGAGCGCGTAACTAATTCAGTTTTTTTCATCAAACCCATCAATTTTTTTATTGCCTTTTATACGCTATTCCCAAAACTCTTCCTCTGGAAGAATACTCTCTTCCCAAGCACGATGCATAGCTGTATTGATAATATCCATGCTAAATCCACGATAGGCTAGAAAATGCATATATTTGTGCTTTTCTTTTAAATCAGATGGAGGCCGGCGATATTTTTTTTGTAAAACAGCGACTGCATTACTGATTTGTTCCGCTTTGTTTGGCAGATAATCGGCAATCAGCTCCGCTTTAACTCCTTTTTGTTTAAGGCTTTGCTGTAATCGCAGATTGCCGTGTATACGGCTTTTACTGTTGATGTAGGTTTCCGCATAGCGAGCATCAGATTGCCAGTGCCGCTCGGCTAGTTCATCTAGCAAAGATTCAATATCATCGTTTTCTTCTACATGCGGGCGTAATTTACGTGTCAGCTCAGCACGGCTGATTTCTTGCCGTGCCAATATAGCAATGGCACGGCCGCGTAAGCTGATTTTTGGTTTCATGCGCGGATTTCACTATCGCCATGATGCCGCATGCCATCATCAATCTGAGGCAGGTGGTCAATAATGATATCTGGTTTGGTATCGGGGTTTTGTGCCAGTAGTCCCATATCGGCATAACCCCAAGTTACGCCACAGCTTAAGGCATCGGCAGCTTTGGCTGCAAGAATGTCATTTGCTGAATCACCCACCATTAATAAATTTTGAATAGCAACACCTAATACTTCGGCTGTGTGCAATAAGGGCATAGGGGAGGGTTTCTTTTCACTCAGTGTGTCACCACCTACCACTAAACTAAAAGAATCGGCCAGTCCCAGTTCGCACAATAATTCCACTGCAAGAATTTCATTTTTATTAGTAATTACCGCTAAGGGTAATCCTCTGTTACGAAATAGAGCTAGTGCGGTTTCAACCTCAGGATAGGGACGGGTATGAACACTTAGATGAGTACGGTAATAAGCAATAAATGCAGTAAAACCTTGTGCCCAGCTAGCTTCATCAGCCTGTCCGTCTTTACTTCCACTGAGCGCCCGATGCACCAGACTAGACAAACCATCGCCTACGTAGCTGGTGAGTTCTTCTGCGGGTAAAGGTGCCAGATTCATTTCGGCACGCATATGATTGGCCGCTGCACACAAATCGGCAATTGAATCGACCAGCGTACCATCAAGATCGAATGCTATGGCCTGAATATCATTCCATTTCATGCTAAGCAATATGGGTTGGTAAAAGACGTATTCATTTTATCACGAGCAATGTACCGATATGGTCCTTAGTCGAACTGGATTTACTCTGTTTAGCAATCAAAGATTTTACACCTTAATTTGCCTTCATCCAGCAGTTGTAGGTCTAAGTAGGGTTAACTACATATGGGTTGGATAGGATTGCGGCTAAATATATAGCTGATATGCTGTTTATATGTAGTCCCGGCCCGAAGAATATTATTGGGAAAAGCTGGCTGGTTTGCTGCATCGGTATAACCCTGCGGTTCAAAACAGATGGCAGCAAATGGTTGCAGTGCTTTACGTTGCGGTATCGGTTGTTTTGTTAGATGCTGGGCGTTATAAACCACCATTACCGGTGCATCAGTTTTAACCGCCATTGAAAGTCCCGTATCTGGCGCGCTAATACTCGCTACAATGCTTTGATTGGAATGAGGAGGTAAGATATAGGCAGTATCAATTACACTATTGCCAATAGGGCGGGCAGAATGGAAATCCAGTGCTGCTGGTGCCTTAGAAACCTCACCAGTAGGCATCATATCTGCATCTGTATCAATTACTTCCATAGGTAACAACCATAACTGATGCTCGCTGACAGTATTTTCTCGCAAAGCCAGATTGAAATAACTGTGTTGAGTAAGATTAATCAACGTATCTCGATCTGTTTCAGCGCTGAAATCAACATTTAACTCATTATTAGCTGTCAGAGTATAACAAACTTGAACGTTCAGATTGCCGGGATAGCCTTCTTCTCCATCGGCGCTGAATAATTGCAACGTGATGGAAGCACATTCGTCATCTGTGTGCGTGGTATGCACTGTCCACCATTTCTGGTCGAAGCCGCAAAATCCGCCATGCATGTGATGCTCGCCATGATTGGGTGACAACTGAATCCATTCCTGATTTAGCTTTGCTTTCGCATGGCTGATACGGCCAGCATGTCGCCCGATTACTGCTCCCAGATGCGGATTGTTGGCACGGTAGCTATTGCTGGCATAGTCTTCAGCATTATCAAAGCCCAGTACACATTCCACTGAATTGCCGTCTCGGTCTGGTATTACAATTGAAGTAATAATGGCACCAAAATTTATTATCGATACCTTCATGCCGTTGCTATTAGACAATGTCCATAGTGTGGCGCTGTCTCCATCTATCAAGCCAAATGGCTGGGTTTCAAGTGTACAGAGTGATTGCTTATTTGTTTGCATTCTGACCGGCCTCTTCGTCCAGATTATGTAAAAATGCCAGCTTGTCCGCGATTTTAATTTCCAGCCCGCGTGCTACTGGCTGATAAAAAGACGGTTCTTCCATACCGTCTGGCATATAAGTTTCACCAGCTGCATAAGCATTGGGTTCATCGTGTGCATAACGGTATTCTCTGCCATAACCCAGCTCTTTCATCAGCTTAGTAGGTGCATTGCGCAAATGTACAGGCACTTCACTGGAGGGATGCTGTTTAACAAATGCACGTGCCTCATTATAAGCCATATATCCTGCATTACTTTTGGCAGCACAGGCTAGATACAATACAGCCTGCCCTAGAGCTAGTTCGCCTTCGGGGCTGCCCAGACGCTCATAAGTAAGGGCTGCATCATTCGCTATTTGCATTGCCCGAGGATCTGCCAACCCGATATCCTCCCACGCCATACGGATAATGCGCCTTGCCAGATAGCGCGGGTCTGCGCCACCATCGAGCATGCGTGAAAACCAGTAAATAGCGGCATTAGGATGGGAACCACGTACAGACTTATGTAAAGCAGAAATCTGTTCGTAGAAGCTGTCACCACCTTTATCGAAACGACGCAGCTGTGTGCCAAGACTACTGGCCGTTAATGCTGCACTGATAACACTTTGCTGCTGAGCCTGTGCAGTGTGAATTAATTGTTCCAGAAGATTTAGAAAACGCCGACCATCACCGTCGGCACTGTTGAGAATGAGTGTCTGAGCATCCTCATCAATACTGAATGTTTTGAAAGCCTGCAGACTGAATACTTTCTGCTGAAGCTGTTTTAATTCTTCAATGCTGAGCGAATGCAGCTTATAAACCTGTGAGCGGCTTAAAAGAGCTGGATTCACTTCGAAAGAGGGGTTTTCAGTGGTGGCGCCAATAAATGTGAAAAGACCGTTTTCTACATAGGGTAAAAATGCATCCTGCTGAGATTTATTGAAGCGATGCACTTCATCTACAAATAATATAGTACGCTGACCATGTTGTAATGCAAGCTGCGCCTTTTCGACCGCCGCACGAATTTCCTTGACACCGGAAAAAACCGCTGACAATGGAATAAACTGAGCATTGAAACTCTGTGCCAGAATGCGTGCCAGTGTGGTTTTACCTACGCCAGGAGGACCCCACAACAGCATAGAGTGTAGATGTCCAGTTTCAACTGCGACCCGTAATGGTTTACCCTCACCAATCAGATGTTGCTGGCCGATCACTTCATCCAGATTCTGTGGACGTAACTGTTCTGCCAGTGGGGCTAAAGGTTTTTGATTAAATAAATCCATATCGTGTCATTCTGTACACGGCAATTCGTGTAAGATATTGTACCTGATTGAATGAAGTTTGCCCGCTATTCAGATTTTACATTGCGTGTATAATCGTGTGATTACATATCTTAAAAAAGGGTGGTTGTATTCGGGTTTGATTATAATGCAACTGACAAAAATTCATGAATAAAATATTGTTTCTGCTGGTTTTTGTAGTGGTAGTGATAGGGGTCGGTATTCAATATGATAAAAAAGCAGAATACGGACTGATCTCCGGCATAGCTGGTTACATGATTAATAATGAGTGTCAGCTTCAGCTGAGTAAGCCACTGCTTATCCGTGGACTCGGTACAATTGACCTTTCTGGAGTGAGTAAACAGTATTGTAGTTGTATTGCTGAGCAAAACAAACGTAAGTTCAGCATCGAAGAAGTAATCAAAATGGTCAATCCACAAAATCGCCAGCAGAATGTAAGTGTATTAATTGCATCAGAGGCTGAAAAATGCAGCTACGGAATGCAGCGTTATTAACTATGGTTCAGATATGATTTCAGAATCATACAGGAGAAACAATGAAATACATTAGTACCAGAGGGCAGACAGCACCAAAAAGCTTTAGTCAGGCATTAATGGCGGGGCTGGCTGATGATGGTGGATTGTTACTGCCACAAAGCTATCCACATATCGATGCATTTACTCTGCATGACTGGCGCTCATTGAGCTATGCTGAGCTGGCTCTGCAAATCATCAGCTTATTTGCTACTGACATACCTAAAGCGGATTTACAGACAATCATTAGCAAAACCTATACTGCAGATGTATTTGGTAGCGATGAAATTACGCCTCTGAGAACGTTGCATGACGGTGTCAATATTCAAGCGTTATCTAACGGCCCTACACTAGCTTTTAAAGATATGGCCATGCAGTTATTGGGCAATCTCTTTGAATATGTGCTTGGACGTGAAAACCGTTATCTCAATATTATCGGCGCCACCAGCGGTGATACTGGTTCTGCAGCTGAATATGCCTTGAGGGGTAAAGACAGAGTAAATGTGTTCATGTTATCGCCTTTTGGCAAAATGAGCGATTTTCAGCGTGCACAAATGTACAGCTTGCAGGATGGCAATATATTCAATATCGCTATCAAAGGTATGTTCGACGATTGTCAGGACATTGTGAAAGCTTTACAGAATGATCATGCTTTCAAGGCTAATTACCATCTGAGTACGGTTAATTCGATTAACTGGGGCAGGATAGTGGCGCAAGTGGTGTATTATTTTAAAGGCTATTTTGCTGCCACCAACAGTAACGAGCAGAAAGTATCATTTTGTGTACCAAGCGGTAATTTCGGTAATGTACTGGCCGGACATATTGCGCGAAGTATGGGTCTGCCCATTCACCGTCTGATAGTTGCCACAAATGAAAACGATGTATTGAACGAATTTTTCAATACTGGTCATTATCGTCCGCGGGATGCAGCACATACTTTTGTTACCTCCAGCCCTTCGATGGATATTTCCAAAGCTTCCAATTTCGAACGCTTTGTATATGATCTGCTGGACCACGATGGTGCTAAAGTGCAGCAGCTCTGGCAACAGGTAGCCACTGGCAGCGGGTTTGACCTAAGCCCATTGCTCGACAAAATCCACAGCCAATATGGCTTTGCTGCTGGTAAAAGCACACATACCGACCGTCTGCATACTATTGCACAAGTTTATGCAGAAGACGGCGAGCTAATAGATCCTCATACTGCTGATGGTGTAAAAGTTGCACGGCAATTGCGCGAAGCTGGTGAAATTATTGTTTGTCTAGAAACAGCACAGCCAGCTAAATTTGCCCAGACTATCCATGAAGCCGTAGGTGATAATGTCAAAATCCCGCGGCCAGATAATTTGGCTGGGCTGGAAGATTTACCACAGCGTGTTACCATCATGGATAACGATGCCGCAGCAGTACGAGAATTTATAGAAGCACAATTGAAATAAAAAAAGTTTGGCCTATATAGCTTAATAAAAATGCCGGCTTAATCAAGCCGGCATTTTTAGATTCGGATTAAAAATTATCCGGATTTTCCAATTTGTCTACTTTCTGTTTTAATTCTTCTGGTGTCAGAGCAATCTCTTCACTCGGGTCAGCAGCAGCGGTAGCTACAGCAATCGGATTATAAACAGAAATATATTCTGAACCATCAGACCGATCTTCAATAGTATACATCACGCCACTGCGGTTAAAACGATGACACTGGCGCTGATACCAGCCGCGAAAACCGGTTTTCGGTTCGTCCGGATTGTAATAAAACGCATTCAATACTTCCGGTAACCCCAGACCACATACCACACCTGATAGCAATACACAGATAAAAGTATAACCAACAAGAATATCGCTGTATTTGGCCAATGCCGGCATATTGGCTACGGCTAGAATCAAAGCCAGAGAAATACCGCCGCGTACACCACCCCATGACAGAATGGTCAGGCTGCCATGGTAGCTTTTCTTATGCACTTTAGGAAACAGCATAAAGGCCAGAATATTGCCGATAAAGCGGCTCAGATGTAGTAACACGAATGCAACAATACCGCCGATAACCAGCGTTTTGCTCATGTCTACAATAAAAAGTTCCAGACCAATCAGGGTAAATAGGAAAGAATTGATGATCCCTTCTACCGCATGCCAGAAATTATTAACATCATCTATTTCTTTTTTCTGCAATACTTCCTGCCATTTATTACCGACAATCAGACCTCCAACCACACAGGCAATTGGGCCGGAAGCATGGGCAAAATAGGCCACCAGATATGAACCAGAAGCGAGCAGGGCAGTGGCTAGAATCAGTGATTCATTTTCATGTTTACCGTGTAGCAGGCGTAATGCGCCGATACCAAAGATAAAACCGATAATCACGGCTACAATAATTTCATAGAAGAAATTCTCAATCACACCTATGGGTGAAACATGCTGGCCGTTAATCAGCGTTAGAATGGTCATAAACACCACGATACACATCGCATCGTTGAATAAAGATTCACCTTCCAGCTTAACCATCAAATGCCGAGGTGTGCGAACTGAGCTCAATACGCCTTTGATACCAATAGGGTCAGTGGCACCGAGGGCAGAACCAAGTAGTAGCAGCACGAGCAGCGGGACATAATCTCCTACCAGAAACTGGAAAGCATAAAGCAGCCCGCCAAACAGTACGGAACACAACAGCAAACCCAGAGTGGCTAAAATTAATATCTGACGCCAGTAGCGTTTTAAATCGGAAATCTTGAATTTGAGGGCAGAGGAAGTCAGGATAAAACAGATTACACCGTTAACCAGAAAATCATAAAAATTAATATGGCCAACTGCAGCTTTCAACGCCTGGATATCCACATGAATAAAATGATTGCGTCCGAACAAATTCATACCCCATTGCAGAGCGAATACAAGAATTGCGGAAACAATCGGCACACCGATGGCCTGTGGCATATCAAACAACCGTTTATTTAATAGCGTCGTGACTATGGACAACGAAAAAATAACGGTGATGGCCTGTAAAAAAAGTACACTACCCATGCAAACAGTTTTCCTTTATTGAGATGATGTTATAAATTAGAGTTAAACCGAATCTGTCGCAGTTTCGAGCAGGTTCCCCTTGAATAAAACATGCAAAAGTAACTTACGAATCAAATTCATCCATTAAATCAGGAGAAGGTATGAAGTATAGACTGCCGCTCACTGGGGTACTGAAATCCAGCAGACGATCGACATGTCCTTCTGCATTACCGGTGAACATTTGTTTAACCATCTGACGGGTAACAGCAAATGAACGGGCATAGCCAATAAAGAATGTACCATATTCATTTTTCGATGGATGGGCAAAAGCAACATTTGCGCGAACTATTTTTAGTTCATTACCCTCAGCATCATAAACTTTGCTGACATTGTTATGTGCTGTCTGCGGTTTTTCCTCATCGGAAAGTTCAATATCATTGAATCGGCGCCGACCGATAGTTTTTTCTTGTTCCTCAACTGATAATTGTCGCCATGCCTGCATGTTGTGCAGGTATTTCTGAGTGAAAGCATAGCTACCGTTACGAAACAGAGGATCTTCATCACCAACCACGGCATAATCTATTTTGCGTTCGTCGTCAGGATTTTCAGTACCATCGACAAAACCAATAATGGCACGCCCATCCAGATAACGGAATCCGCTGACCTCATCTATCGGATAAGTGGCCTCTCCCAGAATTTCATGAATCATTGCGGCCATTTCATAGCAAATATCCTGACGGTCTGCACGAATATGGAAAAATAAATCGCCTGGTGTGGCCACAGCAGTATGCTTAGCACCTTTGATTTCAGTAAAAGGCACTAGCTCTTTCGGTTTGGGTTTCGCTGGACGCAATCTGTCCCACGCATCCGAACCAATCCCCATTAACGCATTGAAATGTTCATCATGAAAACGGCCATGTAAACTGCGTATTAAAGCTGAAAAACCGGTGATAAAATCAAGAACATCAGCAACTGCTGTTTCATTGTCCTTAATACCAAGCGTAATAAACAAAGCGCTTTTACCCGGATAGGCAACTACTGGCGGTATCCTGTTTATAGTCATTAATAAAACTTTCCTAAACTAATATTATAGTGAATTTAACTAACCTTATTAAGTACAAGCAGACACAAATTTAAAAAATTTTAACTATTTCGCTCAGAAAAATAATATTTCCATATTCAACTAAGAATATGGAATATGGCTCCGAAATAAGTACGATTTGATGTCCCCTTTATTAATGCAGTTAATAAATGGGGATACTTAACTATAATATATGCAAAGATTAGATAAAAAACGATAATTATATATGAAAAGCTGATAAAAGCTTTTATTTATCAAAAATTATCCGTTAATATAGATTACTTACTATTACTGATTATTACCTAGAGAAATCAATGCACCACTCATTTCCACTGGTAGAAACCATTGTAGGCGGATTATTTTTTGCTTTTATACTCGGTTATATAGCCCACAAATTACGTATGCCACCTTTAGTTGGCTACCTCTTTGCAGGGATTATTGTCGGACCGTACACCAAAGGTTTCACTGCTGATATGCATTTATCACAGCAGCTGGCAGAGTTGGGCGTAATTTTGCTCATGTTTGGAGTGGGTTTACATTTTTCTATCCGTGATTTGCTTGCAGTCAAACGTGTTGCCATTCCTGGGGCACTGATACAGATTGCACTGGCTACCCTGTTAGGCTGGCTATTGGCATGGCTGGCCGGCTGGAGCACTGGTGCCGGAATTGTGTTTGGGCTGGCTTTATCTTGTGCTTCTACGGTAGTTTTAATAGCTGCTTTGCAGCGCTGGCATCTGGGGGATTCTACGCAAGGCCGCATTGCCACTGGCTGGCTCATTGTGGAAGATATAGCCATGGTGTTTGTGCTGGTCATGATTCCGGCGCTGGCGCCGGTATTGTCAGGACAAGGAAGTGTTTCGAGTGCTGATTTATTTTATTTACTAGGCAAAACCAGTGTTCAGATTATTGCGTTTGTGGTAGTGATGCTGTTTCTGGGGCGCCGTCTCATACCCTGGTCCTTACAGCGTGTAGTAAGCACCGGTAGTCCAGAGCTATTCCGGTTGGCGGTTATAGCCGTAGCGCTGGGTTGTGCCATATTAGCCAATTATCTTTTCGGTGTTTCATTTGCACTGGGTGCGTTTTTTGCTGGAGCCATCATCAGTGAAACCAGTATGAATCACACAGCTGAAGATGCTTCGAGCGGATTGAGAGAATTTTTTACAGTTTTGTTCTTTGTTTCAGTAGGGATGCTGTTTGACCCCAGTATTATTATTCGTGAACCATTATTGCTCATAGCAACCCTGCTGGTTGTGGTAATTGGCAAAAGTGCAGGCGCATTTCTGATTGTGCGCGTATTTGGTTATCCGCCACAAACAGCATTAACCATTGCTGTAGCATTGGCGCAGATTGGGGAGTTTTCTTTTATGATAGCCAGCTTAGGGTCGGTATACAAAATATTGCCTCCCTTGGCCAGCGATTTGATATTAGGGAGTGCCCTGATTTCCATTATTTGTAATCCTTTTCTGTTTGTCTGGCTTAACCGGTATTTAGAAAAACAGAATCAACAGGCTACCTCAGCAGCACCAGGCGTGATTGACAGCGGAATGATGTCTGATAAGCCTCATGCAAAAGTGGCTGCTCCCATTAAACCGGTATCGATTTATTTTGTTGATGAAGACATGGCTGTTGCGCCAGCTGTAAGCAATCATACCGTCCTCGTTGGTGCTGGTCCGGTAGGGCAGGAAATTATCAGGCATTTGCAGGCTCAGAATGAAACAGTATATGTTCAGGAAAACCGGCTTGACGTAGTAACAGAACTACGAGCACGTCAGATACCAGTGGCTTACGGACACGCTTTGTCTGATGGTATGCTTGATGCAGTATTTGTGTCCGAAGCCAGAAATTTGATTATTACCATCCAAAATAAAACAGAGATTGTTTCAATTATCAAAGCTGCACTGGCACTCAATCCTCAATTGCAAATCGTGACGTTTAGCCGATATGAACAGGATAAGCAATTATTTATCCAAGCTGGTGCTACAAAAGTAGTTGATAGCCAGATTGTGCTAGCACAGGAAATTATGCAGGCCTTTGAGCATGCATAAATTCTTCATTCCTGTGAAAATGGTAGAAAAGAAAATTATCAATATTGAATGCCATAAAATCCGGCCTAGTCTAAAAATAAAACTGCTTAGAAATAAATAATTAGCGCAAGTTATGTTCTGGCAGCTATTTTAATTTAAACTATGAGCCGGATACGGAAAAACCGTCTTGTTAATAGATACCTATCTGCAGATGGAGTTGATAAAAGCTTCCAACTGTTGGCGGCTGGTAATTTTACTGTCAATTTTAATGTAGATACTGTGTTCTTCAGGCACAATCAAAACTTGGCTAATACCATTCTGCTGCAATAATTGTTGGTGTGCATTCTCGGGCAAAATCTGATTGCTGCCCAGCGTCAAGCGCAGACTAGCCAGATAGGGTGGTTCCTGCATAGTAAAACTTAGCAGCAACCACACCACAGCTAATCCTGTACCAAACAAAAAAACTGAATGAGCACCACAATGTGCAGCCAGCCAGCCACCGATAGTGCCACCGCAGGCTACTCCGAGAAACTGTCCTGTAGCGTAAATGCCCATTGCTGTGCCTTTAAAACCGGCAGGCGCTTCTTTGCTTACCCAAGATGGCAGCAATGCTTCCATCAAATTAAACGCAATAAAAAACAACAATACACCTATAATTAGGGACCAAAAGGAAATATTGGCCAGCCATAAAACTGTTTCAGCAAGCATCAGACCGGCAACGCATATGATAAAAACGCGTCGCATCCGGCGTTTACTTTCTGCATAAATAATCGGTGGCAATACCGTAATAAATGCAATCAGCATTGTGTATAAATAAATTTGCCAGTGTTTGGATGCTGGAAATCCTGCTTGCTCAAGTTGCAAAGGCAGAGCAACAAAGGTAGACATCAGAAGAAAATGCAGACAGAAAATACCTATGTTGAGCTTGAGTAAGGGTGCATTACGCAATAGAGTACCAAAGCTACCCTTTACGATACCAGATTCACGATTGAACACATGAACACTGCTCACGGGTACAAAAAATAACGTCAGTGCAATAGCGATTACTGCCAGTGAGGCAATGACCCAAAATAGACCGTGTAAACCAAATGCATGTGTGATAATTGGGCCGCATACCATGGCCAATGCAAATGTTATGCCAAAGCTGATACCGATAAAAGCCATCGCTTTAGTGCGATTCTGTTCACGAGTTAAATCTGAAAGTAGAGCCATTACGGCTGCGGCAATTGCGCCGCTACCCTGTAAAGCTCGTCCCAAAATCACCCCCCAGATTGAGGTGGTTACAGCGGCAATGATGCTACCCAGAGTGAAGATTATCAAACCGCCCACTATCAGTGGCTTGCGTCCAAAACGGTCTGACCATAAGCCAAAAGGAATCTGTAGTAAAGCCTGCATCAGGCCATAAATACCAATAGCCAGACCGATCAGGCTTTCATTGGCTCCTTGTAATGTCATTCCATAAGTGGTCAGTACTGGCAGAACCATAAACATGCCCAGCATGCGCAATGAAAAAACCGCTCCTAATCCCCATGTTGCTCGCCTTTCGGCGGAGTTCATGTGTGTATCATTATTGTTGGAATTCATATTGAGTACAGCTTAAAAGAAAAACCTGCCTATTGTAAAAGAAACAAAGGCAGGTTGGGGTGGTTTGCGTATTATTATGTATTCATGTTTACGGTATCAACCAGCCAAGCTTAATACAGTAGGAGAGGCCGGTGTCATGAAATCTACCGACATCATAATGCTTAAGGTAGTGATAGCTATAATCGAAAATACAAACAGTTTACGTGCCCATATACGGTCATTATTCTGCGCTTTATAACCAGATAGTGCCATACACAGCCACCATACACTGACCGCAGCAGCCACCACCAGATATTTGTATCCGGCATAACCACCTATAGACAGCATCAGTGTCGCAAACATAAAAGCAATGATATAAAACGTGATATGGTGTTTGGCTACCGCAATACCTTTTACCACTGGCAAAACCGGAATATTGGCTGCCTGATAATCCTTAAAGCGATAAATCGCAATAGCGTAGGAATGTGGCATTTGCCAGAGACTGAAAATCGCTAGCAGAATAAGTGCACCAGCATCAAAATTATTGCTTACTGCACAATAACCAATCACTGGAGGTGCGGCACCTGACAGACTGCCAATAAGGGTACCGTAAACAGAATGCCGTTTCATATAGAGACTATAAATCCCTACATAAACCACAAAGCCCATTACAGATAACCACATGGCCAACGGGTTAGCACCAAAATAGAGCACAATAAACCCAGCAATACCCAGTATCGTGGCTAATGCAAAGGTCACCCGTGCAGAGGCAAGCCCTCGTACTAGAACACGATTCTTGGTACGTTCCATCTTCGGATCGATATCACGGTCAATCAGGTTATTGAACGCACAGCCAGAAGCTACTACCAGAGACACGCCCAGCAGAGTAAGAATTAGCAGGAAACCGTTAATGCTGCCTTTGGAAGCCAGCAAAAACCCGCCGACAACTGAAATCAGGTTGCCGACGATAATACCTGGTTTAGTTACTTGCAGGTATGGCTTAATCATGAACTGCCTTTAACCTAACACCATGTTTGCATTCAGGCTCCACATAATCCAAATGGAGAGGCCTACCAGCAATACAATCACAATTGCGGTGAAAATAAATGAAATTAGATTCCAGCGTTCTTCCGGATTACTGCCCAAATGGAGGAAACATACCAACTGAACAATAAGCTGTAATACAGCTGTAATCACAATCACCGCAAACAAAGTTTTCTTGTCTGCTGCATGATTCATGACCATCAGAAACGGAATCAGAGTTAATACCACCGACAGGATAAAACCAATGACGTAGTTTTTAGCACTGCCATGTTGTGGAATATGGTCTTGATGGTTTGACTGACTCATAACGCTACCCCCATCAGATATACAATTGAGAACACGCAAATCCACACGATGTCCAGAAAGTGCCAGAACAGGCTCAGGCAGTTAATACGCATACGGTTAACACTAGTCAGACCACGCGAAGCAATCTGAATCATCAGAACTGCCATCCAGATCAGACCGGCGGTAACGTGCAGACCATGGGTACCTACCAGAGCAAAAAAGCCAGACAGATATCCACTGCGATCCGGTCCCATACCATGTGTAATCAGATGATGGAATTCATACAGCTCCATCCCGATGAAGCAGGCACCGAATACAAAGGTTATAACCAGCCACAACAAAACCTGACTCTGATTATTGCGATTCATTGCCAGTACGGCAAAGCCGTATGTAATGGAACTCAGCAACAGAGCAAAAGTTTCTACCAGCACAAAAGGCAGCTCGAAAATGTCTTTGCCGCTTGGGCCACCAGCCGTGCCCGGCAGGAGCACGATATAGGTGGCAAACAGACAAGAGAACAAAATCAAGTCACTCATCAGGTAAATCCAGAACCCGAATACCTTCAGTGAACCGTTGTCGTGGTGAGCGTGTTCAGGCGCCTTACCGTGAATCAAGGTTTCAGTTGACATTATTTCAGTCCTGCTTTAGTTAATTCATTAAAACGTTTGCTTTCAATGGCTTCAATTTCAGCAACCGGTACGTAGTAATCCACGTCGGTGTCGAAGCTCTTGGCAATGAGACTAATAATCATGCCAGCGAAGCCAATGATGGCCATCCACCAGATATGCCAAATCATGGCAAAACCGAAAATCAGGGAGAATACACCGATAACGAGACCGGCAGCTGTATTTTTCGGCATATGAATTTCTTCATATTTAGCTGGTTTCTTATACGCAATACCTTTTTCTTTTTCGTCCCAGAATGCATCACGGGATTCAACTTGAGGTTGAATAGCGAAATTGTAGAAGGGTACTGGAGAAGAAGTAGACCATTCTAGTGTGCGGCCATCCCATGGGTCGCCGGTCACATCTAGATTTTCTTTACGATGTATGCAGGAAACCACTACCTGAATCACCATGCATACCACACCAAGAGCAATGATGGCAGCACCAGCAGCAGCTACGCACAGCAATGTGTGGAAAGCTGGGTCAATGTGCTGGCTCAAACGACGGGTCATGCCCATGAAGCCCAGTGCATATAACGGCATAAACGCAACAAAGAAGCCGATAAACCAACACCAGAAGGCGCGTTTACCCCATGTTTCATTCAGCTTGAAGCCAAATGCTTTCGGGAACCAGTAGTTGAGCGCTGCAAACAGACCGAATACGACACCACCGATAATGGTGTTATGGAAGTGGGCTACCAAAAACAGACTGCCATGCAGTACAAAGTCGGCACCCGGTACAGCTAACAGTACGCCGGTCATACCACCTACGGAGAAAGTAATGATAAAGCCTACCGTCCACAGCATTGGGACATGGAAAGAAATACGGCCTTCATACATAGTAAACAACCAGTTGAATATTTTCACCCCAGTCGGAATGGAAATAATCATAGTGGCGATACCAAAGAACGCATTAACGTTGGCACCAGAACCCATGGTAAAGAAGTGGTGCAGCCATACGATGAAAGACAAGATGGTGATACACACGGTGGCCCATACCATTGAGGTATAGCCGAACATGGTTTTACGTGAGAATGTAGCAGTTACTTCTGAATACACACCGAAAATTGGCAGAATCAGAATATAAACTTCTGGATGACCCCATGCCCAAATCAGATTGATATACATCATCATGTTACCGCCCAGTTCATTGGTAAAGAAGTGGGTGCCAAGGTAACGGTCTAATGTCAGCATCGCTACAGATGCAGTCAAAATCGGGAAAGAAGTCAGAATCAGAATGTTGCTACAGAAAGAAGCCCAGCAAAAGATAGGCATTTTCATCATAGTCATGCCAGGGGCACGCATTTTCAGTATAGTAGCGATAAAGTTAACCGCACTTACCGTAGTACCTATACCCGATATCTGCAGACTCCATATCCAGTAATCTACACCAACCCCAGGGCTGAATTCCAATCCAGACAGCGGTGGATAAGCCAGCCAGCCAGTTTGGGCAAATTCGCCCAGACCCAGTGACAGGTTAACCAGCACCACACTGACAGCGGTAAACCAGAAACCCAAATTATTTAGGAATGGATAAGCCACATCGCGCGCGCCTAGCTGCAACGGAATGACGAAGTTCATCAAACCAATAACAAATGGCATCGCTACAAAGAAAATCATGATTACACCGTGGGCGGTGAAAATCTGATCATAGTGATGTGGCGGCAGAAAGCCATCACTGGTACCAGAGGAAGCAAGTACCTGCTGGCTACGCATCATCACAGCATCGGCGAAACCACGTACCAACATCACCACTGCGACAATGATGTACATGATACCGATACGTTTGTGGTCAACTGTGGTAAACCATTCTTTCCACAGATAAGTCCATTTATGAAAATACGTAATTGCACCCACCAACGCCAAACCTATGACGATGATGGCTGTAATCGTTACCATGACAATTGGTTCATGGAACGGTATCGCATCTAAAGATAATTTTCCGAACATTGTTTATTTCCTCGCAAGCTTACTCAGCACTGCTGGCGGCACTGGCCTGTAGAGTAGCCGGCATATTGTGATTGGCAAATTTAGCAATCACGTTGCCGTACAAACTCGGATTTGCGCTGGAGAAGTATTCCACTTTGTGGAATTGGCTAGGCGCAGCCAGTTTGTTGAATGAAGCCATGTCATTAAGTGTATTTGGCGACTGTTTCACCTTTTCCACCCATTGATTGAAGCTGGCTTCATCCGGTGTAGCAATGGCAGTGAATTTCATACCAGAGAAACCGGCACCGCTGTAGCTGGATGAAATACCTTTGTATTCACCGGCAGTATCAGCTACCAGATGTAGCTTGGTCTGCATACCGGCCATAGCGTAAATCTGACTACCCAGCTGGGGGATGAAGAATGAATTCATCACTGTATTGGAAGTGATTCTGAATTCCACCGGTGTGTCTTTCGGAAAAGCGATTTCATTAACTGTAGCAATACCCTGTTCTGGATAAATAAACAGCCATTTCCAGTCTAATGAAATAACTTCAATTACTACTGGTTTTTTATCACTTTCCAGCGGACGATACGGGTCCAGAGAATGAGTGGTTTTCCAAGTGATTGTTCCCAGAATGAGAATAATCAGGATAGGAATGCCCCAAACTACGGCCTCGAGTTTATTGGAATGCGCCCATTTCGGCGAATATTTGGCATTGCTTCCCTCTCTGTATTTCAGAGAGAAGAGAATTGCCATAATAATCACCGGAATTACGACTATCAACATCAAGCAGATTGCTGTCAGTATCAGCGTGCGTTCTTCCTGACCTATATGGCCTTTAGGGTTTAGCAGAGCTGCATCACAGCCGCATAACAACAGCGAACCGATCAGCATCGTCAATACTATCCCTGAGAGCTTACTTAATTTCATGTAACGACCTCAACATTACGGGAAACACGATTAACGTTTGTAAAAAACGGGAGTTACTATTTTAAGACAATGTTGGCAAACTGTATATTGCCTGTGGCTATATGTTATTTAAGGAATGTTAAATAAGTATTATTCTTGTTTTTATTTCTGTTTTTATTTCTGTTTTTATTTTATATAAAAATCATACATTTATTTTTATTCTTTTTATAAACATGGGAAGAAATGGGTAAAGCTTAAAAATTACATTAATATATTAATACAATTATTAACACACAATTATTGCTACTGGATTACAATTCTGAATTGAAAATATCTTTACTAGGTATATGAATAAATAATTGATATATAACTAAAAATTATAAATTGGTTTTCTTCCTGCTGCTATCTAAGAAGATGATATTTACATGAATTACAATTTAGTTTTCTTAGAAATAATTAATCTATATCAAAATAAGCTCTATTATAATTTTAATTGCGCATATCGAATATGCTGATTGTATTTCAAAATAGAAAATAAGCTATAAAAAAAGGTAACAAATTATATTTTAAGGAATTTTATATAAATATAGTTTCGTGTTAAAAAAATTAGCTGTGTTGTAATTTTATCGCTAAGGATGAACGTGGTTGATAAGATTAATTAAAATACGACGCAAATAAAGTTTTTAATCGATGTAGATGCCTATTTTATTTAATTTTTTAATGTATCAATGTTAGATAGAGATTAACTTATTTCATTTTTCATTAAAGCAATTAATATGCCATTTTATAGCTGAGCCAAGAATTATTTAAATTAAATTGTAATAGCGCAAAGTAAATTCGAGTGTTTCAAAGTTATTAAATAAGTATGTAAATGATGCTGTAATTTTAATCAAAATTTTTAAGTGTAAAGGTAATTTAGATCAGCCTGAATATGAGAAAAAAGTAGAGCTTAGATTGTTCTGGGATTGCATGGATGCTGTCGTCCTTAACTATAGAAGAAGATTGGTTACGGCAGCTCTATGCAATCGTTATGGGGTTTATGATGAATGAATAATTAAACGTTGGATTGTTGTTTGAGCCGTTGAGCAGCATCTAGTGCGAAATAGGTCAGGATGCCATCAGCACCAGCTCGTTTAAACGCCAATAAGCTTTCTATTATCACCTTGTCCGCATCTAGCCAGCCATTTTGTATCGCAGCCTGAAGCATTGCGTATTCGCCTGAAACCTGATATGCATAAGTAGGTACAGCAAATTCATCTTTAACCCTTCGAATGATGTCCAGATAGGGCATACCTGGTTTAATCATTACCATGTCAGCACCTTCAGCAATATCTAGTGCGACTTCATGAAGTGCTTCATTGCTATTTGCGGGATCCATCTGGTAAGTATATTTATTCCCTTTACCCAAATTTCCTGCACTACCAACAGCACTACGAAACGGACCATAAAAAGCAGAGGCATATTTAGCAGCATAGGACATAATGCGGGTATGGATGAAACCATTTTCTTCCAGAGCTTCACGTACGGCGCCAATGCGCCCATCCATCATATCACTTGGTGAAAGAATATCTGCACCTGCGTCGGCGTGAGATAATGATTGTTTAATAATAGCTTCTATTGTTTCATCATTTTGAATATAGCCATTTGCATCTGGTAATCCATCCTGCCCGTGAGTGGTATAGGGATCAAGAGCCTGATCAGCCATCACACCTAATTCAGGAAAGCGTGATTTTAAAGCGCGAATAGCCCGCTGGATAATACCATTTTCATCCCATGCTGCACGTCCGTCAGCTGTTTTATATTCTGGATTGGGTACACCAAATAAATCCAGTACTGGTACACCAAGTTCAAGTGCTTGTTCGGCAACTTTTAATAATTCATCAATGGATAACCGTTCAACACCGGGCATACATTCGACCGGAGTGCGACCGCTTTTTTCGTGCACGAAAACCGGCAAAATAAAATCATTTGCTGTTAGGATGGTTTCACGCATCATGCGGCGTGAAAAATCATCATGCCGCATTCTTCGCATTCGGGTATTTGGCATGATACGGGGAGGAAAATTCATAATTGCTATCCTATTATTTTATTACTCAGCATACTGTTAATAGTATGAATGAGTTTGATATCACCGCCAGTGAGGTTTGGTGAAATTGAGTGTGGTATTTTAATCCTTTTTACATGGTACTTCTAATCGTCTTTTCGACACCAGATTGTTCTAAAGAGGTTCTGATTTTTTAGGTTGCATGGAAGTTTGTTTGATAATTAAACGAGTAAATGCACATTGTTATTAGCTGAATAATTATAATTTTAATTTATCAATAGATTGCTTAGATACTGTGTTTAAAATGTATTCAGCTAACATGTATCTTATTGTTTGGCATGAGGTTATGGGCTCAATGTATGCCGAGTGAAATTTATCAATGAATTCTAATGATTTGAAGACAGCAAATTTACCGATTGTATTTTTATGGATGGCAAACCTAAGCCTATATTCAACATCATAATTTAAATGGTTAAATTTAAATTTTAATATAAAATAATTTTATTAATAATGGTGAAAGAAATCTGGCGTCATTGTCTAAATAAAAATAGCCACATAGCCAGCATTACACTAAGTGCAAATAATTAAAGGTTGTGCCGGTAAACGAAATAGCGATAGAGCTGACTGAGAAAATTATATTCGGATGAATATGCTTGTTTAATTAAGTGAGTGCGAGACACAACCAAACAATTGGAAAGATAAATCTTTTACTAACAGGTTTATTTTAAATACGGTGTTATGAGTTTTTGCAATTGAAAATTTTCTGGAATCTTATATAAATAGAAAAAACTACCAGAAGAAATAAAAAATAAAATAGCAAAGAGTTGATGCCAAACTTCAGCATATTTTGTGATGTCTGCATAAACCAGTTTGGCATCTTGCAATTCGCTAATTAGTCATGATGAGAAAACTTTGCTGCTGAAACTGCTGAAAACTATTATGAAAATAGGCTCAGTATCTGTCTTGCAAAGAAAGCGAGCATAATTCAATCTGATATTTAAGGTATTAAGGTTAACAAAATAGTTACTAACTAATTATCTATCCCATTGTTTATTTTTGCTACTCTATATGGTTTTTGATTAATTGTAGCAGCACGATTAGTGTGCTGATGAATTTTTTTCGTTTTCAGGAGAAATGATGGCAAACAAGGGCAGGTGGTCAGATAGTTTCTGCCAAGGCTGACCAGTTAATGGTTTGGCTGCCAGTACTTTTAAATGGCGGATGAAAATTCTATCGAGGCTTAAAAGGGGTAAGCGTGCAGGAAAAGTTTTTGGTGCGTTGTGGTAATTACAAAATGCATCTTGCAGATTCAGTTTTGGGTCAAGAGTATTGTAAGAACGCTGGCGCCAGTCGTTGAAGTCTCCGGCCAGAATCAAGGGCTTCGCAGGGTCTATTTCACTTTGAATGTAATCATATATAGTTTGATACTGCTTAATACGATCTGGTTCGCGTAGATTGAGATGAGCACACAAACACACTAATGGCATTTGCCATTGTGGAAGCTGAACTTCGCAGTGTAACAGCCCGCGCTGTTCCATTTTATTGACACTAATATCCAGGTTATGGCAGGTGATCATGGGGTGGCGGCTAAGGATAGCATTGCCATGATCGCGGTATTTGTAGCGTGCATTGCGGCCGTAGCTCACGTGATAGTCCAGTTGTTCACTGAGAATCTGGTAATGTGGTTGGCGAGGAAAATCAGGAATATTGTCTGCTCGTTTGCTGTTGTATCCCTGTACTTCCTGTAAAAACAGGATATCTGGAGCAAGCTGCTGTAAAGCTGTAGTCATTTGCAACAGCTGTACTTTCTGGTTTAGTGCAGACATGCCTTTATGAATATTGTAAGTGGCAATAGTGATGGCGTTCATGAAAGGTGTTGGAAAAATAGAATCACCAGCGTTGGGGCAACTGGATAAGTGCTGCACGGTTGGAAGGTGAGAAAACCTGCTCAGCAGCTTGCCCCAGAGGGCACCATTGGTAACGCAGGTGCTCGCGTGGTGATAGTTTAATAGGAGTAGAAGCGTCTATACAAACCGAAAAAACATGTTCAGTGTTATGTGTTACGCCCGGTGCATAACGATGCCGCCAATGTGGATAAATTTCAAACACGCTTGAAAACTGCCAGTTGACAATATCGGTAGAAATAATACCAGTTTCTTCAGCCAGTTCACGTCTGGCTGTTTGTTCCAGAGTTTCTCCGGCTTCTTGACTGCCAGTGACTGATTGCCAGTAGCCGGGTTTATCTGCGCGCTCAAGTAACAGTATCTGGTGGTGGTTGTTATAAACCACCACCAGTACAGACACCGGCATTTTATAGGTGTTAAGACTACTCATGAGGTTTATGCTGGCCTGCATGAAAAGAAGAAACGCTGAGTGCAGTTGGCAGTGGTTCAGAAAAAGATGGTTCTTCTTCAGTAGTAACTTGGTGCGTTATGCTGTCACAGGTAATGGGATCGCTTGCATCGTTAAGTATGCGGATTTCCTGCTGCGGAAATGGAAATTCTATACCTACTTCTTTGAAACGGTTCCATATTTCCAGCAAAATGGCTGAGTTAATGCTCATAAATCCATTTTCGGGATCGCGAATCCAGTAATTAACGTACAGATTGATACCCGAATCGGCAAACCCAGTGACATAACTGTTTGGTTTTGGGTCGTCGCACACTCTTGCTTGCTTGGCTGCTGCTTCTTTTAATATTTCAAGTGCCTGTGGCAGGTCGGTATTGTAAGCAACCTGTAAGGTAAGATTGTTAGACATGATTTTGCTGGAATAGGAATCATTGATTACTGTATTGGAAACGAAGGTATCGTTAGGAATCAATGCTTCTGAACCATCACTGCTGCGCAATACCACAAAACGAGCGGTTATTTTGGTCACATAACCGGTAAAATTATTGATATTCAGCCGGTCGCCTGGTCTCACGGAATGGTCTGCCAAAATGATAAAACCAGATACATAGTTGCTGGCAATTTTTTGCAAACCCAAACCAAGTCCAACACCCAATGCACCACCGAATACAGACAGAATAGTGAGATTGATACCTACCATTGGAAGCGCAATCAGTACAGCCACAACCACAAGCAGAGTTTTAACAATTTTCACCAGCACATAGCGCAGATTTACATCAAGTTTTTCTGCTTTAAGTATATGCTGTTCGGTGATGCGCGATAGCCACATTGCGATAATGATAGCGATGCCAACAATAATGCTGCCGGTAATGACGGTGTACAGACTCAGACTGGTTGAACCTATTGGCAAGGCCAGTGATTTGAGTAATCGAATAATAAAGGTATCCAGACTGGTGAGCCAGAGCAGAAAGCATACCCATAAAAAGGTAGAAAGAGACCGCTCATAGCGTTCGTTGAAGCGGTTATTGGGTATGGCGTTGTGCAATACGGCCATGATAATACGAATCATCAGCAGCCAGCGTGCGGTAAAGGCCGTAAGCTGTAGCCACAGAACAGATTCACCGGTACTGACGCGCCAGATAACCATGGCAATGATGGTACACAGTAACAGTAATACCGGCCATAATAAGCGTGTAATAAAGTGAAACAGAACCGGAAATTTGATTTCTCTTTGCTGAGTATGTCGGTTGATGACGGCCAGTATTTTCAAGCTTAGCCAGTACGTACCAAACATAATTATCACTGCAAAGGCCAGTTCGAGCCAGCCACTGCTGGTTTTTAAGCTGTGTACCATCAGGCGTGCCAGAAATTCTTTGCGGGCAAACATGGAGTCGAAATAGTTATTCATGGTGGGGCAAAGAAACAATATTTGAATATAACCTTAATGGTAGGCGTTTTAGTGGAGTTCTGTAAACCGTCGTTATTAAAATTTAGTATGTCTACTGAAATGTTTTTGGGTTAATGATGTGACTTAAGAACAGTAAAGTGACATTTTGGGCTACAGTGATACAAAGAGATCTCATAGTATGCCTGTATATAAAACAGTTATTCACAATATTTGGGTGGAAATGGCAGACTATTATTTGATTCTGTATGCAAAAATATTTATAATAGCTGATTTTCCAACCTTGCCCTTTACACTTCGCATGGTAAAGGGATTGATTAGCCACAAGGAGTATTCATGCGTCATTATGAAATCGTGTTCATTGTCCATCCGGATCAAAGCGAACAGGTCGGTGCCATGGTTGAGCGTTACAAAACCATGATTACTGATGCCAACGGTAAAATTCACCGTTTGGAAGACTGGGGTCGCCGTCAGCTGGCTTACCCGATCAACAAAATTCACAAAGCACACTATGTGCTGATGAACGTTGAAACTACACCAGAAGTGATTGACGAAATTGAGACTGCGTTCCGCTTTAATGATGCGGTACTGCGTCATCTGACTGTGAAAATGGACGCAGCAGTAACTGAAGCTTCTCCGATGATGAAAGACGAGAAGTCCAAGAATCTGTTAGCAGGTAACAGCACTGAAGCCACTTCAGAGCAAGCTGAAGCCTGATTAATTTATTGAGGCTGGTTTGCTGAATCAATTATGTCTTTGTGCTCAGATTAAAAGTCTGAATGAATTACGTTATACCCCCGCTGGTTTGCCGGTATTGACTATGTGGCTTACCCATGAATCGTGGCAGATGGAGCTACAACAGCGGTTTCTGGCGAAAATGGAAATTCAGGCAAAAGCATTAGGTGATTTGGCTGCACACTGGCCGTATCAGCCGGGTAGTATGGTGGAAATCAATGGATTTCTGAGCCAAAAAGGTATTTATCATTCTCGGCCGGTACTGCATATCCAACAAATTCGCGAATATAAAGGTTAAACGACATGGCTCGTCAATCATTCAAACGTAGAAAATTTTGCCGCTTCACTGCGGAAGGTATCAAACAGGTTGATTATAAAGCAGTTGACTTGTTAAAAGATTTTATTACCGAAAATGGTAAAATCATTCCGGCTCGTATTACTGGAACCAAAGCACATTATCAGCGTCAGCTATCTACAGCGGTAAAACGTGCCCGTTTTCTGGCTTTACTGCCTTACACCGATCAACATAAATAATAAGGAAGAGTTATTATGCAGATTATTTTGTTAGAAAAAGTCGGTGGCCTGGGTAATCTGGGTGATCTAGTTAATGTAAAAAACGGCTATGCCCGTAATTTTCTGATTCCTCAAGGCAAAGCACAGCGTGCCAATGCTGCTAATCTGGCTGCATTTGAAGAAAAACGCGCTGAGTATGAAGCTCATCAAGCAGCAGTATTGGCCGATGCCGAAGCACGCAAGCTGAAACTGGATGGTCAGACAATCAGCGTTGCTCAGAAAGCTGGTGTGGATGGCCGTTTGTTTGGTTCAGTTACTACTCATGATATTGCAGAAGCCATTAAAGCAGCAGTCGGTGTGGAAGTAGTGAAAGCTAATGTACGTCTGCCTAATGGTCCGTTAAAAGCCATTGGCGAATATGAAATCGAAGTAGCGCTACACAGTGATGCTGTGGCTGCTATTACGGTAACTGTTGTGGCTGCTGCTGAATAAGTATAACTGACCACACATCAGGAAAGCGTAAGCTGTCTGGATTATTCCAGACAGCTTTTTTGTTATAGATGGTAAAAATAGTTTAGACTGTGCATAAAGCATATATTAGGAACCATAATAATGAAATACCTACTGATTACAGGTGCAGCCTTATTGCTGGCGGCCTGCCAAAGCACACAATCTATCCAGAATAAACCAATTAAACCTGTTGTAACGGCTACTGTAACCACACAGGCTGATGAAAAAGTGTTTGCATTAACCGATAGCGGTTTGGATTTGCTAGGCCGTAATGATGTGAACCGCTTTATTGATAATGAGATAAAACGTGGTCACTACAGCCGCGAGCAACTGGAAAATTTTTTTCGGCAAGTACGCTATCGCCCGAGTATTATCCGTGGCATGGATAAGCCGGGCACCTCTCTGCCGTGGTATACCTTTGTTCAGAATAATGCAAATAATGTTCGTATCAGTACAGGTAACGCTTTTTGGCAAAATAATGCAGCTGTGATTCAGGAGGTTTCCAAACGCTATGGTGTAACACCACAATTATTGGTTGCAATAGTGGGTATTGAAACCAATTATGGCGCGAGCATGGGATCGTATCGTGTGGCAGATGCGCTGACTACTCTTGGGTATCACTACCCGCGCCGTGCAGCTTATTTTCAGCGCGAGCTGGCAGAATTTTTGCAGCTGGCTTATGAGGAAAAGCAGGATCCATTTAGTTTTAAAGGTAGTTTTGCCGGAGCAATGGGTATGCCGCAGTTTATGCCATCCAGTTTTCATCAATATGCTGTAGATTGGGATGGTGACGGGCATAGGGATATCTGGCGCAATGCCGGTGATACGCTGGCTTCAGTGGCTAATTATATGAAGCAACATGGCTGGAAGTCTGGTGCACCGATTGCGGTACAGGTGAGTATGCAGCCAACGCCACAATTACAACAGATTATTGATGAGCCAACTTCCCTAAAATATACTGCTGGACAATTGCGTCAACTGGGTGTGGTGATTCCGGCGCAGATAGCTAATCAGGAGAAGGGTATTTTGTACCGGCTGGAAATTTCACCCGGTGTGTATGATTACTGGTTTGGGCTAAATAATTTCTATACTGTCTGGCAATATAATCACAGCCGGCATTATGTGGCTGCGGTGCGGCAGATTGCCAATAATCTGGCTGATGCTAATGCAAATTTATAATGTTTAATTTGTCATTTTGTCCAAGCTACTTGCTGAGCTAGGTAGCTTGGCGAGTAAGCTAAGCTATCTTCTGAATTTTGTACCGAGAACATAGAGCTACGAAGAAATGTGTTGAACTCATTATTCTAATTATATAAATTGGTCTGAGTTGTTTGATGTAAAGCTGGTATGGGTGCAGTAAATTATGTTTTACATTAGAATTAATCTGCTAGTGGCAATGAATTACAGAATGTAAAAAAGCCGTTTGCTGTAAATGATTGAATTCTTACTGACAGCCCTTATTAATATCATTTCTTCTAAACAATTTCTTATTGTTTCCTACGATTTTTTGCTGTCTTTTATCCTAACCACTTTTAGGTGTTTTTGGTTACAATGTGGTGCCTGTCTGTGTATTTCTGACAGACAAAATTTCTTTTTTTTGAGTATAGATTCTGCTGTGGCTGGCGGTTGTGGACGGTTATGACTTATCAAGTATTGGCGCGTAAATGGCGGCCGAAAAGGTTTGCCGATTTAGTGGGGCAGGAGCATGTGGTTAAGGCATTGGTGAATGCGCTTGATAAAGGCCGTTTGCACCATGCGTATATGCTGACTGGAACACGTGGTGTAGGTAAAACTACCATTGCCCGTATTCTGGCTAAAAGTCTCAATTGTTTGCATGTTGAACATGGCGAACCGTGTAATCAGTGCGATTCATGCCGTCAGATTGATGCTGGACGCTTCGTTGATGTACTGGAAATTGATGCGGCCTCTAATACAGGGATTGATAATATCCGTGAGGTGTTGGAAAACGCGCAGTATGCACCTACGATGGGACGCTATAAGGTATATATTATTGACGAAGTGCATATGCTGTCCAAAAGTGCATTCAATGCCATGCTTAAAACGCTGGAAGAACCACCGGAACATGTGAAGTTTATTCTGGCTACAACCGACCCACAAAAAGTACCGATTACAGTATTGAGCCGCTGCCTCCAATTTGTGTTGCGTAATCTGAACAGCACGCAGGTACACGATCATCTGGTTTATGTATTACAGCAGGAACAGATTGATTATGAAGATGCGGCATTGCTGCTGTTGGGTAGAGCGGCTGCCGGTTCCATGCGCGATGCGCTTAGTTTGCTTGATCAGGCAATTGCAATTGGTTCTGGCAAGGTGACCGAAGCAAATGTGCGCAATATGATTGGCGCGGTGGATAAAAGCTATTTGTATGCTTTACTGGAAGCGCTGGCTACAGGTGATGGAAAAGCTTTGTTATCCAAGGCTGAAGAAATGGCTAGCTGTGCAGTGGGTTTTGACAGTGCGCTGACAGAGCTGGCTTTATTGTTACAGCGTTTAACTATTTTGCAAACAGTGCCTTCTGCCATTGCATCGGATGAACCGGAATATGCGGCTTTAACCCGCTTTGCCGGCCAGTTTTCTGGTGAACAAATACAACTCTACTATCAATGCGCTTTACGAGGTAAAGCGGATTTACCTCTGGCACCCGATGAGAAGGCTGGGTTCGTAATGACTTTGCTCCGCATGTTGGCTTTTACACCACTTGCTGCTGTAAATACTCAACGTCTGCATGGTCAGCTTAGCGGCACTCAACTGCAAAATCCGCTGGATAGTAATCTTCTGGTTGCTGAAGGACAATATTTTAAATCTGTGGAGACACCAATATCTGCGGATATATCGGGTAACGAAGGGGTAAGCACAGAAGCTGAGCAAAATGTACAGGCAGAACCCGCTACACACGTGGAAACCACTCCAGCAGCAACATCTAGTGGTATTGATTATCAGGCAGTGTCACCTGACGTGAATGCTCATAGATCAGCAATGGCTGATGAGGGGTTACCACCTCCGTGGGAAGATGTTCCTTCAGATTTGCCTGATGCAGTTGATGACAATTCTATGTCACCCCCTTTGTTAATCTCTGATGAGCCTGATGTGTCCGAGCAGTTTTCTACCCCAGAGCTGGAGGCTGACTCAGGCAGCTTAGCTGCTGATCCGGCTGATAAAACTCATCCTGAAATACTTCAGAATAGTTTTCCGCCTCTAAGTGCTGAGAACTGGCCAGAAATATTAACTTTGCTGGCACACCGGCTTGGGGCTGTACAGTTGTTCAGCCAGCATTCTGCCGTTGCTGCCTATGAAGAAAATACTGGTGAATTGACGATTGCGCTTGCAGAGCAGGGAGAACCGACAGCTAACCGTGAATTATTAACGCGGCTGGCTGAAACGCTCTCGCAGGTTTATAAGCGACCGATTCGGTTGCAGACATGCAGCTGGCAAGAACAAAGTACGCTGGAAACACCACAGATGCGTCAACAGCGTCTGCATGCTGAAGCTCAGCAGCAGGCACAATCTATTCTGGAAGCGCAGCCGGCGGTGAAGATGCTAATGGATACCTTTAATGCAAGTTGGGTTCCTGAAAGCTTGCGTCTTGCTGAAGATTAATTACAATATCTGGTTTGATTTTTTTCCGTTTAAATTTGAAGTAAAAGGAAGTTGCCATGTTTGGAAAAGCAGGTTTAGGTGGGTTGATGAAGCAGGCGCAGCAGATGCAGGAACGCATGAAAAAGGCGCAGGCAGAGCTGGCTAATGTGGAAGTGGAAGGTGAATCTGGAGCCGGAATGGTTAAGGTAACCATGAATTGTCATTACGGGGTTAAACGTATTCATATTGATGACACTCTGCTTGCCGATGCAGCTGAAGATAAAGAAATGCTAGAAGATTTGATTGCGGCTGCGGTAAATGATGCAGTGCGTAAGGCTGAGGCCACTTCTTCTGAACGGATGGGGCAGTTTACGCAAGGTATGAATCTGCCTGCTGGTATGGGTGATTTCTTTAAATAATTTATTACACAGGGAGGGTGATTTGGATGAGTTGCTCTTCCTTTTATCTTAAAAAATAGCATAAATTGGCTGAACATGCGTTTGCAGCGGCTTTTTCCTTTTAGCTTTTGCCATGCGGTAATTGATTTAAATCTGAAATAAAATCAATCAAATGGCTGTTGCTGCTAATTGTATATTGGCTGATAAATTAAATCTTCAGCTGCGTGTTAATGAGTAACAGAATGAGCACAAAAAACACTGATGCTTTGAGCCGTTTAACCAATGCATTAAAAGTCTTGCCGAATGTGGGACCTAAAACGGCACAGCGTATGGCTTATGAATTACTACAGCATAAGCGTGCTGGTGCAGAGGAGTTAGTCGCCGCTATTCAGGCCGCTTTGTTACAGGTGCATCATTGTCGGTTGTGCAATACTTTTTGCGAAGGTGAATTGTGTGCCATCTGTGCGGATAAAACTCGTGACGCGAAGCGGCTGATGATTGTGCAGATGCCAGTGGATGTAGCCAGTATGGAATCAGCGAATTGTCATGATGGGCTGTATTTTGTGCTGATGGGACAGGTAAACCCGACACAGGGCGCAGATTTACAGGCTATAGCGCTGGATAAGCTGGTTACAAGGTTACAGGAATATGAAGTAGAAGAGATTATTATTGCTACGAGTTTTACAGCTGAAGGTGATGCTACGGCTTATGTCCTGTCGCAGTTGCTTACGGATTTTCCAGCTAAAATTACGCGGCTGGCTCGCGGTATGCCTCTGGGTGGAGAGCTGGAGTATGTCGATGCCGGTACCTTGGCGCAGGCTGTCTATGAACGACGGAATATAAAATAAATTTTGGCAGTATTAATTTTTGATTCGTATTTTTCTTATTATTTGTTATAGCTGAAGATTGGTTTAATCTTTAGCTTTTTTGTATTTTGATTGGACTTTTGTTGGGGAAAATATCGCTTTGAAAGAGGTTTTCTGAAAAAAAAGAGCTGATAATTCTGGCATGATGAGATAGGCAGGAATTGTTATCTTGTTAAAAATTATGGCAGGCTGAGCAATTTATTCCGCTTAAAAAAATTTGATTGTTGCAGCCTGCCAATAATGTCTTTTGATGTTATCAGTTATTTTTCTAATTTTTAAACACTTAAGACTGAGTTAATTCAAGCCATTACTACAGTCTATACTGGATTTATTTTTTGTCTGGGGTTTCACTCAGAAACAGCTGATAAGCAGCATTGTGCGTCTGTTCCTGATATAGATAACCAAGATGTTCCAGAAATGTATGGAATTTTTCTGTATCAGAAGGAGGAATATCCAGACCCACTAATACGCGGCCGAAATCTGCACCATGGTTGCGGTAATGAAACAGGGAAATATTCCAGTCAGACTGCATGTGTAACAGAAAGCGTTTTAATGCGCCTGGCCGCTCTGGGAACTCAAAGCTTATCAGGCGCTCATTGGCTACTTTTCCAGTGCGACCGCCCACCATATAGCGGATATGCAGTTTGGCCATTTCGTTATCAGTTAAGTCAATGGTAGGTAGGCCGTTGCTGTTCAGTTCCTGTGCAATCTGCTGTAAATCGGCGATGTCGTTACTCTGGATCCCGACAAAAATATGCGCTTTCTGGTTATCCCCGTAGCGATAATTGAATTCTGTAATACTGCGGTTGCCTATCAGTTCAATAAAGTGGCGGAAGCTGCCCGGTTTTTCCGGTATGGTAACAGCAAAAATACCTTCATGGCCTTCGGTCAGCTCACAACGTTCGGATACATAACGAAGCTGATGAAAGTTCATGTTGGCACCACTTGTGACGGCTATCAAATTTTGATGCTGGCACTGATTCTTTGCGATATATGCTTTTAGGCCGGCTAGGGCAAGTGCACCTGAGGTTTCGGTAATGCTGCGAGTATCATCGAAGATATCTTTTATCGCCGCACAAATGCTGTCGGAATCGACAATGATGATGTCGTCTAAAAGGTCGCGGCACAAAGCAAATGTTTCTTCGCCCACCAGTTTGACGGCGGTGCCGTCGGCAAATAGGCCAACTTCGGATAATTCGATGCGTTTACCTGCTGCAATGGATTGTTTCATGGCACAAGCATCTTCGGTTTCAACGCCGATTACTTTGATTTCCGGACGTACGTTTTTGATATAGGCGGCAACGCCAGCAGCGAGGCCACCACCACCGATGGCTACAAAAACTGCATCTATTGGTTTGGCATGCTGACGCAGAATTTCCATGCCAATGGTGCCTTGTCCGGCAATCACATCAGGATCATCAAATGGCGGAATGTAGGTTAAGCCGCTTTCGGCAACCAGTTGCATGGCGTGTTTATAAGCATCGTTGTATGACTCACCGGCCAATACAACTTTTCCTCCCCGTTTTCTGACGGCATCAATTTTGATTTGTGGTGTGGTTTGAGGCATGACAATTGTTGCTTCACATCCTAGTTTTTGCGCAGACAAAGCTACACCCTGTGCATGGTTGCCAGCTGAAGCAGTAATAACCCCTTTTTTTAGAGTAGTTTTGTCCAGCTTGGCCATTTTGTTGTAGGCGCCACGGATTTTAAAAGAAAATACCGGCTGTAAATCTTCACGTTTTAGCCAGATGTGGTTGTTGAGTCTGTCGGATAGGTTGGTGGCATAATCCAAAGGCGTTTCAATGGCCACGTCGTAAACAGCGGCGGTGAGTATGCGGGTAAGGTAGTTTGCGTGTTTGTTCATGATTGCTTATAAAGAAGAGTCTGATTTTATTATGCAGATTGTCTGCTTAACGGAATTAATCAAAAATTAACGATAACGCGGCTGTTTTTTTTATGCAAGTAAATTTGCCAATATCGCTTATCTAGTGCGGTCAAATGTTTATAATATCCGGTTAAAGATTGGGTGAATGCAGGCAAAGCCGATTTTGAATGTGCTAAAAAAATTATGAGAAATTTAATTTGTGGACTATGGGCAACGATATTGCTGGCAGTTCTGCCAATGACGCAGGCAGTGGAATTGCCTGTGATTAATGCTGCAGCGTATGCGGTGGCGGATGAGCAAAGCGGGATGATTCTGGCAAGCCGTGATAAGGATGCTCAGATTGAACCAGCAGCCTTGACTAAGCTGATGACAGCTTACTTAGTTTTTGATGCTTTGCAAAGTGGCAAACTGAAAGCTCGCCAGCAATTGCAGGTTTCTTCGACAGGTTGGCAGACAGACGGCAGCAGAATGTTTTTACAGCAGGGTGTGCCGGTACCTGCTGAAACAGTGGTGCAGGGTATGCTGGTGATTTCTGCCAATGATGCGGCAATAACGCTGGCTGAAGCAGTGGGCGGCAGTGAAAAAGCCTTTGTACAACGTATGAATACACAAGCGCAGAAAATGGGGCTGCATCACACCCATTTTATGAATTGCACCGGTTTGCCGGCACAAGGACAATACAGTAGTGTGGGAGATTTGCTGATATTAGCACAGAGACTGGTTAGTGATTTTCCACAGTATCAAAAATGGTTTGCTAAGAAATCATTTAGTTATAACGGAGTAACGCAGTTAAACCAAAATCTGCTGTTATTTCGCGATAATCAGGTGGATGGTCTGGCTGTAGGGTATAGTATTAATGGCGGATATAATCTGGCTGTAAGCAGCAAGCGCAATGACCGCAGTAATATTGCAGTACTCGTAGGTGCAGACAGTAGTGAGGCCAGAGCTGCTGAAGGCAGTAAGCTATTAAGCTGGGCTCTGACTTCTTTCAATACGGTGCGCTTATATCCGGCAGGACATAAACTTGCAGATATCACTGTTTACAAGGGTGCACATCGAAAGGTGCCAGTCGGATTTTTGCGTGATACCTATGTTACTGTGCCTGCTAATGGAGCTAAAGAGCTTTTAATTGAACTAGATGCTGTACAGCCTGTAGTGGCACCTGTGTATAAAGGTCAGAATATAGGGACGTTAAAGCTTCTGGCTGGAAACCAGACAATTGCTGAACAGCAGGTGGTAGCACTGCATAATGTGGATGAGGCGGGTTGGTTCAGTCGCTGGCTGGATAGTGTTGCTTTGTGGTGGCACAATCTTTTTCACAAAGCAAAATAGCTGCGCCGGTTATGAGAAAGAAGCAAGTGGCTTTTGATAGCATAAAATAGGTAAAACTCTTCAGGAACCTAACAATAATAAAAAACCCATCATATTGATGGGTTTTTGCTTTTTACTTATTTATTCATAGGGGTGTTGCAGCAAAATAGTTTCTTCGCGATCTGGGCCGGTAGAAATCATGGCAATTGGTGCACCACAGATTTCTTCAATGCGTTTCAGATAAGCTTTAGCATTAGCCGGTAATGCATCGTAGGTTTTCAGGCCGAAGGTACTTTCTTTCCAACCAGGCATGGTTTCATAAATAGGTGTGCAAGCGGAGACAGCATCTGAACCGCAAGGCAGAATATCTATTTTTTCACCATTATAATCGTAACCAACGCAGATGTTGATGCTGTCCATACCATCCATTACATCCAGCTTAGTAACACATAAACCAGAGATACCATTTACCTGAATGGAACGTTTCATCAGTGCGGCATCGAACCAGCCGCAGCGGCGCGGACGTCCGGTAACAGCACCGAATTCATTACCGCGTTGGGCCAGACCTTCGCCCACGCTGTCAAAGAGTTCTGTCGGGAACGGACCTGAGCCAACGCGGGTAGTATAGGCTTTGACGATACCCAGAACATAATCGATTTTAGTTGGTCCGACACCAGAACCGACTGTTGCAGCACCGGCAATACAGTTGGAAGAGGTAACAAAAGGATAAGTGCCATAATCGATATCGAGGAACGTGCCTTGTGCTCCTTCAAACAGTAATGATTCGCCGCTTGCGTTCATATCGTTCAGCTCGCGTGAAACGTCCCCGACCATCGGCCGTATCTGGTCGGCCAGTTCTAAAGTTTGCTGATAGATTTTATCTGCATCCAGAGCTTCTTGTCCGTACAGGCCAGTAAGCTGGCAGTTATAGATAGCAACAGCATCTTTAATTTTTTGCTCTAAGACATCTGGCTGAAACAAATCCATTATCCGTACTGCTCGCCGAGCAATTTTATCTTCATAGGCCGGACCAATACCACGGCCGGTGGTACCGATTTTTTTATCGCCTTTGGCTGCTTCACGGGCATGATCCAATGCAATATGATAAGGTAATATTAAGGGACAAGTTGGGGCAATTGTCAGCTGTTTGGTAACATCAATACCGGCTTGCTGTAATTCAGACATTTCACTCAGTAAGGCCTCTGGTGATACCACTACGCCAGAGCCGATAAAACAGCGTTTTCCTGTATGTAAAATACCGCTTGGAATTAGTCGCAATACGGTTTTTTTACCGTTGACTACGAGAGTATGACCCGCATTATGTCCGCCCTGATAACGTACCACGCCGGAGGCACGTTCGGTCAGCCAGTCTACAATTTTACCTTTGCCTTCATCACCCCATTGGGTACCGACAACGACGACGTTTTTTGCCATATAGATTTACCTGCTCATACTAAAGGTTGGTTATTGCTACAAAGGAATCAGTTGCCATTGCTGGTTTTGCCAGACAAGTTGGCGGTCGCATCCTTTAACTTCGTTGCATTCAGGAGTGTAATCAATGATGACACATTCACCGGCTGAACGCAGTTGCTCTATTTCGTTTTTTGCAGCGGGGGCATCGTGCACGCTGACTTTTATGCCGCGTAGTTTTTCTACTGGTGGCAGATGCCCAATTAAATCTCGTAAGTCAAAACTGAATCCTGAGGCTGGGCGGCTACGGCCAAAATATTTGCCCAATCCATCATAGCGGCCGCCTCGTGCCAACGCATCTGGCCAGTCTTCACTGTAGGCGGCAAACAGTAATCCGGTATGGTAATTGTCTACTCGCAGTTCGCTCAGATCGATAAAGATGCTGTTGCTAGCAAAAGCCGCACATATTTGCTGAAGCTGTTGTAGTGCTATGCTGATTTCGGGTAAGTCAGGCAATATGGTGCGGGCGGTCTGTAATACTTCTTGTGTTCCATATAGGGTGGGTAAGGCGATAAAGGCATCAATCCACTGTTGCGAAATCTGCCATTGCAGGACACATTTTTCGACGGCTGAGGCGTCTTTTGCCTGCATTAGCTGTAATAGTGAAGCAGCTTGCTGATCATCCAGTCCGGCAGCTTCAGCTAAAGCATAAAAAATACCGATGTGCCCCAGCGATAAGGTGGGTGCAGAAACATTAACGATAGCTAAACTTTTTAGCATTAAATCAATCAGCTCAATATCTGCATCGATACCTGCGTGGCCATATAGTTCGGCACCAATCTGTAAAGGTTCGCGAGTGCTTAGAAAGCCGTCAGGTCTTGCATGTAATACTGGACCGGCATAGCACAGACGGTTTAGGCCGCTGTTGGCAGAAAGTAAATGTGCGTCAATACGGGCTACCTGCGGGGTGATATCTGCACGCAGACCCAGTTGCCGGCCGCTAAGCTGGTCGACAACTCGGATGGTTTTAAGAGACAAACCTTCATCAATACGGGTAAGTAAAGATTGGCTATACTCAAGCAGAGGAGGGCAGACGAGTTCGTAGCCATGAACGCGATAAAGTGCTAACAGCTGTTCTTTGGCGCTTTCCAGCTGGCGCGCCGCAGAAGGAAGGATGTCGGCAATGTATTCGGGCAATTGCCAAGACTGCATTGATATTCCTTACAAAATACAAGCCACACTGCAGCGGAAGCAACAGTGTGACATGGACATGGAAAGGCAGGAAAATGCTGTGCCTGTGGTCTGTTAAAACATCACTTTATCACAATTTAACGTTTTTATACCAGAGGCAATACTGGCTGGCTTACCATTTTACCCAGCCTGTTACCCAAGTTAGCAGGATGATGCCGCCAAATATGATTCGGTACCAGGCAAAGGGAATATAGTTTTTGTGGGCAACGAAGCGCAGTAATGCTTTGACTGCCACCAGAGCAGAAAGAAAAGCGGCAATAAAGCCAATGGCAATCAGCAGCAAATCATCGCGAGTAAATTCATTCAAATGTTTGAGCATGTCGTAGCCAGTGGCGGCAATCATCACCGGTACGGCCAGAAAAAAAGAAAATTCGGTAGCGGCTTTGCGTTCAATACCCCACATCATGCCACCCATGATGGTACTGCCGGAACGGGAGGTACCCGGAATTAGTGCCAGAATTTGTGCTAGTCCTACGACAAGGGCATCACGCGGACGCATTTCCTCTACGCTGCGTACTTTGGGCTGACAACGGGTTTGACGTTTTTCAATCCATAAAATTAATAAGCCGCCGATAACCAGTGCTGTAGCAACGGTAATGGGGTTAAAAAGGTAATGTTTGATTTGTTCGCTAAAGAGTAAACCCATGATGGCGGCAGGAATAAAGGCAATGGCAAGATTGAGAACAAAACGGTTAGTGGCTGGTTCTTTGCCGATATGCGTGATGATGTGGGCAAAGCGGTGTTTGTATTCGAAAATAATAGCGAGGATGGCACCTAGCTGAATAGTGATATCAAATACTTCGCCAGTGGTCTGAAATTTAAGCAGGTTGCCAACAACAATTAGATGGCCGGTACTGGAAACCGGTAAAAATTCGGTTAAGCCTTCTACGATGCCCAGTATTAGAGCTTTGAGAAACAGGACAATATCCATTTTATTTACTGTTCTTTATAAATTGAAGCCACAAATTCTATGCAAAACAATAGTGTGTTTGAGGGAAACACACTATTGTTTTAAATCACAGGCTGAAATCTACCGATTTGCAGAAGCAGCTAGTGATGCGCCTATGCTTTTTGGTAGTTTACGTGCGCTTGCAGCACGTGCGCTATTCTCATTGCGTACTTTTTCAATTAATTCATTCAGGGTTTTCATTCCTGCTGCAAATCCTTGCGGAAATTTAAGTTCGTATTTACCGCCTACAATTACAGTTGGTGTGGATAGGATATTGTATTTTTCACCCATTTTACGCATGCTGGTAGCTGCGGCGGCATTTTCCAGACTGTTGTAAGATTTAACCAATTTTTGTCCGTCAAAGGCGGTTTGCTGTACCGCCCATTTATTGAATACTTCCGGTCGCCATAATTCAATGTGCTTGTTGAAAATGGCGTCGAAAATCAGCGGGTCTGCCTGTAATTTCATATTGGTGCTGTTAACTGCGGCGGCGACACGGGCAAGATTGTAGTATACGTCATCATCCCAGACTACATGTACTGGACGCAGGTAGGTATCGGGGGCGAAAGATTTCATTTCCTTGAGCATATAGGGTTCAAGGTGGGAGCAATGGATACAGCTGTAGGAGAAAAATTCCAGTACTTCTACTTTGTCTTTATGTAGCTGCGGTATAGGTTTGTCCAGCACAACGTAATCTACGTTAACGAGTGAAGCATGTACTAGGCCACTGGCGAATACCAATGAAGTGGCCATGATGGTAATAATTTTTTTTAGCATGTTGATTTCCTGTTTTTTTATGAAAGCTGAGTAACTCAGGATGCTGCTTTGGTCAGGCTATCGATATTATGTTGTTGCAGTATCTTTTTAATCTGGCCAGCTTGATTCTGGTTCAGATTGTCTGTCTGTACACGGTATTTGGTTGTGCCGTTGACTTTAGCTGTCTGTACTGTGCTATTGATACCGAGCATCACCAGTTTAGCGCGTTGGGCATCGGCATCGGTACGATTGCTGTAGGAACCGATCTGCAGATAGACTTTATTGCCAGTATGTTGTTTTTCTGCTGCCTGCTGAGCTTTTTCCAGACTGCCGTTGCTGAGTATCTGTTCGGGGGTGACATGAGTCTTGCTACCACCTGAGGGTACTTTTTTGGGTGTTTTAGCCGGCTCTTTATGCTCTTCATTTGGTCTGGTTGCCGGTGTATGCACGCCTGTAACCTGATTTTCAATGCCCCCGATGTTTAGCGGTTCTGAGGCAGAGGGCACAGTCTGCGACGGGCTGTTTGAAGATGCTGATGCTGCACCATCGGGAATGAATTGCTGGGTTGCAGATGCGCTGTTATCTGGAGTCAGTATTTCCGGCTTTTGTGGCGCAGATGCCTCAGGGATGGCTGGGGTTTTGAAATCAGACTTGCTTTTATTCAGGTAAAACAGGATACCGGCAATGATGGCAGTTGCTATCAATAAGCCGACGATAAAGCTGATTAATCCTTTACCTGCCTGACGAATCGGTGTGTACATATGCATGTTGAAAGCCTTTATGTTGGCATTTTATACGGCAAATTTTAATCAGGGCCGGATGCTTGTTTAGGGGAGGTGGCATCTGTTATTTTGCCCTATTTCATATTATAAAGCACGGCGAAAACTTATGGCGCGCAAAATGTGCCCGTTTCCAACGTCATGGTTATCATCCATATCGGCCAGAGTCCGGGCAATACGTAATATTCGGTGAAAACTGCGGGCTGAAAGAGATAGTTTTTCGATGGCACCGGCTAAAGTCTGTTTGGCTTCGCGGCTAATGCGAGCGATGTTGTCCAGCTCGCGGTTGCTTAGCTGAGCATTAATTTTACCCTGACGCTGATACTGGCGAGCACGGGCGGTGCTGACTCGTTCGCGGATACTACAGCTGCTTTCACCGTCTGCCTGCTGAATCAAGTCACTAGCTGGCAAGCTGGGTACTTCAATAATGAGATCTATGCGATCGAGGAGGGGGCCGGAAATTTTGTTGCGGTAGCGCACTATGGCCTCAGGTGTACAACGGCATGCTCGTACTGAGTGACCCAGATAACCGCATGGACAAGGGTTCATGGCTGCTATCAGCTGGAATTTGGCCGGATAAGTTGCCTGCCGAGCTGCACGGGAAATGTGTATTTCGCCACTTTCTAAAGGTTCTCGCAGCACTTCAAGTACTTTGCGGTCAAATTCTGGCAGTTCATCCAGAAACAGAATGCCATGGTGGGCTAAAGATATTTCACCTGGACGCGGATCAGAACCACCGCCGACCAATGCAACAGCAGAGGTGCTATGATGCGGAGAGCGAAATGGACGATTTTGCTGGTATTGTTGTTGTCCGTGTGGCAACAGTGACTGTAAAGACCAAACGCTGACCAATTCAGTGGCGGTCAGTGGCGGAAGAATACCCGGAAGACGTTGTGCAAGCATGGATTTACCGGTACCGGGCGGCCCAGACATGAGCAGACTATGGCCACCAGCGGCTGCGATTTCCAGTGCCAGCCGTGCAGTTTGTTGTCCGCGTACATCGGCCATATCTGGATAGCTGATTTCAGTAGGATACTGATGCAGATGTTCGGTATTTATGGCTTTAAGCGGCTCTTCATAATTGAGATGGGCAACTACAGCTGCAAGTGTTTCGGCTCCAAAGACTTGTGCTTCTGGTAGGAGAGCTGTTTGAAAAGCGTTGTATTGAGGCAGGATAAAGGCACGCTGTGCTTGCCGTGCTGCTTCCGCCATAGCGATGGCACCGCGAATAGGCCTTATTTGGCCGGATAAGCCAAGTTCACCGGCCAGCTCATAAGTCTGTAGTGCGCTTGGATCAATCTGGCCGGAAGCGGCCAATATGCCGATGGCGATGGGTAGATCAAAACGACCAGATTCTTTGGGTAAATCTGCGGGAGCTAAATTAACGGTAATTTTTTTTGCTGGAAAATCAAACCCAGACTGAATAATAGCAGCTCTGACGCGGTCGCGGCTTTCTTTAACTTCTGTATCCGGTAATCCTACTATACTAAATGCTGGTAGACCGTTGGCCAGATGTGCTTCTACTTCTACTAATGGTGCTGCCATGCCAGCCAGTGCACGACTATATACAACTGCCCATGACATGGCTTAGTTCCTTAGGCAGGTAAAGTGTTATTATTTTCTGCGGAGGATATTGGTTGTGCGCTGTCGGCGTTGCTGTTTTGTGCCAGCAAAGCTTCCAGTGCTATCACGCGGCTTTCCAGTTCAGCCAGTTTTTCTCTGGTTTTAAGAAGAACCTGCTGCTGGATATCAAATTCTTCACGGGTAATCAGATCCATGCGATTAAAAGCACTGCCTAGCATGGATTTAACATTTTTTTCCATGTCTTTGATGGGGCTATTACTGATGGTATCACCGAGTTTTTCGCTGATATCGTCAAAAAATTTTTTGCTGAGCATGGCGTGAATCCTTTTGATGGCAAGGTAATCAATGTGTGTGATTGTACGGGTGAATGCGCCGGCGATGCAATGCTTATATAGTATTCAGGGGGCGGAAAATACAATATTGTAATGTTGTCCATCCAGTGTTAGGTCGCCGAGAAAATCGTTGCGTTCATCCACACATACAGGGAGCACAGCGTGATGAGCCGTCCAGAAGCCATTTCCCTGTGGCTTAAAGTCTGTACGATTGAAACCCAAATCCATGTTGCGCATAGTGAAATGGATGCTAATGCGTTTAACTGATGCAGGTACCTGACGCATAGTGATATTGAAGGGTTTGGTAACGTCTGCCGGCGGGGTGAACTGGATAATGGCACCACCAGGCAGTATGCAGCCGTTGCGTATGTTGCAGTTACTAAGTGTGCTTTGTGCATCTATACGGCTGTTTTGCCAGAATATTATGCCAATAATGAACGGTACGGCCACAATGAATATCAGTAAGCCGATGATAACGGCTGTTGAATTTTTAGCAGGCTGGGACATGATGTTGGCGAAAAGTTTCAGTTTAGAATTGGTAAATGAGAATAAATAGGTAGCGGATTTTTAAATGGTATTTAATTACTTATTCCTGCTCGTGGATGATGCCATGTGCACCTAGATTCATCCAATCGGGTTGCGGTGTTGTTAAACCAGTTTTCTTTTGAAAAACCATGACAGGCACACTTGAGGGCTCTTGTTGTAACAGGGTAAGCAGTAATTTTATATCATCGATACTGGATATTGGCCAGATAATGGCAGCAGCTGATTGTGCCTGCTGCCACTGTTCACGGCTAGAGCAGATTGCCCAGATATGGTCTATAGGGTGTTGTTGTGCCAAATACTGTAATTGATTGGCAGGTGCATATATGCTGGCTGCTGCGGCAATACCAGAGTGATAAGGCAGTATTTTGAGCTGCGGCTCTTGGGCAGAGACAGTGTGAAAACCGGTATTAAACTGCCCACTCATCTTCGTAGGAATGGACAGAGCCGCCAAAATAGGTGCATTAGCCGGTAACATGGGTGTTACTGTAAGCTTACCCGGTTGCTGCCAGCACCAGCTTTGTTGCTCCCGAGCGCAAAGTTGTCCCTGCCATTGTCTGGCACCAATACGATAGAAATGCAGGTGAACATGGGCGTGTTCATATTTGTGAATTTTGGTGAGCCATGGGGTGGCTTGGATGACGTCAATGCCTAGCTCTTCTTTGAATTCGCGCTGTAGGGCGGTTAGATAGGTTTCACCTGTTTCTACTTTTCCACCGGCAAATTCCCAGTAGCCGGCATAAGCTTTACCTGCTGGACGGGAGCTAAGCAAAAATTCTCCTTGTGGGTTGTATAGTACGCCGGCTACAACTTCTACCAGTTTGTCGGTATTCATTTGAGATACTCAGCTACGACAAATGCCACAATATAATTTTCTTCATCGGTGAGGCTGAGATGGATACGGCCGATGTTTTTTTGGCTGAGCCATTGTGCTAAGGGTTTTTCTACTATAAATTCCGGACGGCCCAGCTCATTGTGACCGATGCCAATGTTTCGAAGCGTTACCGGGCTACGCAAACCGGTATGTACAGCTTTGGCAAATGCTTCTTTGGCGGCAAAGCGCTTTGCGAGAAATTGAACCGGCTGATTAGCTGAAGGCCATTCCAGTGCTTCTATCCGAGATAGCATTTTTTCAGCCACGGCATTGGCTCCGTAGGTTTTGCACATTTTGGCGATGCGATCGATTTTGACTAAGTCTGTACCTATGCCGTAAATCATTTTGTCCCTTTTACTGCTGAAAGATTAATAAGGAATACTGCGCGCACGGAAGATGGCGGTCTTCATTTGTTCGATGGCTTGGGGGAGACCGATAAAAATGGCCTGTGCAATCAATGCGTGGCCGATATTCAGTTCCTGAATAGCCAGAATTTTCGCTATGGGGGCGACGTTATGAATGTTCAGACCATGTCCAGCGTTGACGATGATACCCATTTCGCTGGCCTGATGGGCTGCTTCTTCAATACGAGCAAGCTGCTGCCTTCTCTGCTGTGGGGCGGCATCAGCATAGGCACCAGTATGCAGTTCGATAACGGGTGCAGCTACTTCGCGGCAGGCCTGTATCTGATTGCTGTCGGCATCAACAAATAAGGAAACACGAATACCGGCCGCTGTGAGCTTTTGAATATATTCTGCTACTTTATCCTGTTGCGATAATACATCTAGCCCGCCTTCGGTAGTAATTTCCTGCCTTTTTTCCGGCACGATGCACACATCAGCAGGTTGAACAGCCAGTGCGTTGTCCAGCATCTCCGGCGTAAGTGCCATTTCCAAATTTAAACGTGTGCTGATGGCATTTCTGACAGCAAATACATCGGCATCATGAATATGGCGCCGGTCTTCGCGTAAGTGCATGGTAATGAGGTCTGCACCATGCGTTTCAGCCAATAGTGCTGCTTCTAGCGGACTCGGGTAAATACTGCCGCGGGCATTGCGCACGGTGGCAACGTGATCGATATTGACGCCAAGTAGCATGTGCTTTTACCTAGAATTGATTATGAATAGGTTACGATACTTTAGCCTTGTAGGGCTGTAAAGAAAAACGTTTTAATTTTGTCCAGCAGGAAATAAATCATTTTCAAAGAGGTCAGGATTGTGTTCAGGTGTATCGCTACGCAGATGGCAGACAACATGTAAATCGGTTTCTGCTTTACAGCAGCAAGGCAGAATTTCTTCTGCTGCAATAAATGCCAAGGGCTGCTCTGGATAGCTTACTTGTCCGGAAAGCAGTCTGAGACGGCACGAACCACAATAACCACTGCGACACTGATATTCCACTTCGTGCCCGGTACGTTCCAGACCTTCCAGCAGGGTTTCGTCCTGTTGCAAAGTGAAGGTTTTGTCGCTAGTGGTGATTAAAGCCATGTTTGGTATTATCGTATTCCGGTCAGTTCTGTCCGCTTGGTTTATTTTGGAAAGTCTGGATTTATAGCTCGAAATCGCTTAAATCGTCTTCACTGAGTTCTGCGTCAATCTGGCCGACAAGATAAGAACTAACTTCTACCTCCTGTGGTGCCACCTGAACGTTGTCGGAAGAAAGCCAGGCATTTATCCAAGGTATCGGGTTTTGCTTGGCATGCTCAAAGGCTGGTGGTAAGCCAACAGCCTGCATGCGCAGGTTGGTGATGTATTCGACATACTGACCAAGAATTTCTTTATTCAGGCCAATCATAGAACCGTCTTTAAACAAATATTCCGCCCAGTCTTTTTCCTGCATAGCAGCACGACGGAAAAGCTGAAAGCATTCCTCTTCGGTTTCGGCAGCAATCTGTGCCATTTCAGGGTCGTCGGCGCCAGTACGCATTAGATTAAGCATCTGCTGCGTACCAGTAAGATGCAATGCTTCGTCACGGGCAATCAGTTTGATAATTTTGGCATTGCCTTCCATCAGTTCGCGTTCGGCAAAGGCGAAGGAACAGGCAAAAGATACATAAAAACGAATGGCTTCGAGTACGTTTACGCACATCAGACACAAATAGAGTTTTTTCTTCAGTTCATGCAGGTCGATGACTACAGTTTTACCGTTAATCTGGTGTTCGCCGATACCCAGCAAATTGTAGTATTGGGTATATTCGATTAAATCATCGTAGTAGCAGGCAATTTCTTCAGCACGGGCAATAATGTGTTTGTTTTGTACAATGTCATCAAATACGATGGATGGATCGTTGACGATATTGCGGATGATGTGTGTATAACTGCGGGAGTGAATGGTTTCAGAAAATGACCATGTTTCAATCCATGTTTCCAGCTCGGGTATGGATACCAAGGGCAGCAGAGCTACATTGGGGCTGCGACCCTGAATGGAATCAAGTAATGTTTGGTATTTCAGATTGCTGATAAAAATGTGCTTTTCATGCTCGGGTAGGTTGGCGTAGTCGATACGATCGCGCGATACGTCTACTTCTTCCGGACGCCAAAAGAATGATAATTGCTTTTCAATCAGTTTTTCAAAAATATCAAATTTTTGCTGATCATAGCGGGCGACATTTACTGGCTGACCGAAGAACATCGGTTCTGTCAGGGCGTTATTTGGTTTCTGACAGAATGTGCTGTAGTTCATTGACAGATGTTCACAGGCCATGATGTTACTCTTTATTTAGTTTAATGAATGGAATGGGAAATAAAAGGGTGCATGAGCACCCAGGAATCATATTTTACATGCACCGCTGGCGCAGCCGTCATCTTGAATGCTGGTCTGCATGTCGTCGGCTCCATCGCGGGTATTTTGGTAATAGAGGGTTTTCAGGCCAAATTTATAGGCGGTAAGTAAATCTTTAATTAATTGTTTCATCGGTACTTTCTGCCCTTCAAACCGCTGCGGGTCGTAATTGGTATTGGCTGAAATAGATTGATCGATGAATTTTTGCATAATACCTACTAAATGCAGGTAGCCTTCGTTATTTGGCATATCCCATAATAGCTCATATTCGTCGTGCAGACGTTCGAACTCTGGCACAACTTGTTTGAGAATGCCGTCTTTGGAGGCTTTTACGGATACTAGTCCGCGCGGAGGTTCGATGCCGTTGGTGGCATTGGCAATTTGACTGGATGTTTCTGATGGCATCAGTGCAGTGAGTGTTGAATTGCGTAATCCGTGTTTGACAATATCGGCACGCAGTGCTTCCCAGTCTAGATGAAGTGGCTCCTGACAGATTTTATCCAGATCTTTTTTGTAAGTATCAATCGGCAGTAAGCCTTGAGCGTATGTTGTATCGCTGAATTTAGGACATGCGCCCAGCTCTTTGGCCAATTTGACTGAAGCTTTGAGTAGATAGTACTGAATGGCTTCAAAGGTGCGGTGGGTAAGACTGATGGCAGAACCATCGCTGTATTTTACGCCGTTTTTGGCCAGATAGTAGGCAAAGTTAATAACGCCGATGCCAAGTGTACGCCGGTTCATCGTGGCCAGTTCGGCCGCTTTGATTGGATAGTTTTGGTAATCCAGCAGAGCATCTAACGCACGGGTAGCTAGTTCGGCCAGCTCTTCCAGCTCTTCGAGATTCTTTAGTGCACCCAAATTGAAAGCGGATAAGGTACAAAGCGCAATTTCTCCGTCTGGATCGTTTATGTCGTTCAACGGACGGGTCGGAAGGGCGATTTCCAGACATAGATTAGACTGACGTACCGGTGCTAGCTTAGGGTCAAACGGACTGTGGGTGTTGCAATGGTCGACGTTCTGGATATAAATGCGGCCGGTTCCAGCGCGCTCCTGCATTAATAATGAGAATAAGTCTATAGCCGGAATACTGCGGCTATGGATGCTATCGTCTTTTTCGTATAAGGCATACAGGCGTTCAAACTCATCCTGATCGGCAAAAAAAGCATCGTATAGCCCAGGTACTTCTGAAGGAGAGAATAAGGTAATATTTTCACCTTTAATCAACCGAGTATAAAGCAGACGATTAATCTGCACACCATAATCAAGATGGCGAACGCGGTTTTCTTCTACACCACGGTTGTTTTTAAGTACAAGTAGGTTTTCTACTTCTAGATGCCACAAAGGATAGAATAGTGTGGCCGCACCGCCACGTACGCCTCCTTGTGAGCAGGATTTAACTGCTGCCTGAAACATTTTGTAAAATGGGATACAGCCAGTGTGTTGAGCTTCGCCGCCCCGAATTTCGCTGCCCAGTGCACGGATGCGTCCAGCGTTAATGCCGATGCCGGCACGCTGCGATACATATTTCACGATGGCGCTGGTGGTGGCGTTGATGCTGTCTAGACTGTCATCGCATTCTATCAGGACACAAGAAGAAAATTGGCGGGTTGGAGTGCGTACGCCGGACATAATCGGCGTGGGTAAGGAAATTTTGAACGTGCTGATAGCGTGATAGAATTTTTTAACATATTCCAGCCTAGTGGCCTGCGGGTAGCGTGCAAACAGACACATAGCAACCAACATATATAAAAACTGCGGGCTCTCAAAAATTTGTCTGGTGACACGATTTTGTACCAGATATTTACCTTCCAGCTGTTTGACAGCAGCATAGGAAAAAGTTAAATCCCGGTTGTGGTCTATACAATCGTTGAGCTCATCGAATTCAGCACGGGAGTAGTCAGTTAGGATATGTTTATCGTATTTGCCTGACTGAGTCAAGCTGGTGACATGATCATATAAATGGGGCGGTTCAAACTGGCCAAAAGCGATTTTCCGCAGGTGGAATATTGCCAGCCGTGCAGCCAGATACTGATAATCCGGCGTTTCGGTAGAAATCAGGTCAGCCGCAGCCTTAATGATGGTTTCGTGAATGTCGTCTGTGCGGATGCCGTTGTAAAACTGAATGTGTGAGCGCATTTCTACCTGAGATACGGATACGTTATCCAGTCCTTCAGCCGCCCAAGTAACAACTTGATGAATTTTATCCAGATTGATGTCTTCCAAACGGCCGTTTCGTTTGGTTACTTTTATATTGGCTACCGCATTCATGAGTTATTCTTTCTAGCACAAGTAAAGCAGAAAAAAACAGTGACAACACAAAATGTAGTGGTCAACTGTTATTCTGAACACAATATACTGGTTTTTTGCTTTAAAAAAAAGACTTGTCAAAACCGACTATATCCGCTTCTTCATAATGAATGGGTTAAGTGATGTAATGATTTTGTTGATAGACAAATGGTTTGGCTAAGTTTGGCGTGTTTTGAATTAAAGTGTAAAAATTGCTATCTATTTTTAATTTTTATTAGTTTTTTTTTATCAGCTTTTAAATCTATGCTGTATCTGGCTAGTTTTACTAATAAAAATGAAAACTGTCTAAAATATAAGCCGTGTACCACTTCACTTATTTTTAGACAGTCGTAATCGTGTTTCGCTTTTAGTGTTGCAATAGTGACTCATCTAGTTTCAAGTCATTGTTGTAATTAATGCTTATTTGACTGTCGAGTACTTTTTGGGCGATGGCCTTGGCTTCTTCCAATGAGTGCATAATATAGCTGCCACACTGATAACGGTTCAGTTCAGGTATCTGGTTTTGGTTGGCTACAGATAGCACATCCTGCATCGCAGCAGCCCATGCACCGGCTACTGTGGCTTCATCTGGTGAGCCAATCAGACTCATGTAAAAACCGGTGCGGCAGCCCATGGGAGAAATATCGATAATTTCCACATTGTTGCTGTTGAGATGATCGCGCATAAAACCAGCAAACAGATGTTCGAGTGTGTGCATGCCTTTTTCCGGCAGGATGTCCTGATTGGGGTGACAGAAGCGTAAATCAAATACGGTAATTTCGTCCCCTTTAGGAGTAGACATGGTTTTGGCTATGCGTACTGCCGGGGCATGCATACGGGTATGGTCTACTGTAAAACTATCCAGTAATGGCATGATGTTTCCTTTGTCGATGTTAGCCTAAAACTTTGCGGGCACTGGCAAATAGGCGGTACCAGCCAGACATTTCTGGCCAGTTACGCGGTGCCCAGCTCATTTGTGCGGTCTGGAAGACCCGTTCCGGATGCGGCATCATGATGGTTACTCGCCCATCCTGACTACACACACCGGCAATACCAGCCGGAGAACCGTTAGGATTCAGCGGATAAGTATTTGTGACCTGATTGAGACCGTCTACGTATTGCAGAGCAATGTCTAGCTCCGACGGCAAATCAGACTGTGGCAGATGGCTGAAATCTGCTCGTCCTTCCCCGTGACTCACCACTACCGGTAAGCTGCTGCCGGCCATATCGGACAAAATCAATGATGTTGATTTTGGCACGGTCACCATACTCAGGCGAGCTTCAAACTGTTCGGAAATGTTGCGGCGAAAACGTGGCCACAATTGTGCACCTGGGATTATCTCAGCTAGATTGCTCAGCATTTGGCAGCCATTGCATACACCCAGTGTCAGCGTGTCCTGACGGGCAAAAAATTCGGCAAACTTCTGCCGCAGTTGCTGATTAAAAAGAATGCTTTTTGCCCATCCTTCACCGGCGCCGAGTACATCGCCATAGCTGAAACCACCGCAGGCAGCCAGTAGCTGAAAATCATCGAGACTCACCCGTCCAGTAAGCAAATCACTCATATGTACATCATAAGCCTCAAAGCCAGCACGGCTGAAAGCAGCAGCCATTTCTAACTGCCCGTTGACGCCTTGTTCGCGCAGTATGGCTGCTTTGGGCTGTTTGCCGCGCTGAATAAATGGCAAAGCAATATCTTCGGCCGGATCAAAGCTCAATTCAGCAAATAATCTGGGTAAATGCTCTTGTTCGAGTAAGGCAAACTCACTGTCTGCACAGTGCGGATTGTCGCGTAAGCGCTGCATGTGATAGCTGGTTTCGCTCCAGCTTTTTTGTAAATCTACGCGGTTTTCATTTAGCAGAACTGTATTTCCGTGATGTACCATCAAACGGTCAGTCGTATTGATGTGACCCAGTATGTGCAGGGCATCAGCCATACCGGCCTTGGCAAAAGTCTCTTGAATGCGTGCTAAATCGGTATTGTGTATTTGAATCACTGTTCCCAGTTCTTCATTGAACAGGCAGCGTACTGCTGCATCCTGAAGTTTCTGGTTGTGACTCTGATCGTTGATTTGCCGGATTAACGAGGCAATGTCGATGGTGACGCCGATGTGCGCTGCAAACATCATTTCAGCCAGTGTGACTACTAACCCGCCATCGCTGCGGTCATGATAGGCCAGAATTTTCTGTTCGTGAATTAATGACTGAATGATGCGGAAAAAATCAGCCAATAGAGAGGCGGAATTGACATCGGGAGCCTGACCAGTAAGATTTTTCCATACTTGTTGTAAGGCGCTACCACCCATACGGCTGTGACCCTGTCCCAAATCAATTGCTAGCAGTGTAGTATCGGGTATATTTTGTAGCTCCGGTGTGACGGTGTGGCAGACGTTGTTTACTGGTGCAAAGGCGGTAATCACTGCTGTGAGTGGTGACACCACTCTTTTTTCCTCACCGGTATCATGCCAGATGGTTTGCATAGAGAGAGAATCTTTACCAACTGGTATACTCAGCTCTAGTTGCTGGCACAGTGTCGATACTGCCGCCACTGTTTCATACAGACGGGCATCTTCACCAGCAAAACCACAGGCTGCCATCCAGTTGGCAGAGAGTTTGATTTTATCTAGCGTGCCAATGTCTGCAGCAGCAATGTTGGTTACTGCTTCGCCGATGGCCATGCGTCCTGAAGCAGCGCCGGAAAATAAAGCCAGAGGTGATTTTTCACCCATGCTCATGGCCTCGCCCAGCAGCGTGTTAAAGCCCATTTTTGTTACGGCTACGTCTGCAACAGGAGTCTGGAATCGTCCGACCATCTGGTCACGATGGGTCAGTCCACCGACACTGCGGTCACCAATGGTAATTAAAAATTGTTTACTGGCTACGGTTGGCAGGCGTAATACACGGTACAGGCTTTCGCGTATGTCTAGCCTGCTGCCGTCAAAAGCTGGGATAAATTCGGTAACGGTACAATCAGTACGGGTAATTCGGGGTGGTTTGCCCAATAATACATCTAGCGAAATATCTACCGGCAGATTGTCAAATAAATCATCGCGTAACTTTAATTGCCCATCATCAGTGGCAGTGCCTACTATAGCGAACGGACACCGTTCACGCTGGCAAATGTTTTGAAAGGTAGCCAAATTTTGAGGCAATATAGCCAGCACATAGCGTTCCTGTGCTTCATTACACCAGATTTGCAGTGGGTTCAGGCCATGTTCTTCCAAGGGAATGCGGCGTAACTCAAATGTGGCACCGCGACCGGCATCGTTTACCAATTCGGGAAAGGCATTGGATAGACCGCCTGCACCGACATCGTGAATGGATATAACCGGATTATCGTTGCCCATCTGCCAGCAGCGGTCAATAACTTCTTGTGCCCGCCGTTCCATTTCTGGATTGCCGCGCTGTACGGAATCAAAATCCAGGTCGGCGTGATTAGCGCCGGTGCTCATGCTAGAAGCTGCGCCACCGCCCAGTCCGATTAGTAATCCCGGACCGCCAAGCTGAATAAGTAATGCTCCGGCTGGAATGGTATCTTTGAAAACCTGTTGTGCCTGAATATTTCCAAGACCGCCGGCAATCATGATGGGTTTGTGAAAACCACGCATAGTGCCGCTGAATAATTCTTCAAAGGTGCGGAAATAACCCAGCAAATTGGGGCGACCAAATTCGTTGTTAAATGCTGCACTGCCTATCGGGCCATCAAGCATGATATCGAGGGCACTGCTGATGTGTGTCGGCTTACCGTACTGATTACGGCTGGCTGTGTATTGTTCCCAAGGCTGGGTAAATTCGGGGATGGAAAGGTTGGATACGCTGAAACCGCTTAACCCCGCTTTAGGACGAGCTCCTTTTCCGGTTGCGCCCTCATCGCGGATTTCGCCGCCCGAACCAGTGGCTGCACCAGCGAAGGGAGCAATGGCTGTCGGATGATTATGGGTTTCCACTTTCATCAAAATGTGGGTTTCTTCCGCATTAAATTGATATTGCTGTTGTTGATTAGGCTGCGGATAAAAGCGTTCAATATTCGCACCAGTAATAATGGATGAATTGTCTTTATATGCTACCAGTGTACCTTGGGGGTGTGCCTGATGAGTAGCGCGGATTAGGCTAAACAAGGATTGCGGCTGGGTTTTGCCATCAATAATAAATTCAGCATTAAAAATTTTGTGGCGGCAATGTTCTGAGTTTGCTTGTGCAAACATCATAAGCTCAACGTCGCTGGGATTGCGTTGTAGCTGCTGATAATTTTCAGCCAAATAATCAATTTCATCTGCGGACAAAGCCAAGCCCATTTGCCGGTTGGCTGTTTCCAGTGCGCTTTTGCCATCAGCTAGTACGTCTATATAATTGAAGCTCTGTGCTGATGAGGTATGAAAAAGTTTTATTGCTTCTTTCTCTGACGTAAGCACACTTTCAGTCATGCGGTCATGCAATATTGTTTGCCATTTATCCAGCTCCTGCTGGCTGAGCTGGCGGGAAAAAGAATACAGAATACCGCGCTCAATGCGTTCAATCATGCTCAGCCCACAATTGCGGGCAATATCGGTGGCTTTGGAGGACCAGGGAGAAATGGTGCCCAATCGAGGAATAATAAGTAGCTGAGTTCCAGACAGTTTGTGGCTGCTCTGTGGTCTGGCACGCAACAGTTGTAATAATTTCTGTTGATTGTCGGATGTGATTTCGGCGGATGAAGCCACGAAATAGCGGTATTCGCTGTTTATCTGAATCTCGCAGTTCAGTTGCAGTTTTGCTGCCTGCTGTAACAGTTTTTCGATACGGAATGGTGAAAGTGCGGCCTCGCCGCACAGTGACAGTACAACTGACATGATGAGGTAAGCTCACTTTGATAGTGGGTTTTGGCTGAGGCGCAATTTTACGCGAAAAACAAGAGTTTTGCTTAATTTTATGTTGTAAGGCAGGGCTGGTTTGAGTTTCAGATAAGGTTATGGTAGTTTTTACTTGTGTGGATACAGTTATAGGGAAGTGCACGTATGAAAAAAATTGAAGCAATTGTAAAGCCGTTTAAACTGGACGATGTTCGGGAAGCCTTGTCTGACGTTGGTTTTAGTGGCATGACTGTATCTGAGGTGAAAGGGTTTGGGCGCCAGAAGGGGCACACAGAAATATATCGTGGTGCGGAGTATGCAGTGGATTTTTTACCCAAGGTAAAAATTGAGCTGGTGTTGCCAGATGATCGGGTAGAACAGGCTATTGAAACCATTGTAGCTGCTGCACATTCGGGCAAAATTGGTGATGGTAAAATTTTTGTGTTGCCAGTAGAAGAAGCGGTACGTATACGTACCGGAGAACAGAACGAATCAGCTATTTAATCGCAGTCTTGTAATACCATCCGTCTAAAGCGCTGACTACTAAAGTATCTGTGCATTTAGACGGTTTATTTTTGTTTGAAACTTAATGATTCAGTGACCCAGAATGCCGCCACAAGGCAAACATGATTAAACTGGCTATAAAAAATTTAAGTAAATCAAAACCGGCAAAGGGTAGATAGCCAAGTTCTACTGCATGATAAATGCCGATATGCAGATAAAATGTCAGATAAACAACTCCAAACACAAAAATAATTTGATGTGCCAGAGCAAATGCACATAAGCCGCTGAGAAAATGCCGATCATAGCCTCGCTCAGCAGCCAGTCCAGCCAGATAGGCACTGACAACAAATCCGTATAGGTAACCTGCAGAAGCCGATACCAGTACGTTAATGCCGCCATGGCCGCCAGCAAAAAATGGCAATCCGCATGCACCAAGTAGTAGATACTCAAGTATAGCCAAAACTCCAAGCTTGCGCCCGAGGCCGGCACCGGTCAGTAATACTGCTAGTGATTGCAGGGATAATGGCACTGGCTGCAATGGGATACTAATATTGGCGGATAAAGCTATCATTAATGCGGCGATGGTGGTGGCCAGTAGCTGGGACTGCCATCCTGTTATTAAATAACGTTGCTGAAGATAAGGTTGATGGGTTTGAGTCAGTGTAGTATTCATGAAACGCCGTCGATATAATTGAGATACGGTGAAGAGATAATCAGCCAGATAAAAAAAGCGGCCGCAGCCGCTTTATTGATGATTTATAGTACGTATCGAGCCAGATCTTCGTCTTCGACTATATCCTGCAAACGCGCATTAACATAAGCTGCATCAATGGCGATGTCTCCTGCAGGCGCTTCAAAGGATACTTCTTCGAGTAGCTTTTCCATAACCGTGTGCAAGCGGCGTGCGCCAATATTTTCGGTTTTTTCATTCACTTGAAAAGCAATTTCTGCAATCCGAGCAATACCATCTTCGGTAAATTGTAATTTCACATCGTCAGTTGCCAGTAAAGCTGTATATTGTTCAGTCAGATTGGCATTTGTGCTGGTCAGGATGGCTTTAAAGTCGTCCACACTTAAATTTTTCAGTTCCACGCGAATGGGAAAGCGGCCTTGTAATTCTGGTATCAGGTCGCTGGGACGACTGAGATGAAATGCACCAGAAGCAATAAACAGCACATGATCAGTTTTAATCATGCCATATTTGGTTTGAACGGTTGTACCTTCCACAAGTGGGAGTAAGTCGCGCTGAACGCCCTGACGTGATACGTCGCCACCATGGCGGTTGCTGTCTGTAGCAATTTTGTCAATTTCATCCAGAAAGACAATACCGTTCTGCTCTACTGCTTTGATGGCTTGTTCACGTAATTCATCCTCGCTGATGAGTTTGGCAGCTTCTTCATCCAGCAATATCTTCATCGCTGCGCTGACTTTCATTTTCTGCGCTTTGGTTTTACCCTGACCCATGTTGCTAAACATGTCTTGCAGCTGGTTGGTAAAATCTTCCATTCCTGGAGGACCCATTACCGACATGGCTGGTGAAGGAGTGGCGGCAATTTCAACTTCAATTTCTTTATCATCCAATTCTCCTTTACGTAACATCTGCCGGAATTTTTGCCGTGTATGATTTTCCGGTTGAGCCTCCTGTGGTTCTCCTGCAAAGCCAACTGTGCGTGGAGGAGGTAGTAGCGCATCTAAAACGCGGTTTTCTGCGGCATCCTGAGCTCGGTCGCGGTTTTTTGCAATGGTCTGGCTGCGGATGTTTTTTAAGGCTATTTCAATCAAATCGCGAATGATGCTGTCTACGTCGCGGCCGACATAGCCAACTTCAGTAAATTTGGTAGCTTCTACCTTGATAAAGGGTGCATTGGCCAGACGGGCAAGACGGCGTGCAATTTCGGTTTTACCTACGCCGGTAGGGCCGATCATGAGAATATTTTTCGGGACAATTTCACTTTGTAATGGTTCGGCAACTCTGCTGCGGCGGTAGCGGTTTCTCAGTGCAACCGCTACTGCGCGCTTGGCCTGATTCTGGCCGATAATGTGTTTATCCAGTTCATGAACGATTTCGTTTGGTGTCATTACTACTGTACTCATCTTGTTCCTATCATAGGGCTGAACCGATGCTAATGATTTAAACTATCGGTCAAGACAATTATAAGGTTTCGATTGTATGGCTCTGGTTGGTGTAGATGCAGATATCACCGGCAATTTCCAGTGATTTTTTAACCACCACTTCAGGTTCAAGTTCCGTATTTTCCATCAGTGCCCGCGCAGCAGACTGCGCGAATGCACCACCGGAACCAATCGCAGCAATGCTTTGTTCTGGTTCAAGTACGTCACCATTACCAGTAATCACTAAGGTATTTTTTTTGTCGGCTACAATCAGCATGGCTTCCAGTCGGCGTAAAGCGCGGTCGGTACGCCATTCTTTGGCCAGCTCAATGGCAGCCAGCATCAGCTTGCCCTGATGTTTCTGTAATTTGCTTTCAAACAGTTCTATAAGTGTGAAGGCATCGGCAGTACCGCCGGCAAATCCAGCCAGCACTTGATTGTTATAAAGTTTCCGTACTTTACGTGCAGTACCCTTAATAATAGTGTTCCCCAATGTCACTTGACCATCGCCACCGATGGCGACGTTTTCGCCGCGCCGAACGGAAATAATGGTGGTGCCGTCAAATTGTTGCATGTCTTATGATCCTTTGCTGATCAACAGTCGCCATAACTGTTGGGAAAAATAACTGCCTTTAAATAAGGGCGCTGATGCAGGCTTTCAAGACATCAGGATGAGAGTAAATAGGCCTAATATATATGTCTGAAGTATGAATTGCCTGATACAGCCAAAAATTTAAGCCTGAATTGCATCAGTAAAAAAAAACGGCAACCTCTGTGGCTGCCGTTTTTTAAACATGGTTACTTATTTTTTGTGTTTGTATACTTTTTTGGTAGTTACAGTTTTAGTAGTTCTAACAGTTTTTGTTTTTGCAGGAGCTGCAGCGACAGCAACGGTACCATTATCAACTACACAGTTTTGAGTAACGATTTGCGGAACAATTCTTTCCTGACCATTAACAACCTGTTTGCTAGGCTGTAATAAGCCTAAAGCGCCTACTTTATCTACAGTATCGCTAGTAGCAATTGCTGTTTTCCAAGTGATACCTTCAGGAGAAACGAATGTATTGTAATTTACGTCACGCGCATCACGCATCATCACTGGAGAAAGTTTACCCTGATAGTTTACCTGTGCAGCCACAACGTTTTGGCCTTGTAGACCATACATTACACGTAAGTTGTTTTTAGCGTTGCCAGTACCGCATAAGTAAGAAACTTCTTTACGTCCGTCAATCTGTACATTGGCAGTAGTAGCAGCGGCAGTTGCAGTTGATTGTGCAGCGGGGGCTTTGTGATGAGATTTGGAAGCACAACCAGTCAGTGCAATCATTAACAACACAGCAGGAACTAGAACTTTTTTCATGACAACTCCTTCAAGTATTTATGAATAAATTATTAGATAACATAAGCCATGATACTTGGCTTAGGTAAAGAAGCAATAGATGTATCTTAGTCTTTTTTAGCTAATGTAGGTTAGTATTAAAAATGACTAAATAAACGTTATCGTTACTGAGTTAATAGTACATGATTAAAAAACTCTGCACAACTCAATGTTTTAAGAACATAAACTATTTATCACTTTGATAAAGGTAATATTTTAATTATTATTTTACCGGCATTTAATTTTCAAAATTTAACTTTGTTTGACTTGGTGTCTGTACCACGCTTCCGTTTTTAAGGTTGTAAGCTGTGAGACTTCCGCCCCATAGTGCTCCGGTATCGACACAAACAACATTGTCTTGATGGTACAGTCCTAATGCTGACCAATGGCCAAATAAAATAGTTCTGTCTGTGTTTTGTCTCGCAGGTGCTTTGAACCATGGCATTAACTGAGATGGAATATCACCAAGCATACCTTTGTAATCAAAATCCATGGCGCCATCAACGGTAAGTGCACGCATACGTGTGAAGCTGTTAGTAATAAAACGCAGCCGTTCATCGCCATTGAGGTTGTTGTTCCAGCGTACAGGTTTATTGCCATACATACGGGCAAAAAACTCTTGAGGATTGTTTTGTAATACGGTTTCCACTTCTACCGCTAGCCGTTGTGCCTGTTTGCAGTTCCATTCCGGCCAAATACCAGCATGCACCAGCACATAATCTTCTTCCTCACGGTAAAGAGGTTGCTGGCGTAGCCAGTCAATTAAATTTGTTCTGTCTGGGGCATTGAGAATGTCACTGATGGTGTCGCCACGCTTGAGTTTGCCATGACCGTAATGCAATGCGAGTAAATGCAAATCATGATTGCCGAGAATAGTCTGCATACAGCCATCATGCTGTTTGACCAGACGCAATGTGGCCAGAGACTGGGGGCCGCGATTGACTAAGTCACCAGTGAGCCAGATAGTGTCGGTACCGGGATTAAAATTTAGTTTATTTAGAAGCTGTTGAAATTCAGTCAGACAGCCTTGTATATCGCCAATCACATATTGCGCCATATTTACTCTCCAGTTCGTTCAGCTACAGGCAGTCTCAATACTTGCCTGTGCTGAACGAATCTGACTGTTATTTTTCTAATACTAGTATAGCTTCAGCTTCTACCAGTACGCCTTTAGGTAACGCAGATACTTCTACCGCGGCACGAGCTGGAAAGGGTGCAGTAAAGTATTGCGCCATAATTTCGTTGAAGGTGGCAAAATTGCTTAAATCAGTGAGATAGGCGTTTACTTTCACCAGGTCATTCAGATTACCACCGGCTGCCTGTGCTACAGCCTGTAGGTTTTTGAATACTTGATGAGCCTGCTCAGCAAAGCCGCCTGCAACAACTTGCATGGTCTCTGCTACCAAGGGAATCTGTCCAGACAGATATACTGTATCCCCTGCACGGACAGCCTGCGAATATGCGCCGATAGCAGCGGGTGCCTTATCAGTATGAATAATGGTTTTGCTCACAATGCTACTCCTTCGTATTAAAAGGGTTATCAAAAAAATCAGGCTTTCAGAAATAAAGCCAACAAGTCATTGAGAAAACTGCGTCCGAGTGTTGTAGGGCGCAGAAAAAATGGGTTGGCATCTAGTAAACCGCGTTTAACAGCTTCACTGACAGCTTGCCGGATTACCGACAGCGGAAGTCCGGTACGCTCATTGAACCATGCAGTAGGCACACCATCTGTTAAACGTAAAACATTAAGCATGAATTCAAATGGCAAATCCTCGGCAGCAACTGACTGGCGGCTAATGGCGCGTTGTGGTTGCTGCTGCATGCTTTGTATATAGTCTTTGGGATGGCGGCTGCGGGTGGTGCGCACGATTGACTGAGCGCTGGATATTTTACCATGTGCTCCGGCTCCGATACCGATATAGTCACCAAACTGCCAGTAGTTCAGATTATGCTGACATTGCTGATGCGAACGGGCAAAAGCCGAAGTCTCATAATGAATAAATCCGGCTTGCTTTAAAGCTGAATGCACGACTTCTTCTATATCGGCAAGGTGGTCTTCGTCTGGTAATTGTGGCGGCGGAGTATGGGTAAAAGGAGTGTTAGGCTCAAGAGTTAACTGATAGGCACTGATATGCTGTACACCAGTGGCAAGAGCTGCTTGAATATCTTCCTGTGCCTGCATAAGAGTTTGTTCGGGTAATGCATACATCAGATCTACATTTACTTTGGGAAACAGGGATAATCCGACTTCTATAGCTCTTAATGCATCATCGCGACTATGAATACGTCCCAATGTGGCTAGCTTATCGTCAGCAAAACTTTGTACACCAATTGACAGACGGTTAATACCGGCTGCAGCATACCCGGCAAAGCGTTGGCGTTCAAAGGTGCCTGGATTAGCTTCCAGTGTTATTTCAGCAGCGGGCTGCAGATTAATGCGGGCACGTATACCACTCAACAATTGTTCCAATGACGCAGCAGATAGAAGACTGGGCGTGCCGCCACCGATAAAGACAGTATGTACCGTCCTACCCCAGAAATAGGGAAGCTCGGCCTCAAGATCGGTAAGTAAAGCTGAAATATAAGCCCGTTCATCAAGCTCTTGTTTCAACTGATGCGAATTGAAATCACAGTACGGACACTTACGCACACACCAAGGTACATGGATATACAGGGATAAAGGAGGTAAATTTGTCAAATTGGGCGTGGCTGTCTGGTTATTGTGCAATGGTAGAGAAAACTCAGACATGCAGATTTAAACCGGATTGTTGCTTTAATTTAGTGAGTAAAATATTTAGCGCCTGCGCACGATGGCTGACACGATTTTTTTCGTCTTGACTCATTTGTGCTGCTGTGAGGTGCTGTTCGGGAAGATAAAAATGCGGGTCATAGCCAAAACCATTGTTTCCAGTGGCCGTGGATTGCCATAATCCCCTCCAGATGGCATCAGCAATCACTGGCTGTGGATCATCTGGATGGCGTACAAGCACCAATACACAGACGTAAAATACAGTTTTATCGCTGAATGGTTGTAAGTCGGCATCCAGTTTGGCATTGTTAGCTGAATCTGATTTGGGTTCTGTACCGGCATAGCGGGCGGAATAAACTCCAGGTGCTCCCTTTAGTGCATTGGCACAGATACCTGAATCATCTGCCAATGCCGGTAAGCCGCTATAGCGGCTGGCATGGCGGGCTTTTGCTAAAGCATTTTCAACAAAAGTAATATATGGTTCTGGACATTCTGGAATATTGAATTCAGCTTGTGGCACTATTTCAATATTTAATGATTGTAGCAGACGCTTGAACTCAGTTAATTTACCCTGATTATTACTGGCAAGAACAATTTTATTCATGTTTAATATCTTTAGAAGATAAAGTCCGATATATTTGCTGGGCAGCACGTTCACGTAATGTGAATGCCAACGCTGCAAACTGACCTAATGCGCTAACAAATGCGAGTAAACAGCAAATCAGCGCAATATTGCGCTGATTTTGTACCCAATAATAGCAGCCCAATATTATCCAGCCAATAAACATGAATGTACATGATGCTAGAATAAGTAATAAAAGTTTGAATTTTGTCATTTACGCAGGCTCAAAAACAACAGTATAGCGACAAATATGTTTTATTACTTAAAATTTAATGATTTTACGTTGAATCAGTTTCACGTTTTGATTCAAAAAAATGTTAAATCGTTAACTAAATACAAATCTAATAAATGTGATGCCATTTAATACTTTAGGTATTAAGGTTTTTGTTTTGTCCTAGTTTGGATAATTTCAAGCTTAATGGAATATCTATAATTAAACAAAATATACTGATGATAAAGCATACAGTGCTGTATGTTGTAAGCTGTTGCTCTTTTTGAAAAAGAAAATAGCCAGTGAAAAACGACACTATAAATACAATAAAGCTAATGCTAAGGAGAATTATTATTCTGAACATGGTTTTTAAATAAAATGTATAAAAGAATAAAAAAATGTTATTTCATTGAAGTTTACCTTATTTAATCTTAAAATTCCATATGTATTTTATTTTTTCTAAAGATTGAATTCTAGTCAGTTTTTTGTGATGTTAAGAAGAGATTTCTGGCTAATATTAATCAGTTTAATTGTAAAGAGTGCAATAATAATCAAACCTGTAATAACTATTGCAAAGCAGCACAGGCTATACCATAAGGGATAACGGATATCTGCAAAAAGGATAGTACCCAATATAAAAGCTTCAATAAACATGAATATACATGACGATAGAATAATTAATAAAATTTAAATTTTGTCATTTACTCAGGTTTAAAAACAACTGTATAGCAACAAATTCTTTATTACTAAGGCATTAGGTGATTTTGCGTTAAATCAGTTTCACGTTTTAATGCTGAAAGATGTTAAAGCGTTAACTGTATGCAATTCTGACAAATGTCATGCCATTTAATACTACTGATGAAAAAGCATACAGTACTATATGTTGTTAGCTGTTGCTCTTTTTGAAAAAGAGAAAAGCCAACGTAAAAGGACACCATAAACAGAATAAAGTTAATGCTCAGGGGAATAATTATTTTAATCATTGTATTTAAAATAAGTATAAAAAATTTTAAAAATTGTTATTTAAGTGTATCTTGCCCCATGTGATCTTGAAATCATTTTGTATTTTATTTTTTCTAAAGATTGAATTCTAGTCATTTTTTTGTGATGTAAGAAGAGGTTTCTGGCTAACTTTAATCAGTTTAATTGTAAAGGGTGCAATAATAACCAATCCTGTAATACCTACTGCAAAACAACACAAGCTGTACCATAAGGGGTAACGGATGTCTGCAAAAAAGATGGTACCCATAATAAATGCAGCAATTATCAGTAAAGATAGAAAACTATAACTGATTATCATTTTTTTCATATCAGTCGATTCAAGAATTTTATAAGATGAAAGCAAGTGTAGCTTAATTGCCAGCTATTGTATCTGATGAAGCATTTTCCTAGGTAATGGTTCTTAAAAACTTAAGATTATTGTGTTGATACTGTTTTATTTATCAAAATAATTTGTAGTCACGATTTGATTATAAAAGAGTTGTCAAAAGTATCTTACAGTATTGTTTCACGGTAGTGTTTAACTCATATTTGAAGTTTCTAAAGAAAGATGAGCTATACCAAGCCAATAATGTAATTAACGATATTGATTTTTATATTAGGTTTGTATTTAGAGTTTAGCTGCTTGAAAAGTAAATAAAAAAATTTTGGGCAATGTTAAAAGGTTGCTGATAAAAAAGCCTGCTGTAGCAGGCTTTTGGTTTTTATCGCAACTGCTGATCAAGTTGCTGAATCCATTTTTTACCATCTTTACCGGTATAAGGTGTACCGTCAACATTGGCTAGACTGACGCGTGTTCCTCCATCTTTCAATGGTTGAGCCAGTACCATCAAACGCGGCTGCTCTTTAGGCTGTTGCTGGCGTTCGATTTTTTTGCTGCGACCAAACATGCGGCTAAACAGCCCCGGTTTTTTGTTGGTTACAGATGAGGCTTCGGCAGCGGCCACTTCCACAAGATAGGCATACTGGCTCTGATTTTCGCCAATAACATTTAGCCCTACGCGATCCAGTGCCAGAGCAACGCGGCGCCAGTTGCGTTCCTGTGGGCCAAGCAGATAAACACTACTGCCATCGGTTCTGGCCAAAGCGTTCTCATTCGGATTTTGCTGTTGAGCGGCTACCTGTTGCTGTACCTGTTTGGCATCTGCACCTAGATACTGCATGAAGCGTGCCAGAAATGCTGCTTCTAGTTCAGGTTCATTAGGGCGAGGCTGCCATGCGGTACTGTCACCATCTTTGCTGGTATAGACTTCTTTCATGCCTTTCTGGCTGAAGAATACATCAGTACCACCCTTATTGTTTCTTTCCAGCCGGATGGTAAACATATCACGTTCACCACTGGAGTAAACGCCACCCAAGCCAACTTTTTCAAATATACCGCGAATGGCATCCGAAGGCAGTTTGGCCCGATTTTCAGCCCAGTTGGTCTGCATTAGGCCGATAGATGGTTCTTCACGCTCTATAGTAAAGCCCTGTTCCTGCCAAAAAGCTTTTAATAGAGGCCATAACTCAGCAGCTTGTTTATTGTCTACCGTTAACCAGCGGATGCTGCCATCACGTTGAAAATGAATATCCGGTACTTGTGTCAATACCTGCGTATTGGCTGCGGGCTGGTTTTTGTTATTGCGTTTGTTCAGATCACTGGCACGGACGGCACCATTAATCAGCGAGCTGCCAGGAGCACTGAAACGATTACCTTGATTGGGATCAGTCAAATCTGGCGGCACATCCAGCTGAACAATTTTTTTATTGTCTGACTGATAATCGAGTTTAGGTAGGTTTTCTTTTTTGCTGGCACAGGCGGCAAGACTGGCTGCCAGCATGGTCAGGACAACGGTTTTACTTATATTCATATCGGCCACTTTCTGTGTGTATTTTTCTGATAGGGTAGGCTTATGTTCAGATTAAGCCGGCTTCGCGCATGGCAGCTGTTACTATGGTCTGTCCTGCTTCAGTCAGCTCCGTAATGGGCAGGCGGCATACCGGACTGATTTTACCGATCCGGGACAGTGCCCATTTAGTAGGTGCCGGACTGGGTTCGCAAAAAAGGTCGCCATGCAAACGCTGTAATTTATCATTCAGGCTTCGCGCACCGGCTATATCACCGCGTAGTGCAGCATGACACATGTCGGCAAACATTTTCGGAGCTACATTGGCTGTCACACTGATAACACCATGGCCACCGCATAGTAGGAATGCCATCGCGGTAGGATCATCGCCAGAGTAAACTGCAAAATTTTCGGGAACATGTTTAAACAGATAACAAGCTCGGCCGATGTTGCCAGTGGCTTCTTTGATTCCGACAATATTTTCTATCTGAGCTAGCCGCAAAGCAGTATCCGGTTGCATATCGGCAACAGTGCGTCCAGGCACATTGTACAAAATCATCGGAATAGAAGTAGCTTCAGCTATGGTCTTGAAATGGCGGTATATGCCTTCCTGATTGGGTTTGTTGTAGTAAGGCACTACTGACAGTGTCATATCCGCACCAGCTTGCTGTGCTTCTCGAGCAAGATAAATGGCTTCGTGCGTATTATTTGCACCTGTACCGGCAATCACTTTAATGCGTCCGGCTACGTGTTCTACAGCAGTTTTAATTACGTTTAGGTGTTCATCAACACTAAGGGTTGCTGATTCACCTGTGGTTCCTACAGCGACAATAGCGTCGGTACCGGATTCGATATGCCAGTCAATAAGCTGTTTGTATTGGTCGTAATCAATACTACCATCTGCATGCATAGGCGTTACGATGGCAACCAGGCTGCCTGTCAACATAATTCTACCCTTTACAGGAGAGCTAAAAATGTGATGATTGTAGCGTATTTTATCCCTTGATGGAAAATAGGCCGTTCATAATGTTTTTTGATAAAAGAGGTTTGCTTGAGTTAAAGATTTTATTACTCAATTGTCTGATGTAGATTAAATGTATCAGCTTAGCTTAAAATACGGGGCTTTATATTCGTTTTTTGCAAGTATAAAGTAAATAAGAAAGGTTGAAATGGCCGATAATCCCTCTGTTCTTAAACAAGAAGAACGCTCTGATCTGGTCTATGGTCTGGAGGATAAACCTCCAGTTTTTAATGGTTTGCTGAGTGCATTAACCCATTTACTCGCTCTATTCGTACCCATGGTGGCTCCGGCTTTAGTGGTGGGCGGCGCACTGAAACTGCCGGCAGATATGACTGCCTATTTGGTATCGATGTCTATGGTTGCATCAGGTGTCGGTACGTATATTCAAGTGCACCGTTTCGGGGTGATCGGTTCTGGGTTATTATCGATTCAATCGGTTAATTTTTCATTTGTTACTGTGATGATTGCGCTAGGATTGGGCATGAAGGAAAACGGGATGAATGAACAAGCCATGATTTCTACTTTATTGGGCGTCTCTTTTGTGGGCGCCTTTTTAGTAGTCGGAGCATCATGGCTATTGCCGTTTCTGAAAAAAATTATCACTCCTACGGTAAGTGGAGTAGTGGTATTGATGATAGGCTTAAGCTTGATTCATGTCGGTATTACTGATTTCGGCGGGGGGCTCACTGCTAAAGCTAATCATACATTCGGTTCATGGCCCAATCTTGCTCTTTCTACTTTTGTTCTTTTTACCGTACTGTTATTTAACTGCTTTCGCAATGCATGGTGGCGTATGGCAGGTATTGCGGTAGGTTTGATTTCTGGTTATGTAATCGCCATTTTTATGGGTATTGTTGATTTTTCCAATCTACATGATCTGCCGCTGATTACCATTCCAATTCCATTCAAATACGGTTTTGCTTTTGACTGGCATGCCTTTATGGTAGCAGGAACCATTTATCTTCTGAGTGTATTTGAAGCTGTTGGTGATTTAACTGCTACTGCAATGATATCCAATCAGCCGGTGGACGGAGCAGCATATACTAGCCGCTTGCGCGGTGGCGTCATGGCCGATGGCTTGGTTTCTGTAATTGCTACTGCACTTGGTTCATTACCGTTAACTACATTTGCTCAGAATAATGGTGTGATTCAGATGACCGGTGTTGCATCTCGCCATGTAGGTAAATACATTGCAGTGATTTTGGTGATATTGGGCTTGTTCCCTTGGGTTGGCGCAATTTTTACCACTATTCCGAGCCCGGTTCTTGGTGGCGCAATGGTGGTTATGTTTGGTCTGATTGTTACAGCAGGTATCCGTATTATTATCACAGCTGGTATTCGCCGCCGGGAAGCAGTTATCTGTGCTACTTCTTTAGGATTGGGGTTGGGCGTAGCTTTTGAGCCGGAAGTATTTGCTCAATTGCCTATTCTGTTTCAAAACCCGATTTGTATGGGGGGTATTGTGGCTATCATACTGAATATATTACTGCCCCATGATAAAAGTGAACCAGCAGTGTATTTGAGTGATGATATTCCTCATTAATTTATTTATGCTGAGTGGAAGACTGCCTTTTTAAGGCAGTCTTTTTATTATGTAAAAAATAAAACGTTACTAGTAATTTATTTTTCTCTGGTAAGTAGATTATCACCATCGGTAGGATGCAGACGAGCGAATATCCAGCTGGAAAGCAGGGTAAAGACGCCCAAAATAATGAATGTGACGCGAAAGGCACTAGTGATATTTTGATGAATAAAGCTGGCTCGGCTAAGGTTTTGTAAAAGTAAGGCACCGATAGCGATACCAAAACTTAAGGCAAGCTGCTGATTAACTGCCATTAGGCTAGTACCACTGCTTACTTGATTAGGCCGCAAATCAGCCAGTGTAATGGTATTCATACCGGTAAACTGTAATGAATTACAAGCACCGAGTACGCACAGATGAAGCAAAATAAGCCATTGTGGGGTAGCAGCACTGATAAATGCCAGAGACATTATAAGTATGCCGATGATACGAGTGTTCCATGCTAATGTGTTGCGGTAGCCGAAATGGTTCATTAATGGTTTCAGGAAAGGTTTGGCAAATATTGCAGCCAGTGCCAACGGCATCAGTAGCCAACCTGAATTGACCGCATCGTAGCTGAATGCAACCTGAAACAGTAAGGGTAATAATAAAGGTAAAGCACTCATACCCAAACGGCTGACAAGGTTACCGGCCAATCCGAGACGAAACGTGCGTACCAGAATCAGATGAGGTGGATACAAAGCGCGGTTGTTCTGGCGTGCATGTGCTAAATAGGCAAATAATGCACCGATTCCGGCAACTGCCATCATACAGCCGAAAAGAATGTTATTAGCGTGAGACATGGTTTCAAAGGTCAGAGTCATGCAAAATGCGGACGCAGAAAATAAAAAGAAACCCAATCCGTCAAAATAATTAGCCGGCCGGTTAAAATCGGGCATGATGTACCATGTGACCAGCAATCCCAGCAGACCAATTGGTACGTTTAATAAAAAAATCCAGTGCCAGCTCATATAGACGACCAGATAACCACCAATAATCGGTCCTAATACTGGGCCGATAAGTGCTGGCATAATGGCATAATTCATAACGGTAATCAGTTTAGAGCGGTCATAGGCTTGCATCATGGTTAATCGTGCTACAGGAGTAAGCATGGCACCACCCAATCCCTGAATAATCCTAGCTAATACCAGCAGGGGTAAATTGTTGCTGGCTGCACAGAGAACTGAACCGATAATAAATATGACCATTGATCCCATGAAGAGCTTGCGGGTACCTAATTTGTCCGATAAAAAACCTGACAACGGCATCATGATGGCCAGCGTCAGTGCATAGGCAATAATTGCCGATTGCATATTCAAAGGCGATTGTCCTAAATCCGCAGCCATGGAAGGCAGAGCAGTATTCAGGATGGTGGCATCCAGCTGCTGCATGAAAATAGCTATTGCTAGTAATATAGGCAAATAGCGTGAAGGTTTTGTTGTGCTAATGGTAGCCATTGAAGCTGTTGATAACGATTATGATTTAATCCATTATAACAGAATCATGTTGTGTTCCATTAAACAGCATTGATACATTATTAGTTGGGTATGCCAGTATGTTGCTATGAATTATGGCTGGTAAAAGCTGTACTGGTACCAAATATTGTTGAGCTCAGATATTGATGTTGATTATTCTCAATTGATTGGTTTTATATCTATATTTAAATGTTCAAATTATTAATAGAAAATAATTTTATTTATTTCAGATTTTTTTTCAAAAAATATATGTGTTGATTGTATTATTAGAAAAAGGTGAAAGTGTTAATTTTAAATTTCACCTAACTATATTTATGAAATTATAAGGTAAAGGAATTATTACACTTGATAAGTTGGTGAAAAAATATATTTTTATTCAGTATATTTGAAAGATAAAGAAGTCGATAACTTTATTCTTATCTTTTCTGATTAGAAAAATTCGGCAGCCAAAAATTAAACCGTATAGGTGGTATCCTATACGGTTTAATCCAAGCTTGATTACTTTCTCATGGTGTCTACAACGTCGATCATGAATTCCATTTCTTCTTCTGATAATGCAGTAAAGCCTTCAGGGAAGTTTAATGCTTTTACAATATTGGCGCCATCGGCATCATCGGCCATTTTACATAGCACATCTTTCAGAAGTTCAGCGTTGGAAACTGCATCAGGATGATACAGCATAACGTGTGAAACTTCGTTAATACGGCTCTTCAATAATACTTTCAGCTGATCTTTGGTGACTGAGTTGAAGCTATCATATACATCAGATTGGATAATTCCTACTTTTGCATGATGCCGAATTACACCTGAAGCAACCATCAGGAAATTATCTTTGCGTTTGATAACTAGTTCATCATCACTCAGATTAGCAGGTTCTAGCAGGCGTAACCCAATGAAATTAGCATCTTCATTATTTGAAAGTGCTAATTCTACAGTTCCTTTCAGATCTTCAATTGCATTGATGTCTGAATCGGCGGCTGCAACGATGACAATTTCGTCTGATTTATTTTTAGGTCTAACGAGCGGTAAATAACCTTGTTCACGTACATAAGTACCAGCAGCAAAAGGGTTAACAAAAAGCATAGATACTTTTTCTTTTTCCTGATGAGCTGTGACTTCATCAAACGAAGGAGGCATGATCAGTGATATATTTTGATCGCTTTTCTTTTGAAGGTAGTTATTGAGCAGATACCAGGTACTGAATTGGTCAGGCAAATAATCAGGTACAACCATTAAACTTAGCATATTATTTTCCTTCCTGTTCAGATTTCAGCATTTCTGCATACTTCGCGCTCATTTCATTTACTTTTTCGCGGCTCGGTTTGCGGCGGATTGAGCTATAGCCGATAACTTTGCCCTGACGCAGGTTGGGAATAACAGTTGCATATACCCAGTAATGACCACCGTCTTTGCGCAGGTTTTTGACATAGCCATACCAGCGTTCTTTTCTTTGCAAGGTAGCCCACATGTCGGCAAAGGGTGCTTTTGGCATATCTGGATGACGTAATAGGCAGTGCGGCGCGCCAATAATTTCATCACGGGTCCAACCACTGATATCAACAAATACATCATTGGCATGTGTAATGATACCGTCAAGATCAGTACGGGATACAATCAGTGCGCCATCAGGATAGGGAAATTCCTGATTGGTAACATATATTGTGGATTCCCCTTCTTGCTGATAATGTTTGATTTTATACTCTGTAGATTCGCTCTGAGGTTTTGGCTGAATCCAACGACTCATATCCATGTTAATTTGTCCTTCAATTTGGTTTAATCTGGTGAAGAATGAGTGTGCTTAATGTAAGCATTTCAGTGTTATTATGTTTTTGTAGCAGCTCTGTCTGTTTTGATGTTATACGTCAATTGCTGCTGAAAACTTCTGAATATGCTTTTCGGGGACAGAGTAATCTTCGCCCGATGTTTATATGCTATGCTTTAATCTAAAGGATGCTTAAAGATATTAAACTTTCTGTCATACAGTAAAACCGGTTTTTGCTTATATGAATTTGCCTGACAGCGATCAATCCTGTTTATGAAACCGGATTTGAACAATACTGAAAGATTAAACCAAATTTTCAGTGTTGTGCTGATTACAAAAACCGTTTTGGATATATCATTTATTTTGCATGTATGGCTTTAATTAGGCATGGCACATTTCAGGTTAAGCAAACTGAATATTAACCAAAATGATCAGCTAGTTCTTTCAATGCACGTTTAGCTTCAAACAGAATCAAACCTAATTTGGCTTCATGTGTTGTGGTGATGGTTAACAAGATGGCTTCAGATGCCTGAAACAGCAGCATATAGCCCTTATCTGTATGAATAATAGTATTATCCAAAGAACCTTTTAATACTTCTTTAGCAGAGCGGTTACCCAATGAAAGTAATGCCGCAGCCATGGCACCGATTCGGTCTTCATCCATGCCACTTTGCAGTGCTGAGGCGATTGGCAGACCGTCAGTAGAAATAACAGCAGAAGATGTAATGTCAGGTGTACTGTTTAGTGTTTTTAATACGCCTTCGATGAAATCATATTTCATGAAAATTCCTCTAAAATTGACTGTAACCGTGTTAATTATAAAGATGGGTGAATTTTTTTGCAAAAAAATGTTATTAAATTTTATCAATTATCTTTATAGATAATTCTTATTTTTATTTTCGATGCATTTTTTTTCTGATTTGACGTTGTATTGAAAGTAATATTCTGTAGTATTTGATCAGTCTATTTTATTGGTCTTCAGAAACTATTCTTTATTATAACATTATTCTAAATATGGACAAAATGCTGGATTGCTTAAAGAACATTTATTTGATTTAAATCAATATCCGTTTGACTTAAAGTTCAATTTTAAGTTGTGTGACTACTATGTATAAATATAAATTTACATATCTAATTAGCAAATAATATACGACTTTGTTGGCCATATTTTAATTAAATTAATATTAAATAAAATTTATGTTCATTTATTTTAATGACCTGGTGTTTAGAGTTTGCTTTATCTTCTAATTAGGGTATGTCTTTATATAGTTTGTGACTCTTGATTTGGTTATGCTGTGAGATGTTTTAATTTTGCTGGATTTTGTACCGATTATAATTCTAAAGTTTTGGGTAGATTTAGTCTGTATTGCATGAAGGTTCTTGCTATACAGAATTTGTTTCAAGTTTTTTATTCGTGATGTAAGTTGAGCATTGTTGAACAAGCTAATTATATTATTTAGCGGTAATGGTGATATATTATTTGACTATTAGCTTAATTCTTATAAATAAAAAAGCATTGATACGTATTTAACCATATAAATGTAACTACAGGTTGTTATTTGTTAAAAACCTGTAGTTACATTTATATAAAACTTCATTGCTTACGGATATGCTTTGATACAGAGTCTTATGTATTTAGGTCAAGCCGATATTGGTTATATGGTTAATTATATATCGGTTTCTACTTTATCTCCTTCTGCTTCCATCCATATGCGTCTGGATGATGCTTCTCCTTTGCCCATTAGTTTAACAAAGATGTTGCGGGTTTCGTTGCTGTCTTCTTCTCTTATCTGTACTTGTAAAAGGCAGCGGGTATCGGGGTTCATGGTGGTGTCTTTAAGCTGATCTGGATTCATTTCTCCCAGACCTTTAAATCGACTGATACTGTAGGCACTTTCTTTAACCTTTTCGCTTTGCAGTCGATCCAGAATGGTATCTAGTTCTGCCTGATCCTGTGCATAAAGTTTACGCGCTGGTTTATTTTTACCCTGTGCGTTGACATCCACTCTGAATAGAGGCGGCTGGGCTACGTAGATGTGTCCTGCATCAATCAGACGGGGAAAGTGGGTATAAAAGAGGGTAAGTAGTAGTACTTGAATGTGAGCACCGTCTACGTCGGCATCGGATAATATGGCGATTTTGCCGTAGCGAAGGCCGGATAAATCTGGATTATCATTTTTTCCGTGCGGGTCTACGCCAATGGCTACAGAAATATCGTGAATTTCTGCATTGCCAAATAACTGATCGCGATGAATTTCGAAGCTGTTTAATACTTTGCCGCGTAAGGGCAGGATGGCTTGGGTATTTTTATCTCTAGCTAGTTTGGCAGAACCGCCGGCAGAATCTCCTTCGACCAGAAAAAGTTCATTTTCACGTATATCTTCACTTTCACAGTCTGTGAGTTTACCTGGCAAGACGGCTACTCCGGATCCTTTTTTCTTTTCTATTTTTTTGGTTGAGCGCATGCGCGCCTGCGCCTGACGAATGGCCAGTTCGGCTATTTTTTTTCCAGTATCGATATTTTGGTTCAGCCAGAGCTCAAGCGGATCGCTGCACATAGCTGCCACCAGTTTGAGTGCATCACGGCTGGTGAGTTTGTCTTTGGTTTGTCCCTGAAATTGTGGATCCAGCAGACGGGCGGATAATACAAAAGCGACGCGGGAAAATACATCATCTGATTGAAGTTTTACACCGCGTGGCAGCAGGTTGTGGTGGTTAATGAAATTATTGACGGCGTGAAAGACGGCTTGTTTGAGACCTGCCTCATGTGTGCCGCCAAGGGCTGTGGGTATGAGGTTTACATAGCTTTCACTGGGTGCATTACCTTCTTCTACCCAGCTTAATGCATAAGCTGCACCTTCGCCTTGATTGAAATCTGTGTCATGGTTGGCGCCTAGATAATTTTCACTAGCAAAGATAGGTGTAGCGGTTTGGCTATCTGAGAGGAGATTCAGTAAATAACTTTTTAGGCCATTCGGATAGTGCCAGTTTTGTGTCTGTGCTTCATCTGTACCATTGATATACCGAGTAAGGGTGACGCTGATACCTGGCAGTAATACTGCTTTGGCACGCAATGTGCGTTCAAGTTCAGCTATGTTGTATTGTGGGTTGTCGAAGTAATGACCGTCAGGCCAGATGCGAACTTCTGTTCCACTATCTTTGGAGGTGCATTTGCCAATTTCAGTCAGGGGCTGAATAACTTCTCCAGCTGCAAAGACAATTTGATAAATTTTGCTGTTTCTTTTAACGGTGACTTCTAATCTGGTGGAGAGGGCGTTGGTAACGGAAACGCCGACACCATGTAGCCCGCCAGAGAATGCGTAAGCACCATCACCACTTTTTTTGTTAAATTTACCACCCGCATGAAGCTGGGTAAAAACCAGTTCGACTACGGGAACCTGCTCAGTTGGATGTAATCCAGTTGGTATGCCTCGTCCATTATCCTTTACGGTTACTGAACCATCCTGATTTAGGATTACGTCGATGTTTTGTGCATAACCGCCAAGTGCTTCATCGGCAGCATTATCAATGACTTCCTGAATGATGTGGGTAGGGCTGTCAGTTCTGGTGTACATGCCTGGCCGTTCTTTAACTGGTGCCAGACCTTTGAGTACGGTTACGCTAGATTCATCGTAAGTTATGGATTTGCTCATAATTTATTTCAGACTGGTAGTATTGCCAATATAGAACAAATTACCGTAAAAAATTTAATTTTTCGGTAATTTGTTTTTGTTTTGTGCTGGGATCAGGCAGGTGAATGCCGGCTGAATGACCGGCTTTTATTCAGCCAGTGAATATTTATCATCGTGGTTCTGACGGTTTTGTACGAATTCAGTCCACTCCGGTAGTTGATGCAGAAAACGCGACAATTCGTGCAGTGCATTAAGATAGACATTGCGTTTGAATTCTATCACTTCATCCACTGGTGCCCAGTACTGGTGCCAGCGCCATGCATCAAATTCGGGATGGTGGGTGGCACGCAGGTGGATATCACTCTCCCGTCCGGTCAGACGCAGCAGATACCATATCTGTTTTTGTCCTTTATAGGAACCTCGCCATTCGCGTTTAATCCAATGTGTGGGAACGTCATAACGCAACCAGTCACGAGTGCGCCCAATGATTTTGACATGATGTGGCAACAGGCCTACTTCTTCCATCAATTCGCGATACATGGCAGCTTCGGGACTTTCTCCCGGTTTGATACCACCTTGTGGAAACTGCCAAGAATGTTCGTGTACCCGTTTGCCCCAGAAAACCTCATTACGGTCGTTGGTGATGATTATCCCGACATTGGGGCGATAACCTTCTCTGTCTAACATGGTAGTTCGCCCAGAAAATAAACTGAATTTTCGCACAAATCGAGATAGGAAACCAGTTAGGATTGTTTGATGATGAGACAAGGCTATTTGCTTAATTAAATGCTTTTGGTATTTTTGTTGGTTTTATATTAAAGGATTTATCAAACAAGAGTAGAGCAGGTAATATGTTATGTTGATTGTATATTGCAATTGAGTCAGTATTGGATATATTGATTATCTGGATAATTATGAATCAAGCCATATCTGATCAATATGGCTTGTTATGTATTACCTAAGTACCATTACTGGTGCACAGTTTCAAATAGAAGAATATTTTTTTCGTTTTCTTCTGGAATCTGCTCTTTTGTATTAACGGGCTGAGTGTGCTGGTAAAATGCAGCTCGTTTGGCTGCCTGAAAAATTTGTAATCTTCGACGATGTTGCATAGTTAAATCCTTTCTCGCTTGTCGGTGTTGTGCACCAACTGTTGTCATTAATACTTGTTTTACAGGTACTACTATAAGGTGACAATGCTTATGCCTGCCTAAATATTATTATTGTGCTTTTAAATAGTTTTTGTTTTGTTATAAGAATATATTAGATATAACAAAAATTTGCAAGACAGTAAAGATGTTCTGTTTGATGATAAAAAACAGATATGGTCTGAACTTAATGATTTTGAAGTTATCAGGCAGCAAAAGCTGCCTGATAAATGTGTAGATAATTAAGAATTAATGTTTTGGTTGGCTGTTGCTGCTATGTCTATTTTGCGGATTGCTGCGCTGACGTCCTGCTTGGTTGCCTTGGCGCGAACGGTTGGGCTGTTGCTCATTATTATGGCGACGGCCGGTATTCCAGTTGCCGCTTTTGCTTTGGTTGCCAAATGAACGACGACCTTTATTAGCAAATTTACTCGAACGCTTGCGAGTGGGTTCCATGCCGCTGATGGTATGTTCCGGCAGTTTCCGATTGAGGTAGCGTTCTATTTTGTGAACTTTGATGTATTCGTTCACTTCAGCAAAAGTAATGGCCAAACCGGTGCGACCTGCACGGCCGGTACGTCCTATACGGTGTACATAATCTTCTGCCTGTTTGGGTAGGTCGTAATTGATTACATGCGTAATAGTAGGTACGTCAATACCTCGTGCAGCTACGTCTGTAGCGACCAGAATTTTAATTCGGCCTTTGCGTAAATCCATCAAGGTGCGGTTTCGCCAGCCCTGGGGCATGTCTCCATGCAGACAGTTAGCAGAAAAACCTTTTTCGTATAGTTCGTCAGCCAGTTGTTCGGACATAGCTTTGGTGGCGGTAAAGATTACTGCTTGATCGATACTGGCATCACGTAACAAATGATCTAGCAGGCGATTTTTATGACGAATATCGTCACAATATAGCAATTGTTCATCGATTTTGCCTTGTTTTTCTTCACGGGCAATATCAATTTTCTGAGGCTGGTTGGTTAGTTTCTGCGCCAGTTTGCCAACCATGCCATCCCATGTGGCTGAGAATAATAGGGTTTGACGTTCGGCAGGAGTGGCTGCGACGATGGTTTCGATGTCATCAATGAAGCCCATGTCTAGCATGCGGTCTGCTTCGTCCAGAATGAGGACTTCCAAACGCCCAAAATCGATGCGTCCCTGACGCATGTGATCCATTAATCGTCCAGGAGTAGCTACAATCAGGTCGATGGGGCGCGCTAAGGCTCGGATTTGTTGTCCGAAAGCGGTGCCTCCCACTAGGGTAACTGTGCGCAGCCAAGGCATATTTTTGCCGTATATCTGAGCATTTTTTTCGACTTGCTGGGCAAGTTCACGTGTGGGCGTTAATACCAGTGCACGCGGGCCTTTGCCGGATTTTTCGCTGCGTTTAAGCAATTTTTGTAACGTTGGCAAAAGAAAAGCAGCTGTTTTGCCTGAACCTGTCTGTGCAGAAACCATTACATCCTGATTATTTAAAACAGCGGGAATAGATTCCAGTTGTACAGGAGTTGGGGTTTCATATCCGGCAGCAGTGAGCGCGCTGGTAATTTGTTTGTCTAAATGTAAATCTGAAAAAGACAATGTCATGGTTTTCCTTTGGTTAAACGACCAACCAAACGTGATAATCTAGTTTATTTTGTTGAAAATAGATTACTGGAAACTGTTGCTAGCTTAAGCCAAGGAGGAAAGTAATATAAAGATAGCAATTGGTTGTCGTTAGCTTGTGTGTGGGTATTTTATACATCGACGACAACCAAGTAGCGAAAGCAATACTGCGGCTAATGGTAGATGGCGTTACATCATAAAAGAGATTCTGGATACGCCGGAATTAACTCAGGTTGTAAACGATGGTTTCAAATTATTCGTTAAATTATAAGTTATTTTGGTTTTTTTAGCAACCTGATGACTGGATGGTTATTTCAAACGCGCTGGGGAGATGGTGGTTTTTTCCGTTACAATGTAGGTATTAGGTTGTTTATGGCAGATATGTAAAGTTTTATTTATGAGTAATGATATAGGTGCTTTTGCTAACCGTCTTGGTAAGAATATTAAACATTTGCGTAAGTGGGCGCAGCGTCAGGGGCTGGAGGCATGGCGGATGTACGACCGTGATATTCCTCAATATCCGTTTGCGGTGGATATTTATAAGGATCAGGTTCATTTGCAGGAATATGATACTGGCTGGCTGATGCAGAAGGCAGAGTATGAGGAATGGCTGGGCGGGGTTATTGAGGCGATAGTGTTCGTTACAGGGCTGCCTGCAGACAATATTCATGTTAAAAGACGGGCGCGCCAGAAAGGTAAAGAGCAGTATGAAAAAACCGGTGCCGAAGGCACAGATTTTGTTATTCATGAATACGAACGTGCTTTTTGGGTAAATCTGGATAAGTATTTAGATACGGGTTTATTTATAGATCATCGTAATACTCGCAGATTAATCGGTAATCTAGCTGAAGGTAAACGTTTTTTGAATTTATTTGCTTATACGGGTAGTTTTACGGTTTATGCGGCCACCGGTGGAGCCATGTTGAGTGAAACAGTCGATTTGTCAAATACTTATCTGCAATGGGCGAAACGTAATTTTGAGCTAAATGGATTGGATAGTTTAAAGCATCAGATTGTGCGTGCTGATGTGTTCCTGTATCTGCAGCAGGCAGCTGAACTAAGCAGGCAGTTTGATTTAATTGTAATGGATCCACCGAGTTTTTCTAATAGTAAGAAAATGCGAGATATTCTTGATATTCAGCGGGATCAGGAAAAGTTGATTGATGGGGCGATGCATTTATTGGCGCCACAGGGGGTGTTGTTTTTCTCAAATAATCTGCGGAGTTTCACGTTGAATGCTGGTTTGCATCAACGCTACAGCATTCGGGATATTTCTGCAAATACTGTACCTGATGATTTTCGCAATACCCGCATTCACCAGTGTTGGGAGATCAGGCATCGATAATTTCTGGGTTATGATTACGGGAGGTGATAATGATTGGCAATATACAATTCAAGCAAATTTTGATTTTGATGAGTATGCTGTGTTGTCCAGCTTTGACCGAAGCAGCGGTCATATATCATTCCGGTCATGGTGAACGCGATATCATTGTTGATTTGCCTATTTCACGAACCACTACGATTAATAAAACGGTACATATTGATGCCCCTGCTGGCGCAACTGTGATTTATACTGATACGCCAGTATATCCTGCTGCTCTGCCTTATCCAGATTATCCTGAAGGTTTACCTTATCCGCCTGTTTATCCTGTTTCTTCCAGTATCAGCTTGCGTCCGCTCAATAGTGTATGTTTGCGTACGAAAAGCATGGCTTCGGTATGGCAGCCTGTTTTGCTTGAAACTTGTACGGCTGGAGAAATCAGTGAGGCTATGTATTTCCATCAGGGAAAAGTATGGCTGAACAATCGTTGCCTTGCTGTTAAAAATCATGATGTTGGAGTCGTTTCTTGTACGCAAAGTAGAAGAAATAACTGGCTACTAACGGGACGCCAGCTTCGAGATAGGGATAGTAAATTATGTGTGGATGGGGCTAACGGCTCTTTGCAATTGCAACCCTGTAGTGATGTTTCTAGTCAGCAATTTCATTAAAACTATGAATAAATTGGGAATTGATTAAATGTATTTTGGGTTTGTGGTATCTAATTAGATGACTGTTGATTGCTCTGTTTTGCTAATTTTGCATTTAAATTGATGGATTGTAACTCGTCATTTGTGTTTGATTTTGTAATAAAGAATTGATTTATGTTAACATAATTGAAGGTAATATTATCTTTGGGTTTACTTAATTTTATTTTTCGATTGGTTAAGGTAATTTATTTAAAGAATTTTATTTTTTTATATAAAAATTCTGATATTTGGCTGATATGAAGGTTTTTTGCAACCTATCTGGCTGCTAAGTGCATTAATTACTATTATTATTTGTATAGTTTGTATATTGATTTGCTGACAGGTAAATTAGACACTGAGTAAGTTTAAGATCTCAATGCGATTAGCTGTTTTGGCATAAGATTATTTTAAAATGATATTGTTTGTATTCTGAGGGTTGTTCTATACCATTATGTCTTGTTTTTCTTCCTGTATTCTGCCACCTTCAATGCTGGGCATTATGGGCGGTGGCCAGTTAGGAGCAATGTTTACAGTTGCTGCTAAAACAATGGGTTATCAGGTGATGGTATGGGATCCTGATCCTGAAGCTCCTGCTGCACAATTTTCTGATGTGCATTTGTGCGCTGCTTTTGATGATTCTAAAGCTTTACAGGCTATGGCTGATTGTGCGGCGGTAACGACCGAATTTGAAAATGTCAATGCCCAGTCTATGCGCTGGTTGGCACAATTTACATCTGTGTCTCCTTCTGGTGAATGTGTGGCCATTGCACAAGACAGGCAGCAGGAAAAGGAATGGATTGCTAAAGCTGGGCTGAAAACGGTACCTTATCGTGTTGTTTGTGCCGAATCTGATATTGATAGCCATGTTGAAGAATTATTACCAGGAATTTTGAAGACGGCGACGCTGGGCTATGATGGTAAAGGTCAGATAGCGGTTAGCACAATAGCTGAATTGAAGTCTGCTTTTGCTAAATTAGGGCAGGTGCGCTGTGTGCTGGAAAAAAAAGTAGATTTGCGTGCGGAAATTTCGGTGGTAGTGGCACGGCTTGATGAAGAGCACACGGTGTGTTTTCCGGTTGCAGAAAACCAGCATGAAAATGGTATTTTGGCATATTCGCTTGTACCGGCTAGACTTCCTGTTTCAGTTTTACAGCAGGCTGAGCAGATGGCATGCCGGCTGGCTCAGGCCATGGAATATAGAGGGGTCATGGCAGTTGAGATGTTTGTTGTGGGCAGCAAGATGCATCTGGTAGTGAATGAAGTGGCGCCTCGGCCGCATAATTCGGGCCATTTTAGTATGGATGCCTGTATTTCGGACCAGTTTCAGCAACAGGTAAGGATAATGTGTGGTTTAAAACCGGCTGCTGCTGATTTGTTACAGCCTTGCTGTATGGCCAATATTCTTGGTGATGTATGGCCGCCGCAAACTGAGCCGAACTGGTCTGTCGTGCTGAATCATGCAACGGCATTTTTACATCTGTATGGTAAAAAACAAGTCCGTCCGAGTCGCAAGATGGGACATTTTACTGTTCTTGCGCAGGATTCTGAGCAGGCCTTGCAAATGGCTCGCGCTCTTCATCTGCGTTTGCAATCTGGTGCTCAAGAATTTTGCTCGACTGATGTTAATTTATCCTGATGATTTGGGCTAAAGGATAATACCTTGGAACTGAAAAGCTTTAAGTGGCGGCCTTTGGTATGGCTGTCACATGGCTGGAAGATGCTGGGCTATGTTTTGCCGATGGCTCTTGCCTGTGCCGGTATCACCGGCTTGCCCATTTCTATGGCTCTGGCCAGTTTGTTGTGTGCACTATTGTGCTGCCTTCTTTTTGGTGGCCGTAATAAAGTATTGCTGACGCCCGCACCGTTTTCAGCTTTGATGCTTACCGCATCGATAGCTTACTATGCCGGTGCGGTGTCGGATCGGCTTATGGTAGCGAGTATGCTGACTCTGTTTACTGGAGGTTGGTTAGTATTGCTGACTGTGATTCTGCCACGGCATTGTATGAACTGGATTGCCCGTCCGGTGTGGCACGGTATCGGAATGGGGATTTCCTTGACTCTGATGGTGATGCTGGCACCGATTATTCTTGGTGTGGCCGCCAATAATAGCTCATGGCTGGAGCAATGGGTGCTACTGCTAAATTGGCATAGCTGGAACTGGCCGAGCGTGGTGCTGGCTGCTCTTTCTCTTGCTTTACTGCTGTTTTGGCGAACGCAATCTCAGCCGAAAGCTTTGTGGGTGTTGCTGTTGGTATGGATGCTCAGCCATATTTGGCCGTTTACATTGCTGGGTGTGGCTACTCCGGTACAGCAAAACTGGCAAGTTTGGATGCAAGTGAGTCAAGTACATGCAGACTGGGCTTTGCTGGTATTTATGAGTGCTACGATTGCTTTATTGATTAATGTAGAAATTTGCCAATATTTACCAGATCGTTTCCGGTACAGCACGGGTTTGACTGGTTTGACTAATATTCTGTCTGCGCTGACTGGCGGTATGGTGGCCAGTGTGGGTTATGTAGATGATCAGGCTCTGCGATTAACCCGTTCGACGTTGTTGACTGCGCTGGTGATATTGTTACTGATCTATTGCTGGTCATGGTGGCGTGCGGTTCCGCTGCCAGTGCTGGCCGTAATTGCGCTGTATGCAATCTGCGTGCAGATAAACTGGAGTGAGTTGCGCTTGTATTATCGCCAATGGGGTGATTTGTTATGGTTGTGTGTTTCTGCGCTGCTGATTGTGTTGTTTGGTATCTGTGCCGGTTTATGGCTGATTATTTCTTTAGGCTTGATTGTGATGTGCTGGCATACTATTCGTCTGCGAGCATGGCCGTTGTTGCTGCCTGAAGTGCAGATTGTGGTACAGGAAGCTGTTATTACGCTGCCACAGATTTTGCTGTTTGCTAATGCCAGTAGCTTACTCCATCGAAGTTTTGATTTGGTTCGGACATTGAAAGTACAAAAGGTTTATCTGGATGTTAGTGCAGGCTGTCATACTGATGTGACGGTATTTGTCCATTTGCAGGTGTTGGCACGTAACCTGCATCAGCAAGGTAAAACTTTATATATCTGTGGCCTGAGTGAAGCAGCATGTATGGTGCTAACGACTAAAAAATTGGATTATTTGCTGCCTGAGCAATTGAGTACGCGTGATGCTGAATCTTTATTGATCAGCCCAAGCTATGCTGGTGAGCCTGTAACAGTATGAATTCGGTTGTGATACGGAGCTGAGTTGCGATTGTGTGGGTTTGTAAGTAACCAAGTTTTATAACAAGGGAATAGAAATAGAATGAGTAAATTTTGGAGTGAGAAGACAAAAGGGTTGCAGCCTTATGTACCCGGTGAGCAGCCTAAATTTTCCAATCTGGTTAAGCTGAACACTAATGAGAATCCATTTGCACCATCACCTTTGGTGTTACAGGCAATGCATGACGCGGTAAATGGGGATTTGCGTTTATACCCTGATCCGAATGCAGATAATCTTAAGCAGACAGTGGCAGACTACTATGGTTTGCAAAAATCGCAAGTGTTTGTGGGAAATGGCTCTGATGAGGTGCTGGCACACGCTTTTGCAGCTTTTTTTCAAGGTAAACAGCAGTTGTTGATGCCCGATATTAGCTATAGCTTTTATCCAGTGTATTGTCAGTTGTATGATGTGAAACCGCGTGTGATACCACTGGATGCGCAGTTTGCCATTAATTCGGCAGATTACGCTGGGGCAGTGGCGGGTGTGATTTTTCCAAACCCGAATGCACCTACCGGCTGTATCCTACCACTCGTAATGATTGAAAAGATATTGCAAGCTAATCCTGATTGTGTGGTGCTGGTGGATGAAGCTTATATTGATTTCGGTGGTGTCTCTGCGGTGAAGTTGATTACAGATTATCCTAATCTACTCGTAGTGCAGACATTATCTAAATCACGGTCGCTAGCTGGTATGCGAGTTGGTCTGGCATTGGGGCAGGCTGAATTGATTGAAGGGCTAGAGCGAGTAAAAAACAGTTTTAATTCCTATCCGCTGGATCGTGTGGCACAGGCGGCGGCTATTGCTGCCTTCAAGGATGATGACTATTTCCGTTCTACTTGTAAAAAAGTCATCGATAACCGTATCTGGCTGACTGAACAATTACGGCAACTGGGTTTTGAAGTCTTACCTTCTTATGCCAATTTTGTATTTGCTTGTCACGTAGAAAAAGCTGCCGAGGAAATTGCTGTCTTTTTGCGCCAGCAAGGTGTGGTGGTGCGCCATTTTCAACAGGCTAGGATTGATAATTTTTTGCGTATCAGTATTGGGACAGTTGAGCAACAGCAACGTCTAATAGCGGTCCTGAAAGAATTATTGATGAAATAATGATAATTAAAAATATTGGTTTATTATTTGGGTATTGGCTATTTCAGGCAGTTCGTAGGAATTCAATTTAGTTCATATGAACGATTTGGTAATCATCTGCTGGTGATTTAAATTCGAAGTGCTGATTGGATCTGATGATTATTTTTTTGTCTTTGGTCACAAATATGGCACCCATATATTGATGTTTATCTAATTCTTTTATTCCTCGTTCTACTCCCAAGCCATAAAGAATTGTGGAATAGATATCGCCAGTCAAGGAGTTGTCGGAAATGATGGTGACACTTTGCAGCTCATTGTCTAAAGGGTAGCCACTCTGAGGATCAATGATGTGGTGATACAGTTTTTCATTCAGGATGAAATAGCGTTCATAAATCCCAGATGTTACAACTGATTTATTTTGCAGATGCAGAATTCCCAGCAGGCTGTCTGCGGCGGCAAACGGGCGTTTAAGTCCGATATGCCATTGCTGATTGCTGGTGAGGGGCGAGCTTCCAATGGTTAATACATTACCGCCACAGTTGATTATGGCCTGATGGATGCCATAGCTGGCTAATACCAGTTTGGTTATATCTGCTATATAGCCTTTGGCAATGGCACCTAAATCTATTTCCATGCCGGTTCTGGTCAGAAAAACAGTATGATTTTTTTCGTCTAGTTTTATTAGCTCAGGATTAACTAGGGTCAGCCGCTTAGCAATTTCTTCAGCAGGCGGGACGCTGTGGCCGTTAAAGCCGATTTTCCATAGTTTAACCAGTGGTCCAATGGCAAAGTTGAAACAGCTATGGGGAAGTAGGCTGGCCTGTTTGGCCTGACGGATTAAATCAAAAACTAGTTTGCTGACTGCTACCGGCTGTGAGCCGGCAGCATGATTGATGCTCATCACTTCTGAATGGTTTCTGTTGACCGTTAATCGTGTTTCTAAAGCCTGTATGGTTTGAAATACAGCTGATACTGCCGGCAGGTTTTCTACAAAAAGTTGTAGGGAAACTGTTGTTCCCATGAGCTGCTGACTGTAGGTATGGCAGGTTTCTGACATGGTGATGAGCAAGGTAAATCAATAATTATAGGTCTTTTGCATAGGCAGCTGCCTGATCACCAGCCTGAATACCAAAAATAATGATATCGGCAATGGCGTTACCACCGATGCGGTTACCCCCGTGTACGCCACCAGCTACTTCGCCTGCTGCGTATGCACCTTTAATAACTTGCGCATTGGTATCCAGTACTTCTGTATTGGTGTTGATAGTAACACCACCCATGGTATGGTGGATACCTGGTGCAATCGGAATTGCATAGAATGATGGCTGGTTTAAAGGATGGCGCATGCCGGTGGTGCGGCTGAAATCTTCGTCATGCTGCTGTTCGACAAAACGATTATAGCGTTCTACCGTATTGCTGAGGGTTTCGGGATTGATATCCAGTTTTTCTGCCAGTCCAACTAAAGAATCGGCCTGTACAGCCAGTCCTTTGCCGATGTAGGTATCTGCTGCTTTGTTTTCCTGACGTATTTGCTCATCGAATAATATATAAGCATAATGATCGGTAAGGGCGATGATACTGTTGGAAACTTTATCGCGTGTGTCTAGCTCGTTGACAAAGCGTTTGCCATGCCGTGATACCAGTATGGCACCACCGCCACGTATAGATTCTGAAATCAGATAGGCAGTTTTTTGTTCGACTGTGGGATGAATCTGTATTTCATTCATGTCAACTGTACCAGCGCCGATTTTCTGTAACAGGGCGATGCCTGAACCGGTAGCGCCTTTGTGGTTGGTGGTTACAAAATTTGCTAAGTCTGGTCGGTAATGTGTAACCATCTGCGCGTTGGCACCAAAACCACCTGTGGCTACGATGATTGCTTTGGTGCCGATGCGTTGTTCATTGCCATCTTCGTCATTCACTATTACTGCATTGATCCGTCCATCTTTTAGTTCGATATCGGTAACGGAGGTATCGAGCATCAGTTCGATACCGCGCTCATTGATGTTTTTCAATAAGCCGCTAATCAGAAATCCGCCTACGGCCGCACCATTATTCGGACGATGGGTGCGGTCTACGCTCATGCCGCCTGTGGTAGTTAGATTGTTTAAGCGGATTCCTTTTGCGTCCAGCCAATTGATAGCCGCCGGCGCATGTTCGACAAAGTAGTGTAATAGTTCAGGATTGTTTTTGTTTTTACCGCCTTTTAGAGTTTCGTTATAAAACCATTCTTTATGGTCGGTAATGCCTGCCTGTTGCTGGAACAGGGTTTCTGCGGCGTTCATGCCGGCTGAGGCTTTATTGGTATTGCCACCGGCAATTGGCATTTTTTCAATGATGACGACAGATGCACCTTTATCGTGAGCTTCTATTGCTGCTGCCAGTCCGGCACCACCACTACCTACTACAACCACATCACAGGTTTTGTCGTCTCCATCGCCGCCTTCAACGATGCTGGCTACTTTGTAGGAGGTGGAAATGGCTTTTGTTACTGCTTTTTTAAAGGCATCGCACTGTGATGTGGCACCACTGATGGCATCGACATAAGGGCTATTGGCGGCCAATATCCGCTCTTTGATTTCGTTGAAATTGCGAACGGATACGTGGTCTAGCTGTTCGACATTTATCAGTGACATATCTTTGATGAAATCTTCTCCCAGCTCTACGTTGATAACGAATTTGTTTTCGTAGTCATCGCTGACTGTCTGCTGGTAGGTGCCGGCATGGAATTTTTTGGTGTTGATTTCTCGTACCATGCTATGGATAAGCGGAAAGCGCCATAAGGGCTCGGGTATGCATAGCTCGGTACGCTGATCGCTATTCATGGACAGTTGTAAATCATCGTATTGCTGTATACGATCTGCCCAATCTGGATAGGCAACGCATGCTCGTCCTGCAGCTACTAAATCATAGCCGTGTGCCATGGCTGTCTCTGCATCAGCCTTGTTTACTACATTACCTACGCCGATTACGGGTACTTTAGCCAGCGCTGCTGAACGCTGTTGAATGTATTTATCTATTAACGGTGTTTCGTCGTCAGTATCAATGATGGATGGACGTAAAGTCGCAGCCATGGAGAAATGGACATAGTCAAGACCGGTCTGTGCTAGTTTATCTAGTAAAAACAAGGAATCTTCAAAGGTAATCCCAGGTACTTCTAGCTCTTCTGGTGAGAAGCGGTAACCAATGATAAATTCTTTATTTGCATGTTCTTCTGCCATTTGCCGGCTGATTTCTAGTACCGCTAGCGGGAAACGAGTGCGGTTTTCACGGCTACCACCCCATTTGTCTTGTCGCTGGTTGGCATGAGGTGAGAAAAACTGTTGAATCAGATAAGTATTGGCGCCATGAATTTCAATGCCATCGAAGCCGGCGGCTATGGCTCGTCTGGCGGCATCGCCAAATTTTATAATCATGTCTTCCACTTCACCTGCGCTCATTGCTACCGGTACTGTGGCATTTGGTCGAGGAATAGCGATGGCACTGGGTGCTTTTGGTGTTTGGCCGCCGATAAGCTGAGGTTCCACCATGCGTCCGCCATGATAGATTTGTATAATTGCTTTAGAACCTTGTTTTTTGATAGCTGCAGCAAGCAGGCTCAGACCTTCGATGCAGTCGTCGTTATGTATGCCGATGGCGCCAGGAAAAGCCGGTCCCATGGTATCGACGAACCCGCATTCCACTATAACAGTTCCGATGCTGCCAGCTCGCTGGCGGTAATATTCAATTAGGTTGTCGGTAACCGTGCCATCATAGAATCCGCAGCATGTTGTCATTGGTGCCATGACCAGCCGGTTTTTCAGAATGGCCCCGTTGGGTAGGGTAAGCGGATTATATAGTGGAGAAGATGGGGTATTCATACGCATTATCAGTTAATCAGAATCAGTCTAAAATTAGAAATAGGCGCATGGTAGCGTAAACCTTTGTACTCTTCTATTGAGCAAAAGTAGTATATATAACAATGGCATATATTAAAGCTATTGTATTGATGATAATCAAAATTAGGCGGTTAATTCTGGTAAAACTAAGCTGATTTTTGCTATGTAGATGCTCTTTCAACAGTGCTGTATTTGTGTATTTGGAAGTATGTTTTGAAGGTTAGAATGAACTTGGGTTGATAAAAGCAGTTTGCTTTTAGGATGACATATTTATGCGTTTGTGCTTTTAGGTTTTTATGGTTCAGAAATTAAGTTCGACCTATAAAATATTTAAAAAGTTAAATATAATCAATTATTTGAATAGTCTAGTCTACTTGAGATGATAGATGTTCAACTGGTGCTGGTGCAAAACGATAGTTTGATTAACGAATATTAACATTATTATTGTAAGTGTTGAGCATGACGCTGCTCGTTACGCTCGGGTACAATCAGTTTTTTCTATTGAAATTTTTACTCATGGCATCTCTGGAAACATGGATTGGTTTACGTTATTTACGGGCCAGGAAACGTAACGGGTTTATGTCATTCATTACCGCAGTGTCAATTGCTGGTATCGCACTCGGAGTTACTACTTTGATTGTGGTGCTGTCGGTGATGAATGGTTTTCAAAAAGAAATTCGTAATCAGTTACTCAGTGTCGCACCGCATGCTGAAATGGGCTTTTATGAAAACAGTTTGGATCAGCATTGGCAGGATTTGCAAAAGTTAGTACAAGGGAATCCACAGGTGGTGGGCACGGCACCCTATGTAGCAGACCAAGCTTTGTTAGCCAATGCCGGCGAGGTACGTGGAGTGCAGATTCGCGGCATTGATCCCGCACTGGAAGGCAAAGTTGTGGATTATGGAGCCGGCATGCCCAAAAATGGTTTTGCTTCACTGAAACCTGGTGAATTCGGTATTTTATTGGGCAAGGATTTGGCAGAGGCGCTGGGTGCTAATATTGGAGACAAAATCACTGTTATCACGCCTGATGGGAATGTCACGCCCGCTGGCATGGTGCCGCGTCTGAAACAGTTTACTCTGGTAGGGGTAGTAAAAACCAAGATTTATGAAGTGGATAATACGCTGGCTTTAACCCATATTAGTGATGCTCAAAAGCTTTACCGGCTAGGAAATAATGTAAGTGGTCTAAGGTTGAAACTGGCTGACCCACAAAATGCACCAGATGTGATTCGCAAAATTGTGCCACCTAAATTACAGAATGAAATTTGGATTCGTGACTGGACTTTTCAAAACCGCAGTTATTTTGATGCAGTACAGATGGAAAAACGCATGATGTTTATTATTTTACTGCTAATAATTGCGGTGGCTGCATTTAATCTGGTGTCTTCATTAGTGATGGCGGTAACTGAAAAGCAGGCAGATATTGCTATATTACGCACTCTTGGGCTTTCCCCAGCCGGTGTAATGCGTATTTTTATGATTCAGGGGGCGGTAGCCGGTTTTCTGGGTACTTTTTTCGGAACTTTGTTTGGTGTCACTCTTGGTTTGAATATTGGCCGCATTGTTGCCTTTTTTGAGCACCTAACTGGTAAACATTTGATTCCATCGCAAATTTATTTTGTTAGCTACCTGCCTTCGGATGTGGAGTTTACTGATGTTTGTACTATTGCGGTGATTTCTTTGCTACTGGCTTTTGTGGCTACGCTGTATCCGAGCTGGCGTGCTGCCAAAACTCAACCGGCGGAGGCATTACGTTATGAATAAGCCGGAATATGTGATTGAATGTGAACATGTCAGTAAAACTTATGATGATGGCCATTTACAGGTATCGGTACTTGATGATTTGAATTTCAAAATCGGGAGTGGCCGAAGTATCAGTGTGGTGGGCGCTTCCGGCAGTGGTAAATCCACTTTATTACATCTTTTGGGTGGCCTGGATACACCCAGCTCAGGCAGCATTCGCCTAATGGGGCGTGATATTACTGAGCTGAGTCAGAAAGCCATTGGTCAGCTGCGAAATCAGTATTTGGGTTTTGTATATCAGTTTCATCATTTGCTGCCAGAGTTTACAGCGCTGGAAAACGTGATGATGCCTTTGTTGATTGGTCACATGCCCAAAGCACAGGCGGAAGAACAAGCGAGAGCAATGCTGGATAAAGTGGGTTTGAAACAGCGTTTGGCGCATCGTCCTGGTGAATTATCTGGCGGTGAGCGGCAACGTGCTGCCATTGCTCGCGCTTTGGTTACTCATCCAGCCTGTATTCTGGCGGATGAACCTACAGGAAATCTGGATCGTAAAAATGCCAGTAATGTGCTCGATATGATGCTCGATTTGCAACATGAGCTAGGCACCAGTCTGGTAGTGGTGACCCATGATGATGAGCTTGCTGTACGTTTTGATGAGGTATTAACGGTATCAGATGGGAAATTAATACCTTTTGCAGCAAACTGAACCGTAGGGTTAATGGCTAATGATGGTTGCAGTGTATGGCAAATGAAATAGCAGTGCAGGCAGGCTCTGAACAACCCGACCATCCGGCTCTGGCGGCAATGGCTCAGGTGCTGGGTACGGTTGTTCCGGCTGAATGGGCTGTGATGCAACCTTGGGCTAATGCACTGTTATGGGCGTTCAATCGGGGGGACAGTTATATTGTTGTTCCGCGCGAATACCGGACATCTGTCCGCAATTGTCGGATGCTGGTAGGGGCAGCCGGTGCGTATACGCCATTTGTTTTGCTGGATAATCATTTGTTTTCAGGCCGTATCTGGCAACTCGAGCAGGATATTGCTGAGAATCTGTGGAAACGCACAACAGTAAAATCTGTACCTTTAGATATGGAGGCTGTGACTGTTGATCTGACTGAGTGGTTTCCGGATGCAGACAGTGCACAGCAGAGGTTTGCAGCGGCGCTGGCTCTATTACAGCATTTTGTGGTTATAAATGGCGGGCCGGGTACCGGAAAAACGACTACTGTTGCCAAAATTTTGGGATTGGTGCTCAAGCACGCATGGAAATTATCACGTCCGCCGCATATTGCTTTGGTGGCGCCTACCGGTAAAGCGGCAGCACATATGGCCAATGCCTTGCAGCGAGCTTTAAGTAAACTACCTTTGGATCAAGACAGTAGACGTTTGCTGGGACGGCTTGGCGGTCAAACTGTACACCGGTTGCTTCAGCTACAACCGCCTCTTTTAACAGGCCCTTATGATGCTGAGCATCCTTTACCGGTGGATATTCTGGTGGTGGATGAGTCCTCAATGCTGGATTTATCTTTGTTTCGGGCATTGCTGCGTGCTCTGAAAGAGGATGTGCGTCTGATATTGCTTGGTGATGCTAATCAGCTTCCAGCTGTTGGTGCTGGTAATGTATTAGCAGAGTTGTCGCGGCCGACAGTATTGTCTCCTGCTCTAAAACAAAAGCTTACCACGCTGCTGCCAAATCAGATTCTGCCCGAAACCAGTAGTCAGGCTGGAATGGCAAGTCATGTGGCTACATTGAGTCACAGCTACCGTTTTGATGCTACGCAAGGTATCGGTGCTTTGGCGACTGCCTGTATTAAAGGTGATGATGAAAGTGCTATGAATGCCGTCCGCCGCTTTCCGGCACAGTTGCAGGTGCGTTCGGCTGATTGGCAGCGGATGTGTCATGATTTGTATGCTCTGCATCAGCCATGGTGGCAGGCCGTGGCCGATCATGATGTTGATGCAGTTTTTAGCCATCTAAATGATATTATGGTGTTGACAGCTTGGCGAGCTGATGCTGAAGCATTTAATCGGCATTACCGGCAGTTTTTGCGTAGTCGGCTGCATCTGAATACCGATAGCTGGTTTGCTGGTTTACCTATCATGATTACCCAGAATGATTATGCGGTGGGTTTGTATAATGGCGATATAGGTATCATTCTTCCTGATGAAAATCATTCTGGTCACCTGTGTGCCTATTTTAATGATGGTAATTCTTTTCGTTCGATGGTTCTCAGCCGTCTGCCTCCTCACGAAGATGCCTTTGCGATTACGGTACATAAAAGTCAGGGTTCGGAATATGATAGTGTGTGGTTTGTGGCTCCTCAGACTAACGCTGCAGCGGATGACCCACTGTTTAATCGAGCGCTTTTTTATACTGCTTTGACTCGTGCACGGGAGCAGTTTATTTTCTGTGGTACAGCCAGACAAATGGTTCAGGGAATTAAAAATAGCCAGCAACGACGCAGTGGGCTGGGTGCTGCTCTGGCTGGAAAAGTATTACAGCAGTCGCAATTGTCTTTATTTTAATTCTGCTACTAAATGTGAAATCAAATTATCTGGATAGGTTTAGGTAACAGTGAAATTGAAAGCATCCATGTCTATCTGGCTGTAGAAAGTAAATTCTGCTATCCTGTTTTTTATCAAAAAAATATGACAAAGATTGAATGATGCCAACACCTTTAATTGCCGTTATTGCTGCCATGCAGCCTGAGCTGGATTATTTACTAACTCAACTGGAAAAACGTCAGGATGATGTAGCTGGAGCAGTGCATTTTTATCTAGGTGAAATTAAGGGTGTGCGGGTAGTGCTGGCACTAAGCGGAATAGGTAAAGTCAATGCGGCACTGACAACGGCAATCATTATTGAACGATATACACCTGATTATGTGATTAATACGGGAAGTGCAGGCGGTCTTAAAGCTGGTATGCAGATTGGTGATGTGGTGGTAGGACAAGAAGTAGCTCATCATGATGTCGATGTTACTGCTTTTGGCTATGAGTCTGGTCAGGTACCACAGCTGCCACCTAGATTTAAAGCTAGTGAGCTTTTGGTTGAAGCAGCTACTTGTGCGGCGCAAGTATTCACTGGTGCACATATCCATACAGGCTTGATAGTCAGCGGAGATCAGTTTATTGGTACTGCCGAGCAGAACAGTGCCATCAAAGATAAATTTGCTGATGTGCTGGCGGTGGAAATGGAAGCCGCTGCCATTGCTCAGACCTGCTATCAGTTGCATATCCCGTTTGTCATCATCCGAGCCATTTCCGATAATGGTGACGCTAATGCTGCCATCAGTTTTGATGAATTTTTACAGCAAGCAGGCCAAAATTCTGCACGCATGGTAATTGATTTAATTACTTTAGGTCTGCAAAATAACCCTGAATGATATGTTAAATTAAGCGCTACAGGAAAGTGATGCCGGCTGTACATTAGTTGCCTGCATCGTTTAAGTATTTTGATGCTTAAAAATATAATGATAATGGGTTTGTTTCTTTGCTTTTTATAGTGAAATAAGCTAATAAATATTTAATATAGAGGATAATATTTTTGTGGAAAAAATGGCATATTTTAAATTTTCTAGCCATTGCTCATTTTCTGCTATCTTTTTTTCTGCTGGTGGACTTTTGGGTATCGTAATTTTTACGAACAAATCCAAATCCATTTTAAAATGGATGCTCTAAGCCAATTTGCTGTGCTTGAGACTAGCAGACACAACAAACAGATGTTTAAAATAAATTTGTTACTGGATTAACTATATTGATTGACTTTGTTGGTCACTCGCTTTTTAATAGCTTCTTTACAATCTCCGCTGATGCATGCATATGGCTGGTGACGCACGAGCTGACATTGTTGAAACCATCTTTTTTTAACCGGTAGTTTTTTTGTCAGGATGAAATTGTGTTCCAGTCGTTTTTTCCTAAGCCTCGTTGGTTTTTTTTGTCTGCCATTTTGTGGATTGGTTTAAATATTGCTCTCTGGTATACGGGAGGTAAGTCTGCTGGTGAATGGTTCGGCTTTCCGCAAGGCTATGCTGATAAGCCTCTGGCTATTGGCCTTTCTCGTTTTTGGTCGCCCGCTTTTGTATGGTTTTATATCTGGTTTGTGCTGGCTACGTTGGTATTCGCGGTTTTCTGGTCGGTGGTGGCACGCCATCCATGGCAGCGTTGGTCTATATGGGGTTCGGCATTAATTCTGTTTAACATCTGGTTTAATGTGCAGGTAAGTGTGGCGATTAATGCCTGGTATGGACCGTTCTGGGACATGATACAAAAGATGCTTAGCAGTGGTGGAGGGCCAATCAGTAATATTTATCAGAATATGCTGACATTTTTGCTGATTGCGATGGTTTCGGTGACTATGATTATGCTGAATGCTTTTTTTGTCAGCCATTATGTGTTTCGTTGGCGCACTGCGATGAACCAGTATTATATAGACCACTGGCCAAAATTACATACAGTAGAAGGGGCCTCTCAGCGGGTGCAGGAAGATACAATGCGCTTTGCCACTATTGTGGAAGAATTGTGTGTCAGTCTGGTACGGGCTGTGATGGTGCTGATTGCTTTTTTACCGATTCTATTTGAATTGTCGAGCCATGTACCTGTGCTTGCATTGATTGGTGAAATTAAATACTCGCTGGTTTGGGCGGCGATAGGCTGGTCTTTATTTGGTACGGTGCTGCTGATGGTGGTGGGGATTAAGCTACCGGGATTGCAATTCAATAATCAGAAAGTAGAAGCGGCTTACCGGAAAGAGTTGGTATATGGAGAGGATGATATTGCACGCGCCCAGCCAGCTACATTAAAAGAACTTTTTGAGCGGGTAAGGGTGAATTACTACCGATTGTATTTTCATTACGCCTATTTTAATTTGGTGAGTACATGGTACATGCAGTTGGATAATTTATTCGGTTTATTCATATTATCCCCTTCGATTGCAGCAGGCACGATGACTTTGGGGCTAATTAATCAGATTCTGAACGTGTTTGGCAATGTGCGTGATTCGTTCCAATATCTGATTAGTTCGTGGAAAACTATTATTGAGCTATTGTCGATTCATAAACGTTTGAAAGCTTTTGAATCGATATTAAATACTAAAAATTAATATTTATATTCTTACGTTATTTTGGCTATATGGTTTGCACATAAAACATAAAACCATCTTATATTGATTTTATATCAGGCAGAAGATTTATCTGGCAATGCTTACATATTTGCTGGCATTGAGTACGGCAGACGTGTCAGGATTAGCGCTTATTGTATTGGCCGGAAAATTAGCTAATTGTAATCTGATTCAGACAGCAAATCATTTAATGAGCCAATATTCGCTGAGATTTCCGGAACTGATGCTCAGTAATCCAATGCAATTAATCTTTTGCCAATGGCAGATGCTGGCTGAAATTCACTGCTGATGATATATAAGGTATTGTTTTTATCCTGTAAGAACAGAGGAATTGCTTGCGGATGGTCTTGACAGTACTGCTGATAGTTGTAGGCAGCAGTAATGTTGGTAATTTTTATGCGAGCCTGCTTGTTTAGCATGTTTTCCAACCGGCCGAATGTCACCTCTTTTTCAAACAGTTGGCGGGAAACAAACTGATGTTGTTTCTGGGCGCGAGCGGTTAAATGCTGTTCTTCGGCAAAACGGATACGATAGATATTCTGCTCGCCGAATTCATGCCGAAATTGGAGTTCACATAAGGTATTCAGTTCTTTATCGCGGCTGACGGCGAACAAATGGCCAATGCCAATTAGGTCGAGTTGTGTCTGTGCATTTTCTGATACCGGATTACCGAAATAGGTGCGAAGACCCTGCATGCGGGCACGGGCAATCTGTATGTAGTGATAATCGGCAACCAAAACATCGATATTCAGTTGTTTTAGGGTATTAGCCAGCATCAGGGCGACATCGTTGCTGCCAACAATCAGTACGCCGTTATTGGCTGGTTCGCGTACTTTCAAGATGATAGCAATTGTTTTTGCGCCCAGCCCCTGAATCAACACGGTACCAATAATAATTAGAAATACCAATGGTGCCAGTAGTTCTGTACCGGCTAAATGCTGGTGCTCTAAACGCATTGCAAACAATGAGGCAATCGAGGCTGCGACAATACCACGCGGTCCGATCCAGCTAATCATTAGTTTCTCCTGCTCGCTTAAACCGGAGTGGATAGAAGAAAACCAAACGGCCAACGGACGCGCAACGAACATGGCAATCATCAGTAGCAACAATCCGTGCCAGCCAAGACCAAGTAGCGCAGCTAGGTCCATACGTGCCGCAAGAATAATGAATAATGTCGGAATGAAGAGTAAGGTAAGGGATTCGTTAAACGCCAGAATACTTTGACGAGGAAATTGGGGCCAGTTAGCTAGTGCAAGTCCTAAAATCGTTACCGTGAGCAAGCCGGATTGGCTTTCCAGATAGTTGGAAAAAGAGAACAGAATAAGTACAAATGCAAAGGTGACGACGTTGCGCATGTATTCCGGCAGCCAATAGCGTTTGATGGCATTGGCTAGAATTACAGCACCCAGCCCACCACAGATTACAGCTACCAGCACAATTTTGCTAAAAAGCAGCAGTGAATTTTCGTGGCCGTTGGAAACTATGTACTCGTAGACGAGTACAACGGCAATGGCGCCGATGGGGTCGATGATAATGCCTTCCCAGCGCAGAATATTGGCAATCTTTGTACGTGGCCTGACGCTACGCAGCATGGGCGCAATAACAGTTGGGCCGGTGACACAGACGAGGGCACCAAACAGTATAGCCACCCGTATGTCCAGTTTAAACAGCCAATAGGTAGCTAGTGATAATACTGAAATAGTAATGAGGGTGCCAAAGGTCACCAGATTTTGAACTACACGGCCATGCTGGCTGATTTCGTGAAATTGCAGCGTAAGGGCGCCTTCAAACAAGATAATGGCTACACCTAAAGAAATACACGGAAAAAGGAGGTCGCCCATGACTTTATCAGGCTGAAACCATCCCAGCACTGGTCCAATGATAATGCCAGTGAACAACAGAAACAGTACGGATGGTTGTTTCAGATACCACGCCAGCCATTGTGCACCTATGCCCAGTGCCAGTAATGCTGAAAACTGAAAGGCTATATCCATTATTTTATATGTGTTGTTTGGTAGTTTCTATTCTGCCACAAACTGTTCCCTCTATTATTTTTTTTCATAATCAATAGCTGTTAGAGTGGCATGCAGTTAGGATATTAGCTTAGGAATTTGTATCTAAGTTCAGTTTAGTGTTGATAGGTAAATGATGTTGGAAATTTATAATCAAATCTTATGTTTATATTAATATCTATTTACAAATGTGATAAATTGGTGGCTAAGATAGCTGAATCGCTGCACAATTAAGCTTCTTTAGAATGGGGATTAAATATATTCCAGAGGGTCTGCGAGTGTAGTTAATGCCTGACCGCTGCACAAATGTTTGTTTTATTTTAAATAAAATGTGTGCGTAATCATGGAGACGTTATGAATACACGTATTGAACATGACAGCATGGGTGAGATCGCTGTATCTGAAAATGTTTATTGGGGAGCGCAAACTCAGCGTAGCCTGCAAAATTTTGATATCGGTGGTGAAACTTTGCCGCCAGCCATGATTCAGGCCATGGCTTTGGTAAAAAAGGCAGCTGCATTGACCAATCAGCAGCTCGGACGCATCAGTGACGAATGTGCCGGACTGATTGTACAGGCGGCAGAACGTGTTCTGGCTGGCGAACTGGCAGATCAGTTTCCTCTGGTTGTGTGGCAGACTGGTTCTGGTACGCAGAGCAATATGAACATGAATGAGGTTCTGGCTAATGTGGCAAACGAAATTGCCGGACAGCCTCGTGGTAGCTACAAACCAGTGCATCCAAATGATCATGTGAATCATGCTCAATCTACCAATGATTCATTCCCGACAGCCATTCATGTAGCGACGGCTATCCAAATTAATCAGCATTTGTTGCCAACAGTAAAAGCATTGAGAAACACACTGGCGGCGAAAGCTGAAGCCTTCAAGGATATAGTTAAAATTGGCCGTACACATTTGCAAGATGCTACACCGCTGACACTAGGACAGGAATTCAGTGGCTATGTTAGCCAGTTGGATCATGGTTTAGAACGTTTGCAACAAGCATTGCACTGGTTGTATGAGTTACCATTGGGCGGTACTGCTGTGGGCACTGGCCTGAACAGCCATCCGGAATATGCGGTAAAAGCGGCAGCAAAACTAGCAGAACTGACTGGTTTACCATTTGTAACTGCACCAAATAAATTTGAAGCACTTGCTGGCCGTGATGCTGTGGTGTTTGCTTCTGGTAGCCTGAAGACACTGGCAGTAAGTCTGAACAAGATTGCTAACGATATCCGCTGGCTGGCCAGTGGCCCGCGCTGTGGCATTGGTGAAATTACTATTCCAGCCAATGAGCCTGGCTCAAGTATTATGCCGGGTAAAGTGAATCCTACTCAGTGTGAGGCTATGACGATGGTCGCAGCACAAGTAATGGGTAACGACACGACGATTACTGTAGCCGGTGCGTCCGGTAACTTTGAGCTGAATGTGTTTATGCCTGTGCTGGTGTTTAATATTCTGCAATCAGTTCGCTTATTGGCAGATGCATGTAATAGTTTTAATCTGCGTTGTGCGGAAGGTATTGAACCGGTACGTGAGAAAATTGATGCCAATTTGCATCATTCTCTAATGCTGGTTACAGCTCTGAACCGCCATATCGGCTATGAAAAAGCTGCTAAAATCGCCAAAACTGCCTATGCGCAAAATACCAGCCTGAAACAGGCTGCTATTGAGCTGGGTTTCCTCACTGCCGAAGAGTTTGATGAGTGGGTGATTCCTGAAGATATGATTGCTCCGCATTAATTCAGAGTAATTAAATAGCCACATTGTCGCGGACGACAATGTGGCTATTTTTGTTTTGTAAGTGCTTGTAGATTATTTATTGCTAATAATGTAATGGAAAGCTTAATGTTGTTCGTTGTCGGCGTCTTTTAATAGACGAGCTTCGACACGTACATAGTGCTGTTTATCTAACAGTTGCAGCCGCACTCCGGTGGTATCGTTGATGATACGCCATGAATTAACGAAACCGAGGGTACCGGTACCGGTGCGTTCATCTTCGATGTTGGCACACATTTTATCGATACCGAAGGGTTGGCTTAGATGCAGAGTGTGGCGAAAATCTCGGTAGTTACCTTGGATATGATTACAGCCAAAAAAAGCATAATATTGGTGTGTATTTGGGTCGAAACGGATTCGAGCGCTGGTATCAGGAGTAGGCTCACCATTTAAAGTACGAATTTGCCAGTTACCGGACAGATAACGGGTATTGGGTTTATCTGCAATGGCACAGGCACTAACCATTAACAGGGCAGTCACGGTAGCCAGAATCAGTTTCAGCTTTTTCATTTGTTTAATTTCGTTAATTTATACAGCTAAATAATTTTAATTTAGCCTATAATTTTAGCATTTTTATTTAATTTTGTCAGGTTAAGCGCATTATTGTTGGGATTCGTGCTGTTGTTTGTATAAACGCAGCCATTCCTGTGCCTCTGCTTTTTGCTTTTCATTTCCATACTGGAAATCACGCATGGCGCGGCGGTAGCTGGCCTGTTGCTGAGCTTTGGCAATCTGCTGTTGCTGAAATGAATCGTGATTATCCGGCACACGTCGTTGCTGCTGCTGAGTATGAGCTTTAGCCATGGCTTTGGCAATCAGAGCCGCTGGATTGATGTTGCTTGCTGAATTTAATTTAGTTGTTGTGGCTGAGGTTTTCTTCTGCCGTGCCTGTAGTTGCTGTTGTTTTTGTTTTTGTAGACGATGCAAGCGTTCGTTACGGTGTTGGAAACGGGTATGAGCCTGTTTAGCTGCGGCAAAGCGCTCATTTTGAATGTCTTCAGTTAAAAGACGAGAGCGGGGTAACCATTGGTCTGCTACTGGCTGCATATGGATACAGTCTACCGGACAGGGGGGCAGACATAATTCACATCCACTGCATTCGTTGGTAATAACGGTATGCATTTGCTTGGTTGCACCAAAAATGGCATCTACTGGGCAGGCTTTGATACAGGCGGTACACCCAATACATTCGTCTTCATCAATGATGGCTATAGCCTTAGGCTGCTGAGCTTTATTGGTGTCAGCAGGAGGGATAACCGGTACATTGAGTAATTGCGCCAGATCACAGATAACGGCCATTCCTCCCGGTGTACACAGATTAATGGCTGCCTCGCCTCGGCTTAATGCCTGTGCATAAGGGGCACAGCCCTGATAGCCACATTGCCTGCACTGGGTTTGTGGTAATAGCCGGTCGATGTGTTCTGAAGCAATAAACATAATAAAACTGATTAAACGAATACTAATTAAAAATCAATTTTAACATACTGGATGTTGTGCCAATTTGCAGCAGGGTGCTGACTGACCGTTAAAAAAATTATGCTTGTTTCGAGAAATAAGTCCAAGTATCAATGATGGGTATCAGTGTTTCTAGCTGGTGTCCAGCCGCCACCCAATGCCTGATATAGTGAAACCTGTGCGTTCAGGTAATCCGCTTTACTCTGAATTAGCTGACTTTCTACACTGAGTAAATTGCGCTGACTGTCCAGTACGTCTAAGTAAGGTGAATATCCGGCACGATAGCGGTTGCTAGCGTGATGTAGAGCACTTGCCAGTGCTTTCTGCTCCATTTCCAATGCTTGTTCCTGTTCTTGCAGACGGTAGCTAGCGGAGAGCTGGTCTTCCACTTCTTTTAGCGCTGTGAGCACGGTTTTTCGATAATTCCATGCAGCTTCGTTGCGTCTGGCTACATTCAAATCAAAGTTGGCCTTGATACTACCGCCTTCAAAGATGGGTGCCAGTATACTGCCGCCTATACTCCAGACGTTTACCGGTTCTTTAATCGGAGCAGTGGAAAAAATACGGCCAAAAGCAGCACTGATTTTCACTGACGGTAGAAACTCTGCTCGCGCTGAAGCTAGATTGGCATCGCTGGCAGCCAGTAATAATGAAGATTGAACTATATCTGGACGATTCTGCATCAGTTCAGACGGCAGCATGTCAGGAATGGCCGGTGCTTGCAGTTGGGATAATGGTAAACCACGCTCAATGGTGCGGCTGCTGGAGCCAACCAGCATACTCAATGCATGTTCTTGCTGGCTGATACTCGATTGGACTGCCGGAATCTGCTGCAATGTGGCGGCATACTCTGCTTGTGCCTGATTTAGCTCAAGTTTGGATGTATAACCAACATTGGCTTTGGACTGGGCAATTTTCAGTTCGCGCTGTCGTGCATCTAATGTTTTTTGTAGCAGATTGAGTTTTTCATCCAGAGCTCGTAGGGTAATATAGGATTTCACTGTGGTGCTGATTACACTCAGGCGTGTGGCAGCTTCGGCCGTTTCAGTGGCTTGTCGGTTTAAACGTCCAGCCTGATAGGCATGGCGGTTTTTGCCGAATACATCCAGTTCATAGGCGGCCTGAAAACTGGGCTGTTCTACTCGTGTTAAAGTGGCCACTCCAAACGCATTCAGACTTTTCTGGCGGGTGGTGCCACCGCTGGCCTCCAGTGAAGGTAGCAACGAGGCACGCGAGGCGTGTTCCTGAGCTAGTGCTTCCTGAACACGGGTCTGAGCCAGAGCTAAATCAATATTGTTTGTTAGAGCTTCATTGATGAGCTGATCCAGCACAGGGTCATTCAGCTGTTTCCACCATTGAGCATCTGCGTTCTGATTAGTTGGTGTGGATTGTTCGTGCCAGTGAGCGGGGGCTTGTACTCGTGCTGTGGCCGGTACAGCCGGTATACGAGGAATACAACCGTTGAGGCCGATAGCAATAGCCGTAAGTATGGATAACTTAATCAGTGGGGCGTTCATGCTTTCACCCTAGTGGTATCAATACTGACTACTACCGACATGCCGGGACGCAGGCGTTCAAATAGTTCGTTATGGTTATCGATACGGATGCGTACGGCAATGCGTTGCGGTACTTTGACAAAGTTGCCAGTGGTGGTATCAGGTTTGATGGCGGAAAATTCACTGCCTGCAGCTGGTGAGATTTTTTCCACAGTGCCTCTGATTTTGGCGCCGTTTAATGCGTCTACGGTAAACCATGCTGGCTGGCCAACTCGAATATTGGCTGTCTGAGCTTCTTTGAAATTGGCCACTACCCATTTGCGTGCCGGTACCAGAAACATTAATTGTGTGCCTGCATTTACTAGTTGGCCATTTTTAACGCTGATTTCACTTAGACGGCCATTTTCCGGCGCTCTCACTACCGTATTGGACAAGTCAATCTGTGCCAGACCTAGCTGGGCATGTGCATTATCCACATTGGCTTTCAGGCCGCCCTTATTGACATGGGTGCTTTTCAGGTCTTCCTGAGCAACGCGGTACTGGGCTTTGGCTTCTGCAACGCCGGTTTGTGCCTGTTTTAATGCGGCACGTGTCTGGTCACGCTCACGCAAAGACAGAGAGCCGTCTGCCACCAGTACATTTACCCTTGCCATATCGGCCTGTGCTTTTTCCAGCTGAGCCTGTGCATTGGCTATATCTGCTTCTCTGGCAACCAGATTGGCTTCTTTGATACGGCGGTTTTGTTCGTAATTAGCTAGGGAGCTATCTTGCAGACCAATTCCGGCTTCCGCAGCCGCTACTTTCTGTTTATAGATGCGATCATCTATCTGAATAAGTGGCTGACCAGCTTTTACTTCATCAAAATCCTGTACATATACTTTGGTAACATAGCCGGTGACCTGAGGACTAATGATAGTGGTCTGGCCTCGTACATAAGCATTATCGGTAGAAACCATGGAATTGCGAAATGGTGGCAATTTCCATGCGCGTAAAATCATTAGAACACCCAGCATCAGCACCAGTACCAGCATAGCGGTGACAAACCATTTGCGTTTAGGTGGCTGCCACTGATTGGCTGATGGCTGAGTGGGTGACGTGTTATTCTGGCCGGCGGCCGGAGCACCGTTGTTTTGATTTGAACTGGTCTGTTTGTCACCGGTCTGTGCTGATGAAGAGGCGCTGCCTAAATTTTGGGTGGCAGATGCCGAGTTTTCAGGCTTGTTTGTTTCGGTATCTGGTTTTTGTCCAGATGTGTTTTGTGGTGTGTTTGTCATTATTATCCTAAATATTATTTCAGCTTATTGTTTGGGCGGTTCCTGCATCGCGCGCTGGCGTGCTGCTGCAAAGCCTCTGAGTTCTTTTCCGATAGGGTTGGTGCCATGCAGCTGATGCCACCAGCGTTGTGCGCCAACTACTAGAAAACAGATTAATGAACCAATGCCTACGGTAACGAATAAATCATTGTAAGCGGCTACTTGTGCCAGCATGGTATCTTGCTGAATCAATTTACTCACGCCATATGCGTGATTCCATGTGCTGTCGAAGCTGAATCGCTGGCTGGCTTGCGCATTTTGCTGGATGAGCTGATTAACCTGAGGGTCAGTTAAATAGGAACCATCGGCGCTATTGATTAAATGCACACGGGTACGGATGGTGATAAAGGCGTTCAGCAGAGCTGAACCAATTAGACCACCGACAGTTTGTGAAAATCCAAATACAGCGGAGAAGCTCATGATGTAAACAGGATCTTTGGCCAGCGCGCGAATCATACCCTCCATCATCACAGGACCGAAAAAGAATAATGATGCAAAAGCAATCATGAATTCTGGTAGGTAAAAATTCACTGGTCGCGACCACTGATTTTGTCCAACTTCCATAAAGCTGGCAATGGCGATGATGGCGAATGAAATCACCAGTGGTAATTTAATATCGGTAGGTTTGAATGTTAGTACGCTAGTCATTAGTCCCAATGCTGCGCCACAAGATGTTACGGCATAGAAATGAATCATCTGATCGTTACTTAGACCTAATGCTGTCATTAGACCAGCTGCCCCCATGTTTTGCTCGGACAGGGCTACGCGGATAAGTGAGCCGAAAACCAATACCTGTAACATGCCGTTGGTATGCATCATCCATTTGATATCAAACATTGGCCGCTTGCGGTTGTATTCAATAATTACGGAAAGCATACAGCATACAACGCCGGCAACAAACAGCCAGCCAATCCAGTCTTTGTCCCACCAGACAATGCGTCCCTGCACTGCACCAGCGGAAATAAAGGCGATGCCTGCAGCCATTAGAGGAAAACTAATTAGGTCGATTTTTTCGAATGATTTTTCCAGATAGCCAGAAGGAATAGGAAGTAGCCATACGGCTCCGCATACCAGCAACGCCATGCCAAGCTGAAAGCTGAACACTAGCTGAAATTGTTCGTGCTGCAACAGCAAAGGAGAAAGAAATCTGGCCAGCGGCTGGCTTAGCTGGGTCAAGCCGAGGCCGAGTAGTATGCCTTTACCGCGATGTATAGCGGGCATGGCTTGCATCATGTAGTACATGGCCATGCTATTTAAACTGCCACCTACGAGTCCGCTCATACCGCGAGCAAATAATTCCATATGATAATCATGGAAAAAAAATTGCAGGCAGTTGGTAATGATTAGTCCCGTAACAATATAGCTAACATAACGTGGCAAGCCGAAATTCTGTCGAATTTTAAATAGTAAGACGCTAATAATGGCACTAAACATGTAATAAGAGACTTGTATCCAGCCTCCTTGTTCGGGTGTCAGCCCCAAATAGCCTTGAATCTGAGGAATATTGGCCAGCATCATGCCATTAGTAAATCCGGCAGTTAAGCCTACGATCACGCCGATGATGGCATAGCAGACGCGGCGTTTCCACGGATGGTCCGGAAAGGAAGGGGAACCGGCCATCATTGGGCGTTCATGCGGTTTTAACTGATAGGTAGTATGAGACATGAGTTGATTATTGCAAGTTACATTATGCTGAGTCGGCCACAATTAAAAACGCCATCCAGTAATCCTGAGCAGCTCAGGTGGATGGGCGATGTTGGTTCAGCTTTTGCATATTCTAAAACAAATTATTGGTTTCTGCTAACAATAATTTAACAGATGTAATAGTTACTTGAGATGAAGATTTTTGATTAACAATTTATTTTAATTAAATTTTTTGTTATTTGCTGTATTGAATTATTAATTTGTGATGAGGGTGCTCTAATATGAATTGATTAATAAATACTAAAATTTATTAATCAATTTTATTTATTGGTTGCATCTAATGTAGTTGGATAGTGTTGCCTAACAGTATTTTTTGGACATAGACGAGAGTTTAAAAACACAACCATTATTTTAAAGTAAATATAAATGCCTGAATTAATTTTTTCAGTCATCAATTATGTAAATTGGGATGAGTTATGCCTGTTTTTATGGGTGAAGGTGCTAATAAAGCGTTGGGAATGACTTGAAAAGCAAGATACTCAATGGATTTGAAGGAGTGGGAGGCTTCTTCGACTCTAAATCTTCAGAAAATAAAATTCAGTATTTTATTTGTACCGGATGTTTTGTTTAGGCTGGCTCAACTGATTAGCGTTGTAATCCATAGGTTATATATGGCGGGTGCGTTATTATTAGATTAGGTGTGTAGAAGGGAAAACTTAGATTGTGGACTGATTATTCGAGAGATATAATGATTAAATTGCAAATAAAAAAGCGTAATCGTTTGATTACGCTTTTTTTTAACTGGTGCCGGCACCAAGAGTCGAACTCGGGACCTTCTGATTACAAGTCAGCTGCTCTACCAACTGAGCTATGCCGGCTAAAGAGAGGCGCATTATGCGCAATAATGAACAAATACGCAAGAGTTAATGGGAATTATTTTTTAAATTTACAAATAAGGCTATGATTTAAAAATTAATTAAATTATTCAAGCTTTAGCTGATTGGCGACAAATTATAACTATTTTTTATTTGGTACTAGACTATAATGAAGAGTTTTTGATTATTTTATGGGGAGTGTCTGGGTGGGACACCAATTTAAACTAGCGCTGGCCGGCGCACAAATTTTGTTTGTGGCCTTTGGTGCCATGGTTCTGGTGCCGTTGTTAACAGGGCTAAACCCAGCTCTGGCGCTGATGGGTGCGGGTGTTGGCACGTTATTATTTCAGATTTGTACTAAACGTAAGGTGCCGATTTATCTGGGTTCTTCATTTGCATTTATTGCCCCGATTATATATGCCATGCAGGAATGGGGTTTGGGTTCGACTATGTTTGGCCTGTTCGCTGCTGGCTTTATGTATTTTGTCTTTGCTGCGCTGATTAAGTGGCGCGGGCTGGCTTCAGTGCACCGTTTGCTGCCGCCGGTGGTTATTGGTCCGGTGATTATGGTAATTGGGCTTTCTGTGGCGATGGTAGCCTGTAATATGGCTATGGGTAAGTCCGGTGATAAACAAGTTGTGGATTATGCGCATTCGCTGTTTTTGTCGGGTTTTACTTTTGCGGTAACAGTAATTGTGACGGTATTCGGCAGTAAGATGATGCGTTTGATTCCGATTCTGATAGGTGTGGCAGCCGGTTATATAATGGCATTGCTAACCGGAATGGTGGATACCAGTGCTATGGCTGCGGCGCCGTGGTTTGCTGTTCCCCATTTTGCTACTCCGCAAGTTAATTGGCAGGCTGCGCTGTTTATGCTGCCGGTAGCGATTGCGCCGGCTATTGAGCACATTGGCGGAATTATGGCTATTGGTAAGGTGACGGGTAATGATTATGTGAAAGACCCCGGTTTACATCGAACTTTAGCTGGAGATGGTTTAGGTGTGTGTATTGCCGGTTTAATCGGCGGCCCTCCGGTAACAACCTACGGTGAAGTTACCGGTGCGGTGATGATTACCAAGAATAGTAATCCGGTAATTATGACATGGGCAGCTGTGTTTGCGATTTTAATGGCCTTTTTTGGCAAATTTAATGCTTTTCTGAGCTCAATTCCGTTGCCTGTAATGGGTGGTATCATGTTGCTACTATTTGGCACGATTGCTTCTCTGGGGCTAAAAACGCTGATTGATGCTAAAGTGGATTTAATGCAACCGCGTAATCTGGTGATTGTGAGTTCTGTTTTGATTGTGGGTGTAGGTGGCATGGTTGTGAAAATCGGTACCATGGCTTTTGCTGGTGTAGGACTATGTGCTTTACTGGCAATAGTGCTGAATTTACTGCTTCCAGCCGGAACATCCGTTCAAGCAGAATAACTATCAGATTTGAGTTGAAGACCGCAGCTTCTAATAGGCTGCGGTTTTTTTGTGCAGACTAATAAGAAGTTTAGATAAAGAGAGCAACAGTGTGCTTGATATAGTTACTTATGAAAATTGTATTCTGACGGGGGAACGGATAGGATTTTCTGAATCAGGACATTATTCAGGTTTTTAAGTACAATAAATTAAAAATCGGACCAGCTATTTATTTAGCAAATTCAGTTATTTATTTGAATTCTATTAAATTTGATGTGTCTAAACTAACTAACTGGTCCTAATTGAGCTGATATGAATAAATGACAGGCTACTGGTAATTGCAGAATGTAAGTATATTCAGTATCAAACAGAAAATAGCGGCATTGCCGCTATTTTTGTCTAACCGGACAACCGGCTAAGATTAAGCTGCCTGAATGTTGGCCGCTTGTTTACCTTTTGGACCTGTGGTCACGTCAAAAGATACGCGTTGACCTTCTTTCAAGGTTTTGAACCCGTTCATATTGATTGCAGAGAAATGAGCAAACAAATCTTCACCACCTTCATCAGGTGTAATAAAACCAAAACCTTTAGCGTCGTTAAACCACTTAACAATACCAGTTGCCATGAAACTTCCTATACATAAAAAACAAAATAAAGAACAAGTTTGCGACACAGCAGAACCTACAAATCAGTGAACAGGTGTACAACTATTTGTTTGGCAGTCTATGTCTGACTTGTTAAGTAGTCTTTTTACATAGGTTAAGAACTAACGTCAAGCAAGCTTACCGAAAAATGATAAAATTATTAAAACCGTTACTAAAAACCCACAGATACATGTAGATTTATGCACAATGTCAAATACTAGAACACAAACTGTTAGCCAGAATCAGGAAAGCATGTTAAAGCCACCGAAGCGCTATAAAGTGGTATTGTTGAATGATGATTACACACCGATGGATTTTGTGGTAACTGTACTCATGGAAGTGTTTCATTTGCCACATACTCAGGCGATTGCCATTATGCTGATGGTGCATGAGTCTGGACGCGGTGTGTGTGGGGTGTTTCAGAAGGATATTGCCGAAACCAAATGCAATCAGGTGCTTGAACGTGCCGAAGCTGCTGGCTTTCCTTTGCGGTGTCTGACTGAAGAAGAATGAGATGTTGTATTAAAACCTAGATGCCACGGTACACTCGGCGGGTGTTACTTGATTTTTAACGTGAGTGCTTCATGTATATGCTGATAATGCTGTGTGTTGCATTCTGAATTGAAAATGTTACTTTGTCAGGAGGTCGGGTATGATTTCGGCGCAACTAGAAAAAATTCTGCAGTATGTTTATGCCGAGGCTCGGAACCATGCGTTTGAGTTTATTGGTGTGGAGCATTTACTGCTCGGCCTGTTGCAGCAAAGTGAAGATGTGAGTGGGGTGCTACGGGCTGTAGGGGTGGATAATGAATTGCTAGCCAAACAGCTTCAGCAAAGTATTCATGAGAATACACCGGTGTTGCCGGAAAGTGTGGCAGAGCAGTCTGAGTTGGAGCCTACGCTTGGATTTCAGCGTGTATTGCAGCAGGCAATTGTGCATGTACGTGCTGCGCATACTGAAGGTGAGGTGACACCTGTGGATGTTCTGGTGGCCATTATGTCAGAAAAAGACAGCCACGCGGTTTATTTTCTTGAATCGCAGTCCGTGAACCGTCTGGATGTGCTGCGCTATCTGACACTTGGCAATCATAATCCGGTTCAGAATAAAAATACTGAACAAAATAATGAGGCAGATGCGGGCAAGGCAGAAGTAAAAGCTTTAGAAAATTATACTGTTAATCTGAATAGGGAGGCTCTTGCCGGCCGAATTGACCCGCTTATTGGCCGTAATGAGGAGATGCAGCGCCTGATTCAGACTTTGTGCCGGCGGCGTAAGAATAATCCTTTACTGGTAGGTGAAGCCGGTGTGGGTAAAACGGCACTGGCAGAAGGGCTGGCTTATATGCTGGTACAAGATAAGGTGCCAGAATCTATCAAAGGATCAGTGGTTTTTTCGCTGGATATGGGCGCTTTGCTTGCCGGTACCAAGTATCGCGGTGATTTTGAAGCACGCATGAAAGCCGTTATTAAAGAATTGGGCGAACTAGATAAGGCGGTATTGTTTGTTGATGAAATTCATACCATTATAGGTGCCGGCAGTGTGTCTGGCGGCACGATGGATGCGTCTAATTTGCTTAAGCCGGCATTGGCTAAAGGTAGTATGCGCTGTATTGGCGCCACAACTTATCAGGAATACCGTACTATTTTTGATAAGGATCATGCTTTAAGCCGACGATTTCAGAAAATAGATATTGTAGAACCATCGGTAACTGAAACGGTGCAGATATTACAAGGGTTGCGACCTGCATTTGAAAATTTCCATCAGGTACGCTATACGCGAGGTGCGCTTCAGGCAGCTGCTGAGTTGTCTGCTCGCTATATTAATGAGCGCTTTCTGCCAGATAAAGCTATTGATATTATAGACGAGGCCGCGGCAGCACAAAAAACCCAGCCGAAATCCAGACAACGTAAAGTTATCGGCCGTGCTGAAATTGAGGCGATTGTGGCAAAAGTTGCACGTATTCCAGAAAACACCGTTTCACATGATGATAAGCAGGTATTGCGCTTTCTGGCTGATAATTTAAAAGCAAAAGTATTTGGACAAGATCAAGCTATTGATGTACTGGTGGCGTCGATAAAAATGGCGCGCTCTGGTCTCAAACAGCCTGATAAGCCGATTGGCAGCTTTTTGTTTGCCGGCCCGACCGGCGTTGGCAAAACTGAAGTTGCCAAACAGCTAGCGCAGCTGCTGGACTTGCCTTTGCTGCGGTTTGATATGTCGGAATATATAGAACCACATGCTGTTTCGCGTCTAATTGGTTCTCCGCCGGGTTATGTGGGCTTTGAGCAGGGCGGATTACTTACTGATGCAGTCAATAAGCAACCATATTGTGTGCTGCTGCTGGATGAAATTGAAAAGGCACATCCGGATGTGTTCAATGTGTTGTTGCAGGTGATGGATTATGCCAATCTTACGGATAATAATGGACGCAGTGCGGATTTCCGGAATGTTATTCTGATTATGACCACCAATGCCGGTGCTGCTGAATTGGCTAAGCCTAATTTGGGCTTTACAGGAAAGCGCGGACAGGTTGATAGTCTGACCATTATTGAGAAAGTGTTTTCGCCTGAATTCCGCAACCGTCTGGATGCAATTGTGCCATTCACAGCTCTGGATCAAGCAATAATTGCGAAAGTCGTGGATAAGTTTTTGTTAGCACTGGAGCAGCAATTGCTGGCTAAACAGGTGGTGGCTGAATTCACACCAACTTTACGCAGCTATTTGGCCAAACACGGTTTTGATGCTGCACTGGGTGCTCGTCCCATGCACCGGTTGATTCAGGAGCGTATTCGTAAGCTGCTGGCTGATGAGTTGCTCTTCGGCCGTCTGAGTGAAGGAGGTGATGTATTGATTGATTATTTGCCGCAGTCTGATGAAGTGAAGCTGGTTTTTTCTGCCGCCAATCAATCCGGTTCTAAGAAAAAGGAATCGGTAACAATTGAATGATTTGACTAAGAAAGCTAAAATTAAAATAAAAAAAAGTGTGGCGAAACGCCACACTTAAACACACACATCAAGAGGAAACCAATCAAAGTAAATTCATTATAATGTTTTCATTTGAGTGTGTTTTGATACAAATCAAATGAAAATGTTTAAGAAAATTAAATCAAAAGTAATGTTATATCCCTGCTGAATAAATTGAGCAGGGATATTTATTTTTTATTACAGATAGTTAGTATAATGAGTTTATTTACTGTAAATCCGCAGGCAAAGGATCATCCCGCAGCTGTTTGACGGATTGTAAATGCTGGTTGAAGTCGAGAACCTGCGGATTGTTACTGTTTGCCGTGCTGAAAAACTGATTGGCAAATGGTAGTTGTGGTGAGCGGATGCCCAGCCATTGTGCAATTCCGTCTAATAGTTCCAGCCCACTACGCTGAGCCTGATTGTGTGTCTGCCTAGGCTGATCACTGTTGATAATGACTAACGGGACATGATAATTCTGATAAAAATGGTCGTTGTGGCGCAGGATGCTTGAAGAACGTACTAAACTGTTTTTCTCAAAGGTGTTTTTGTCATGACTCAGGCCATGGTCACTAAAATACAACATGCTGAAAGGCTCACCATTTTGCTGCAATGCTGTATATATCTGGCTTAATAGGGTGTCTGTCTGACGAATGGTATCGATATAGCAATTACTGTTGTTATTTTCCACATAGTGCTGTGGCGGGTTGGGCAGCCGGTCGCATGGGTTGGGATGAGAACCCATAATGTGCAATACAATCAGGCGGGACTGACCAGCAACCAGAGGCTGAGCCAGTACTTTCTGCAATGGCTCAATGAGCTGATTATCATAACTGCGTTGGCCGAAATCGTAGCCGGTAGTTTTTAGAAATGTGACGTGATTGGCCTGATGAGCAATCGTTGAAATGGATGTATCGTATTGTCCAAGTGCCCCCTGATTTGACAACCATGCTGTATCCATTCCGGCTTTTTTCGCCAGAGTAATCACATTATTCTGAATTGAGAATGATTTACCATGGCTGAGAGTAAGACCGTGTAAGAGCGAGATGGGCGTATTGGGACCGGCAGACAGCATGTTATCCATGATGATGCTGGCGTGCCTGTCCAGAAACGGGGTGTCCGGATATTTGAATCCGTATAGATGTAAATAATCTGCGCGGGCACTTTCACCAATAATCAATACATAGTTGCGGTATTGCTGTTGACTACTGCTAATTTGCCAATTATCTGGTTTAGCTAAGTCGGCTTTCATCTTTGCTAGTTCGGCGAAGTAGGCACGCGGTTGCAGATAAGCATCGGCCAGAAATTCTATTGGCTGTGCACGTAGGGCAAATCCACCGGTAGTATAGCCTTTGCGCGCTGTCTGTACTGTCATTACCATTAGTACGATCACAAGCGGAATAGCCCAGTAGCCGCGCCAGCGTGGGACAGCCGTATGGCGGCTGAAACGCATAATGAGTAGCGGTATAGCGGCCAGAACAATTGTCATTACATAGGTATGCCATGATATGGCTGCTATGTATTCACTTGCTTCACTGGCTGTGGTACTAAGTAATGAAGTGACGATGCCAAAACTCGGTTTTCCGTACAGAGTAGCAGTAGGATGATAGAACAGAACAATGATTGCGCTCAGCCACATCATGATGCACCATAGTCGTGAGCAGAAACGTTGCAATAATATGCTGACCAGCCATGTTTCAATTATGCGGTTAGGATTTGGCGGGTAGGCCAGTGCATAAATCATTACGATGCTGTAAATAAGTAAGAGTAATACATTCAGTGCATAATGTTTACGGGGCGTTAGTTTCATAGATCACTCAGACAGCTGGGGTGAAGTTATCAGCAAAAAATGCGTCTTCAGGCAATCCAGCCTGATTTGTAAATAAATTTTTGGCCTGATGTATCATTTGCGGATGGCCGCATGCATACACTTCATATTTATTCATATCTGGATGAGCAGCCAGTGCCGCTTGTTGAACATAGCCACGTGCACCTTTCCATGATGCTGATGGATGCGACAATACTGCTGACCACTGTGCCTGTGCTAACTCTGAACAAAGCTTATCCAGCACGGCAGCATCATACAAATTTTCTTCTGCTGCCATACCCCAGTATATTGATACCGGTAGTTGAAATTGCTGTTGTTTCAGTGTTTCCAGCATGGCTTCAATCGGTGCAATACCGGTACCGGAGGCCAACATAATAAGTGGTTTTTGCTGGCTGTTTAACTGAAAATTGCCCAGTGGCCCGTGAAAATGCAGAATGTCTTTCGGGCGCAAGCGGCCATCAAAGAGTTGTTCGGAAAAGACGCCACCATGGTGACGTCGTACATGGATAATTAACAGCCGGCTGTTTGTGTCAAAACCCGCTATCGAATAACTACGGCGCTGATTATCGGATAGCACAATATCGATATATTGGCCGGCAGTGAAATGAAATGGTTTTCGCTGTGCCAGCTTCAGCGATAGGATGGCAGTATGGCCACAATAGCGAATATCTTCAATTCGTGCAGTCAGCGTTTGTACTGGTTGTGCTGAATGGCCATTATAGTTGGGCAAATATAGAGTTAGGTCTGTTTTGGCACTTTGGCAGCACAGTAATATATCCTGCTGATTTGTGTCATTACTGTTCAGGGCAGACTGTGGGTTGATTTCAGTAGTTTGACCCTTGACTAGCTGAGCTTTGCACGCTCCGCAGCAGCCGCTTTTACACGCATGCGGCAGCATGATCCCCTGATCGATTGCTGCCTGTAGCAGTGATGTTCCCTCTGGTGCCTGAAAAGTTTCACCGGCTGGTAAAACCGTTATTTGATAACTCATTTTAGTTTTAGCTTATTTTAACGAGTTGGCTATTTTAGAACGCTGTGAAATAAAAGCCAAATGTGCAGATGCGTTTTAAGAAATGGAAACTAAAGTAGATATGGCTAGATATGGCTTTGGCCAGAATGTTGACACATACAGTTCAGCCCGCTATTCAGGATAACGGGCTGTTTTTTTCTTCTGAATGCAAATTAAATTTTAGTTGGAAAAGTATTTTGCATATATTTTGTCATATTCGCCACTAGCGCGGATTTTTTTCAGTGCATCATTCAGTTTCTCCACTGTGGCTGTATCGCCTTTGCGAACCACAAAGCCGTAATGGTCAACACCGAATTCGGGTACCTTATTAATGGTGAATTTATCAGCACCGTTGGCTTTAACATAATTACTGATTACGGCACCATCGGATACCATGGCTTCTACACCACCATTTTCGAGCTCTTTGATGGCCAGGGGGACGCTGTCAAAACGGGCAATTTTCGTGCTTTGTGCACCCAATACTTTTTGTACTGCCAAATCGCCAGTTTGGCCTGTGGCTACGGCTACGCGATGCATGTTATTTAATTCAGCCAGCGAATGGAATGTTTTGGCTTTTGGCGTGAGTACCATCATAGAAATATCAAAATACGGGTCACTAAATAGCATACTTTGTTTACGCTCATCAGTGATGGTCACACCGGAAGCCACAATGTCTAGATCGCCGTTGTTGAGGCTAGCAAATAGTCCATCCCATGGCTGATCTTTAAACTGTACTTTGAAATTGCCAGCTTTGGCCATGGCGTTGAGCAAATCAATATCAAAACCGGTGAGCGAACCGTCGGCTGTGCGGGATTCAAAAGGTGCAAATTCTGCATTGGTGCCAACTATAAAGGTTTTATCTGCATTGGGCTGAGCAGGCGCAGAAGCAGAATTGCTGTTGCTGCCACCACAGGCAGATAGTATCAGTGCAGAACACGCGGCTGCAGCGGTCAGCCAGTATTTGATTTTCATATACACTCCCTGAATTTTATTGAAATTATTGGCTGAAGGCTGCTTACAATACAATGGTTTGCATTTCAAAATATGCATCCTTACCGCCATGTCTGGCTTGATAGTAACATATTTCACTGTTGAAACAAGCTTTATCCGTACACTGTGTTACTGCTTAGCGGTGCTATAATCCCGCTTTCATGGAGACATGACTTTACATAATTTTGTGCTGTTTTAATTTGATTAAGTCTAACAGGATAAATAATGCATATATTTCATACCATTACTGAACTGCGTTCATGGCGCAAGCAAGTGAAAAGGGTGGCTCTGGTGCCGACAATGGGAAACTTGCATGCCGGTCACCTAGCTTTGGTGCGTACTGCCAAAGCACACGCTGATGCGGTAGTGGTGAGCATATTTGTTAATCGCATTCAGTTTGGAGTGGGCGAAGATTTTGATCTGTATCCGCGGACATTGGCTGAGGATGTGGAAAAGCTGACTGAGGCCGGTGCTGATGTGGTGTTTGCGCCGTCAGAAACAGAATTGTATCCAAATGGAACGCAGCAATATTTTGTTGAACCGCCGGCTATTCAGAATGAGCTCTGCGGCCGTAGTCGTCCTGGCCATTTTCGAGGTGTGGCCACAATTGTGACAAAGCTCTTTAATATTGTGCAGCCGGATGTGGCGTGTTTTGGTAAAAAGGATTATCAACAACTGGCAGTAATAAAGGGAATGGTGCAGGATCTGAATATGGATATTGACATTATTCCGGTTGAAATTGAGCGTGCTGATAGTGGTTTGGCTTTGTCTAGCCGTAATGGCTATCTGACAATTGAACAACGTGAACAGGCAGCGCAGCTATCGGCACAGCTAAGGACTATGGCTGAAGCAATGCGAAGAGGAAATCGGCAATTTGCTGCTTTAGAAAATAGTGCAGCAACCTATTTGCAACAGCATGGCTGGCAAGTGGATTATATTGAAGTCAGACACGCACAAACGCTGACAAAAGCTCAGATTTCTGATAAAAATCTGGTAATTGTTGCGGCTGCTATACTGGGGACGACGCGTCTAATTGATAATTTAGAAGTGCAGTTGGAGCACGAATAAAATAAAAGAGTCTGTAAACCGGATTTTAACCAAAAGGCAGCGTGAATACGTATGTGGTGGATTGTATTATTACTGTTAATTATGGCTATAGGCGCATTACTCTGGTGGCGCAATATTGAAGAGCGTAAATGGCAGCTGGAAATGACCTATTTAACCCGCTATGAAGAGCATTTAAAGCACAGTAAAGTGTCGTCTTCAGCTCCGGCTCCTGTATCTTTGCTGAAAAGTATAGTGAGAAAATTAGCAGTGCGGCGCAGTCAACAGCAACAGAAAGTACAATCGTCAGCAGAATCACAACATTCTTTACAGAAAGTACCAGCAGCACCGGTGGAAATTGCGTCAGCAACATCAGAGCAGAATGTACAAGCTGAGCCTGATGCAATGGATTCTGTAGCGAGCAAGTCTCAGCTGCCCATAAAACATCCTCTAGCCCGACAGATTACTGTAACTGAGGCAAGCCCGAAACCTTTAAAAGCCGAAACGCCTCATCCTGCTACGCTAGATAAAGAATATCTACAGTCGAAGGCAAAAACTGCTGAAGAGATGCCGGAAGCAAACAACACACAGTTGCCGATAGCAGATTCTTTCTCAACACAGAAAATGCAATCTTCCGTTGAAAATAAAACTGAGTCTGAACCAAAAGTGGTTGATGTCTACAACACTGATAAGGAACTGATAGCAGATACGGAAGGAGAGTCTACTACAGAAAAAATTTTGGTAAGCAGTGAAGAAGTGGCTGAGCCAGCGGTGGTATTTAATCAGAAGAAAAAACTGGAAGTTATTACATTAGCAGAAGCCACGCGTAAGGTAGCTACGCATCCTCTAACGGATGCGGTAGCTGAATCTGCTCCGGCGCTAGAAGTGATACAGATTAACTGGCAGCATAAGCCAGTAATTAGCCAAAAACAGCAGAATAGGCATGCCAGAGAAATTACTCCTGATGATCCGGCGTTAAACAGAGTTCGCTTGCATACTAAGGCTGAACAAGCCGCCCTGCTTAAAGCTCGAGCGCTGAAAAATTTCGATTTAAATGATTTACAGCAGGCTACTCAGCGCAAATTGGGAAACTCAGTTGGCGCTCCTTCGCATCTGGCTCATGCAGCAAACTCCCTTTCTGCTCACGCTCATCACGAACCTAGACAGCATAGTGATCACAATGGGGTTCATGTCATAAATGAAGAAGATATCCGTTTAAATTTGTTGCGCCAGAGATTGGCTCGTCAGCGCCATCAGGAAACGTCCACTCATGCTAATTCTGGCTATAGTGTACCGGTTATTGCGGAAGATGAAATTTACGCTAATCTGGCTAAAACCGATTCACCTTTAAATAAGCAGAAATTTCAGCGGCCTGTAGTACGCGAAAGTGTGATTCCGGCGGCTGCTCGAATTGGTAAGCGCCATGCTGTGCGGATGACTACTCCTGTAGCGGATATGTCGGCCGTAAGCCCCTATACAGGAGTGGCTGGCAGTGAACATACGCCACTATCTACACGTTTTACACCTTTTCAGCAGATGCCGGCAGCCATGGCTGCTGCGCCAGTAGTTACGGTACCATCAGCGGATGATTCTTTTTCTGTAGATGATGATTACACTCCTTCAGTGTTTGATGAGGACGAACATCGTGACAGCATTATGCATGATGCTGATCCCTCTGTAGGTAATCAATTTCAGTATGCGCCGGATATACCACCACCGGTGTCAGGTATAAGTAGTGATACCGGCTATACAAATACGACGTCTTTTAGTGATTTGAATCCGACCCATAATGCAGTTATTTCTTACACCGATGAGGAAAGCAGCAAAGAAGCGGATGTGGTTGAAAACCCTGTGCTGGCCACTGAAGACCCGTATTTCAACGATTCTGAAGAGCAGAAAGAAGTACCGTCTTTTTATTCTGAGCAGGCCGCAGCGGAAGAAGAAAATACTGATGTCGAAGTTTCTGATTATTGGTTGCCAGATGCTGTTGGCGTTAATGAGTCTGAAACAACTCCAGATTCAGTGCCGGAACAGGTGCAAAAAAGTCTATCTGAAACAGAGCCAGAAGTTAGAAGCGTGAGTGTGGTTACCCGTTTGAATCAACAACCGCTGCCAACAGAGCAAATAAATACTTCGGCAACTCAGGCTCAGACGGCAATCGGGATGGCATTACGAAAAGCGCTTAATCAGAATGCTTCTCATCAACCAATACCCTCACCGTCTTTGAAACCTTTGCTTCCGGGTATGGATTTATTATTGCCGCCATATTATGACCCTGCTGCGCGACAGAGTGAAGAAACCTTACTTGAAAACGGGATTACCATTGAAGAAAAACTGGCTGAATTCAAAGTTAAGGTACGTGTAATAGATGCTTTTGCTGGTCCGGTTATCACCCGATATGAAATTGAACCGGCTCAGGGTGTGCGTGGCAGTCAGGTTGTAAACTTAGAAAAGGATTTGGCGCGCAGTCTGGGCTTTGCATCTATACGCGTAGTTGAGACTATTCCGGGTAAAACCTGTATGGGGTTGGAACTTCCTAATCCGAAACGGCAGATTATTCGGTTGAGTGAAATATTCTCGGCTCCGGTATTTCAGCAATCACGTTCTAAACTGACGCTGGCGTTGGGTCAGGGTATTACTGGACAGCCGGTGGTGACTGATTTGGCCAAAGCACCACATTTATTGGTAGCGGGTACCACTGGATCGGGTAAATCAGTGGGTGTTAATGCAATGATTCTGTCGATGCTGTTTAAAGCTACTCCGGAAGATGTGCGTCTCATTATGATAGACCCTAAAATGCTGGAATTAAGCATTTATGAGGGTATACCGCATTTATTGGCACCGGTAGTGACGGATATGAAGTTGGCGGCGAATGCGTTAACGTGGTGTGTAAATGAAATGGAGAAACGTTACCGGTTGATGAGCCATGCTGGTGTGCGTAATTTGGCTGGTTTCAATCAGAAAATTGCTGAGCTAGCAGCGCAAAATAAAAAGCTGTTTAATCCGTTTTCGCTGAATCGGGACGACCCAGAACCACTAGAAAAGCTGCCTTATATTGTGGTTGTGGTAGATGAATTTGCTGATCTGATGATGACGGCAGGCAAAAAAATCGAGGAACTGATTGCCCGTTTGGCGCAAAAAGCTCGGGCGGCCGGTATCCATTTGATACTAGCGACACAGAGGCCGAGTGTAGATGTGATTACTGGCCTGATTAAAGCCAATATTCCTACACGAATTGCCTTTCAGGTATCTAGCAAGGTGGATAGCCGAACCATTCTTGACCAGATGGGTGCGGAAAATCTGCTTGGACAGGGTGATATGCTGTTTTTACCTCCCGGCACAGCTTATCCAGAACGGGTGCATGGGGCGTTTGTGGCTGATGAAGAGGTGCATCGTGTGGTGCATTATCTGAAACAGTTTGGTGAGCCGAAATACATCGATGATATTTTAACGGCCGGTGTAAGTGATGATGATATGTTTAGCAATGCGTCACCGCGCAATAGTGAAGAAGAGTTGGATCCTCTTTATGATGAAGCAGTGGCACTGGTGGTAAAAACTCGAAAAGCGAGTATTTCTTCGGTACAACGTCAGCTGCGTATTGGATACAACCGTGCAGCTCGTTTGGTGGAACAGATGGAGTCAGAGGGAATTGTTTCAGCTGCAGAAGGAAATGGTAATCGTACTGTACTTGCTCCGCAAAATAACCATCTAGATGATTAGTTATTCTAAATATCGATTATTCAAACCGTGTACTTTATGTATACGGTTTTTTATTTATGAGTTGATTAGTCAATTCATTCTATGAGTTATTATATTATTATTATGATATCTATATATTTATTAATTAGTTAATCTGATTGATATTATTCTAGAGTTATGGTTAAAACAGCGTATTTATATGTATAGATTTAATTAATATGTTGTGATTCTGTTGTTTTAATGAACAGTTATTTTGAAAAAAATCAATAAACAGGCAAATTTTATTAAATCATTTTTGGCTGTTTTACTTGGTATCGCTTTGCCAGCGATGTTTAATAAAATAAATAGTAGATGAAAGTGCAAAATATTGCTGATAAGTAATTAAATATTGTATCAATTAAAAAGGTAAAAGATAAAACATTCAATATTTAAGTAAGGTTTTATAAGAAAAATAAATTTTGTAATTAATTGTTTTGATTATTAAACGGTTTGAAGTGAAAAAAAATAAGTTTTAAGATGAATTTGGCTATTTATGAAATAAAAATTTATATCTTTAAGTGTTTAAATATATACAGGTTATTATTAGGAGATAGATTTATGATTGAGTCTTATAAACGTTTCTGGCACAACATTTTTAATTTTTCTGGAACTTCTAACCGTGCTGATTATTGGTGGCCGATTGTTATCAACTATGTACTGGGTATGTTGCTGATGTATGTACTTGAAAAAATGCTTGGCCATCCGATTAATGATATTTATACATGGGGTGACTGGACAGTTAATTTTGTAGTTTTGGTAATTGGATTTGTAGTATGGATTGCTACTTTATCATTACAGTTTAGGCGCTTACATGATACTGATCGCTCGGGTTGGTGGATTTTGATTACTCTGATACCGATTATTGGTCAAATCTGGTTTATTATTCTTATGTTATTGCCAGGTAAACCGAATCGATTTGAACAGAGAATGTTTTAAGCAGATTTACGATATACGTTTATTTGGCAGATAAATGGCAATAAATTCTTTATGAGACACTTTATTGTTTACTTCGAAATTGTTTGATTATCTTGATTCGGCAGCTTAGGTTTTATGAAATAGATAGCTGCCGAAGCCTGTATTCTTTTGCGATATATTTACTGGTATCAAATTTATTAATAATCTTTTTTGAAGAGTTAGAAACTGAATTGATAGTCATTAATCCATTTTTTTTTATTTTGTAGATATTTATAGAATTATGAATAATTAGTACAAAATATTAATGATATACTGAAAATATATTAACTGTATTTAAATAATTATAATTTGTTTTAGATCACAAACTAATACACAAAAAAATTTATTTTATTGTGAAAGTTGGAAACGTTTACATCTACCACGTGTTGAAAAGGTATATTCGTTTATGCCTAATTAAGATGGGATAAACCTGATAATTAAGGTTATATAAATACGACTAAAATTGTTCAATTATCTGTAAAATGAATAATCTGAAAACTGGAATTTTGCTTTATCTATATAATAATTTTCAGTAAAAAATTATTTTCTATGAGAAAAACGTTTTTTAATTGATTTTATTTCTTTGCTTTGTGAAGCATCTATGCATTTCATTAATATTAGCTGTACGCCTTCTTGATAACTTTTATAAGGACGCTTTGAGTAATTGCGTGCAACTAGTGCTGCTTCTTCATAAGCTTCAGCAGGATAGCGACCAAGTTCAACATAGGCGCCTACAGCCGCTTTTGCCTCCCGCTGCATAATGTCTCCGCTTTCACTCTGAGCTAGACAATAACTCAAGGTAAAATTTTCCAAATCATTTTTTAGCGGAGAGCGCGCCTGTGCGAATGCAGAAGAAATCGAAATTACTATTAGACTAAAAATTAGTTTTACTTTAATTTCCACATTTTCACCTCATTTGCATCGTCAAAATAGCAGTGGTCAGAACATTTGCTTCCATCCCATAATGTGGCATGACCCGACGCATCCGACCAAATAGAAACATTAAATACTAATAAACCTTTTACTCCATTAAATTGACTCATATTCGTAGTAGATTTGGTAATAATGTCTGGTTTACCAAAATTACATTCTAAAAATCGAATTAGATCAGTAACTTTAAATATATACCATTTTTTGTCGGCACCGGAAGATGTGCTCCATCTTGAATCTCGATTGATAGGAAAACCTGAATAATTTAATGCATAGCTCATTCGTATTGCACAAGCATTCTGGAAAATTTCTGAATCAATATTTTGTTGAACTTTACCTCCAATTTTTTTCCCTACTTCTTTAACGGGTACATTAACGTACTGAAAATTTGTCCACATAGTTTTGAAGTCAGGTTTTGCCATTTCATCCTCTTTTTAAGAAAATACAAGTAAAATAAAACACTGAATTTGTTAATAATGATTATAAAGTGTATATATTGGCGTTGTCTATCTTAAATATAAAATAATTAAAAATAGGATTTTTTAAAGCTAACTGATTTAAAACAATTTTCTCCAAGTTATTTTCCTATCTTCTTATATTGTTTCTTACAGAAGACGGTAAATTAAATTGTCCATATCGATCAAAAATTTCTGGGCAAAAATAGGGAATATGTCTATATGTGTCAATAAACTAAAAATGTTAATGTTGTTAACACCTTATTTTTTTATTTTGGAAATACTGACGATTTAAATATTTAAAACTTAAATGTGATTAACTTGGTTTCAAGTGTTTTTATGCTTTGTCATGTTTTAATTTTTTTCAGTATTTAAAAATAATAGAAAAGGGCAATAGTATGATAGTTGGTGTTTTATAATCTGAATAATTTATTTGATGCTCGCAATGATGTTATGGGATTTTAAATTTAAAATAATAATATAGTTATAGTTTAAGTTACTGTGCCTTCTGTTATTGGCAAGGGTGATATGAAAAGTTTGTGGCAAAAATTTGACCGTTGGTTTTTACGTGGGCAGAAGCTTTCTAAAGTATTAGTGGTGCTTATTGCTGTGTGGCTGTTTTTGGCTACCAGTTTAGTAGGGTTGTCGCTGAATACGTCTTGGCGGCTTGAAGAGCTGGGTATGGCAATAAATGAAGCTGGGAGTTTACGCAAACGGGTATTTTATATGGTGTTGGTAACGAAAACACCAGGAGCGGAGCTGCAGTTTGAGCAGGAGCAACGTCAGTTTGAAGAAATTCTGACGCATTTGCATGATTTGCATGAAACCGGTTTTGTTAATGGACGGCGACATCAGCAGCTTCTTGATCAAGTAGTAAAGATTGAGGAGCAGTTACAGGATTTTCTTGGTGACCGTAATGCTTATTTAAATGGACATCTGAGCGATGCGGCATTTTTGGCTGAAGCTCGTGAATTTACTGCGGTGATTGATCGTCTGGTACTGCTTATTGAGCAGGATAATACTCATAATATTCAGTTGTTGCGCTGGTTACAGGTACTTGTGCTGTTGATGGCTATTTTTTCTGCAATTGTTTCTCTTCTGTTACTGCACCATCTGGTTATTGCGCCGTTACTCCGTTTGAATCAGGGTATTGGTCAGATTGGTAAAGGCCGTTTTGATACGCGCTTGCAAGTGGGCACAGCTAATGAATTTGGTAAGGTAGCACAAGGCTTTAACTTGATGGCTGCCAAGCTAAATGAGGTTTATGACACGCTGGAAAATCGGGTAGCGGAACAAACACAGGCGCTAGTAAAGCGTAATCAGGATTTGGCTGTTTTGTATGCTATGACATCATTATTTCAAGAACAGCATGAGTTATCAGTGCTTGTGCAGGTGTTTATGCATAAAATGAAGGTGTTTAGTGGTGCGGATGCCTGTGTGGTGCAGTTGAAAAATCGGCATTCTCAGAGGCTTGAGCTGGCTGGATCTGACGGGCTGACCGAAGAGCAGGTGGATAGATTCAGAGATTATCGCTGTGATGGTGGGCGTTGTGCTCAGATGTTGCAATCTGTGCCGGTAGTTGAAACTGAATCATTGGCTATTTTTGATGAGCGTAATCGTTTCTGCCAGATAAGACAGGTTTTGCCGTTTTGTTTAACCTTTGCGGTGAAGTCTGTGGATGATGAAATTGGTATGCTGCATCTGTTTGCTAAAGTGCCCTTTGCGTTGAGTGAAGAAAATCAGCGCTTGATTTCTACTGTGTGTAGTCAGTTTGGGATTGCTATTGAAAGTATGCGTCTAAATGAGTTGGACAAACAGATGGCTATTCTGGAAGAACGTAATCTGATGGCACAGGGTTTGCATGACAGTATTGCTCAGTCGCTTTCATTTCTGAATATTCAGGTGCAGGTGCTGGAAAAAGCGTTAGGTGAGCATAAAAAACAACAGGCTGCACAGACTCTTGAATTTATTAATGAGGGCATTCAGCAATGTTATGATGATGTACGCGAATTGTTATCGAATTTTCGTGTTAGGCTGGTAACGGAAGGGCTGATTAGCTCATTGCAAGGAGTAATGAAGCGATTTGAACAACAAACTGATATTGTTGTTGATTGGTCTGTTGAAGGTGATGTTTATGAAGTTGAGCCAGAGGTGCAATTACAGGTAGTGTTTATTGTGCAGGAGGCTTTGTCAAATGTGCGTAAACATGCTCATGCAGATGCTGTTAAAGTATGTTTGGCTTATATGGCAGACCGGCTGAATCTGAAAATTGAGGATGATGGTGTTGGTTTTGCTGAAGATACACTTCTGCAGAAGGAGCAGCAAGGACATGTGGGTATACATATAATGAAAGAGCGCTCCGCTAAAATTAATGGAAAGTTGAAAATTTCTGCACGGGTGGGGGGTGGAGCATGTGTGGAGCTGATGGTACCACGTCAGTATATCCATACTCAGGAGTAATTCTTTTGGGAAATTAATGATGGCTAATGAAAAAAAGTACCGGATTCTGATTGTGGATGACCATACGCTCTTTCGGCGTGGCTTGCGTGCTTTGATTGATAGCTGTGAGCGTTTTGAGGTAGTGGGTGAAGCTACTGATGGGCTGGAAGGGGTAAAAATGCAACAGCAGTTACAACCTGATGCTGTGTTGCTGGACTTAGATATGCCTGTGATGCGTGGGTTAGAGGCACTGCCGCAAATGATGAGCCATAATCCTCAACAAGTGGTGCTGATGCTCACTGTATCTGAAGACGGTGGTGATTTAGTGGAATGTATGCGTCTAGGTGCACGGGGTTATCTGCTTAAAAATATTGATACAGAATTTCTGCTCGATAGTATCGAAAAAGCGATCAATGGTGACAGTGTGCTTTCACCCGAAATGACCAGTAAGTTGGTGACGCAGCTTAGGCGGAAGGAGCCTGTAAATCATGAGTTGAAGGAACCGCTAACGCCACGGGAACGGGAGATTTTACGCTGGCTGGCACGTGGTAACAGTAATAAGCTTATTGCGCGCAATCTGGAAGTAACTGAAAGTACAGTAAAAGTTCATATGCAGAACATTTTGCGCAAGCTTAATCTTGGGAGCCGAGTTCAAGCAGCAGTTTATGCTGTTGAACACGGTTTGGATAAATAGTGATGGGATAGTAGCTGTGTAATTTTTTAATTTTGTGTTTTGAACTGGCCTATTGATTTTGTCAATAGGCCAGTTTGCTTATATATGGTTGTTCTTTTGAAGTATCGATTCTGCATCTGATGACTAATGGGATATGAAAGAGGGATTACGTACACTAGGACAAATTTTTTTGGGGGAAGTGCAAGATGAATTCTGAAGTCAGAAAGTCGGTAACAGTGCTGACGTCCAGTACGATTGCTTTTGTTATTTGCTTCATGATTTGGATGGTATTTGCTGTACTTGGTTTGCCGATTAAACAACAGCTGCATTTAAATGAAACAGAGTTTGGTTTGCTAACTGCAATGCCAGTGTTGTCTGGTTCGCTTATTCGGGTGCCGTTGGGTATTTGGGCAGATCGTTTTGGTGGCCGGATTGTATTTTTTCTTTTAATGCTGGTGTGTGTACCTGCTGTCTGGCTGCTGGAATATGCGCATACATATAGCCAGTTTTTGTGGATTGCATTGTGGCTGGGTCTTGTAGGCGGTTCTTTTTCTGTTGGTACACCTTATGTGGCAAAGTGGTTTCGTAAGGAGCGGCAGGGTCTTGCCATGGGGATTTTTGGCGCAGGCAATGCGGGCGCAGCGCTGAATAAGTTTCTGGCACCGGTTTTGATTACTGCTTATGGCTGGCAGGCAGTACCGCGGGTATATGCAGTAATTTTATTGGTGATTACTTTGCTTTTCTGGTTTTTCAGTTATCCAGAACCGAAATTAGCCAATGCCAAACAGCCTAGTCTGAAAGCACAGCTATTGCTGATGAAAAATCCTCAAGTATTGAAATATAGTCAACTCTATTCAGTGGTATTTGGCGGTTATGTGGGTATTTCTTTGTGGATGGTGAGTTATTACGTTGGTGAATATCACTTTTCACTCACACAAGCTGCTTTACTGGCTGCGTGCTTTTCTTTGCCAGGAGGAGTGTTGCGTGCTTTCGGAGGCTGGCTGTCGGATAAATACGGTGCCTATAAAGTGACTTGGGCTGTGATGTGGGTTTGTTGGATTGCATTTTTTCTGTTGTCTTATCCGCAGACGCAGATGTCTGTCCGTACGGTAAGCGGTCATCTTGATATGCATATTGGTTTGAATGCTACGGTATTTACGATTTTGCTATTTGTCGTGGGTGTGGCTTTGGCGATAGGTAAAGCATCTGTATTTAAGTTTATTTCCGATGAGTTTCCGGAAGATATGGGCACGGTCTCAGGTGTGGTCGGTTTGGCTGGTGGGCTAGGTGGTTTTCTGCTACCGATTATGTTCGGTGTATTGGTGGACTGGACTGGTGTTCGTTCCAGCTCATTTATGCTGATGTTTGGTACGGTGTGTATTAGCTTAATCTGGATGCATTTTTCTCTGAAAAATCAGAAGCATCAATAATCTGAGGTTGATATGGGTAAAATTTTAAAAGAGTGGCGTCCAGAGGACAGTCAGTTTTGGCAAAGCAAAGGCCGTACGGTGGCTCGCAGAAATCTATGGATATCTGTTCCTGCTTTGTTGCTGGCGTTTGCTATCTGGCAGGTTTGGAGTGTGACAGTGGTGAAACTGCCACTTGTGGGGTTTAAGTTCAGCAGTAACGAGCTGTTTTGGCTAGCTGCGCTGCCTGCTCTTTCGGGTGCCACGTTACGAATTTTCTATTCTTTTGTGATTCCGATTTTCGGCGGACGCAAGTGGACAACGATTTCCACTGCCAGCTTACTGATTCCTGCATTAGGTTTGGGTTTTGCTGTACAGAATCCTAATACTTCATACAGTACGATGTTTGTGCTGGCACTGTTGTGTGGTTTCGGCGGGGCAAATTTTAGCTCTTCGATGTCCAATATCAGTCTGTTTTTTCCGAAAGCGGAAAAAGGTCAGGCCATGGGTATTAATGCCGGTCTAGGTAATCTAGGGGTATCTGCTGTGCAGATAGCGGTGCCACTGGCGATTACGACCTGCCTGTTTGGAACACTGGGTGGTGATGCACAAACTATTACGACGCCACAGGGTACAACGCAGGTGTGGTTACAAAATGCCGGCTTTATCTGGGTGCCATTTATCGTACTCAGTACGTTGGCAGCTTGGTTTGGTATGGATGATATTGGTAGCCTGCATTCTTCTTTAAAAGAACAGTCAATTATTTTCAAACGTTTGCACAATTGGATTTTGTGCTGGCTGTATGTGGGTACGTTTGGTTCGTTTATTGGTTTTTCAGCTGCTTTTCCGTTGTTGATTAGCCGTTCTTTTCCGCATATTGATGCCATTAAGCTAGCATTTCTGGGTCCGTTTGTTGGCGCGATACTGCGTGTAGTCGGTGGCTGGCTGTCTGACCGGATGTCGGCAGCAAAATTAACTGAAATCAGCTATGCCATGATGATTGTCGGGGTAATCGGGGTACTGGTGTGCCAGCCGATGGGTAGCAATTCTGGCAATTTTGTTGGTTTCTTTTGTAGTTTTATGCTGTTGTTTGCGTTCAGTGGTATTGGTAATGGTTCGACTTATGCGCAGGCACCACGGATTTTTTCGTTGTTTCACCGTCACTTGCATCAGGGTGATGTTAAAAGTGCGGAATTGCATGCTACTAAAGAATCAGCCACGGTGCTGGGCTTTATGGGTGCCATCGGCGCGTATGGTGGTTTTCTAATTCCAAAAAGTTTCGGTTCTTCGATTGAGGCTACTGGCAGTGTTTCGATGGCATTGTGGGGCTTTATTGTTTTCTATGTGAGCTGTCTGCTGATTAATTACTGGTTTTATGTGCGTAAGCAATCAGTAACGCGCTGCTAGTTTGCTGTTATGGCGCTGTGGTCGCGGACGATAGCGCTTAAAAATTATAAATCAATAAGAAACTGTTAGGGGCTGAGGCCTCTGTGGAGCACAAATTCATGAGCCATTTTTTAGACAGACTAAATTTTTTACGTAAAACCAAGGAAACTTTTTCTGCCGGACATGGTGCGGTGGTAGCTGAAGGACGCGAGTGGGAGGATGCTTACCGCCAGCGTTGGCAGCATGACAAAGTGGTGCGTTCGACGCATGGGGTGAACTGTACAGGTTCCTGCAGCTGGCGCGTGTTTGTTAAAAATGGGCTGATTACGTGGGAAATGCAGCAGACAGATTATCCGCGTACGCGTGCCGATTTGCCAAATCATGAACCACGTGGCTGCCCGCGGGGTGCCTCTTACAGTTGGTATGTGTATTCAGCTCAGCGGGTGAAATATCCGATGATTCGTGCGTCTTTGCTGCGCATGTGGCGCGAGAAACGTCAAAGCCTGGGCGCGATTGAAGCGTGGCAGAGTATTACTCAGAATCCAGAAAGTGCAAAAAAATATAAATCTCAGCGTGGTTTGGGCGGTTTTGTGCGTTTGGACTGGAATGAGGCATATGAAATTATTGCCGCTGCCAATGCATTTACAATTAAGGAATTTGGCCCTGATCGTGTAATTGGTTTTTCGCCGATTCCGGCAATGTCGATGGTGAGCTACGCTGCTGGTTCACGCTATCTAAGCTTAATTGGCGGGGTGCCGCTGTCCTTTTATGATTGGTACTGTGACCTGCCGCCATCCAGTCCGCAGACATGGGGCGAACAAACAGATGTAGCTGAATCTGCGGATTGGTACAACGCCAACTATCTGATGGTGTGGGGCTCAAATGTGCCGATGACACGTACGCCAGATGCGCATTTTTACACTGAAGTACGTTATAAGGGTACGAAAACGGTTGCGGTGTCTTCTGATTATGGCGAAATGGTGAAATTCAGTGATATCTGGATGGCGCCGAAGCAGGGTACAGATGCAGCGCTGGCGATGGCGATGGGACATGTGATTCTGAAAGAGTTTCATTTGCAGAATCCATCGGCTTATTTTGTTGATTACTGCCGCCGCTTAACCGATATGCCGAATCTAGTGGTATTGAATCGGGACAATGGTCGTTTGCTGCCGGGTTATTTCCTGCGTGCCAGCCAGATGGCCGGCGGTCTGGATGAAACTAATCATCCTGAATGGAAAACTTTGGTAATTGATGAAAATAGCGGCGACATTGTAGCGCCAAAAGGTTCGATTGGTTTCCGCTGGGGCGAGCAGGGAAAATGGAATCTGCGCGCGGAAAAATCCGACAGTGCCGATATTCAGGCTCAGATTTCGCTGGCCGAAAATCATGATGCGATTATGGGGGTGTCTTTTGATTACTTTGGTGGCGAAGATGCTGCCGAAGTAATTGTGAAAAATATTCCGGTTAAAAAAATTACTGGCGTCGATGGCAAAGAAATTTTGGTCACCACTGTATTTGATTTGATGTGTGCCAATTATGGTATTGACCGCGGCTTTGGTGGTGATGGTGTGACAGATGATTATCTGGCTGATGTACCGTATACACCTCTATGGCAGCAGAAGCATACGGGTGTTAAACCGGAGCTGGTGATTCAGGTGGCGCGCGAATTTGCGCAAAATGCACATGAAACTCATGGCCGCAGTATGGTAATTGTGGGGGCTGGTCTGAATCATTGGTACCACATGGATATGGCTTATCGCGGCATTATCAACATGCTGATGATGTGTGGTTGTATTGGCCAGAGCGGTGGTGGTTGGTGCCATTACGTAGGACAGGAAAAGCTGCGTCCGCAAACAGGCTGGGCCCCGCTTGCTTTTGCTGCAGACTGGAACCGTCCGTCGCGGCAAATGAATGGTACGTCTTTCTTTTATGCACATACCAGCCAGTGGCGACACGAAAAGCTGGATATGGCAGAAGTGATTGCACCTACTCATGCAGGCCAGCTGGCCAATATGAGTCAGCTTGACTTCAATGTAAAAGCGGAGCGTATGGGCTGGCTGCCCTCTGCACCGCAACTGGCGCGCAATCCACTGGATGTGACCCGTGACGCGGAAGCGCAGGGCAAAGACCCGATTACTTTTGCGGTTGAGCAGATGAAAGCCGGTGTGCTGGATATGGCTTGTAATGATCCAGACAATCCACAAAACTTCCCGCGCAACCTATTTGTATGGCGTTCAAATATTCTTGGTTCTTCGGGCAAGGGGCATGAATATTTTCTGAAATACCTGCTGGGTACACAGAATGCATTAATGAGCGATGAAACCGATGCCATTAAGCCGATGGATGTGAAGATACGGCCTGCTGCTGAAGGCAAGCTTGATTTGCTTACAGTGTTAGATTTCCGTATGTCTACTACTTGCTTATATGCTGATATCGTGCTGCCTACAGCTACATGGTATGAAAAAGACGATTTGAATACTTCGGACATGCATCCGTTTATTCATCCATTAAGCGAGGCAGTGAAACCATTATGGGAAAGCCGTACAGACTGGGATATTTACCGAGGTCTTGCCAAGGCATTTTCCGAAATCGCAAAAGATTACCTCGGTGTACGCAAAGATTTGGTGTTAACACCATTGATGCATGACAGTCCAGAAGAATTGGCTCAGCCATTTGACCCTAAAGACTGGAAACTGGGTGAGTGCGAACCAGTACCGGGTAAAACCATGCCAAAAATGACAGTAGTAGAGCGTGACTACGGCGCCATTTATGAAAAATTTACTTCTGTAGGGCCATTGCTGGAAAAAATTGGCAACGGAGGCAAAGGGATTAGCTGGCAGACTGCGGCAGAAGTGGATTTACTGCGCAAGCTCAACAATACGCAAAGCGATGGTGTGTCAAAAGGACAGCCGAAACTACACAGTGCTATTGATGCAGCAGAAATGATCTTGACTTTAGCGCCGGAAACCAATGGTCATGTAGCTGTTAAGGCTTGGGAGGCTTTGTCTAAAAATACCGGTATCGACCATACTCATCTGGCGATTGCACGTGAAGACGATGCCATTCGCTTCCGTGATGTTCAGGCGCAGCCGCGTAAAATTATTTCTTCGCCAACTTGGTCTGGTCTGGAAAGTGAAAAAGTCAGCTACAACGCTGGTTATACCAATGTACATGAACTGATTCCATGGCGTACGCTGACAGGACGTCAGCAGTTTTACCAAGATCATCAATGGATGCGCTTGTTTGGTGAAGGGTTGGTTTCTTACCGGCCAACGGTAGACCTGAAGACCACACTCAATGTCAAAGGTCATCAAAGCAACGGAAATCCAGAAATTGTGCTGAATTTCATCACCCCGCACCAGAAATGGGGGATTCACAGTACCTATTCTGATAACTTGCGCATGCTCACTTTATCTCGTGGTGGTCCGCATGTATGGATGTCGGAAATCGATGCTAGACGTGCCGGTTTGCAGGATAACGACTGGGTGGAAGTGTTCAATGTCAACGGCACATTAACCGCGCGCGTTGTTGTTAGCCAGCGTGTGCCGGAAACCATGATTCTGATGTATCACGCACAGGAAAAAATTGTCAACGTGCCCGGTTCGGAGCTCTCTGGCAAACGTGGCGGTATCCACAATTCTGTGACTAAAGTAGTAATGAAACCGACTCATATGATTGGTGGATATGCTCAATTGTCCTGGGGATTCAATTACTACGGTACGGTAGGTACCAACCGCGATGAACTGGTGGTAGTACGCAAAATGAACAAGGTGGACTGGCTGGATACACCGGCCACAACCCCGGCGGCTGAATAAGTAAGGAACACAAATTATGAAAATACGTGCACAAATCGGCATGGTGCTGAATCTGGATAAATGCATCGGTTGCCATACCTGTTCCGTGACTTGCAAAAACGTCTGGACCAGCCGTGATGGTGTGGAATACGCCTGGTTTAACAACGTCGAAACCAAGCCCGGTATTGGTTATCCAAAAAACTGGGAAGATCAGGAGCAATATAAAGGCGGCTGGGTACGCGAACGTACTGGTAAACTTAAGCTAAAGCAGGGTAATCGCCTAAAAATACTGGCAAATATATTTGCTAATCCAAATATGCCGGCCATCGACCAGTACTATGAACCGTTCACCTATGATTACGAGCATTTGCAAGCTGCTCCACTGATGCAAACCCCACCAACGGCACGGCCGGTGTCGGTATTAACTGGCAAGAAGATGGACAAAATCGAATGGGGGCCAAACTGGGAAGATGATCTGGGCGGTGAATTTGCCAAACGCTCAAAGGACAAACTGTTTGATGGCATACAGAAGGACATTTATGCCGCTTTTGAAAACACCTTTATGATGTATCTGCCACGCCTGTGTGAGCACTGTCTTAATCCAGCCTGCGTGGCCAGCTGTCCTTCTGGCTCCATTTATAAACGAGAAGAAGATGGCATCGTACTGATAGATCAGGATAAATGTCGAGGCTGGCGCATGTGCGTTTCCGGCTGTCCATACAAGAAAATTTACTACAATTGGGTGTCAGGTAAAGCAGAAAAATGCATTTTCTGCTATCCACGTATAGAAGGTGGTCAACCTACTATTTGTTCGGAAACCTGTGTTGGCCGTATCCGTTATTTAGGGGTAATGCTGTATGATGCCGACCGTATCAGCTCCAGCGCCGCTGTAGAAAATCCTCAGGATTTATACGAACAGCAACTTGATGTTTTCCTTGATCCAAACGATCCAGAAATTGCCCGCGAAGCGCTTGCTCAAGGCATTCCTGCCGACTGGATACAGGCAGCACAGAATTCTCCTGTATATAAAATGGCCGTTGAATGGAAAGTAGCGTTCCCATTGCATCCAGAATACCGCACCTTACCAATGGTATGGTACATACCACCATTATCTCCGATTCAGTCAGCATTGGAATCAGGAGTGATTGGTGAGCATGGCCTCATACCAGAGCTCAGAGAAATGCGTATTCCGCTCGAGTATCTGGCCAATCTGCTCACAGCCGGCAAAACAGAACCAATTGTCAATGCCCTTCAAACCATGATTGATATGCGTAAATACATGCGTACTAAAACAATCCATTCTGCTGAACAGGCTTTGCAGGAGCTGTCAGGCCACCGACTGAGCGCGCAGCAAATCGAAGAAATGTATCAGATTATGGCTATTGCCAACTATGAAGATCGTTTCGTCATCCCTAGCGCTCATAAAGAACTGGTTAGCAATACCTTTGAAGAAAAAGCTGGATGTGGTTTCACCTTTGGTGATGGCTGCCACAATGGCCATAGCAAAGAGAGCTTGTTTGGTACTCGTAAAGCTGCACCGATAGTATTTCATGGTTTGCGTAAGAAAAACGAACGCCAGTCAGTATAAGGAAACAGAAAATGTATAAGATATTATCCATTTTACTGAGCTATCCACGGCAACAATGGCTGAGCCATATTGAAGAACTGCATACTGCTGTCAACCAGTATGTTGCACTGGAACAGTCCGCAGCGCTGGAACCATTTTTTAATCATTTGCGTGCATACGATGAAATCAGCCTTCAGGAAGTGTATGTCGATACTTTCGACCGCAACCGCAACCATGCCCTGCATCTGTTTGAACATCTTCATGGTGAAGACAAAGCACGTGGGCAGGCAATGGTTGACTTGCTAGCAGAATATCAGGCACATGGTTTAGAACCAGAAAATAACGAACTGCCGGATTATCTGCCCTTATTTCTGGAGTTTCTATCCGGCATCGACAGCCAGCAGGCGCAGCAGTTGCTAGCTGATGCCGTGCATGTCATTGCATACATTGCGGCCAATCTGCATAAAAGCCAGTCCATTTATGCGCCGGTAATGGATGCAGTAGTGGCCTTGTCGCCAGTGGCACCGCAGCCATTAAAGGCAGCACCGGTACGTAATATGGATGAAGCCTTGGAAAAATTTGGCCCCACCGCAGAAGGACTCGAACCTCTGTTAAACCAGCCATCCGTACAGGAAGTGCAATTTTTCCGCCAGAAAAAACTCAGCTAAGCCGGGAGACAGCATGTATTATCTTAATCAATTCATATTCGGCATTTTTCCCTACATTGCCGCCAGTATCTTTTTTCTGGGCAGTCTGATTCGATTTGATACCAACCAATATTCGTGGAAATCCGAATCCAGCCAGCTACTATATCCGCGCTTATTGCGCATGGGTAATATCCTATTTCACATCGGCGTACTGGGTTTGTTTTTTGGCCATTTAGTTGGATTATTAACACCAGTGTTCGTGTGGGATACGCTGGGCATCAGTCATGAAACCAAGCAGCTCACAGCCATGATTGCCGGTGGCATCATAGGAACACTGGCTTTAATCGGTCTGATGATGTTGATTTATCGCCGTTTCAGTAGTGCGCGTTTACTCGCCAATAGCACGTGGCGTGATAAATTGGTATTAATCTGGCTGCTAATTACCCTGTGTCTGGGATTAGGAACCATTCATGTTTCCGCACACCATCTGGACGGGGAGGAAATGATTAGCCTGATGCAATGGGCGCAGCATATCGTCACTTTCCGCAGCGGAGCAGCTGACATCATTGCTCATACTCATCCGATTTTCAAACTTCACCTATTTATGGGCATGAGCGTATTTGTTATCTTTCCATTTACTCGGCTAGTACATATTTGGAGTGGATTTGGCGCATTAGTGTACCTAAAACGCCAAGCCCAGTTGGTCAGAAGCAAACGTTATTAAACAATTGCTTAGAACAATTTAAGGCAATACTGATATTCAGTATTGCCTTAAATTTATGACAGCCAAACCGTAGCAAAAATAAATCCACTAAAAAAATTGATTTACCACAGGCTTATCTAGCATAATGTGCTAGAAATCATCGCATTCTTAATGCGTAATCCACAAAAAAATGTCTATTACATCCAGTCAGCGTTGTCACTCTTCAGTTTCTCTCAACTTGCCTGTAAGATTCTTGTGTAACATTTTAAATATAAATTTTAAATTTCTCAGTCACAATGCCGCAAATATGGAACTGATCCGACATCTCGATAATCGGGTAGCGATTATTCAGCGGCTTCAGATAATGGCGATTACCCTCACTTACATATTGTTTAAACATCGCCTCATTACCACTTTCGCGCACTACCACAAAATTGCCATGTTGTACCGGCAGCTCTGGTTCTACTACAATTTTGTCGCCTGCCGTAAACTCTGGTTCCATACTGTCTCCCTTGATTTCCAATGCAAACGCCTGTGCACTGGGCTTGCGCAAAGCAGGTACCCAAATATTACTGGCAACCAGTAAGGTTTTTCTATCCAGCTGCTTAGCTGCATCTATCCATGACAACAGTGGTACTTTAAAGCCATTAAACAAAACTTCATTATCTTCAAATGCACCGATTCCAAAATGTTCCGGCTTCACAACATCGGCAAAATAGGATACCAACTTATCAATATGAGCTTTATCAACCCGCCCAGTCTGTATCCAGCTCGTTACCGAGGGAGGTTTTATCGCAAAAGCGCGCGCCACATCAGCTTTTCGCACACCCTTTAGCTCAATAGCAGTTTTAATTGCATCACCTAATTGTTTACCAGTGTACATAACTATCCTTAGTGTTTACCTAATCTTATTTAGACTTACTATAATTAGGCAATGATTTGCATTTAATTAGATATTGGCTTAATATTATATTTGTATTAAAACGAATATAAAATACTTTGTTGATTATTATCGATAATTGATAAGGTGTTAAAAATAATCTTCACACAGTGATTTAGTATTTAGTCAAAGGATTGATTTCAAAAGTTTAGAAACTCTGAAATTTTAAAAATATGCTTCAAAAGCAAATTTAAAAATAAACATTTATCTCATAATATGGCAAGTAACTTAAAAAAAGCAAATAACTAGTTTTCCTTAAACAATACATTAATTAAGTATCGCCTAATGGTTTTGGCACATCACTTACACAAGGTGAATCTATGACAGACTATAAATCAGAAATTGATCTTGCAGAAAAAGTACTGCGCGCGTATGAGTACTGCATGAAAGATAGCATCAAAAAGGGACATTGCCGAAGTATAGAATGGAAATATCAGCCAGAAACACCTAATAAAAGCCCCCAGCAAGCTTTTTATCCTACCTATCAGCCCGAAGTGTATGACATGGTAAAAAACACTATGGGCAACCTGTTTTACAAAGACCGCGAAGCCTTTGCCACTCTGTCTAGTAAATATTGCAAACTCAGCCCTTTATATAAGCGCCAGAATCAAAACTCCGTTAAACGCAACCAGCGCCGACGCTACTCCAGCAAAGAATGGAATCAAGCAATAGAACAAAGCTTATGGCGTTTTTGGCAGGAAATGAAACTTCAGCCACAATTTGAAAAATATTTTCGCTATAATACTTGACATAATCACATCACAGCTTATAATTAATTATACATTACAGGTATGCTTCACCTTAAACAGCTGTTTGATAAAGTTCCCGCAAGGGAGCTTTTTTGCATCTGGTGATTACGAAACCGGTTAAATCATGGCAGCGCATAATTAACAAAAATAAGAGATTTAGCACGGATTTTGCGTACAGAAATCCGTTTTTTTATACCTTTATAGGCAGTGAAGATGTGGTCAACCAGACCATAACTAATAATATTTAACCAAGCAGACATGAGCTTATATTTACAACAGTATCTGAGTTGTTAAACATATAAAATCAGACACCATAAATGAACTTATTCAGGCAAAAATACCAAAAAATATCTTTAATGGAAAAAGGAAGAATAAAAATGGTCAGGAAAATTCGTAATTGGTCAGATTTCAGATAAAATGGCTTGGAATCTGACTATGTTAAATTAATCTCATCAGTTAAATAACAAACGTAAAAATCATCTCATTATTCTCTTAAAATGATTGATATGTATATTACAGAACTCAACTACTGTATTTACGATACCAGCCGAATACTTGATAGCGTATTCGGCTGTACACAAACAAAAAAACTGAATATTGCGAGTAGCAAAAGCTGAATCTGGGAACATTTATATAAAACCGGCTTTGTATACAATTTGTCCAATAATTTCTATCTGATTTAATCCAACAGTTTCATCTGGGTATTCATGATTATTATAACTTTTCATTCTTACCCGCTCATTAGGTAAGTTTTGCAGTATCCTGATTCTGAGCAGACTACCCTGATTAAATGCATAAATCTTACCGTCTACAGGTATTTTTTTTGAAACATCCACAACGAGCTTGTCACCATCATTTAACAAAGTATGCATCGAATCACCACTCATGGTGATACTAACCAGATTGTCTACCTGCAAATTATTTAGCTTGATATCCTCTCGGTACAGATTAAGTTGAGAAGTATCTGAATGGGTATTTTGAGACGGAAGAGGAGGAATCGGAATAAACGCATCATCATTAAACAGGCCTTCCGATATGCTTTCACTGGGCTGAAAATTAAGGATTTGCATAATCCGGTTAACCGTTTCCAGTCTGGGTGCAACTTTACCCAGTTCGTAACGGGAAATTAGAGAAGGCGTAATGCCAGTTTTAAAGGCAAGCTCTTTTTGAGAAAGCCCAGCAGCCAATCTGGCAGCTTTAAGTTGAATGGCAAATTTCATGGTAAAAACATAAGATATTAATAAATAAAAATTTAATCGAAAAATGACAAAGAATGGTTAAAAATAGCCATTAAATGCTTGTAATTATCTTTTATAGATTTTAATATAGCCATAAATGGCTATATTTAATAACCGTAAGAGGTATATTACCTGAATTTATATTGAGTCAAAACTGTCATTAAGTTTAACCCAAAGTAGTTTTAAGTTATTTAAACTTAAATTAACAATAAACTAATACAAGGTGAAAATAAAAAAAATTAAATATATTTAATTAGTATAGCAACTTAAAAGGAAATACCTCAAAGGCTGCCACCTTTGAGGTATTAAGTAAACAAAATCCCAAGTTCAAATTAAGGAGTTTTGAATGAATAATAGTATCACATTTGTTTCTTTTAATGGGAGTAGTCTGGCTACAGTTAAAATCAAGAATACAGTTTACGTGTGCATGAAATCTGTAGTCAGCGGAATCGGTCTGGACTGGTCGACCCAGCATCGAAAACTCAGAGGCTGTTATCAAAAGTATGGTTGTGGATTTTTATCCATTCCAATTAAAAATGGCACCAAAAAAATATTAGCAATTCCATTGAAAAAGCTAAGTAACTGGCTGCAGAGCATCAATCCCAAAAAAGTGAAAGATAGCCTTAAAGACACCGTAGTAATTTATCAGCGCGAGTGTGCAGAAGCTATACAGGCTTACTGGCGTAAACCACGTACGTTAAAAAAGCCGTGCTGTCCACAACCAGTAGCCAAAAATAAATCCGGCTTACAACCTGACCAGATTGCTGTGATAAAAGCACTGCATCGGCAACTTGTATTATCCGTTGCCAAAGAAAAACAGGCAGAACTGGCCATGACATTATGGCAGGCAGTACAAACCCGCTATGGTGTCAGCTACGAGCATGTACCCGCATCCAAATTTAGTGAAGTGTTGTGTCTACTCAGCCGCGTAGCTGTAAAAAAAGTTAGTCTCGGTAATGCACAACCAGATAACAGTGGTTTTACAGATATCATGGTACCACCTGCTCAACTAGATAATCTATATGAATCATTTGTATGCTCACAGAATATGCGACTTATGTTTGAGCATTTACTGCCAGCATTGCATATTTTTGGCAGCAAATACGAAAATCAGGTCCATAAATATGCCTATGAAATAGAGCATGTCTTTAATAACTGCTATAAGGCTTTTCTACCTTTATTTGACAAAATGCCCGAATCAGAAATTAAAGAATCTGCGCGCAAGCATCTGGCTAAGCTGATGTAATCTTCCCAAGAGTTTGGTACTAAACGAAACTTACACACTGCTTTGCACAGAATATGATGGTAAACAGTTTTCATTTGATGAAGCTGGTAGAAAATCTTGAATTAATGACTAAATCACAGAAGGAGAAATATTGCAAAAACAAAACAAATATTTATACAATAAATTAAATATGAAAATTTTATTATTAATGGGTACAAAAACCGGCATTTGCCGGTTTTTTTGTTTTCTGAGGATTTGATGGTTGATTTATGAAAAATGTGGAAATGGTATTACAGTTACTTTATTCACTGCTGGATTTAAGATTTTTGCCGGATAAATTACAAAAATGGTTGTTTCATACAGGTACACGCGTTATTACCGTAACCAGCGCACTGATTATGATCGGTTTTGCCGGCATATTTCTTCTGGGCGGTAGCGAGGTTTTTAATCTCAAACTGTATAAAGGCTTTTTGTTATTACATCCGTTGACTCTTTCGGTACTGTTGATTGGTATGGCCGTATTGCAATTGCTTGTAACCATATTTAAATCTAATCGTTGCAACGTGCTTTGTGGTTATTTACTGATTTTATCCGCACTGATATGGGCAGTCATATCGGCTACGTTTTGGGCTTCTTATCCACCACTGACTACCGGAATGACAACTTATCCGGTATTAGCTGTTGTGTGTGCGCTAGCCGGACGTAATCAGATCAACTACACAAAACGGGTTGAAGATTTGAAACACAAGGGACGATAAAGTATGGAGTTGATAAAAAATGCTTTTTCCGTCTGTATTTTATTTGCGCTGATAGGCGGGCTGGCTGGTTCTTTATTGGTCACCGATTATAAACGCTACGGTTGGTTTATGACCATACTGTTTGTATTACTGGGAATGATATTTGCAGCAGCAGTGACCGATTACTTTTTTCCGCCAAACCGCCCATGGCTTTTTGCTGGTGTAGGAGTATTTGCAGGTATGTCTACAACATCCTTTCTTGATGCCTTCAAAGCCGCCGCGCCAGGACTGGCAAAGCGCATTATTGATATTGTAAGTAGAAAAGCAGAACAATTTGTTGGTCACGATGATACAACAAAATAATAATTATAAATGAGTATCAGCAGCCGAAAGGCTGCTTTTTTTGGATATTAAAAATGTATAAATTAAGTAATCGCTCATTGCAGCGACTGTATGGTGTAAATAACGGTCTAGTTAGAGTGGTAAAAAGGGCAATAGAACTGACCACTCAAGATTTTATGGTAACAGAAGGCCTACGCACACGAGAACAATGTTGCATCAATTACGGTAAAGGCCGTACCGAACAGCAATGTAAACTAAAAGGTGTGCCAGCTAAATATGCACAGCCAGCCGTAAGTAAAGTTACCTGGTTAAACAATCCGTTTGCCAGTAAACATGTTACTGGTAAAGCAGTTGATCTGGTACCGTATCCAGTAGACTGGAACGATTTGCATAAATTCCACACCATTGCTTTGGCAATGAAGCAAGCAGCAGCAGAACTAAATGTAAAAATTGTGTGGGGTGGGGACTGGAAAACTAACAAAGACTATCCTCATTTTGAGGTATAACACTACTGAATAGCACTAATGGAATTGTTGTGTTGCTGTCATTATTTATTGGTAATCAATACATTTATTAAATTTGTCATAAATTGGATAGTTTATAGATTTTTCATCATTATGCTGCGATCAGGCTAAAATTTGACTCTGAGATAATACAAAAGAATATAGCAATCACTCATGGTTGAGAAATATAATCAATTCTATTAGTCAGATTATTCTAAGAAGCTAAATATCTGCCTCCAAAATTTATTACTCGAATGATAATCGGAAAATTTACTTAATTTATATAAGAATGGCTAGATATTTATCTCATCAACATTTAAAAACGAATGATAAAATCTGTTTGGGTAAATTGTTTCAGAATTAAGTCTGGCTGGATGAAAATATAATAATCGAATGAGGAAAATTTAAATATATAATTATTTCAATTGGTTAAGATATTTTATTGACTTATACATAATAAATGCTATAATAAATTCAAATCACAGGTATGCTTCACCTTAAACAGCTGAATAGATAAGTTCCCTAAATGGGAGCTTTTTTGCGTTCTAGGGAAACAAATTTAAAAACAGTTTAATAAAATCAGATTGAAAATCAGGTGATATGGAAATGAATTAAATAGTTTTAAAAGAGAAATACTGTAGAGATGGTGGAGGCGGGGGGAATCGAACCCCCGTCCGAAAGTCCTCTACAGAGCGATCTACATACTTAGTCTTGCCAACTTCGAATCTTATTCACAAACCGCCGACAGACAGGCTGTTTGTAAACCAGTTGCCATAAATCTCGTTTAATGCCAGACAACACGACATTAAACCAGCCAATGTAAATGTCGTTGCGGTGAGTTGCCTCACACGGCCCATTGGCGAACCGTTGCAACGTTTAGCCTTAAGCGGCTAAAGCGTAAGTTTCGTCGTTTGCGACTATATAAATTCAGGGTTTAACGGGAATCTGAGACCCCGGTATGCACGCATCTGCTTTGCAACCCCCGTCGAAACCAAGGTCGCCCCCAGATAGTTTGTCAATTATACGTTTATTTGAGATATATGCAAACTTATTCTGAATTGCTATATGCTAACTAAGTTGGCTGCTGGATTAAAATATTAAATTATTTTTATTAATTTGCATATACACAATTAGAGCAGAATGTAAATCTGTTGATGCAATATCGTTGCCAAACGTATTGATTTATAATCTACAGGTTTAATTTGAAATCTTGGTTAATATGTACGATGTCAATACTGATGATGTACGTCATTTTTTTTCAGATGTCTGGCAGAAGCGGCAGCAGCCGCATCTGTTAGATGCTTTGCAGCAGAAAGCGTTACGGATTATTGACGCACATAGCGAATATGCGCCTTATTTAGAAAATGTCGAACAATACCTTAACCGTACATGGCGGCCGGAAGAAGGGGAGACTAACCCTTTTTTGCATTTGTCATTACATTTGTCAGTACAGGAGCAGGTTGCGATTGATCAGCCATTTGGTATTGCTGCCATCCATCAGCAGTTATGTAAAAAATATGCAGGTGACTGGGTCAAAGCCGAGCACGATATGATAGAAGCATTGGCGGAAACCCTCTGGCTGGCACAGCGTTATGGGCAGGGGCTGGATGTGAATGCTTATATGACGCGTCTGCGTAGTTTGGTTGGGCTCGGACAGGAAGACAACCCGCGTCTGAATCCGCATGAAATCGAAACAGCTGCCGTAAAAAAAGATTGAATTGCTCTAGTGTAAATTATAGTTTATTGTTTAACCATTTGTACCGATTTACTTTATTAGATTAAATGTGGTACATAATATTTTGGAATCTGTAAGCTTTAATTAAGGGATGGATATGTCTTTTTGGGCAAGTAATGCAAATGCTTTGTTGCTACTGTTGTTTGTGGCGTTGGGTATTTTCGGACATAATCCTTCAGTAACGATTTCTGCATTGATTATCCTACTGGTGCAGCAGACACCGTTATTGAAATATGCACCGTTATTAGAAAAATATGGGCTGCAGCTTGGAATTATGCTGCTGATGATCGGTGTATTGGCACCGCTGATTACAGGTAAGGTGCAGCCTGCGCAGATTGCGGCCTTGGCCAGTAGCTGGAAAACCATTGCTGCTGTAGTAGTAGGCATTGTCGTTGCGTGGCTGGGTGGCCGTGGGGTACAACTAATGCAAATGAATCCCACCATTGTGACAGGTTTGATGATTGGTACGATTATCGGAGTGGCTTTCCTGCGCGGAGTGCCGGTGGGACCTTTGATTGCTGCCGGATTACTGTCGTTAATTCTATAGGTATATTGCCTGAAGTTCTTGCCAGAATGAGGACCGCTCGTTATAATGCGCCCACTTCCATTTCTTGGAGAGGTGGATGAGTGGTTGAAGTCGCACGCCTGGAAAGCGTGTATACGTGAATAGCGTATCGAGGGTTCGAATCCCTTCCTCTCCGCCAGTTTCTATATAAAAGCTGCTTATGCGGCTTTTTTTATATATGTTTAATATGATATTGTTATATTATTTAAATGTATTTATTTCGTATAGCTTTTGTACTGAATTTGTTTTTATTTCCAAGTTAAATCAATGAATCTCACTAAATTGAGTGATAAGTCTATACTAATAAATGTACTAATGGAAAATACAAGATAAAGAAAATAAAAGTAGTGTTATAGAAACTAATCAAGATTAATGCGAGTAAGTGACATAGATCAGAAAATATTTGAATTTAAATTGCTATATAAATTACTACTGTAGCCGATATTGACTAAATTATTAATGGGTCACTGTGGTTATTTGTATAAAAAAATAGAATAAACACGCAAAGTTTGTTGAACCAAACGTATATTAAAATTTTATTCATTGAGTAATGCTTCATAAATATGATTAAGCATTTTGTATTGTTTTAATCATATCTTTGACTGACTGCAGGATAATTACGTGAAGTTATATCTCTTTCGAGAAGATATTGATGAATTATGTATATGAAGTGTGAAATACAAGAATTGTTTTTTGTACTAAAAGAAACATGATATTTAATATTTAATTCGATAGTTAAGTGAATGTAATACATAATATTTATGATAAATATATATAAAAAGAAAGGAGAAATGTATTTATTGTGCTTAATCAAATCCAAAATGCAATTATTGAGCGATTACATCAGGGGTTGGGATCATTAGTCACAGATATAGAAGTTTTTTTTGGTGGGCTTGAAAATAGAGATGCGTTCACCAACAAAGAAAAAAAAACATCTGTGTTATTAACTCTTAATCAAGCACATATAAAAATAAAGAGTTCTGAACGCCAACGTTTCGAATTAATAGCTAATTTTTATGTAGTTTGTGTAAATAATGAGATTAATGATTCAGAATCTTTGCAGAATACCAATATCAATGACTTAATTTATGCCGTATTACGTCTGCTGAGTGGACAGAGATTAAATGAACACTTAAATAGTTTAGGTTTGCAGCCCAAATCGGTTCGTCCGGTTTTTTTTAATCCTCCTGATGCCAATAGTAAAGATTTGAATATTTATGCCATTGAATTTGAGGCAGGTTTTGATATCTATGGGCTGGAAAGTGATCAATATCCCGAATATACCAACGATGTAAGTAATCCTGACTATTTATTTAGTAAATTTAATGGTAGTCATTCCGAACCACATGCTCCATTTACTTCACTGACGGTGAATATAGAAGAAATAGAAAATTAAGTTTGGCAGGATTAAGTTCTAACTATTCATGAGAAAGAAGATGAAGGTTAAAGCAGCAGATGGTTTGCGCGTACCAAAAGAAAAACGCGTTAATTCTTATATAACAACTCAATTGGTTAACGTACCGGACACTCTCTACTACCGTCGTTTGGTGGCTGATGGCGATCTGATAATGATAACTGAAAATTTCGAAGAAAATAAAACAGGAGTGAATGAATGATAGAAAATATCCAGTTTGATACTGTGCGAAATGATATTCGTGTACCAGGACGGTATATTGAATTCAATACTCGGACAGCAGTAAGAGGATTGCCCGCTAATCCGCAGAAGATGCTGCTGATTGCACCTATGCTACCAACAGGCAGACAGCCGGCATTATCACCCGTACAATTATTTAGTGACGCCGATGCTGCTAATCTCTTTGGTGAGGGGTCATGGGCTCATTATTGTGTCAAACAGGCATTTACTAATAATCCTTATTTGGATTTAACTATTATTGGTGTAAATGATGCTGAACAAAGTATTGCTGCTAAAGCCAGCATAGCCATTACGATTGCAGATCCGGGTGCTAACTCAGGTATCCTTACGATTAATATCGGCGGCACGGAATGTCAGCTGACAGTCAATAATGGTGATACTAACGCAGAAGTTTATAACCGGCTGGCAAATATAATTAACCAAGTAAACACATTAGCTACAGCAGAGGTTGTAAGCGATAAAATTCAGTTAACCGCTAAAAATAAAGGTTCGATTGGTAATGAAATTACTTTGTCGGCATCATTTAATACAGACACATCCAGCGCCAGCAGTGTAGTGCTGGATATCAAACCATTTGAAGGTGGACAGCTTAATCCCGATATCAGTGCTGCTCTGCAGAGAGTAGCCGGTAAGCATTATCAGATTATTTGTAATGCATTTACTGATAGTCTGAATGCTAAAAAATTATCGGATCATATAGATCTGGTATCAAATGCAATTGAAAAGCGCGGCTGTATAGGTGTAATGGGCTGGCGAGGTACCCTAAGTACGGGAACAACTTTTGCTAATAACATCAACAGTGGACGTATTACTGTAGCATGGTATAAAAATGCTGTAGAAGGTAATGCCATTATTGCTGCAGGCTATGCGGCTGTAATTGCCAGTGAAACTGATCCCGCCCGCCCATTGAATACTCTTGAAATAAAAGGTCTAAGTATTACGTCTGATGCCAGCTGGCCTTTATTTGCTGAGTTTAATAGTGCTTTATACAATGGTCTTTCACCGTTGCATATTGTATCTAACCGCGTACAGATTATGCGAGCAGTCTCAACATATGTAAAAAATGCAACTGGTACTGATGATCCGGCATTGTTGGATATTACTACTATCCGTACTCTTGATTATGTTCGAGATGCGATTAATCAACGCATAGCTTTACGTTTTCCACGAGAAAAACTGTCTGAACGTACACCTTTAAAAGTCCGTTCCGAAATTCTGGATGTTTTAAATCAATGTGAAAGCGCAGAAATTCTGGAACAGGTAATGGAAAATAAAGAAAAATTGATTGTACAGCGTAATCCCAGCGATCCAAATCGTTTGGATGCAGTGATACCGGCTGATGTAGTTAATGGATTGCATGTATTGGCTGCACGCGTGGATCTGTATTTATAAATTAATTATTAAAGGTGTTAATTTTTTATTAACACCTTATTAAATATAAAGGAAATTATATGGCAAATAAAACAGGTGCTAAATATGCAGGTGCGGTAATTATGGAAGTAAACGGACGAGAAGTGGAAATTATCAGCTTTAAGCCGGAAGTAACTACCGGACGCAAGGTGGTAAAAACCATGAATAAATCCGGTAAGGTTCGTGGTTATGCGGATGGTGTGACTGAATATACCATGAGTGTTAGTGCGGCTATTCCTTTGGATGAAAGTGGCATTGATTGGGACAATATTACTAACGCCAAAATTACTATTTATCCGCGTAATGCTGATGAAGCTCGCATTAGTTATATTGGCTGTACCAGTACAAAATGCTCGGAAGAATACAGTGTAGAAAATGAAGCACGTCGTGATATTGAAATGTTTGCATTGGATAAAGTGATTGAATAATGTTAAAAGAGACTGGAAAACTGGTTTATGGTCTGGAATACAATCAGCAGATGTATTTTGATTATACTGTTAAGCCATTGACTTTGGCCGATGAACTTAAGGCACTGGAATTATTGGAGGATACTGGTTTAATCACTGATGTTCCAGATGCAGAAAAAGCGATTATTACTACTCTGGCTTATTGGGCGCAACAGTTGCAAGTGCCAGGTATAGAACCAGAAAATCTAAGTGTTGAATTTCTTTTTAATAATCTGGCATCTGAAGATTATCAGTCAATTTTAACAAGTATGGAATCACTTCGGTCAAAATCGATTGCCGCTGGCCGGTCAGACCCAGCGGCATCCGAAAAAGCCGAGAGCAACGAAGCTTTGAAGTAGCGCATAAAAATTATAGACAGGCATGTATATTACTGGCCAAATCATTGATTACTCCTGAAATGGTAAGCAGGATGTGTCATTCAGAAGTATCAGTGTGGATTGAGACGGTGCTGGAAAGTATGGGCATCAAAAATGATGATGATAATGTAATTATTTCTTTACGTCAGAGAAAACCAAAACCTTTTCAGCCGGTTAAAGAAAGTTTGGCCGCTAATTAGCCTGATTAAATGCATAATCCCTGTCTTGTGGCTGGGATTATGCATTGATGCTGCTGAAGTCTATTCATTTCTTTCAATTCATTTAATCATTTGGAATTAATATAACTATAATTAAGAGAGAGTATTGATATGTCTTCCAATCAGGATTCGTTGGCAAAACAGCAGGCTTCTATCGTGAAAATGACAGAAGAAGTTAAAAAGCTTGAACAGCAGATAAAACGAACGGCAGCAGTTGCTATTCGGGAAAGTGAAAAGGCGGGTAAATCACAAATTCGCATTATTCAGCAAATTCAGAGAGAACAGCAACGAACAGCTGAAGTACGTTTACGCAAGGAGTTGCGTGCTGAGCAGCAGATTCAGCGTGAAATCATCAAAAGTGGGAATGCTTATAAAAATTTTGCGGCCACAGCCAGTGCTGCGCAAAAACAGATTCAGAATGCTAGTAAGGCATCACGCAATAGTATTCGCGAATTAAATAAAGAGTTAGAAAAAAGCTCTAAAATTCAGAAAAATTCGGGGGTTTCAAAAAATTCCGGATGGAATACAGCTAAGTCTGCAGGTAGCGCTATTATTAAAGGTGGCAAAGCTGTATATGATGCTGTTAGTCCATCAATTGATGATGAAAAAAAATTACGTTCGGGTGTGTTACAAACTGCTGCTAAAGCTTATGTATCCGATAAAAGTAAATCAACTGAATGGATTAAAACTGAGGGTGTAAAAGAAATTCAGTCTTTGGTGAAAGGACTGGTTGCCTCAAATGGTGGGACTTCACAAGCTGCTCTAGATTTGATCAATGATATGTTGCAACAAAACATGACTCTTGATCAAGTTAAAGCCACTATTCCTTATGCCCATCGTAGTATGATAAATTCATCCACTGAAGTGGGTAAATATGATCATGAAAATACGGCTAAACTGTTTAAATCTTTTGCAGATTATGGTTTAAAAAATCAAGATTATCATCAGGTTTCTGATCATATTATTGATTCAACTAAGCAGGGTAAGTTTTCGATAGCTGAGCTTAGTGGTGAGCTACCAGAATTACTATCATCTGGAAAAAAAGCTGGGTTAACAGATATTCGTGGTATTGATTATTTGATTTCTAGTTTACAAGCTACTTCTACCCATTCTGATTCGAATGAGGATGCTGGTAAGAGTGTTAAGGCTTTGCTTGGGGCTCTGGCTGATCCTAGTCTTACAGAGAAACTGAGTCGTGTTAAAGATCCTAATTCACCAAACAGACATTTAGACTGGAATAAAATAAGAGAAGAGGGTGGCAAGCAAGGCCTAAATGATGTTCAATCTTTGCTTAAGGTTTGTACTGAAATCTTAGCAAAAGATAAAAATTATCAGAATTTAAAGCAAAAAGCTGACTCTGGTGATTTGTATTCCAGTCAGCTGATGCAGGCTAGACAAGATAAGCTTCTATCATTTATACCAGAAGAGGCGAAAGATGCTGTTCATGCTAATTTAAGTAACCAAAATCTGTTACAACCGCAAACAAAATTATTTACGCAATCTGGTGAAAGTTCATCAGATAGACATGCAGCTGTTTTAGCTGCTAATCCAGAATTTCAGCAAGAAAAAAATCATGCGCTGACAACATTGGGTAGAAGTGAGGCTGTAGAATCACTTGTTGGCTTTCAAACTAAATTAACTGAATTGTCAGCGGAGTTTCCGGTACTGACTTTAGCGGTAACTGCTTTAGCTGCAGCAGCAGGCAGTGCTGCTACTGCATTGCAAACGTTGAGTTCACTATCTGGATCTGGACAGAAAAATGATATCGAGATTGATGGTGGTGACGATTTTGATAAAAAAAGAAATAAAAACAGTAAGAAAAAAGGTAGTAAAACGCCATCATCTTCTAAGACAACTTTGAAATCCAGAAAATTTCCGGCAAAAATGGCTGGTAAAGTGATGGGCCGGGGTAATTTAGCTTTATCTGCTATTGGTGGTGTAGCTAATGGAATTGCAATTGCAAATGATGACAGTTTAACTGCTGAACAGAAAAAGACCGCTCAAATAAAAAATGCATCCTCAACAACGGGAAGTATGGCTGGTGCATGGGCAGGTGGAGAGATTGGTGCGGCAATCGGCACATTTATATTTCCAGGTGTGGGTACTGTTCTAGGTGGGCTAGTTGGTGGTTTGATTGGTGGCATCGGCGGCAGTATGTTGGGCGATAAAATAGGCGATAAGGTTACCCAAACCAACGAAAATGAAAATATTCATACAGCAGCAAATACATTCAGTGGACAGAGGGTGTCTTCGGATTGGCATGATGCTTATGGCGTCAATCCTGCTTTGTCTAGCCAATTAAAATTGACTAGTGATAGGGAGCAGATGCTGAATGGCAATTATATGATGACATCCACAGCGATGATGATGTCGTATAAAAATATACCTGCCAATATGCATGCTGATGAAAATCAGTTGCCTGCTGGGCAATCTGTGTTGGTACAGCAGAATGAGCAATTTCAAAATGCTTTCCAATCTATTGTACTGGAACTGGGTATACGTTTAGACAAAATAGCTACCATACTTTCGAGTCAGCAACAAGTTATACAGAATAATGTAACTTTGACGCTGGATGGGAGAGTAATCAGTAATATAGTTTCACGTAATCAAGTGGAAATGTATAACCGAGGGGGAGCACAATAATGACCATGTGGAAAAATAATCTGCAAAAAGCCAGTTATAAAAATATTGCTTTTGATGTCATTTCTATTAATGATAAAAATGAAAAATCGCTGGTAAGACATGGCCGACCTTTCGCCAATGGCTCTGATATTGAAGACTTGGGTGCACAGGGACGGCAATGTCAGATTGCAGCTGTTTACTTTGGTTCAAGTTTTGATTCGCAGTTGATGAAGCTTCTTACCGTGCTTGAAGAACCTGGTGCTGGTACGCTGGTTCATCCGGTTTTGGGTTTGTTGCCCAATATGATTGCTGCCAGCTGGTCTTTTCGTACTGAGGCTGAAGCAGTTAATTATGTTGCACTGGATATAACGTTTTTTGAAGCCAAAGAGTCAGCACCGTTGTTTTTATTTGAAAATCAATGGTTGGTCAAATTAGAACAGATTCAGAATTCTCTTGATCAGTTTACGCAGCAGTTATTGGCATATAGCAACGTATTGTTAACGGTACGTGAGGGGAGGGCCTCTATTTGGGGGAGTAGTAATGGTGTGTTTGCTGCTTTATGTGGGGTAGCTGGGAGTGTGAGACGTTTTTTTGATCTTGATCCTTTGCTATATCAGACTTCTAAAAATTATTCTTCAATTACTTTTAGTCAGGATGTCAGGGGACTAATTGATACTATGGCCAGTATGGTGTGTTCTGGTTTGAATAACGAAAGTAATTTTGGCACAGGTAGTTTAAGCAGCAGACAGGCTTTTGATTTGATAGGTAATCGTGTAGATATTTTGAACCAATTGCCAGAAAATATTCTTCATAATCAGAATGTGCAGGAATCTCAGGAGGCAGCTATTAATCATGTACAAAGAATTGCGGAAATTCAGATGAAACCGGTTGCTCAGATTTTACAATTTCTGAGTACTGTGTATTTGGTTCAGATTACAGTTAATATCATTGAAATAAATAGTGATCATGTTACAGCTAATGAGCTGCAACTTATTAATAATAATTTACGGCTACGTATACAAGGTTTAATTAATAGTTTACGTGGAACTTATGATTATGCTGAAAATATAAAAAGTATTAATGCTGCTGCTTTTTATACGCAGACGACAATTTTAATACAGATGCTGGCCAATATAGCTGCTCAGTTTAATGATTATATTTTGTCTGTCATTAATCAAAAGCCACCTATGCGTACACGTAAAGCCGAAATAAGTGGAACGATTCATCAATTGGCTTATTTACTTTACCAAGATTTAAACCGGGCTAGTGAGTTGATCCGTCTCAATCCTCATTTGTGCCACCCTTCTTTCATTAAGCGTAATGACTGGATTAATTATTATGTTAAATGAAAGTGATTTGGCACCTTATCCTTATGGTAATGAAGTGGTGGTGCGGGTTGGCGGTAAAGAACATAAAGATTGGCTTAGTTATGATATCGACAGTGATTTTCTAATTCCTGCAGATGCGTTCAGTTTTGTAACTAATGTGTCACAAAATCAGGGTTTATTAGCGGATTATAGTTCTTTGCAATGTGAGGTGTTGATTAATCAGCAGCTGGTCATGACAGGTATTATTGGCCATCAGAATGAAGTGATAGATAAAAATAATCACAGTATTTCTTTTAATGGCCGCGACCTTGCCGGATTGCTGGTTGATTGCAGTGTGGCACAAATTAATGTCAAAGGAATGAATGTATTAAGTGCTGCACAAAAAATTGTCAAACCATGGCCGCAGATTAAAAATGTGGTTTTAAAGGCGGAAAAGAATCCGGTATTGGACAAGATTGACATAGAGCCGGGGGAAACGGCTTGGCAGGCACTGAGCAAAATTGCCTATAAAGCTGGGTTGCATGTCTGGCTTGAACCTGATGGTACGCTGGTAGTTGGAGGAGCCGATTATTCTAGCCAGCCTGTAGCTTCATTGTGTCATAGTAAAAATGACAATCGGCGTAATATTCAAAGTATTGAAATTGAGTACAGTACGGAAAATCGCTATTCGGAAGTAACGTTTCTTGGACAAAGCCATACACGCTATGCCAACTCATCTAAGCATGATCTGAAATGGGTTTATAAAGATGAAACCATGACGTTATATAAACCTAAAACGGTTGTCATTGGTGATGCTGAAAATCTGGAACAGCTCAAAGTTCAGGCTAAGAAAATGCTTTCTGACTGGCGCCTTGAAGGTTTTACTTTAACAGTTACTGTTGCCGATCATAAAACCCAAAATGGTGTTTTATGGAAACCCGGGCAAAGGGTGCATGTTATCGATGAAGATCAACAGATAGATGCGATTTTTTTTATCATGGGACGGCGGTTTTCTCTTAGCCGCAGCGGAGGAACGATGACAGAACTTCGCTTAAAAGAAGATGGAATTTGGACTCCGGATGCTTATGTGAAAAAGTCTGCTGCTGCACGTTCGCGCAAAGGTAAACGTAAAGGGGTGACTAACCGGCAGGTTAATCAATTGAAACGTTAGTAATGCGTTGAAATAAATTTATAACAATAATGGGTGTATTAAATGAGTTATGTTGCAAAATTAGTTAATAAAACCCGGACAACCATTTCTAATACAACTAGTTCTGTGCGGCAGGCTTTTCGAGGCAGGCTGACACGTGTCAATGCTACTGAGCCGATTCAATCTGCACAAATTTCTGCTCTAGCTGATGAGTTGTTACAGGATGTGGAGCATATGCAGCAATTCGGTTTTACCAGTAATCCACCGGTTGGTTCTGAAGCTATTATTTTACCGCTAAGCGGACAAACCACCCATGGCATTATTATTGGAACTGAGCATGGGGCATATCGTATAAAAGCTTTGGCTTCTGGTGAGGTGGCTGTTTATAACCAGTCTGGCGCATCTATTACATTAAAAAATGGCAGATTGATAGAAATTGACTGTGAGACTTTGAATATTAAGGCTCCAGCTGGTGTGAAAATTGAAGCAGCTGCCGGGATTAGTATTGATGCTCAGGCTGGTGTGGATATTACTGCTTGTAATGTTAGTTGTTCTCAGGAAATTACTGCTGCGGGTCAGATTAATGGAAATGGCGGATTGGAAATTAAAGGGGGGCAGGGTGCAACCTTTTCTGGCAATGTTGTTCAAACTGAAGGTAGCTTTACTACGGTAGGTGATGTTAAAGCCGATGGTATCAGTCTGACTGAACATGATCATACTGTAAGTGTAGGCAAACCTGTCTGAAATCTGCTAAAGCTGTTCAGCTTTAATTTTAATGCTGTAACACAAGTAAATTATAAAAATATATAAATGGAATGATTTATGGACAGAGAAATTAATACCCGAAATGGTGATTACAGCGGACAAACAATCAATAATCTGCAAAACGCTGTTTATCTGCGTCTAATGACGCCGCTGGGCAGCTATTGGGGAGATAAAAAATTGGGTTCGTTGCTTTATACATTGGAGCGTGAGAAAGATGTGCAATCTGTTAGCTTACTTGCTCAACAGTATGCACAGCAAGCATTACAGCCCATTATTGATGATGGACGTGCAACAGATATTTCTGTGACAACTTTGCAGACACATAATGGCCAGCTTCATTTGAATATACAGGTAACTGAGATGACAGGAGAAAAATTTATATTTGAATGTCCGGTTAAAGTAATCTGAAAGAATAATTAAATGGATTTTAAATATGCATAATATTCCTACCTTTGAAGAGATCCGTCAGGCTATTTTGCGTGATATGGTTTCATTAAATCCAGAAACAGATGTTTCTTCAGATAGTGATAATTATATACGTGCTAGTAGTTTGGCCAGCTGTGCCACTGGTCAGTATGCCCATCAGGCATGGATATTAAAACAGTTTTTTCCAGATACGGCAGATACGGATTTTCTGGAAAGACATTGTAATCTGCGTGGCATACGACGTAAAAATGCGACTTCGGCCAGTGGTACTGTTATCGCACATGGTATTCCGCAATCATCAATTGATGCTGATTTGCAAATTAAATGTGGAGAACATTTATATACGGTTTTGGAAAAAGCTTACATTAAAGAAGATGGTATTGTTGTTTTGAGCATAAGGTCGCTTGAGCCTGGTGCCATATCAAATCAACATAATAAGACGGCACAGTTTATGGCTGCTCCTGTGGGTGTATCCAGTGATCTGGTAAACCTTGATGTGACTGGTGGTACTGATGTCGAAAGTGACAATTCTTTATTAAATCGTTTGCTTGATTTATTGCGTCGTCCACCGGCAGGGGGTAATCAATATGATTATAAAGCTTGGGCTTTGAGTGTGGATGGGGTGACCAGTGCTTATGTATATCCCTTACGCCGCGGATTAGGTACGGTCGATGTAGTTATTACCAGTGGTGATAATGTGCCAAGTGACGACATAGTTAGCAAAGTACAAAATTATATTGATTCTGTGCGCCCTGTTACCGCTAAAAACAGTATGGTAGTCAAGCCTGATGTAACTAAGGTAGACATAGAAGTTAAGGTAAGCCTGTCCGGGGGGACTTTTGATAAAGCTGCTAACGATATTAAACAAGCACTACAAGAACATTTCAGCGCGTTAAAACCCGGGGATAGTGTGATTGCCTCTCAGCTGGAAGCTGTAATCAGTGATGTAACAAGCGTTACAGACCGAAAAATGACTTTGCCTAAGGGTAATCTTGTGGCTGAAACAAACAAAAAAATAGAGTGGTTTATGCTTGGTGAGGTTGATGTGGGCTTGCTATGAATTACAAAGATACCTTATTAGGATTATTACCTCCAGTTGCTTACAACCGCACGGCTTCCTCAATAAGAAATGCAGCCGCCGTTGATGGTGCTTGTCTGGATGAAGTCCAGAATGCGGCACGCCGCAAGCTTGGCGTTATTGACCCGCGTACGTCTGGTAACTACATCGTACGCTGGGAGGAAATGCTCAATCTGGATTGTACTGGGAAGAATGGTCAACAGCGAATACAAGCGGTTATCACGAAAATCAACGAAACAGGCGGCTTGAGTATTCCCTATTTTATGCAAATGGCTGCATCCATTGGTTATGACATTTCTATAACAGAACCACAGCCTTTTCGAGTCGGTATTAGTCGAGTAGGCCACAGGCTGGCACGTGAAGACATTATGTGGGTATGGTGGGTAAATATCAAAAATGCAGACAGTCGTGCAACTCGATTCCGTGCAGGTATGTCTACTGCCGGTGACAGATTAACAGCATATGGTGATGTCGTAATTGAAAGTGTTTTAAAAGATTTAAAACCGGCATTCACTGATATACGTTTTACATATAAGGATAAATAAATATGTATCCAATAGATACACAAGACGGCTTTTTTCACGATGGCGATGGTATTAGCGAACTAGGTACAGTTCTACCTGCCAGCTGGCTGAATCAGGTACAGGCTGAACTAATCGCCATCCTGACCGCAGCCGGCATCAAGCCAGAAAAGGCAAATCAGAGTCAAGCCATTGCTGCTATCAAAAAATTGATTGCCACCAATGTTCCTGCAAGTGCCACAGATAAGGTTGCCGGCATAACTCGGATTATAGATAGTTTAGATTCGGATGATGCTTTGGCGGCTTTATCAGCACGGCAAGGTAAAGCATTGTTTGATTGCAAACTGGATAAAGATGGGGTAGCTAAAACTGCACTTTATGCAGAACTGATTGCTGCACGAAAAATCGGTGGTGTGACATTTAATGCCAAAAGTGATATTGATTTACCCGGTGTTAATATAGCAGGTAATCAGGATACTACAGGGAATGCAGATTCAGCTACTAGACTAAAAACTGCACGATTGATTAATGGCGTCCCTTTTGATGGTTCAAAGGATATAAACACGACACCTTCTGGCGCAATCATGTATTTTTCCCAGAGCATGGCTCCTACCGGCTGGTTAAAAGCAAATGGGGCGGCCTTGTCGCGGACAACATATTCAAATCTTTTTGCCGCAATAGGTACGATGTACGGATCTGGCGATGGAAATACAACATTTAATTTACCAGATTTACGTGCTGAGTTTATTCGTTCATGGGACGATGGACGCAATGTTGATGGAGGCCGGAAGTTTGGTTCATGGCAAGATAGTCAAAATCTTAGCCACATGCACAATGGCAGAACGTGGGAATCTGGAGCCCACAACCATACCGGTTGGACTCATAACAATGGCGATCACAATCATGGGGTTCCAATTAGCACTAATGGTGCTGGGTCTAATTTTGAATCAAACGGCGGCAATATCGAAAGATGGGGATCTACTAATAATTCCGGTATTCACAGCCATTATTTTGTCACTGATGTCAACGGCAATCACACCCATGATTTTGCCACCGATGTGAGCGGAGGTAATGAGGCCCGACCTCGTAACATTGCGTTATTGGCCTGTATCAAAATTTAAGGATCGATGTTATGAAAAATTATCCTTTAGAAATTCCTGTTTGTCAGCTTGATGAAAACAATTTTTTTACGGGAATAACCAGCGCTGATTTAGACCCTCTTGAGGGAGGGGGCCATTATTTAATCCCACGCTTGTGTATTCAGACTGATGAGCCCGAACAAAAAAAAGGTTTTATTCCGCAATGGAATAATGGACAGTGGGAATATATAGAAGACCATCGCGGTGAAACCGTGTATTCTAAGAATACGGGTGAAAAACAAATTATTGTCGCGGTTGGTAAACTACCTGATGATGTAACTACTTTTGCTCCAGCGCCTTTTACTGAATGGTCAGAAGATGCCGCCGCTTGGGTGGATGTGGATAATGCAGATGAATTACGTCTGCAAGATAAAAAGGAAAAAGCAGGAATAATCACCCGCAGCCAGTTTTTGACTGCGATTGAATTGCAATTCAGTAAAAATAAAAAGGAATTGCTGGATATTGCTGAGCGTGAGCTAGTCGGAGACCATTTAATCAAGGTAAGAAATGTGATATCGGAAGCTCCAAGTTCTACGCTGATGGATGACGATATGTGGGATTTTCTTACGCAAACGTTAAATATCAGCAACGAGCAGATTTTTGTGCTCTGGGATGAAGCGAAGAAAAACTATTAATTAAGATTCGAAAAATGCGCTGGGAACTCTCGGCGCATTTTAAATTGATATGCCTGAAAACTTAAAAGTTTGCGCTATTATGCTTTATGTTCTGATTCTTTTTTTAATTCTATTTTAAAATTTTATCTAAATTTTAATTAAACGATTGACTTAATCAGTCGTTTAATTAAAAATATTACTTTGATAAATTCTGTGAACATTTTTATGAATGAGTTTAAAGAAGCGGAGCGAGGTGATTTAACACGCCGAGTGTTGATTGATGCTGCTATTAAAGTATTTGCCCGTGATGGCTTTCATGCGGCTAGTACACGGGAGCTTGCTCATGCTGCCAATGTGAATTTGGCACTGATTAACTACTATTTCAAAGGGAAACAGGGGCTGTATTTAGCGGCTTTTGAAAAAATTACGACCCAGTTAAAGAGTGAAATATCGCCAGTAGAAGACAAGATTCGCCTTTGTCTCGAGAAATATGATTGGTCGACATTGGATAAGGATGGAAGAAAGGAAATTCTTTTGCCCTTGTTGCTGGAGATGGCAAATACATTTTTAAAACTGCTGACCAGTGATAAAACCAAAGAGTGGGCGCAATTGATTATGCGTGAACAGCAAGAGCCTACAGCTGCTTTTGAATATGTGTTTTCAACCTTTATCAGGCCCATGCTGACGCAAATTATTAGATTGATAAAAGTTTTGCGTAATACTGATGAAGAGGAGGCTGCGATGATCACTTTCAGTGTTTTTGGGTTGCTAGCTGTCTGGCGGGTGGTTCGTACTGGTATTTTGAGACGAATGAACTGGACAACAATTGGTGAAGAAGAATTGCAGAAAATATTGCCAGTTGTGCATCGCAATATCATCGCGGTGGTCTTTGCCTGAGGGAGAGGGAGCATGATTAGCAGAAAACGGATATTGACTGGTGTGGTTGTCGTTATTGCTTTAATTGCGTTGTACTCAGGATGGCATTTTTATCAGGCAGCCAGACAGCCGCTGACGCTTTATGGGAATGTTGATATCCGCGAAGTTGATATGGGTTTTCGTCAGTCAGGCCGACTGTTGTATGTAAAAGTGAAAGAGGGTGATAAGGTTAAAAAAGGGCAAATATTAGCATTGCTGGATGATGTGCCTTATCGTCATGCATTAGCACAGGCTGAGGCTGAAGTGGCAAAAGCACAGGCAGAGCTGCAAAAACTTGAAGCCGGAAACAGGCAGCAGGATATAAAAGTAGCAGCTGCTGCAGTAACAAAAGCACAGGCGATGTTGCAGCAGAGCGAAGCGGATTTAAAGCGTCAGCAGCAATTAGTCAAAGCAGGCGATGCAAGTGAAAAAACGCTAGAACAAGTACGTCGAGATCGAGATGTAGCGGTGGCTTCACTGGCTTCGGCACAGCAGACTTTATCGCTGCAAAAATCAGGTGCGAGAATTGAAGAAATTGCGGCAGCGAGGGCGCAGTTGCGGGGCGCGCAAGCAGGTTTGGCACAGGCGCATACTGCTTTAAATGATACGGTGCTACGGGCCCCAGATAATGCTGTGGTGATGAGCCGAGTGCGGGAACCGGGCAGTATGCTAAGTACGCAAGATGCAGTGTATACGCTGTCGCTGCGCAAGCCGGTATATGTTCGTGCTTATGTTGATGAATCGGCTTTAGGCAAAATTGCACAAGGGACGCGTGTTTTTATTTACACGGATTCTTCAGCTAAAGTTTATTCCGGCCAGATAGGTTTTATTTCACCGCGTGCAGAATTTACGCCTAAATCTGTTGAAACCACGGATTTGCGTACTGATTTGGTTTACCGGCTCAGAATTACTGTATTGAATGATGATGATGCGTTGAAACAGGGTATGCCGGTGACGATTCGGCTGAGCGATAAGGGAGTCTGAAATGGCGCAGCGGCCTGCGGTGGTGCTGGATAAGGTTTCGCGATGTTTTGGTGAGGTCTGGGCGCTACATGATGTTAGTGCGGTTATTTATCCCGGCCGGCTCACAGGACTGGTTGGTCCAGATGGCGCAGGAAAAACAACGCTAATGCGGCTGATGACTGGTTTGCTGGCACCTGCTAGTGGGCATATTAATATTGTTGGGCTGGATTCAGTTCAGGATGTGGACAAAATTGCTTTTAATGTGGGTTATATGCCGCAGCGTTTTGGTCTGTATGAGGATTTGTCTGTACTTGAAAACATGAAGCTTTATGCCAGATTGCGCGGTCTGAATGCGCAGGAAAGCCAAAGATCGTTCAGTAAGCTGCTGGCATTTACCCGTCTGGAGCCTTTTTCCAAGCGCCTTGCTGGTCAGCTTTCCGGTGGGATGAAGCAGAAGCTGGGATTGGCCTGTGCGATGATGGCTGCCCCTGATGTTTTATTGCTGGACGAACCTGGTGTTGGTGTAGACCCCTTAAGCCGGCAGGATTTGTGGCAGATGGTGGCAAAGCTGACTGGTGACGGAGTCGCTGTGGTATGGGCAACAGCCTATTTGGATGAGGCGGAGAAGTGTGATTCGGTGCTGCTGCTAAATGAAGGCAAACTGGTATTTGATGGTAGACCATCAGACTTAACGGCCAGACTACAGGGGAGAAGTTTTGGATTAAATGGTTTTAGTGAAAACCGGCGGTTTCTTTTGAGTAGGGCATTGAATTTGGATAGTGTCTGTGATGGAACAATTCAGGGGGCTTCTTTACGACTGGTTCTCAGACACGGTCATGATGCGAGAGAAATTGAGGCGCTGGCTGCGGACACAAGGGGCGCGATCCGTCCGTTGGCACCCCGATTTGAAGATGCGTTTATTGATTTACTTGGTGGAGGTCCGAAAGGGACGTCGGCACTGGCGGCAAAGATGTCTTCTTTTCCTAATTTAGCCACGGCCGCTGTGGAATGTATTCATCTAACAAAAAAATTTGGGGATTTTATAGCCACAGATGATTCCAGCTTTCAGGTAAAACAAGGTGAGATTTTCGGGTTGCTTGGTCCCAATGGAGCAGGTAAATCCACCACGTTTAAAATGTTGTGTGGTTTGTTGCGTCCGAGCAGTGGACAGGCGAATGTGGCCGGACTGGATTTGCGCCATGCTACTAAAAAAGCCAAGTTGCAACTGGGCTATATGGCGCAGAAGTTTTCACTTTATGGCTTGCTGAATGTGGAGCAAAACCTGAATTTATTTGCTGGTATGTATGGTTTAAGTGGGGGCACCAAGCAGCAGCGCATTGAGGAGATGATTCAGATTTTTCAGCTGACACCTTATCTCAGACATTCACCTGATGAGTTGCCTTTAGGTTTCAAACAGCGGCTGGCATTGGCTTGTGCACTGATGCATCGTCCTCCGGTTTTATTTCTGGATGAGCCCACTTCTGGTGTAGATCCAATTACGCGTCGGGAATTCTGGATTCATATTAACGGAATGGTGCAGAAAGGGATGACGGTGATGGTAACGACACATTTTATGGATGAGGCAGAATATTGTGACCGTGTGGCTCTGATGTATCAGGGACGGTTGATTGCTTTGGATACACCCGACCGGTTGAAAGAAAAGGTACGTACAAGTGCAGGAGATGAACCAACGATGGAGCAGGCATTTATCCGATTGATTGATGCGGCGGATTGTGCAAACTCTGCTGAACGTAATGGCTGTACGGAGGCCGTATGAAGCAGGGGAAAAGTGCTGTTAAGAACCGTCTTGGTGCACTTATTTATAAAGAAAGCCTACAAATTGTACGCGACCCTTCGGCAATATTCGTCGCTTTTGTATTGCCGGTTATTTTGTTGCTGCTGTTTGCTTTTGCTGTTTCGCTGGATGTGCGTAAAGTGCCGGTAGGTGTGGTACTAAGCTCAGATACGCCGACGGCACAATCGCTGGCAGCAGCTTTTTCTGGTTCACGTTACTTTACTGTTTTGCCTATGCGTCATACTCAGGAGGCAAAAGCAGCAATCATAGCCAGTAAAATTCGAGGTTATGTTGTGATTCCTGCTGACGTAGAAACTCGTTTACATATCCGTAATAATGATCTGCTGATTCAGGTGATTGCGGATGGGTCACAACCTAATACCGCAAATTTTGTTACAGCCTATGCGCAAGGGATTGCTTCGCTGTGGTTAGCTCAGCATGGTCAGAGTACTGTTTCACCGGTATCAGTCCAGCCTCGTTTCTGGTTTAATGCAGAACTGGAAAGCCGGCGTTCACTGATTCCGGGTTCTATAGCCATTATTATGACGATGATTGGTACGCTTTTGACGGCGCTGGTGGTGGCCAGAGAGTGGGAGCGTGGGACGATGGAAGGCTTGCTATCTACCCCCGCAACGATTACGGAAATACTGCTGGGCAAATTGTTGCCTTATTTTGTGCTGGGTATGCTGGCAACGCTTGGTTCGGCGCTAATGGCCGTATTTGCTTTCGATGTGCCGCTCAGGGGGAGTTGGCTGGTGCTGATGATGCTGGCTGCAGTATTTTTGATTCCGGCTCTGGGACAGGGGCTGGTGATATCGATATTAGCTAAAAATCAGTTTATTGCCGCGCAGTTGGCTGCTTTTACGGGTTTTTTGCCGGCGTTTATGTTGTCCGGTTTTCTATTTGAAATAGACAGTATGCCATGGCCGATCCGATTGATTACTCATATTATTCCAACGCGTTATTTTGTTGAGGCGCTGCAAACGGTTTTTCTGGTAGGCAATGTTTGGTCGCTCTTATTGACCGATATGCTAGCCATGCTATTAATCGGGGCACTGTTGTTTGTTCTGGCACGAGCAAAATGTCATAGAAGTCTGGAGGGATAATGATGCTGTTTTCGCTTCAACTGCGCGCCCAGATTATCAAGGAAATTCTGTGTTTGCTGCGTGATAAAAGGGCGCGATTTATTCTGATTGTGCCGCCGATTATGCAGTTAATGATTTTTTCTTTCGCGATTACTCTGGATGTGCGCAATGTTACAGTATCGGTTTATAACCGTGACAATGGTTATTGGTCGCAGGAGCTGGTGCGAACCATAGAACATGCTGGTTTTGTAAGAGAGGTGCTGGTGACAGACAATCCGTCTGCGTTGCATGCCGATATAGACCGCAAACAGGTGCTGTTGGCGATTACTATTCCAGAAGATTTTTCTCGAGATATCGCTGCCGGTCAATCTGCCAGTTTGCAGGTGATTATAGATGGACGTCGTGCCAATGCCGGCCAAATTGCCTATTCCTATATTGAGAGAATTGTCCAGAATATGGGTGTGCAGGCACAGAAGACAGAACGGATTGCGGCTAGAAATTTCTTTAATCCGAATTTGAATTATCGATGGTTTGTTGTACCAGCATTATCTGGCATTCTGATATTTGTGATTGCGCTGATGACAGCTGCGTTGTCGATTGCACGTGAGCGGGAGCTGGGTACCTTTGATCAGCTGCTGGTTTCGCCTTGTACACCGGCTGAAATTATCATTGCTAAATGTGTCCCTGGTTTCATCATCAGTATTGTGTTGTCTTTAATGATGATTCTAGCGGCAGTGTTGATTTTCGGCATTCCGTTTACCGGTTCATTGCTGCTGTTACTGATGGCGATGATGGTATTCATTGTTTCCATTATCGGCATCGGACTGGCCATATCAGCTTTTTGTTCCACTCAACAGCAGGCAATTCTAGGGGTGTTTGGGGTCATGATACCGATGGTGATGATGTCTGGATTTGCCACGCCGGTGGAAAATATGCCGCAGGTGCTGCAATGGCTGGCAGAGCTGATGCCGTTTAAACATTATCTCATCATACTGCATGGTGTGTTTCTTAAAAATATGCCAGCAAAGGATATTTTCCATAATGCGTGGCCGATGCTCTTGATTGGCTGTGTAACACTGGGCATTGCGATTATTTCAGTACGGAAAAAATTAACATGAATAGATTGCGCTTATCCATTTTGTTTTCTAGTACTTTATTGCTCTGTGCCTGTATCAGTGCACCGCAGTATAAGGGACCACCCGCTGTCCAGATACCCAAACAATGGACGTTGCCTGAAAAAGATAATGAACCGGCAGAGGCTCTGGATCAATGGTGGCAAAATTTTCATGATCCGCTACTTGACCGGCTTATAGATGAGGGACTAGCCAATAATCATGATATCCGCCATGCCGTATTCAAAATCGAAGAAGCGCGTGCAATACTGGCTGGTACGCGCAGTGGTTTTTGGCCGACAGCGGATGCAGAGGGACGTAGTACACGTAGTCGCAACAGTGACAACGTTAGCTTACCCTATCAGCGCTATCAAACGCGAAATTATGCTGGCACCGCTATTACATGGGAAATTGATTTGTTTGGGCGTGTGCGTAATAGTGTAGCCGCGGATGCCGCACGCTATCAGCAGCTACAGGAAGATGCTGATGCCATTAGACTTAGCGTGGCTTCAGAAATTGTACGCAGTTATTTTGATATGAGAAGTGCGCAGGCTCAATTACAAGCTCAAGAGAGTATTTTGGAGGCACTGCGTGAAACACGTAAAATTGTGTTGCGCCGAGTGCAGGCCGGAGATTTGGCTCAAATAGAAATTCAGAATATCGATACACGTCTATTGTCTGCCCAGGCTGCTATTCCAGAAATACAAGCCCGCATCCGTGCCGAAGCATTAGCGCTGAGTATTTTGACCGGTGGTCAGCCAAATAAGGAGTTATTCCTAGTCAGCACTGCTATTCCAATACGCTCTTTGCCGGCTATTCCGGCAGGTAGTCCAGCAGATATTTTGCGTAGGCGGCCGGATATCCGTGCTGCTGAGCGTCAATTAGCAGCCAGCAATGCTGAGGTGGGGGTGGCGGTTGCCGCACAGTTTCCGCAACTCACCATTAATGCCAATGGTGGTTTTGATGCTTTATCACCAGTTAAATTAGTCCGCTCATCTAATGAAAGCTGGTCAGTATTTCCGTTTATTTCATGGCGGATTATGGATGGGGGCAAAATCAGAGCAGAAATACACGCAGCGCAGGCAAGACAGAAAATGGCGGCAGTGGATTATGAGCAAACAGTGCTTAAAGCGTTGAATGAATCTGAAACTGCGATGAGCAATTATCAATATTATCAAAAATCTGTGTCGAAGTGGACTGAAGCAGCGGTGCAGGCGCAGCAAGTTTTCCGCAGCCAGCAGCGGCGCTTCAGTGCTGGCGATATATCTATGGCAGATGTACTTGAAGCGCAACGGCAGTATGCCGAGGCACAGTACTCACTTGCACTGGCTCAAGGCAAAGCCAGCAGTGCCATAGTAGATGTGGTCAAGGCACTTGGCGGAGGCATTTGAGCATGCAAATCTAATTACTGCCCGCTAAAAATAGCGTTATCTAAGTGGCAAGTGGAATATACGTGTATAGGTTCAACACAGAAATTTTGTTAACGTCGAGCCAATATTGCGGTAGATAAGTATTCCTTTATGCCGCTGGCAATGGAGCTGGCCACTTTCTGACGGAAATCACTGCTGGATAGTAAACGTTCTTCAATTGGATTGGAAATAAAAGCAGTTTCAACCAGTATTGAAGGTATATCCGGTGCTTTTAAGACGGCAAAATTTGCCTGATCAACACTACCTTTGTGAAGATTATTGATTCGGCTTAATTGATTTAAAACATCCTTGCCTAGTTTTAGGCTGTCGTTAATAGTGGCTGTCTGGGTAAGGTCAAACAAGGTATTGTTGACATTTTTGTCTGTAGAATAATTTACCCCGCCGATTGAGTCGGCCGCATTCTGCGTCTGCGCCAGATATTTGGCTGCTGCACTGGTGGCGCCTTTGGGGCTAAGGGCATAAACCCCTGTACCTTTGGCAGATGGATTGGTAAAGGCATCGGCATGAACGGAGACAAACACATCAGCTTGCAGTTTACGTGCTTTGGCTACGCGTACTCCCAACGGAATAAAAATATCTTCGTTGCGAGTCATATAGGTTTTATAACCATATGAATCGAGTATTTTTTTTATTTCTCTACCAATAGCCAGTACTACATCCTTTTCATGCAGCCCAGATGGGCCGGTTGCTCCGGGATCTTCACCACCATGTCCTGGGTCAATCATGATAACCGGCTGGCGGTTAAGCTTGTTTGGTTTGCCGGGCTGTGCTGGCTGATTAGTCACCGGCGGTTTGATTACAGGTGTTTTTTGTACCGGCGGCGTGGAGGCAGTGGCCTGCGGACGGGTTGTGCCATCGCTATTGACCTTGCCGTGGCTGTAGTCTTGTAACAGTGCCATTAATGGGTCGTTTTTTTCCTGCTCCATGGCCACTGTAGCGGTAGGATATAAATCCACGACCAGACGATTTTTGAAATTGGCCACTGGCGCCAGCGAAAACACTTGCGGATTAACGGTGGTTTTCAAATCCATCACGATACGGATGGTTTCAGGATTAAACTGGCCGATACGGACACTTGCGATATACGGATCCATCGGAATCACTTTGCTGCTCAGCTCCCGCAATACCTGATTGGTGGCGGAACCTTGAATATCAATGACCAATCTGTCCGGATTTTTCAACTGAAAATACTTGAACTGGATAGGTGTGGTAGATTCCAATGTCATTCTGGTATAGGCTGTGGCCGGCCAGATACGAGAAGCCACGATGTCGGCGCCGGCCTGAGCGGCACGGGCAAATGGAGTAAGGCTAATTAAAAGCGAACCGGTGGAAGCAATCAATAATTTCCGGCGGCTAATGTGAATAGGCATGGTTATTCTGTGATCTTGTTTAGAGTGTGTTTTCCAGTGGCCGTGAGGGCGCTCATTCGTACGGTACGGCCATTTTCTTTTATTCTGATATTTAAAATAATGTCTGCTGGCGGAGCCAGATCACCGCCAAGCTGCGGCCATTCAATCAGAACAACGCTGTCTGAAGTGATTAGTTCGTCTAGTCCTGCATCCAGCCATTCTTCAGGGCTTTGAAATCGATATAAGTCAAAGTGATGCAAATCAAATCGATTGAAGGAATAAGTTTCGACAATATTATATGTAGGGCTTTTGACTGCACCCTGATGGCCCAGTGCACTGAGCAGACCGCGGGTAAAAGTGGTTTTGCCTGCACCTAGATCTCCCTCCAGCCAGATGATTAATGGCGGGCTAATATGCTGAGCAAAACGGCTGCCCAAGTGTAGGGTATCGTTTTCATCGGCCAGAACAGTTTCTTGGATGTGAGAGGCAGACATGATGAGTTTAGATAAATAAAACGGGTTTATTATGCGATAAAGTTTGTAAGAGTGAAAGTATTAAAGTTTAGCAGTTTTGTGATTTTGCCAAATTGATTCCGAATTTTTACTACGCCTATGATAGCTCTGCTGTAAGTATAAGCGCGGGTCAATGTTATAATTACCTTAATTAAAGGGTCTGTACCGGTTCAGGGCACGGTGTGCTGAATGGTTTAGGCTACAGATGAAGAGACTCATGACAGCAATTGAACAGCGCCCGATAGGCGTATTTGATTCCGGGGTAGGCGGCCTGACAGTGGTACGGGCGTTAATGGAACGACTGCCCAATGAAAATATTATTTATTTCGGGGATACGGCACGAGTACCGTATGGGGTGAAGTCCAGACACACCATCGAAGCCTATACCGAACAGATTGTTTCGTTTTTGCTAGAGCATGATGTGAAGGCGCTAGTGGTGGCCTGTAATACCATAGCGGCAGTAGCACGTGAGAGAATCCGGCAGTTGGCCGGCAGTATGCCGGTACTGGATGTGATAGCTGCCGGTGCGCAGGCAGCACTGAATAGCACACGCAATAATCATATCGGTGTGATTGCTACCAGTACCACTGTTAACAGCAATGCCTATGCACGGGCGATTCACAAGCAGAACCCGCAAACACGGGTTTTCTCACAGGCCTGTCCCCTATTGGTACCACTGGTGGAAGAGGGCTGGCTAGATCATGAAGTCACTCGCTTGACTGCACGCGAATATCTAAAACCGATACTGGCTGAAGATGTGGATACACTGGTATTGGGCTGTACACATTATCCTTTACTCAAACCCTTAATTCGACAGGAAGCACCGGGACTAAAATTGGTTGATTCAGCCATTACTACTGCAGAAGCCACGGCGTTAGCACTGGAAGAAAATCAGCTGGCCAATCCAGATCATACCGGCGCGCAATACAGGTTTTATGTCAGTGATATTCCTTTGCGCTTTCAGACTATCGGAGAACGGTTTCTCGGTCGCAGTTTGGAGCAGCTGGAAATGGTGTCTTTGGGGTAAAACTTCAGCAAGAGGGAGAAACTGACATGATGAAAAGAATTGTGATTCTGATTTCCGGACGTGGCAGCAATATGCAAGCCTTAGTTAAATCTAATATTGCACAGGCGGAAATTGTGGCTGTTATCAGTAATCAGAGTGATGCAGCAGGTTTGGCATGGGCGGCTGAGCATGGTTTGGCAACTGAAGCCCTAAATCATCGAGACTATGAAGGCCGAGACGCATTTGACAGGGCACTGATGGAGCGTATTGATACGTATCAGCCCGACCTTGTAGTTTTAGCTGGCTTTATGAGGATATTAACGCCGGTATTTTGCACGCATTATGTGGGCCGGCTGATAAACATCCATCCCTCTTTGCTGCCTGCTTTTCCCGGACTGCATACGCATCAGCGGGCATTGGAGAGTGGTTGCCGCGTGGCTGGCTGCACCATTCATTTTGTTACAGCTGAACTGGATTGTGGGCCTATTATTGCACAGGGTGTCGTCCCTGTTCTGGATGGCGATACAGCTGAAATTCTGGCTCAGCGCGTGCTACGGATTGAACATCAGCTCTTGCCGCAGGCAGTGGCTGATTTTGTTGCAGGCAATCTGGTAATACAAGGTAACAGAGTAAACAGATTGGAAGCTGGTATAACTGATGGTTTGGTCTGCTTAAAAAATTGATTGGTGTACGTGGCGTATGAAATTGAAATTGTGGGCGAAAATAGTGTTGGTTTGGGCTGGTTTAATGCTGGCTTCTATAATTCATGCGGGAGAATTGCCGCAGCGGGCACAATTACAGTTTGTTGACAATAATGGTCTGTCAGTCAATATGGATTTTGAGCAAAAAGGCGGGCAGTTTCAGATTAGCACTGATCTCAGCTTGCTGATTTACCAAATGCAGTTTGTCTCTAGCGGTACGGTAAGCGGGACAATGCTTAATCCGCTTACCTACACAGACAGTCGTTTTGGTAAACTCTACGCTCAGGCACGGTTTAACGGGCAGAGTGTGGATTATGGCAGGGTATCCGATACCAGCAGACATCTAGCAGTAAATGGACCAGTGTATGATATGTTTGCATTGGCCTGGCAGCTTGGCTTTAATCAGGGAAAACTTCCGGTAAATACGTATTTAACCAATGGCAAGAAAGTATACCCGCTGGATGCGGTTAAAAATCTGGGCTCCGCTCAAATAATGGTTAATGGGCAGCACATCGAAATCAGCCAGTACAGCATCAGTCGTGGTGATGATCGGGTGGAATATGCATTTGCACCGCAGCTGAACAATATTCCGGTACGCATCAGTTATATGGACAATGGTAAAGTATATACATTGCAGCTGAAGGCTGGCCAGATAAACGGAAAAGCTATTTAAACAATTATGATCAATGCACAACAACTAGATTTAACCACTTCCGCATTAGCGCAGGTGTTAACATTCCGCCAGCCGGCAGATGTCGTGCTGTCATCTTTTTTCCGCCGTGAGCGCAAACTTGGTGTTCGTGACCGGCAAGAAATAGCTGAAACGGTATTCGCCACCATCCGGCATTTACAGAAAATCCAGCAGATGTTGCCAAAACCGCATAATAAGCCTCGGCGCGCGGCACTCGCTGCGCTGGTTTTAGGCCGAGGCCTCAGTGTTCATGCGGTAGAGACTTTGTGTGATACCGATGAGAAAGATTGGCTGGTAGAGCTAAAAGCCCACAAGTCTGAATTTGCTAGTACGCTTTCCACAGCAGCAGAATTGCCGCAATGGATGATTGAATGCCTCCAGCAGCAGGATTGGGATGATGAGCAAATTGTTGCTTATGGCCGCAGTGTCATGCAATCAGCACCGCTGGATGTACGGGTCAATACCCTGAAAGGTAAACGTGATAAAATTTTGGCTGCGCTACAGGCTGAAGGTCTGCGTGCAGAAGCCACCCCCTATTCACCTTGGGGGATTCGTTTTCCCGATAAGCCGGCTTTAAACCGTCACCCACTGTTTCTGGATGGCGTACTGGAAGTCCAGGATGAAGGCAGCCAGTTGCTGGCATTACTAACGGGTGTAAAACGCGGACAGATTGCTGTAGATTTTTGTGCCGGCGCCGGTGGTAAAACACTGGCTATGGGCGCAATGATGGCCGGTAGCGGACGATTGTATGCTTTAGATGTGGCAGAAAAACGGCTGGCTAATCTTAAGCCGCGTATGGTGCGCGCTGGATTAACCAACATTCATCCACAGCGTATCGATAATGAGCACGATGCCCGCATTGCCCGTCTCAAAGCGAAGGCAGATTGTGTGCTGGTGGATGCACCCTGCTCAGGTCTGGGAACTTTACGCCGAAATCCTGATTTAAAATATCGCCAGAACAGTGACAATGTTGCTGCATTGCAGCAACAGCAGCAATCTATACTACAAGCAGCTTCAGCGTTGGTACGTCCCGGCGGCCGGCTAGTATATGCCACATGCAGTATTCTGGAGGCAGAAAACCAGCAACAGTTAAATGATTTTCTGGCGGCCAATAACGGCTGGCACATCGAACCGGTGAATACGTTGCTTAAAAGCCATACGCCGTCTTCCATGCACAGTGATTATCTTCAACTATCAACCAGTGAACATCATACAGACGGCTTTTTTGCCGCTGTGCTAACACGCATTAAGTAAATGAAACAAGGAAAGTAAATGAGTACTCAGGAAAGAATTAAAAACATTGTTACCGAACATCCAGTGGTGTTGTTTATGAAAGGGACAAAACAATTCCCACAGTGTGGTTTTTCATCCCGTGCAGTACAAATTCTGCAGGCAGCTGGTTTAAAAGACTTTTATACTGTGAATGTACTTGAAGATGAAGAAATCCGTCAGGGTATAAAAGAATATGCCGACTGGCCGACTATCCCGCAGTTGTATGTGAAAGGCGAATTTGTTGGTGGCTCTGACATTATGCTGGAAATGTATGAAGCAGGAGAATTGCAGACTTTGTTGGCCTCTGTCTGACCAGAATTGGTTCAGAGGATTTTCAACTAGCTGATTTCATTCAGGTGTTATAGCAATTATTTTTTGGAACAGGCTATGAATATTAATGTGATTGACCACCCGCTGGTAAAGCACAAACTGTCACTGATGCGTGAAGAGGATTGCAGTACCTATCGTTTTCGCACACTGACTAAAGAGCTGGCGCGTTTAATGGCATATGAGGCCAGCCGTGATTTTGACGTGGAAATTGTCAAAATGCAGGGCTGGTGTGGTGAGATAGATGCTTACCAAATTAAAGGTAAAACGGTAACCGTAGTGCCAATTCTGCGTGCTGGGTTGGGTATGCTCGACGGCGTATTGGATTTGATTCCAACTGCTAAAATCAGTGTGGTGGGCTTGCAGCGCGATGAAGAAACCCTCGAACCTGTACCTTATTTTGAAAAATTTGTCAGCCAGATGGATAAACGTCCGGCTCTGATTATCGACCCAATGCTGGCTACTGGTGGTTCTATGAATGCCACCATTGAGCTACTGAAGAAAAAAGGCTGTAAGGATATCAAGGCACTGGTGCTGGTAGCTGCTCCAGAAGGTGTGAAAGCCGTTAATGAGGCTCATCCCGATGTCACCATCTATGCGGCTGCTCTTGATGATCATCTGGATGAAAATGGCTACATTATTCCTGGACTAGGTGATGCCGGCGATAAGATTTTCGGTACCAAACACTGGTAATCTGAAATCGGATTCTTTCACCTGCTGACAATGGGTCAGACATGCATATACTAAAGCAGAATGCTTAGACTAAGTATTCTGTTTTTTTATGCCAAAAGAAAAAAGACTTCCGTAAACAGGGAACATTCTGTAAATTAAATCGGCGGAAATTATTATAACCAGCCATTCCTACAGTTCTATTTTATTTGGCCGTTATTGTGGCTGGATTTGGATGTCAGGAATGCTAAAAAGTAGAATCACAGCCAGCCCGGGTTTATCTTCATGGTTATGCAAGCTGGAATCAGCCAGACTAATACTTATATACCACTGTTCACACAGCGTTTTTACGATGGCTAATCCGAGACCACTACCGTTTTCATTGTTACCAAGAATGCGGTAAAACGGTTCGAAAACAAGTTTTCTTTCTGATTCAGCGATGCCCTGACCATTGTCTTCAATCCACATAGATAATTCATTTTCTGCATTTTGTTGGGTATGAATGCTGATGTGGCCACCGGCCGGTGTGTATTTAATGGCATTGCACAGAATATTTTTTAAAATTGTATGTAAATCATTGGTGCTGATTGGTAGTTTGATGTCTTCATTGATGTCAACACTCAAATTTTGCTGTTTTTGTTCTGCCAGTGGCAATATTTCTGCAATCAGGTCGCGCAATAAAGGGAGTAAGTCTGTGCTGGCCTGGGCTGCTTGTATGTGCTGCTGTTGCTGATGCTGTGCCCGTGCCATGGATAGCAGCTGGGTGAGTAATTGCTCAGTGCGTGCAATACCGGCTCTAATTTGCCCGATAAGCTTATGCTGTATGTCCTTTGTTAAATCTGGATCATCAAAACGTGCTATCTGAATGGTTAGTGCAGTGATGGGTGTGCGTAATTCGTGTGCAGCATGGCTAATGAATTTTTTGTCATGCTCTATTGCCGCTTGCAATTGGCTAAACAGTCGGTTTAAAGCAATAATAAACGGACGGATTTCTGTGGGTACATGCTTGGTGTCCAGCGGCGATAAATCATTGGCATTGCGGGCAGTCAGTTCAGTGCTCATTTCCTGCGTAGCACGAAATAGACGTCTAATCCAGATGGCGGTAAACAGCCACAGTAGGGGCATGAGAATCAAAAACGGCCATACCACGCTCAGGGCGCTGTCTTTGGCAATGTGATTGCGGTAGGCTGTGCGCTGAGCGACAACGATACGTTCGCGCTCACGAGTAAGGATGTATACACGCCAGTGCCGTGCTACAGTAGTGAAATTGTGAAAGCCATCCTGTAACTGTTGCAAGTTCTGCACTGCATTGTCATCACCCATCAGTATATTAAGATAGGGCGAATCCAGCGTTTGTGCCAGTACACGCGGTTTGGGCAACGTGCGTGCACTTTCAGGAAAGTTAAGATCTTCTTGTGTGTCCCGACGCAAAATGGAGCTGCGTGGGTCGAGTAAATGGGCAATCTGTTCCAGCTGCGCATCCTGCAAGTCTTGTGTTTCGCGAAAAGCAGTCTGATAGGCGAGAATATCGCCAATGATGGCAATGAAGGTAACTACAATAGTAATTACCAATAATAAGCGCCATTGAAGCGATGAAACTATCCGCGTTGATCCACCAGCCATCCCAGACCCCGCACATTTTTAATGACATTGCTGCCGAGTTTTTTGCGAATACCGTGAATAACTACTTCTACGGCGTTGCTTTCCACTTCTTCATTCCAGCCATAGATTTTTTCTTCCAGCTCCTGCCTCGACAATATTGTACCCGGCTGCAACAGCAGACTGTACAGTAAGGCATATTCTCTGGCTGACAAACGAGTAGATTGTCCATTGGCACTTACTTCCCGTGTTGCCGGATTCAGGGTGATAATGCCATTGCTCAACACTGGACTGGCATGCCCGCTACGTCGGCGCAGAAGTGCACGGATCCGCGCTAGTAGCTCCGTAGGGGCAAAAGGCTTGATTACGTAGTCGTCTGCACCACTATCAAGACCGTTGATTCGTTCTTCCACTGTATCACGGGCAGTAATCAAAATTACAGGCAAATCAAAGTTTTTTGCACGTAGATGGCGCAATACACTAAGACCATCCTGCTTGGGTACACCGATATCTAGTAAAGCGATATCATAGATGTTAGGCTGTAAGGCGTTTTCTGCGGCTAAGCCGTCAGTCACGCAATCAACTGCAAAACCGGCAACATGAAGCATATCGCTAAGTGCTTCTGCTATCATCTTGTCGTCTTCAAGAAGTAAAATTCGCATGGGTTAACAATTTTCCACGTAGACAGTGTTGAGCCGATATTGTTTCAGGCTTCAGGCTGCCTATGATAACAAAAACCGCTTCAGGATACCTGAAACGGTTTTGTTCAAACGTTAACCGCAGACTGATTAGTTTGCTTCAGTAGTAGTAGTGGTTTGTTTGGTAGTAGTAGTGCTAGCAGCAGCTTTTTTGGCGTGTGCTTTTTTAGCGTGAGTGCGTTTTACCTGAGCTTTTTTAGCAACCGGTTTAACAGTTTTAGCAGCTGGTTTTACAGTAGTTGTAGCAGCAGTGGTGTTAGTGGTAGTAGTAGTGGTGGCTGCAGCAGGAGCAGCAAAAGAAGCAGCAGCAGTTAAACCAAAAATAGCGCTTACAACAGCAGCAGTGATTTTTTTCATGACAAATCTCCAATTTAAGTAGTTTAGGACAATAACCATCTCGGTTCTTGTTGCTGAACAGTATGGTCGCCAATACTTAGGCAAGACTTAGATAAATGTATTTTATTGTTAAATAAATGTAATTATAAGTTAATAAATTATATATACTACAGGTTTAAATTAATTTTCTTTTTAATCTTCAAGTTTTTAGGTATTTTGCGGGCATAGTAGCCGTTTTTAGTGAAATAAAATGACGCTTATTAACTGCTATCTGACAAATGTAAGCGCAAATTAGCGTCAATGCCCGAGAAAATTTAAAAAAAACGGTAGAAAAGCCAGATTAAACATCATCTGCGATTGCCATATTACGCAATAAAATTTCAAAAATCTCATTATTAAACTCTATTTATACATCGGAATAGCGAAAACCTTTTCCGAGAAGTCAGAGATAAAATTGGAGATATCAAAAGCACGATTAATTATTTGAATTTCAAAAGTTATGCTAATGAGTTTCTGGTTAAAACTGAGACCATAGACTTGTGTAAGCAGCGTATATTTGTTGTGTTTCAAACATTCTCAGCAGAATAAAAAAGGCGTATCCAAAAAGGGTACGCCGGTAACAAATAAAAAATAACTGTGTTAAACAGTACGAGCAATTTCAGTCATGGATTCAGCAGCCAGTCCCAGTGTGTCAGCAATGATTTCGCTGTTATGAGCGGCAGAAACAAAACAGGACTCATAAGCAGATGGAGCGAAAGCGACGCCACGAGCCAGCATGGCATGGAAAAATTCTTTAAACAATACCTGATTGCACCGCTGCATATCGCTAAAACAAGTCGGAAGCTCGGCAGTGAAATAAAAGCCAAACATCCCACCTATACTGCGACTAGTAAAAGGAATATTTGCTTCTTCTGCAATGGCGGCCAAACCTTTACTCAGTTCTAAAGTACGGGCGCTGAGTGTGTTGTAGAAATCTGGTCTTTGGATAATTTCCAGCGTTTTAAGTCCTGCAGCTACACATACTGGATTACCAGATAAAGTGCCAGCCTGATATACAGGACCCAAGGGGGAAACGCAGGACATAATATCTGCACGCCCGCCAAAAGCCGCTACCGGCATGCCGCCTCCGATGATTTTACCGATGGTGGTTAAATCAGGTTTGATACCGTGAATAGACTGTGCACCGCCCAGTGCGACACGAAAACCGGTCATAACTTCATCGTAAATCAATACGCTGCCATACTGGTCAGTGAGTCTGCGCATGGCCTGCACAAATTCTGATGTAGCCGGTATCATATTCATATTGCCGGCGATCGGTTCCACAATCACACAAGCAATGCTGTCGCCCTTGCTGGCAAAAGTTTGCTCTAATGCTTCAATATCGTTGTAGGGCAGCACAAGCGTATGGCGGCTAAAATCCTCAGGTACTCCGGCAGAACTGGGATGGCCGAAAGTCAGCAGACCCGAACCTGCTTTGACCAGTAAACTGTCAGAATGGCCGTGGTAGCAGCCTTCAAACTTGATAATATTGTCACGTTTAGTAAAACCTCTAGCCAGCCGTATAGCACTCATGGTGGCTTCTGTACCGGAGCTAACCAGCCGGATCTGCTCCATACTCGGCATAATATGGCGGATTGCTTCGGCAATACGGATTTCATTTTCGGTGGGTGCACCGAAAGACAGGCCATTTTCTGCTGCGTGACACACGGCTTCTACTACTTCCGGATGTGCATGCCCCACAATAGCCGGACCCCACGAACCGACATAATCGATATAGCGGCTTTCATTTTCATCCCACACATAGGCACCCTGCGCCTTTTTAATAAAGCGGGGAATACCACCAACGCTGCCAAAGGCTCTTACCGGTGAATTCACACCGCCGGGAATAATGGTTTTAGCCTGTTCGAATAATTGCTGATTTCGATCCATGATTTTAACCTCTGTTATAAAATGATGCCGGATGAATGGCATTTAGGGATAATCATACTATTGATTGTGCACACTCGATAAGGGACTTGAATCATTCAGCCGCTTAGATGCTTCATAGTGTGTCCAAACAGGCTGGCATAAAAAGTTTCAATTGCTACACATAGCAATAAAGATTCAAACAACAGAAAATAATGCTATATCCTGATTGGCAAATAACGAAACGCGTAAGGGTATCCTGTAGCCAGCAGCTATTTCATTGCTCTGCCAGTGCCGGTTGGCTTAGGAAAAAGAAGAAAATTTGCTGCGGAATGACTGAATCAACTGGGGAAAGTGAGCGAGATGCTTGACCCACTGGTAGACCATGAGGGTATAACTTTCCTGAACCAGAAAACGTAGTTTGGACTGGGTAGCGGTATAACGGGTAGTAGGGGTGGGAGAAACCTGTACATCCAATCCTAAGTCGCGGGCCATGATACAGGCTCGCGCCAAATGATAGGGATCGCTAACAATAATAAAAGTGTCTATATCATTATCTTCAGCAAGTGCCTGAGCATTCACCAGATTCTGCCAAGTGTCACGTGAATGATTTTCATAAATGATATCGCTGGCATCTACACCGTTGCGAATAGCATAACGACGACCTACCGCTGCTTCAGTCATAAAACCGCTGCGCGGACTACCACCGGTGAATAGTATTTTTTTTACTTTTCCCGCGCGATAAAGATTGATGGCATGATTGATACGTTCACGAAAAACCGGTGACGGGCGCTTATCCCATGCCGCAGCACCGAGCACAATGGCTGCATCGGCTTCACTGAGCAGCTGCGGATGGCTAAACTGATAGACAGTCGCCATACTGATGGCGTAATTGGCGGCAACAAACAAGCTACCGGCAGTAATCACACTACGCAGACAATACCAGAAGCCGAAGCGTGTGCCATTGGACATTTATTGCTCTAATAAAGCTTCAATATTGGTTAACGGCCGGCCGATGGCTGCATGATCGCCAAAGACAGCAATAGGACGCTCAATGAGAATAGGGTGGGCAGCCATAGCTGCAATCAAGGTATCTTCATCTGCCTCTACCAGATTGAGCTGTGCATATAAATCATCTTTGCTACGCATCATCTCCCTTGCAGAATGGATGGCCAGCTTCTGCTTTAGCGCGCGAATCTGTGCCTCGGATAATGGTTCGGTCAGGTAGGGAATGACTTTAGTGTTGACATTGCGAACCTGTAGTAAAGACAAGGCGGCACGGGATTTAGAACAATTAGGGTTATGATACAGTATGACGGTATTTGTCATGATTATCCCTGAACTTCAAAATAAATGGAAAATCTAAATAGGAAGTGTGGACGAAACTTCAAATTTTGACAAGTATTATTAATTATTTTAAAGATCAGACTAAGTTTCAGTAGTGAGTGTAAATAAATTATTTGAATAAAAATACATGCTTGGCTTAGGTATTAAAACTAAAAGTAGTATGGTGAATAAACAGCTTGCCGCGTTGGCGCCGAAATTGTAAATAAAATATTTTATAATTACTGCTGTGAAACGTAATATTTAGGAAAGGCTATGTTTCAATTCATCCGTGTTTTGAAAAAAACAGTGGTATTAAGTTTATTGATTTCTGGCGGATTGCACGTGCAGGCAGCAGAGCTGCAAAGCTGGCCTCAAGGTAAGGCCGCAGTATTGCCAGCAAATAGTACTGTACAAGTGATTAATATCTGGGCGACATGGTGTGCTTCCTGCCGTAGTGAAATGCCTATGCTTTCGCGCTGGTATCTTCAGCAACAGAAATCAGGTAAAGGCAGGGTAAACGTAGCAGGGGTGGCATTAGACACTGAGGCTAATTTACAACGCTTTACCCGTCAGATAAAAGTCAGCTACCCGCTATATCGCTACACCGGCACGGACAGCAGAGCTTGGATGAGGCAGTTCGGCAATAGTATTGGCGGCATACCTTACACGCAGGTACGGGCGCCAGAATGCGGTTTTCAACAGTCTTTGATAGGTAGGTTAACTGAAGACAAGCTTAATCAGGCGCTTGCAGCCGCTAAAAAACAATGTGCTCAACGTAAAATACATATATAAATTTTAAGCAAAATCAACATTAAAGTGTGCACCACGATTTTCTGTTTGATTTAAACCGTCTTGTACCATCAGTAGTGCTGTAACCAGAGTCAGTTTATCTGTCTGGCTGACAGCATGCAGGTACCATTGCTGTAACTGCATGTGTAATGTGTGCATGTCTTCAGTGCGTCGGCATATACCAAAATATCGGCTCATGAGTTTTTGCAGTGCATTAAGGCTGAATGGCTGCACATGCATATCTGGCACTGAAACAGATGTCTGCACGGGCTGTTGCCACAATAGCTCGGTCGATTCTTTCTTTAGATGCTGAGGCCAAGTCAGGGTATGAGAATCTGAAGCGGCCATACTGGCGGCGGCCGCCCGTCCAACAACGACACATTCCAGCAAAGAATTACTGGCCAGACGGTTGGCTCCGTGTAAGCCCGTACTGGCGGATTCGCCAATAACATATAGCTGTGGCACATCGGTACGGCCAGCCGTGTCGGTGATAATACCGCCACAGGCATAATGCGCTGCCGGGGCAACAGGAATGAATTCGCAGGTAATATCAAGCCCTTGCTGTAGGCAATGCAGATAAATCTGCGGGAAATGTGTGTGGATAAAGTCTGCAGATAAATGCGTAATGTCCAAATAGACACAATGATGGCCAGAATTGTCTATTTCAGCAGCGATGGCACGAGCGACGATATCGCGGGGTGCCAATTCGGCGCGCTCATCATATTGAGGCATGAAGCGCTGCCCTTGGCTGTTGCGCAAAATGCCGCCTTCTCCACGTACTGCTTCTGAAATCAGAAAGCACGGATTAGCTGGTAGTGCAAGCGCAGTGGGGTGAAACTGTACAAAAGCAAGCTGGCGTGTTCTGCAACCCGCCAGCGCAGCAACTGCGATGCCATGCCCAGTGGCTGTAAGTGGATTAGTGGTCAGCGAGAATAACTGACCCAGACCACCGCTTGCCAATACAGTATGTTTAGCTCGAATGAGAATGGTTTCGCCACTGTCTGCTATCGTGACACTGGCGCCAGTGCAAACAGTATTTTCCAGTATCACCTCATTTATGAAAGTATGGGTGAGTACTTGTATATTGGGGCGAGCCAGAAGCTGTTGCTGAAGGGTTTCGCTGATGCTGCGTCCTGTGTGGTCGGCTGCGTGCACAATTCGCCGCTTGCCATGTCCACCTTCGCGTGTTAGATGTAATTGCCCATTTTCACGCGTGAATTCCACCCCATGCGCACATAACCACTCAATTGCATTAGCACCTTTACTCAAAATGGTGGCTGTCTGAGTTTCATCACAGCTTCCGGCTCCGGCAATAAGGGTGTCGGCTACATGTTCAGCCACACTGTCTGCTTCATCGATTACAGCGGCTATACCGCCTTGCGCCAGAGTGCTGGCACATATTGACAAGTCTTGCCTGACTACAACCGTAATATGAAAATGTTCAGGTAAAGACAAGGCTACTGTCAGTCCGGCCAGACCGGCACCAACAATCAGCACATCTGTCTCAGCAGTTGAGCAGGGAGGCAAAGTGGTCATGTTGTCTGATCCAAGGAATAAACTGATCGGATAAAATATTTAAAGTATTAGATGTAGAGCTAAAAGCTTGAAATTCACGCCAGGCTGATGAGAACTCAAGCATGCGCCGGATCGACAAGCTAGCCTGCTGGCTTAATGCTGCTGGAAGCTGTACGCGATGCTTCTCTTGGTGGTTTAGCGCGTCGATACAGGACTCCAGACCGTTCATGGCCATCCATGGGCAGAAAGCACACGATTTACAGGTAGCACCATTACCGGCAGTGGGCGCCGCCAGAAATGTTTTTGCTGGTGCCTGTTTGGTCATTTCATGCAGAATGCCTTGATCAGTGGCTACAATGAAAGTATCAGCCGTATCGTTGATTGCTGCCTGTAGCAACTGGCTGGTAGAACCAACCACATCTGCCAGAGCCACTACTGCTGCCGGCGATTCAGGATGTACCAATACTTTAGCGTGCGGATAACGGGCTTTCATCAATGCCAGTTCTTGCCCTTTAAATTCATTGTGTACCATACAGGAGCCCTGCCACAGCACCATATCAGCACCGGTCAGATTCTGAATGTATTCGCCTAAATGCCTATCCGGCCCCCAGATAATTTTTTTACCCTGAGCATGTAAAAAAGATACGATTTCAATCGCAATCGAAGAGGTAACAACCCAATCGGCACGGGCTTTAACTTCAGCGCTGGTATTGGCATAAACCACGATAGTTCGTTCCGGATACTGATTACAAAAAGCTGTGAATTCATCTGCCGGACAGCCGAGGTCTAAAGAACAAGTTGCTTGCATATCCGGCATGAGTATGGTTTTTTCTGGACTAAGTATGCTCGCTGTTTCGCCCATGAATTTCACTCCGGCTACCAGCAGTGTCTGTGCCGGATGGCGGGCACCGAATCGCGCCATCTCAAGCGAATCGCCCACCATACCTCCGCTAGCAAGTGCCAAATCCTGTAATTCTGGTTCAACATAGTAATGTGCGAGCATTACCGCCTGATGCTGCTGCAATAATGTAGTAATTTTCTCAGAATAAGCCTGCTTCTGTTCTTTAGTTGGTTGCGATGGAATTTTCGCCCATGCACATTCCAGTACGGACGTGGCAGGCTGACCATGCGTAGCTGCATCAGTAGCATATTTTTTTAGCTGTACAGATGGTTTTTCATAATCAAAAGCACGCCATTGTTTATGGTCGGGTACAGTTAGCATAGACACTCCTTAATCAGGATTAAATCATTATGCTCAATATGAGTATATAAAGCAACATGTAAAGATCGTGACAGGAAGAAAGTAAATAGATTTGATTATGGTGCTGTTTCATTAAATAGCTGAATGAATGGCTGATTCATAAAAACCGGCTGCGCAGGTTTTGTTTTTTTGCAACAATTTCTTTACAATTAATGAGTGTTGATTAAGGAGTATTACCTGCATGCACACAACAGCTGATTTACCCTCATCCAGTTATAGCGATAGTGCAGCTGAGCTGGTGGCCGTGTTGTTTGCAGTAACGGATTTTAGCGCCCGCGTGCTTACCATTCACGATGGCAGCTTATTGCCTTTTGGTCCGTTAAAACCAGTGCACCACTCCTTGCAGGCTGGAGCAAGAACATGGGTACATCAGCAGACCGGTCAGCCACTTGGCTATATTGAACAGCTATATACTTTTGTTGACATGAAGCGTAGCCATCACAATGGTCAGGCAGTTATCAATATTAGTTATCTTGGTCTAGTAAAAGAAACAGCCGAAAGTGGCCTGACGCTGGAAGCAAAATGGCAAGACTGGTATGAATATTTTCCATGGGAAGACAGCCGTCGTCCGCAACATGCGCATATTCTCAACCAGCTGATTCTGCCGATGCAAAACTGGGTGGATGCCGCACCCAATCAGGAAATCCGTAATCAGCGGCAGCAACGCCTGAATTTATGTTGGGGTATAAACGGGCAGCACTGGATTGCCGAAAATGCTCTGCTGCGCTATGAGTTGATGTATGAGACAGGCATTATTGCTGAGTCACCGTATTATGATAATCAGCTTCCGCCACAATTAACTGGTCGTCCCATGCAATTTAATCATCGTCGGATTCTGGCTACGGCTGTGTCGAGATTGCGCGCTAAATTACAATACCGGCCAGTTATTTTTGATTTAATGCCGCCCCAATTTACTCTGTATCAGTTGCAGCGCAGTATTGAAGTATTGAATGGTGTGGAGCTGCATAAACAAAATTTTCGTCGTTTGGTTAACAATCAGCAGCTTGTTGTAGCTACTGGTGAAACTATGGTTGCAGAGCGTGGACGTCCGGCACAACTATACCGTTTTAATGAAAATGTATTGCAAGAAAGCTTGCTTTCCGGTTATCGGCTCCCATTGATTGGTAATCACATATAATACCTTTCTGTATCATCAAGGTTTTTACCAAAATTTTTTGACATTAATATCATAGGGATACATATGCTGTACATGTTGCGGCAGAGCTAAGATGCTTACTTTATTAAAATACAGAATTAGAGTTTATCTAATCCTGCTTTTGGCATTGTGAACACTGAACGCACTTCTGGCGCGCATCAACCTTATAGCAAAAATTAAATCAAGACATGTCTAAATTTTCCTTTTCGTAAAAGTCTTATCTCATATATACTCTAAACGAGTATAAATACAAATGAGAAAATCATGATGAATGATTTATCTGAAATTATTACGCGTCCATTAGTACAGGCAGCACTAGTGGAAGATTTGGGGCGCCGCGGAGACATTACCTCCCAAGCAGTTGTACCGGCCGAGAGCCTTGCACAATTCAGCATCGTGGCTCGGGCAGAAGGAGTAGTCTGCGGGCTAGAACTGGCACGGCAAAGCTTTGCATTAATCGACTCTAATCTAAATTTTAAAATATATCAAAATGATGGTGATATCATTTCCGCAAATACTGTGCTGGCACAGGTTACAGGTAATGCTCGGGCAATTCTGGCTGCTGAGCGTACAGCCCTAAACTTTCTGACTCATTTAAGCGGTATTGCCACTACCACACACGAACTTCAGACACTGATTGCGCCTACAGGTGCCTTGCTCACCTGTACCAGGAAAACTTTGCCTGGCCTGCGCGCTATTCAGAAATATGCAGTACGAATGGGGGGCGGACGTAATCATCGAATGGGACTGGATGATGCTATTCTGATTAAAGATAATCATATTGCTCTGGCCGGAGGTGATATTGCTCTTACCCTACGGCAAGCAAAGGCTTATGCAGGACATCTTATCGCTATAGAGGTGGAAGTAGATACCCTAGCGCAGTTGCGTCGGGTACTGGATGTAGGTGTTGATTTAGTATTGCTGGATAATATGTCAGTGGAAGAATTGCGAACAGCAGTAAGCTGGTGCAAAGGGCAATGTCAAACAGAGGCATCTGGCAATCTACGTCCAGATACACTTTTGGCTGCAGCACAAACCGGTGTTGATTTTCTGGCAATGGGCTATCTGACGCACAGCGCGCGTTATCTTGATATTGGTCTGGATTATCAGTAAACCCGATTAACTGTCCTGGACCAGAAAGATGAAATTCTTGTTGTATTTACTATTTTCCACTTTGCTAAGCTTATATAAAACATTATATTGCTGATTTTTAAGCCTGCTTGTTATAGAAAATATCAAAAATACAATAATGGATTAGGTTACGAAACCGGAAAACATAGTAGGTGGGTTTCAAACGTTTTCAATTTAGGAAATAGCCGAAGTGCTTGAGTTTGAAAACACTTTTAACTTTATTGATGATAACGCTCAGTAAAGCGAGGCAAGTAGCGGCTGTGAAATATTTCTGCATCCTGAATACTATCGTTTTATTGCGTGTCAGTTTGAATTGTAAATATGCCTGTAATAAAAAATTAGTGTTTTAATTTTTTACACATGCATAGAAAACAGAATGATTCATATAAAAAGGTGCAGCCTAATAAGGCTGCACCGTACTGATACAAAACAGAATCTATTAACCGTATCGGCGTTGAAATTCTTGCATAAAGCTCACTAAGGCTTCTACACCCTGTAATGGCATAGCATTATAAATACTGGCACGCATGCCTCCCATGGATTTGTAGCCCTGTAACGTACATAATCCATGCGCATTAGCTTGTTGCACAAATAGTTTATCCAGCTCTTTTTCAGGTGTGTGGAAAATAACATTCATGTACGAACGCGCATGTTCTTTTACATTATTGATATAAAAACCATTACTGTTATCTATGGCGGAGTACAGGGTTTCTGCTTTCATGGTATTGATAGCCTGCATCTGTTCCACACCACCATTGGCTTGTAGCCAGCGGAATACCAAACCAGAAATATAAATCGGATAGGTGGCTGGTGTGTTATACATGCCCTGACGGATAATATGGCTATGGTAATTCCATACGTCCGGTATGCGATCGGAGCAGCGTTCAAGCAAATCTTCACGGATAATCACAATGGTGGCACCAGAAGGGCCGATATTTTTTTGTGCACCGGCATAGATTAAGCCGAAATCCGCAACATTAATTGGCCGTGACAGTATCTCACTCGACATGTCACAGACAATTGGTGGTAGTCCATCGGGTTTGGGGATATTGCGATACTGCAGGCCATGCACGGTTTCATTAATGCAGTAGTGAACGAAAGCTGAATCCGGATCAACGTCCCAAGTTTCTGGTGCCGGAACATCAGTATAGTTATACAGATCACCACCATGGGCAGCAAGATGAATCTCAGCATCAGATAGTTTACCCATCTGGCTGTGAGCGATACGGCTCCAATTGCCACTCACAACAGAGTCCACCCGTTTAAAACCATTGGCTAGATTCATGACAACCATATTGAACTGAGCACTGGCGCCGCCCTGCATAAACAAAACCTTGTAATTATCTGGAATATGCAGCAACTGACGCAAATCCAGTTCTGCATGATGCAGGATACTGAGAAAAGCATCGGAGCGATGGCTCATGGTCATGACTGAAGTGCCGGTACCATTGTAATCCAGCATTTCAGCCTGAGCTGTCTGTAATACGGCCTCAGGTAGAATGGCCGGACCGGCAGAAAAATTGTATTTGTGCAGTGTTGTCATGAATAATTTAAAACCTGTTGCTAAGCTGTATGTATAGAGGTTTTGCGTCCCGTGGAAATGCTGCATACCGCGTTGAGGTTTAACGCAAAACCAGGTGAAGTCTTGAGTTGCTGGAATTCTAGTTGTTTGCCAAATGAAAGGCAAATACAAAACCGTTTTGCATGTAAAGGAGCGAAAGTATGGTTTTTTCTGCCTGTGAGCGAGAAAGATTTAGTTTGAAACCCTTTTATTTTGCTTTTGCTCAGGTAAATTTTCTATAAATTACCGGATTTATCTGGTTGTCAGACCCCTTTAATCGCATAGAGAATCTGATTTCAGCCCTCACTGCTGTTTTCCAGTAAGGTAATTTTGGTGGCCCCAAGCTGCTTTAAGCTGTGTAGAGCTTCATGCCATGCTTGAGGTAGATTTTCGCAGTCTTTATCCCATGCTTTTAAACCAAATTCCAAACGATATTGATGGATTTGTTCATCGTTAGGCAAATCTTCCCGAATAGTTGGGAGGCTAAACGTTTTGATACCTGGCCATTTTTGTTCAATCTGCTCCATCAAGGGGGCGATTCTAGATTCAGGTACACCGTCAACCAGCGCGGCTTTAGCCGTGATCTGATGCTGAAAAAAATTCTTGCTGTAATAGGTATTCAGCACCCATTCAGCCATGGGGTGTGCCATTTTGGGAAAGCCGGGGAAAAAATAATGCTCTTTAATAGAAAAGCCGGCAATATTATTAAACGGATTGGGAATAAGCGCTGCCCCTTGTGGAAATTCAGCCATTTTGGCACGCTGTAAATGAGATGGACTATTAAGTGAGTCGCCTTGTCTGATTGAAATTGCTTCAATATTTTTTAATGCTTCAGGATGAGCTTGCAAGGGTAGATTTAAAGCAAGTGCACAAGCTTGGCGGGTGTGATCATCTGGCGTTGCGCCAATACCGCCGGTTACAAATACGGGTAGTTTTTCTTCAAAAGACTGTTTCAATTGGTGAGTAATGGTATCGCTGTCATCGGGCAGATACTGTGCCCATGCCATTTGAAGGCCGTGTTGCTTAAATAAATGTTTAAAAAATATAAAATGGCCGTCTTGTCTTGATCCATTCAGAATTTCATCGCCGATAATAATGATGCCGATTTGCATGCAGGTTCTCCTGAGTTGTGTTTGTTGTTGCAGTATGGCTATATATTTCAATGATATAAAACGTGGCTATTGTTTTATGCTCAAATTTATTTTAATGTGCAGGTGTCGTGTTATTTTAGCAAGGATGTGATTATGAGTATCAAAAAATTGGCCATCACTGCCCTGGTTGCAGGTAGTCTTGCTGCCTGTGCCCACACATCAGACCGTAAGGTGAATATGCGTGCAGCGAATGCGCAGCTACTCAGTGCTTACGATTGGCAGCTGGCAGAAGCTACAGACCGGCACGGCCGACCTTTGGCTAGCCTTGCCGGCAATACCAATCTGAAACTGAATTTTAACGGTCAGCGGCTAAATGTTTCTGGTGGCTGTAATAATATCAGTTCGGTTTTCCAACTGAACGGTGAAGATATGCACATTCAGGCGCCGGTAAGTACGATGAAAGCGTGTGCTCCCGATGTCATGGCGCAGGATGCAGCAGTTGTATCTTTTATGAACGGCCAGAAGTTACATGCTGGTTTATTGAATACTGAAGATAGTCAGAATGCTGAACCAAAGCTATGGATTGAAAATCGCCGAGGTGAGCATTTGCTGTGGCGGGGTGTGCCTACTGCAACAGCACAGTATGGACAACCAACAGTGGTATTTTGGGAAATTAGCCCAGAAACTCAGGCTTGTCAGACAGCGCAGGGTGCTGCTCAATGCCTGAAAGTACGTGAAGTGACCTATAACGAGCAGGGTATCAAAGTTAAAAATGGTGTATGGCGTAATTTCGCTGGTACGATTGATGGTTGGCAGTTTAATCCGTCCGAAAATCAAGTTTTACGTTTGAACGTATATGAAATTAAACCAGCCGATGCCTCTGCAGAAAGCCAATATGTTTATAAATTGGATCAGATTATTGAGCGCTCAGCGGTGAATACACCTAAACATAAACATCAACGTAAATAAGCAGTACGGGTTATTGAAGCAGAAAAAGGCAATGAAATTTCATTGCCTTTTATTATGCTGGTATTTCAGTGCGTAAGAAATTGAACTGAATTTATTGTTTTAAGTAGATTTCTGGCTGACCTGCCGCATTATCAAGTATCAGTGTCTGATTATTTTTATTTTGAATCAGTCTGCCACTGCGGCTAATGGATTTGCTGCGGCCATCTTTGCTGACTTGATTTTGATAAGTAAATTGATGGTTCGGTTCTAGACGGAAAGAAGTGGTTTCACTGTATTGATGACATTCAGGTTGTTTGCAATTCTTAAACAGTTTAACCTGATTTTCATCTTGTTGGATGGAGGCAGATAGGTTCTCAATTTCTTTTTCAATCTGTTGTTGCTGATGCAACATTTGGCTCATAATTCTTTCAGCATCATCATTAATATAACTCTCGTCTGTAGGCTGATGGCTTGCAGCTATAGCAGTATTGGCCAGTGTAAATATTGTGGTGATCAAGAGGACTGATTTCAGTATTTGCATGTGTTTTCTCTTTTTCTTAGTTGAGTGATTCAACGTTTCTATGAATACTGTGATTTGGAAAAAAATGTAGTGGTTCAGATCAATATTTAACTATTGAAAACTAGAAAATATCGCAATCTGTATAATTTCCATTATCATCTTTTTGGTTAGTACAAAGCAGCATGCCCTTTAAACTACTATAGACTACACTTTTTGTTTCCCCACTATTAGCTGCCTTTGGGGTAGCAATTAGTGTATAGCTGCTAGGATTGTATATACCTGTTAAAGTAAAAAAAGTTTTACTTCGATTCTGCTCAAGTTTGTTGTAGCCGACAAATGTTTTGTTTTGGGAATAATACCTTTCCAGCATGTTTATATTGGATAAGATATCAGCGCGTGCATTTTCTGCTCTGGCTTTAAGAACAAAATTATGATAAGTGGGATAGCTGATGGCAGTCAGAATGGCAATAATAACGATGGTTATCATCATATCAATCATGGTGAAACCGTAATGGTGACGATGCATTGTATTCTCTTCCTTATTATGAATGCTGATTAATTGCTTATGATTTATCTGCTCTCGATACGGGCTTAATCTGGCTGCACCAGCACATAAGGCTTTACCACAACAGCCCACATCGACTGATTATTATCAAAAAATTGCTGTGCCATTATGTCGCTGACTTTGCTAATTTTACCTTCCTGAATCAAAAGTGCAATGGCAGCACTGTCGTCTGTTGCTATCTTATGTGCAATGGTAACTAAATCCAGCTCAGGTGCAATATAAATACAGTTGCCGCGGGCAAAATAGGGCTGGAGTTCATGCCAGCTGATACGGGCAGTCTCCAGATTAATTTTTTGTTCCAATGGTACTTCAGTATTCATACTTAAATCATCTGGTTTCATGTTTATCATATGTTTGCTAAAAGGCATTTTGTTATAGATACCGGTAACAAAATGCCTTTTAAAACTACTTCAAAAATTATTGTAACGCAGTAGATGCAGGAGAAGTGCTTTGTATGCCCCATGATTCTGGATATTTATATCCGGCAAAGCGTTTAAACGCATATTGTTTAAACGCTGCTGAATTGTACGCAGCAGTAATGTCTTTTACCCATTGGGTATCTTTATCAGCCGTGCGAATTGCTGCCCAGTTGACATAGGTGTAGCCAGGTTCAAGGAATAATGCTGATGTGAACTTTAGTCCCGAGCTCGTGGCAAAATTGCCATTAATGACCGCAAAATCCACATCATGACGAGAACGAGGTAATTGGGCTGCTTCCAGCGCCACTAGCTTGATGTGTTTATTGTTACTGGCTATATCTGCTAGTGAGGCCTTCAATGGGTTAATATTGTTTTTTAGACTTATCCAGCCGAGCTTATCCAGCATCACCAATGCGCGGGCAAGATTAGAAGGATCGTTAGGAACAGAGACACTAGAACCACTTTTGACTGCACTCAGCTCATGTAGTTTGCCGCTGTAGATACCGAGCGGACCAGTTGGTACTTGAAACACGGGCATGATGGCCAGATGACGAGACTGGGCAAAATCATCCAGATAAGGTTTATGCTGAAATACATTGATGTCGATAGATTTATCTGCCAGAGCAAGATTGGGACGGACATAATCCGTAAACTCCAATAGCTGAACGTGGTAGCCTTGTTTTTCCAGTTCAGGCTTGACCTGATCGCGCACCATATCAGCAAAATCGCCTACAGTGGTGCCAATGATAATTTCTTTTTTTGTTTGAACTGATGAAGCAGCGGAGTGATGAGTTTTTTCGCCACCACAGGCAGAAAGGAACAGGAGGCTCAGGCAAACAAAGAGGGTGTTCAGAATTATTTTCACACAATGTCTTTCTTTTAATCGTTAGTATGCACAATGATTGTTTAGTGTTTTTTGTCAGGCGCATCTAACTCTTGTTCTCATATGTAGGCATAGACACAAATAAATTGTGCTAGACTGCCCAGCATCACAAAAATATGCCAGATGCCATGTCCGTGGCGGATTTTTTCATCATTAATAAACCAGTATATGCCAATACTGTATGCCAATCCACCGCTAATAAGCCAGAAGAGGCCAGGAGCGGACATGTGGTGTATCAGTGGATAGATGGCAACAATAATTAGCCAGCCCATCAATAAATAGAGTATCAAGGATAGAATACGAGTTTCACTTTTACGCCCGATAGTCACTTCTTGAATGATACCAAATATTGCCAGTCCCCATGATATACCAAATAGGGACCAGCCCCAGCCGCCGTTGAGTGTGGTGAGTGTAAAAGGAGTATAACTACCGGCAATCAGCAAATATATGGCGCAGTGGTCAAATTTTTGTAGTACGGCTTTAGCGTGATGTGAGCGGATGGAATGATATAAAGTGGAGATACCATACAGAAATATCAGACTACCACCATATATGGCCGAGCTGACTATTCGATAAGCATCGCCATACATTGCAGATTTTATTAGCAGAAAGACCGTTCCAATGATAGATAGTATAAAGCCGGTCAGGTGAGAGTAAGCGTTAAAACGTTCGCCATAATACATTTTGAAATAACTTGACTATTAATTAAGAGTCTATCGTTTCACTACCTGCGTTAGGGCGCAAGTGTTTTTTCGTTTATTATTTGCTATGAGGTAGTGTTTAGGTACTGAATGATGGCTGTTCAACTGCTAGTAAGCACAGTAAAATAGATAATTTTGCAGACTATCAGAAATTTCCTTTCATGCTGACTTTCCAAGAAATAATTTTTACATTACAGAATTACTGGGCCCGTCATGGCTGCGTGGTATTGCAGCCGCTGGATATGGAAGTGGGTGCGGGTACCAGCCATCCGGCCACCTGTCTGCGCGCGCTGGGGCCTGAGCCGTGGTTTGCTGCCTATGTTCAACCCTCCCGCCGGCCTAAAGACGGACGCTATGGTGAAAATCCTAATCGTCTGCAGCATTATTATCAGTTTCAGGTAGCGTTAAAGCCGGCTCCAGATAATATTCAGGAATTGTATTTGGCTTCTTTGCAGGAGCTGGGAATAGACCCTCGTCAGCATGATATCCGTTTTGTGGAAGATGACTGGGAAAATCCAACGCTTGGTGCCTGGGGATTAGGCTGGGAAGTTTGGCTTAACGGCATGGAAGTCACTCAGTTCACTTATTTTCAGCAAGTGGGCGGCATGGATTGCTCGCCAGTGCTCGGTGAAATTACTTATGGTGTTGAACGGCTGGCAATGTATTTACAGGGTGTAGACAATGTTTACGATCTGGTCTGGGCGAAAACGCTAGACGGACAGATTGTGACCTACGGTGATGTCTACCATCAGAATGAGGTTGAACAGTCTACTTACAACTTTGAATACAGTAATGCTGATTGGCTTCTGACACAGTTTAATGATTATGAAGCTGAAGCCAAACGTCTGTTGGCTGTTGAAGATATTAGTCTAGCACTACCTGCTTATGAACTGGTGCTGAAAGCAGGACACACATTTAATCTGCTTGATGCGCGTGGTGCAATTTCGGTAACCGAACGTGCCACCTATATTGGCCGTGTGCGTGCATTAAGTCGTGCGGTGGCGCATAAATATGTGGAAAGCCGTGAAAAACTGGGTTTCCCTCTACTGAACAAAAAATCTACCGGCCACACAGCCTGATTCGAATGAAAGTATTATTTGCATGAATGCTCCTTTATTAATTGAACTGCGTACTGAAGAACTGCCACCTAAGGCGCTGAATAATTTGGGCGAGAGTCTTGCTGCCGGTGTTGTGGACGGACTGGAAAAAGCACAGCTCATAGATGGTGTGGCTGATTATCAGGTCTTTGCTGCGCCAAGACGTTTGGGCGTACTGGTTCAGAATGTAAAAGCAGTACAGGCAGACCAGCGCATTATCAAAAAAGGGCCTAGTGTGGCAGCCGGTATGAAAGATGGTGAACCCACTAAAGCCTTGCAGGGATTTGCACGCAGTAATCAGATTGAAATTAGTCAGCTTACACAGATAAATGATGGCAAACAGATGGTGTATGCGTATGAATATACGCAGGCAGGCCAGCCCTTAAGTGCTCTCTTAAGCGAAATTCTTAATCAGGCTATTAAAAAATTGCCTATTCCCAAGGTTATGCACTGGGGCAGTAGTACGTTTACTTTTGTACGGCCGGTGCACGGACTGATTATGTTGCATGGCAGTGAAATCGTTGCAGGTAGTGTATTGGGTCTGAGTAGCCAAAATTGGACTTTAGGTCATCGCTTCCTGAGCGAAGGAAGAATTATTATTCAGCATGCTGAAGATTATGCACAGCAAATGCTGGAACAAGGTAAAGTAGTAGTTAGTTTTGCTGAACGTCGTGCTCGTATTGAGCAAGATTTAAGCACTGCGGCCGAATCGCTGCATGCGCATGTGGCTTATGCAGATGGACTGTTGGATGAGGTAACCGCGCTGGTAGAATGGCCGGTGGTACTACAGGCAAGTTTCGATGAGCGTTTTTTACAGGTACCACAAGAGTGCCTGATTCTGACCATGCAGCAGAATCAAAAATATTTTCCACTACTTAGCGGTGACGGTAAGCTGATTAACCGCTTCTTGCTAGTGTCTAATTTACAGACTGAAAATCCAGTTCACATTATTCATGGTAATGAACGGGTATTGCGTGCTCGTCTAGCCGATGCAGAATTCTTTTACCGTCAGGATCAGAAATTTACGTTGGCCAGCCGTCTACCTCGTTTACAAAATGTGGTTTATCACAATAAGCTGGGTAGTCAGGCTGAAAGAGTTCAGCGAATTATCCGTCTAGCTAAAACAATTGCTCCGTTGTTAAATGCAGATGTTAATCTGGCTGCACGTGCTGCAGAACTGGCTAAAGCTGATCTACTGACTGATATGGTAGGAGAGTTCCCTGAATTACAAGGCACAATGGGTAAATATTATGCGTTGCATGATGGTGAGAATCCAAATGTTGCTGTCGCGATAGAACAACATTACTGGCCACGCTTTGCTAATGATGTCTTGCCGGATAATGTGTTGGGAACGGTAGTGGCACTGGCTGACAAACTTGAAACCTTGATAGGTATTTGGGGTATCGGCCTTGTTCCTACTGGTGATAAAGACCCATATGCCTTGCGTCGTAGTGCTCTGGGTATTTTGCGCATGCTCATGCAGCATCATTTGGCGCTGCTGCCATTACTAAAGGCCGCGTTTGCTACTTTCCCTGCCGGTAAACTAGGGGAAAATACTGTAGCTGAAGTGGCCGGATTTATGCAGGCTCGACTGGATATTCTGTTGCAGAATAATTATGAGCAGGATGTGGTTGCCGCGGTACTTGCAGGGCAAGTGGATGATTTGGGTGAATTAGATGCGCGTTTAGCCGCTGTTACCCAGTTTAAGCAGCTTGAGGAAGCAACAGCGCTGATCGCTGCGAATAAACGTGTACATAATCTGCTGAAAAAAACGGACGTATCAGCTTTGCCAGCTGTTGATTCTTCAAAATTGCAAGAACAGGATGAACTGAATCTATACCATGCTACTGAAGAAGTCGCTGTGCGCATTCAGGCAGCTATGAGAAAACAAGACTTTATTCAGGCATTGTCCGAACTCACCGGAATTAAAAAAAAGGTGGATGTATTCTTTACTAATGTAATGGTAATGGATGAAAATGAGGCCATCAGAAATAATCGTCTGGCTTTATTACTGTTTTTGTCTCACCAGATGAATGCTGTGGCTGATATTGCTCTTTTGAATGAGTAGTACTGCCTTAACCCGTTCCCTTAATAGATGAAAGCTGAATTATGATATTAGATAATGTGGTGTTTCATACTGAAGAAGATTATCCGCCGGCATTGGCTCTGGCCAATGCGGCCACACACATGGGATATTATTGGTCTTGGATTGTGCGGCGTGGTCTGTACAATCCAGAATGGGATGAAGCAGCAGAAGAAGACATGGGCGCTTTAAAGGCACAGGCGATAAGTGGTGCTGAATTTGTACTAAATAATATGGCTGGCTGTCTGGAAGACAGTGATTTTAACGAAGAAGGATGCCGCTTTTCTCTGTATTACTACGATGATGAAGAGGAGGGGTATGGTCGTTTTATGGAAGATTATGTCCAAACACTAAATACGCCGGCGCTGGAAAGCTTTTATCATGTTGAAATTTCCGATGAAAATCAGGCTTTACTGGACGGGGTATTTGATAGTGCCCTGATGCAGTGGAGGCAAAGTCTGAAACCTGCACAGTAAGGATATTTATGATATTGAGTGGAAAAGGCAAACTAATTATTCTTGATCGAGATGGGGTGCTCAATGCAATGCAGCCGCAGCCTATTAGTGATCCAGATCAATGGCATCCTCTGCCAGGCAGCATGGATGCGGTGGCCTTTCTAACTCAAAGCGGATACACGGTAGTGGTAGCAGAAAATATGTCGGGTATCGGGCGCAATCAAGTCACGATGGAACAACTGAATGAAGTGCATGGGAAAATGCACAATTATATTCAGAAAGCTGGTGGTCGACTGAGCGGTGTGTGGTTTTGTCCGCACACCAGCAATGCAAAATGCCATTGCCGCAAACCTCAGCCGGGTTTATTGCTGGATATACTCGACCGGCTACATATGAGAGCAGAGGATACATGGCTGGTCGGTGATGGTATTCGTGATATGGAAGCAATAGCAGCCATCGGAGGCCATCCAATACTGGTATTAACGGGGAAAGGCAAAGAAACGCTAAAAATGGAAACTTTGCCTGAAGATACGCAGGTGTATGACGATTTGCTTGATTTTGCTAAATTCTGTCGTACACAGGCTGAAAAATCAGCCGAGGAATAATTTAACATGCTGTTGTTACGTAATTTAATTTACTGGTTTTGTTTGTGTATATTCTCGCTAGTTTGGCTGATGGTGGTGATTGTTTCCATGCTTGTCCCTAAAGGCGTGACATGGACGACAACTGCATGGGGTAAAACCCTGTTCTGGATGCTGGAACATATTATTGGCCTTAAATATGAAGTAATTGGCCGGGAAAATATTCCGCAGGAACCGGGTATCGTATGTTGTAAACATCAATCGGGCTGGGAAACGCTGGCCATGTTGTATTTTTTCCCAGATCTGGCTTTTGTGGCAAAACGTGAGCTTTTTCGGATTCCGGTATTTGGCTGGGCGTTGAAATGGCGTGGTACTATCGGGATAGACCGTAACAATCCCAAAGCAGCAAATGCGCAGATAATCAGTCAGGGCAAAATATGCCATCAGAAAGGCATGTGGATTTGCATCTTTCCTGAGGGTACCCGTATTAAACCGGGCTATCGCGGTCATTATAAAAAAGGCGCTGCGCGCATGGCTCAGGAACTACATCTTAATTTGATACCAGTAGCCTTAAACAGTGGTGAATTCTGGCCTAAGGACTCTTTTTTGAAGTATCCAGGTAAAGTGACCGTAGTGATTGGTGCGCCAATACACTATGAACAGGCACATAATCCTGAAGAGCTAATTAAGCATTGTGAGCAGTGGATAGAAGACAAACAGATAGAAATTCAGGGTGTGGGACCTTTTGCACCGAAAAATCCTCAAGTACCCACGCCTGTCTTACCTCACTAATCAATTTAATGAGGCCAAATATTAGATTGAAAATCAATTCATTAATTACGATTTATTGTTTTTTAATTGGCTAACTTAGTGTTGCTTAGTTGTCTGTAATCAAAATCTAGTTTCTACATGGCTGTTTAAAGAAGAGATAGTTGATTTTTCATAAATGCTTTGATTAAGCGATGGCTAGGTCGTGCATACATTGATAAATCTGTTACGTTTATTCGCGTTTGCCGATCAGAATTCTGCTAGAGCATAAATATGTCGGTGATTATTCACACTACTCAAGATGGCTGTGCTATCAAGTTTCACTTGCGGCGGACGGCGCGGAAAAATATCATTGTACGCGTCGCTTCGGCTTCTATATTAACTGTCAATATACCGCCTTTTGTCTCCCTGAAACAATTGCAGCAATGGTTTGGTGCCAATGAAGCGGCGCTTAAGCAATTGTGGCAGCAGTCGAAAACTATTAAAACAGAGTTACCGAACACTATCTGGTATCGTGGGCAACGTTTCTCTTATACCTTTGCTAAGGGGCTCTCGGCTGTTCAATGGTATCAGCAACAGGGCTTTTTGTTACCAGAGACATCTGAAGCATCCGCGCTTGATATACTGCGAACGTGGCTAAGGCAGTGTGCTCAGACTGAGCTAATATCGCGTTTACAGTATTGGGCACTCGTGATGCAGCAACAACCCGCCTCCATGGCGTTAACTCAAGCACGTACTTTTTGGGGTGTATGCCGCAGGCGTACCGGTATCCGTCTAAATTGGCGTTTAATTGGTGCTCCGGCGTTTGTGGTTGATTATGTTTGTATTCATGAATTATGTCATCTGCGCTATGCGAATCATGGTAGGGACTTTTGGGCAATGGTGGCCAAATATACATCAAAGACGCATGATGCGCGTTTATGGTTGAAACGGCATGGATCTGAGTTGTTTGCACTGGATAATGTGCGCTAAAAATCGGCAAACAGCGCAATTGTAGTAAGCTGTAATTGCGCTGAATGATATACAAGTAAATCTCAATGAGTGTGTTAAAAAGCTGGTGTCAGATATAAATACATTCGGTTTCAGCTGGCATCTACTGCGAGTTGTTTCATAATATTCTTGATTATTTGCACTCGTTGTTGCACGTCTTCTATGCCGATATTCACTCTGAGTTTGTCTGCACCGACAAGGCGGTAATTTTTATCATTTTGCATCATGGCAACGATGGTTGCCGGATTAATACAGTGATGCTTGCCAAATGTGAACGTTATGCTTTCGCTGCTGGCATCTATGGTATCTATACCCAGATTTGCTGCTTCGAGGCGCAGATGGTGACTGGCGATCAGTGTGGATACTGCCGGTTCAAGCAAGCCAAAACGGTCAATTAATTCTTCGTGAATCTGGTCTATTTCAGCTTCGGTTTCACTGCTGGCCAGCCGTTTGTACAAAACGAGGCGTGCATGGATGTCTGGACAGTAGCTTTCTGGCAACAAAGCTGGACTGTGTAGTTTAATGTCGCTGGTAATGCCTAGTGGCGCATCTAAATCCGGTTCGCGGCCTTTTTTCAAATTGCGTACTGCTTGTTTTAACATTTCAGTGTAGAGGGTGAAACCTACTTGAATCATTTCACCAGACTGACCTTCTCCGAGAATTTCACCAGCACCGCGAATTTCCAGGTCTTGCATCGCTAGAGTGAAACCGGCGCCTAAATCATCGGCCATTTCAATTGCTTCCAGTCGTTTCTGAGCATCTTTGGTCATGGCTTCGGGCACAAGTAAATAAGCATAGGCCTGATGGTGCGAACGACCTACACGGCCGCGCAGCTGATGTAGCTGTGCCAGGCCGAATTTATCTGCACGCTCAATGATAATAGTATTGGCATTAGGGATGTCTATGCCGGTTTCGATAATGGTTGAACATAGCAGCACGTTATAGCGCTGTTGTAGAAAGTCACGCATTACTTGTTCCAGCTCGCGCTCTCGTAGCTGTCCGTGTGCAATGCCAATGCGTGCTTCTGGCAATAAACTACTTAGTTTTTCATAAGCATTTGCGATGGTGTCTACTTCATTGTGCAGAAAAAAAACTTGGCCACCACGTTTCAGTTCGCGCATTACTGCCTCACGTATCAGTCCATCGCTGAGGGGACGGACAAAGGTTTTAACGGCTAAACGGCGGCTGGGTGCGGTGGTTATCAGGGAAAAATCACGTAGACCCTCTAAAGCCATGCTCAAGGTACGTGGAATCGGTGTGGCGGTAAGAGTCAGTACGTCAACATTGGCGCGAAGGCTTTTTAGCTGTTCTTTCTGACGAACGCCAAATCGATGTTCTTCATCGATGATGACCAGACCAAGATTTTTGAAATGGACATCCGGCTGAACCAGTTTATGTGTGCCGATAACAATGTCAACAGTGCCATCTGCTAGTCCAGCAAGCGTGGCTTGTGTCTGTTTGCTGGTATTAAAACGTGAAAGTTGAGCAACTTTAATGGGAAAATCTGCAAAGCGGTCGGCAAAATTCTGGGCATGCTGCTCAACCAGCAGAGTAGTTGGAGCCAGTACCACGACTTGTTTGCCAGCCATAGCGGCTACAAAAGCTGCCCGTAAGGCAACTTCCGTTTTACCAAATCCTACATCGCCGCAAATAAGCCGATCCATTGGTTTTTCTGCGCATAAATCCTTAAGAGTGGCGGCAATAGCGGCCGCCTGATCTTCAGTTTCTTCATAGCCGAAGCCATTGGCGAAGGCCTGATAATCTATTTCGTTAAGGTTGAAGCGATGCCCTTGCTGTGCTTCACGCCGTGCATAGAGGTTTAAGAGTTCGGCAGCGGTATCTCTGGCTTTTTCAGCAGCTTTATGCCGTGCCTTATCCCATGCACCATGTCCGAGTTTGTGCAGGCTAACATTTTCATGTGCGCTACCGGCATAGCGGGAAATCAATTGCAGCTGGCTGACTGGTACGTATAGCTGTGAACCTTCGGCATACTCCAGCAGCATCATTTCACTGGCACCTTCACCCAGATCAAGTGTTACCAGACCTTGATAGCGACCAATGCCATGCTGTTCGTGTACAACAGGGTCGCCAATTTTGATTTCTGCCAGATCACGCAGCATACCGTCGGAAACGGCACTGTGTTTGCGGCGGGTGCGGCGACCACGTACGACGTATTGATATAAGTCGGCTTCGGTGATGATGGCCAACCTTTGTTCGGCCAACAGGCAGCCATAGCTTAATGGTGCAATGGTCAAACACAACTCAGCCTTGGCTTGAAGAAAATCTGCCCAGCCACTGACGATATGTGGCTGCAATTGATACTCACGCATGAAATTAAGCATGGTTTCACGTCGGCCAAGGCTTTCAGCACAGATTAATACTTTACCAGACCACTGCTGCAAAAAAGCTTTCAGAGAGTGCAGAGGATCGTCAGACTGCCTATCGACGGCAACATCAGGCAAGGTGTAGCTATTATGGTTGCTTAGCTCCGGTACCACACGTGCATATGCTTTGATGCGTGCCCCAATCTGATCTTCACTCATATATAAATAATGCGGAGCCAGCGGTGGATAGGCTGGGTCGCCTTGTGCCATGGTATAGCGCTGTTTAACATCCTGCCAGATACGTGCCGCTTCGTTGTGTATATCTCCTAGATTGACCAGAATAGCATCCTCATTGATGTAGTCAAAAATGCTGACACATTCTTCTTCAAAGAATAGAGGCAGATAATATTCCACTCCGGCACCGAAGTGGCCTTCGGATACAGCTGCATAGACTGTTGCTTTACGAGGATCACTGCTGATTTCTTCACGAAAACGGCTACGAAAAATTTTTTGGGCATCGCTGTCGGTGGGGAATTCATGTGCAGGCAGCAGGCGGATTTCTTCAACACTATTCAGGGTGCGCTGAGTATCGGCGTCGAATGTTTTAATGGTGTCGATTTCATTATCAAATAAATCGAGACGGAATGGGGTGTCACTACCCATCGGGAATATATCCAGTATCCCACCACGGGTAGCGAATTCACCGGTGGCTACGACATGGGTAACATGGTTGTAGCCTGCTTCTATCAGACTGTGTTTGAGTGCATCAGTGTCCAATTGCTGGCCGGTCTTGAGCCAGAATGTACGACCCAGCAAAAATGAAGGCGGGGCGATTTTTTGCATTGCTGTGGCTAGAGGCAACAGTAAAACATCAACCAGTCCGTTTTTTAATTGCCATAATGTGCTAAGGCGTTCGGATACCAACTCCTGATGGGGAGAAAAATGTTCATATGGTAAGGTTTCCCAGTCAGGAAAAAATACAATACGCGCAGCTGGGTTGAAAAACTGCCATGCTGTCTGAATACGAATAGCCTGCTCGGCATCCGCTGTGAGCACAATTTTTAGTTTTTTTTCAGGCAAATGCTTGCTGAGAAGAAATGGCAGACTACCAGCATTTAAATCTGGCCAGTGTACGATCTGACTGCTTTTAGGTAACGCAAAAGGGGCAACAGCGGACATAGTTTCTGTTTTATAGGTAATAATTAATTAGATTTTCAATAGTTATGGGCAAGCTATGATAAGACAAGCCTGCGCCGACCGGCAATCATTGCCGCATACGTGAGAATGGATAAAATTTTAAAAAGTAAAGGCTATGTATTCTATTACAAATACAGTAGCCTTTGCTCTTGGTGGTTAGTTAAATATTCAGTTAATATAAATGATACAGATACATCACGGCGATGGTAATCAGAATGGCAAATGCGCAGCCGATTTTGGCAACAACGCCGAGAACTAGGCCAATTAGGGTAGCGAATCCTACTTTTCCAGCGGCCACCAAATTACGTCTAGCAATGAATTCACCGGTCGCTGCTCCGATTAACGGGCCTAATATCATACCTGGAAGGGCAAAGAACATACCGATAATGGCGCCGATAAAAGCCCCCCAGATGGCTTTTCTGCTTGCACCACTATGCTTGGCTCCGAGTACGCCAGCCATGTAATCCATACCACATCCTAAGGCGGTGAGAATTGCCAACGTAATCAGTGTGCCTGTACCCATAATCTGATAATCGCTGCTTAGAGCCAATAGCCATGCGCCGCCAAACATAAGTGGCAATCCGGGTAGGGCGGGCATAAATGTACCTAACAGCCCGATAAGTAATAAAACAATAGCCAATATCACCAAAACTGAGGTCATGGCAGATAAGTCCTCGCGAAAAAAGGAAGAATATTTGTAGATTGGGGATGCTGCTGTCACACTCAAGAGTAAATTATGTTGTGAAGGTAAAAGTTATGTAATCGGTTAGGACTAACCAATAATTGTAGCAGTTAGAAATGGTATTTGTATATTGATGTCTGTTCCGGACGCAGTGGCCGTTGGAAAAGTATGCATATATGAAAACTCCATGATTCTCTTCTTAAACTTATTTTGCTGTTGAAGCTGTGATCAGCAATCAGCGATGAAGGTGAATCCCATATAATGGTATGCGAACTTTTTTTATTGTGTAAATGCTGAAACAGGCAGCCATTTTGTGGCTGCCTGTTGTGCTGGAAAGGTCGGAATCAATCCAATTTTTTAAAGTGTTTGCGCCGTTCCTGCTCGCTTAGATAACGTTTACGCAGGCGAATGGTCTGAGGAGTGATTTCTACTAGTTCATCATCATCAATGAATTCTACTGCTGCTTCCAAAGACATTAAAACCGGCGGAGTAAGGCGTACAGCTTCATCGGTACCGGAGGCACGGACATTGGTCAGTTTTTTGCCTTTCAGCGGGTTGACTACTAGGTCGTTGTCACGGCTATGGATGCCAATAATCATACCTTCGTAAATTTTCTCGCCCGGATTGATAAACATGCGGCCGCGGTCTTCAAGATTCCACAGTGCATAGGCAACAGCGTCACCTTGTTCTTGTGAAACCAGTACGCCATTACGACGGCCGGGAATTTCTGCCTTCACCGGTGCGTAGTTATCAAATACATGGCTCATCAGTCCCTGACCACGAGTCATGGTCATGAATTCGCCCTGAAAACCAATCAGGCCGCGGGCTGGAATACGGTATTCTAGGCGAGTGCGTCCTTTACCATCACTTTCCATATTGGTAAGTTCACCACGGCGGCGACCCAACTCTTCCATGACAGCGCCCTGGGTGTTGTCTTCTACATCGACAGTCAGATTTTCGTAGGGTTCGCATTTTACGCCGTCGATTTCGCGGAATACTACGCGTGGTTTGCCCACGGCTAGCTCATAACCTTCGCGGCGCATGTTTTCAATCAGAATGGTTAGATGCAGTTCGCCACGGCCGGAAACGCGGAAAACATCGGCGTCGGCGGTGTCTTCCACCCGCAGAGCAACGTTAGTCAGCAGTTCTTTCTGCAAACGTTCGCGAATCTGACGGCTGGTAACGAATTTGCCTTCTGTACCGGCCAGAGGGCTGGTATTTACCATAAAGTCCATGGTAAGAGTAGGTTCGTCCACGCTGAGCATTGGTAAGCCTTGTGGCTGTTCGCGATCTGCGATGGTGACGCCGATACCAATATCTTCTAGTCCGGAAATGGTGACGATATCACCAGCTTCTGCTTCCTGTAGTGGAATGCGCTCTAGACCTTTAAAGCCAAGTAGCTGATTGATTCTTCCCTGACCAATCTGCTGGTCTTCATTCATAATAGCCACTACCTGACCCGGTTTTATGCGTCCGTTCAGAATACGGCCAATACCGAGACGGCCGGTGTAATTGTCATAATCCAGCTGGGAAATCTGCAATTGCAAAGGTTGGTCGGCATCGCCGGCCGGTTCAGGTGTATATTTGAGAATGGTCTCAAACAGCGGACGCATGTCGTTGGATTCGTCCTCTTCATTCAGTTTAGCAAAGCCAGTCAAACCGGAAGCATAAACAATGGGAAAGTCGAGCTGTTCGTCTGTGGCACCCAGTTTGTCAAAAAGTTCGAAAGTCTGGTCGATTACCCAGTTTGGACGTGCACTAGGCTTATCAATTTTGTTGATAACCACAATCGGTTTTAATCCCAGTGCCAGTGCTTTTTTGGTGACAAAGCGGGTTTGCGGCATCGGGCCTTCCTGTGCATCGACCAGTAGTAGTACGCAGTCTACCATGCCCAGTACGCGTTCTACTTCACCGCCGAAATCAGCGTGTCCCGGGGTATCGACGATATTAATGTGATAGCCTTCATATTCGATGGCAGTATTTTTAGCCAGAATGGTAATGCCACGCTCTTTTTCTAGATCGTTGCTGTCCATTACCCGCTCGTCTACTTGCTGGTTGGCACGAAATGTACCAGACTGGCGTAGTAACTGGTCTACCAGTGTGGTTTTGCCGTGGTCGACGTGTGCGATAATGGCAATATTGCGAATTTTTTTACTCATGGGGGTGTGTAACCTAGTTGTATTTGCTATTCAGAGGTAAATTAACCTTGAATTATAACATTTACTCTGCTTTTCGTGGAATTTTTAGCAAAATCAGGCTGTCTGCTAATCTTAATCGCGCGGATTTGTTTCGACTGCTGCTAGGTTATAGCCATGAAGCGTCTATTGTGCTTTGTCGGCTAAAGAGGCTATCTACGAATGCTGTATTGTTTTATATATAGGAATCTGCGTAATGGAACAGTTGGAATTTTTTGTTATTCCGAGCCCCTGTCGCGGTGTATGTGAAAGTAATCAAAAAGGCTATTGCAAAGGTTGCCTGCGCAGTAGGGATGAGCGTCTGTATTGGTTAAAATTTTCTGATAGGCAGAAGCAGCAGGTACTGCGTTTATGTCAATTGCGCCGGCGTAAGCTTGAACAACTGTTGCAGCAGTCACAACAAGTTGGTGAAGACAAGGACAGTTTAATAGAAAAATTATGGATACAGGCGGATTTTGATTTTTAAATTTCTGAATAAGCTGTTAATCTGCGCTAAATTTTGTTTTAGGGGAAAAAATGCATTTTCTGATTATCAGTATCTTATGTAGTGTGGCTGTATCCGTATTGCTGAAAGTAGCACGTAGAAATGGAGTGGTTATTGCTCAGGCGGTAGCGGTGGGTTATCCAGTTGCCGCTCTATGCAGTTGGTTGTTTCTGCATCCACAGTTATCAGACTGGCAAGTTTATGCCCACCACTGGATAATTTTTCTTGCACTGGGTATCGGGCTGCCACTAGGCTTTATTGTGTTGGGCAAAGCCATTGAGCAGGCCGGTATGGTTAAAACAGATGCGGCACAGCGCCTTTCGTTATTTTTACCTATACTGGCGGCTTTTATATGGTTTGGTGAAAGCCTGAGTAATAATAAAATAATTGGGATTGCACTAGCTCTGATGGCTTTGCTGTCGTTACTTTATCGCGAAAAATCGCCTAAAAGTAAGCAAAAGGGTGGTTTTTTCAGTACCGCAGGCTGTCTTTTCGGGGTGTGGCTGTGTTATGGCACTACGGATATTTTATTTAAGCAGATGGCTAAAAGTGGCACAGCTTTTGCCCCTACTTTGCTGATAGCATTTATTTTGGCTGCTGTGCTGATTATAGGCTATTTGCTTTTACGCCGAACAGTCTGGAATGCAGCCAGTATTCTGGCCGGTTTACTACTGGGCTGTCTGAATTTTGCTAATATTTTGTTTTATATTCGTGCTCATCAGCAGTTTCAGCAGAACCCGTCACTGGTATTTGCTGGTATGAATCTAGGTGTGATTACGCTAGCTACGGTAATTGGTGCTTTGATATTTAAAGAAAAAATTAATGGCATGAATCTAGCGGGTATTGTGCTGGCCATAGCTGCTATCTGGTTTCTGTTTTACGGCAGCAGTCTCCATTCAATTTTGCCAGGTATGTAAAATAAAAGCTGTTCTGGTGTACCAGAACAGCTTTTTTATGCTTTAGCTGGCATTGCTAAGCTGCGCTAGCTGCTGAGCCTGATGCTCGGCTATCAGTGCCTGTGTCAATTCGCTTAAATCACCGTCCATAATAAAATCAAGTTTATGTAAAGTAAGATTAATGCGATGGTCTGTGACCCGTCCTTGAGGGTAATTGTACGTGCGTATGCGCTCACTGCGGTCACCACTGCCAATCAGACTTTTGCGCTCGGCTGCTTCTTTGGCATGAGCTGCATGCTTCTGCTGTTCGTATAAGCGTGAAGCAAGTACCTTCATTGCCTGTGCTTTATTCGCATGTTGTGAACGGCCATCCTGACATTCTACTACCATACCGGTGGGTAGATGGGTGATACGTACGGCCGAATCGGTTTTATTGATATGCTGTCCGCCAGCGCCGGATGCACGGAAGGTATCAATACGCAAATCATTCGGATTCAACTGTACTTCCGCAACTTCGTCAGCTTCGGGCATGATGGCTACGGTGCAGGCTGAAGTATGTATTCTGCCTTGACTTTCAGTAGTCGGTACACGTTGTACTCGATGTCCGCCTGATTCGAATTTGAGCTGGCTGTATACATTCATGCCGGCAATACGTGCAATCACTTCCTTATATCCGCCCAAGTCGCTTTCACTGGCTGATACAATTTCTACCTGCCAGCCCATACGTTCGGCAAAACGGGTATACATGCGCATCAAATCACCTGCAAACAAAGCTGCTTCATCACCGCCGGTACCGGCACGGATTTCGATAAATATATTTTTATCGTCGTCTTCATCTTTAGGTAAGAGCAGTTTTTGCAGTTCACCATCTAACTGAGCAATCTGATTGCGCGCATGGGTAATTTCTTCTGCTGCAAATTCTTTTAATTCTGGGTCTGTCAGCATTTCTTCAGCAGCTGTCAGATCAGTTTGCGCTTGTGTGTACTGGCGGTATGTATCCACCACCGGCGTGAGTTCTGCATGTTCACGAGTGAGGCGACGATATTCGTCTATATCGTTGGTAACATCAGGAGAAGCCAGCAATTCGGTTACTTCCTCCAGACGTTCTGTCAGGTGCTGTAACTTTTCTATCAATGAAGGTTTCATCTGGAATCCTGTAATTATTTAAACTTTTAATCAATTGAAACTTTGGGTGAGTACTACTGCAAACCTATTGCTGAATTACATTTACTGCTGTAAATGTGAATCATTCAGGTGATAAATCAAACTAATGGCCTTTGCCAGCTCAGGATGTTGCTGGCTGTCTTTATTCAGCGCACGAGTAGGGGCATGCAGGAGAGTATTGGTAAGTTCATGGCTCAGACGTTGCAATACTTCTTCAACTGCTGTGCCATTACGCAAGCGGCGCATAGCCTTAGCTACCACTTTGCAGCGCTGTTCTTCGCCTTGGCTACGCAAAGCGCAAATCAAGGGTGCACTGCTGCGTGTCTGCTGCCAGGCAATAAATTCAGCCACTTTGGAAGCCACCATTTTTTCTGCAGCTGCGGCAGCTTGCTGTCGGGCAGCCTGCCCATGCTGCACAATACTGACCATATCGTCCACAGTATATAGATAAGCATCGTTGAGCTCGCCGGCTTCAGTCTCGATGTCACGCGGCACAGCTAAATCAAGCAGAAATACAGGCATACCGCGCCGTAGTTTAAGTGCCCGTTCGACCAAGCCTTTGCCAATGACCGGAAACGGGCTGGCAGTGGAGGACACCACCACATCGTATTCGGGCAGGATATCAGGTAAGTCCGTCAGAATACGGGCATTAGCACCGTTATTCAATTTGCTGCACAACTCCTGAGCTCTGGTTAGTGTGCGATTAAGTACCGTAAGGCGTCGCGGATGCTCTGCAGCAAAATAGGTAGCCACTAGCTCAATCATCTCACCGGCACCCACCATTAACACATTCAACGCGGCAATATCAGGAAATATCTGTGCAGCCATTTTCACCGCTGCCGCCGCCATGGACACTGAATTTTCACCAACGGCACTTTCATTGCGAATCTCTTTGGCTGCTGCAAAGGTTTTTTCAAATAATGCATTCAGGTGCTGGTGTAAAGTATGTTGACAGCGAGCTATGCGCACTGCTTCTTTAAGCTGTCCCAGAATCTGTGGTTCACCCAGTACCATGGAATCCAGACCGCAAGCTACCCGAAAAGCATGCTGTATGGCCTGCACATCGTGCAGTCTGTACAGATAAGGTGCGAATTCTGTGAATGGTAACTGATGATAACTGGCCAACCACTGTATGGCAGCGTCAGCATCTCCAATACAATAGATTTCGGTGCGATTACAGGTGGACAAGATCATCGCTTCAGCAATATTTGTCTGACAGCCGAGTGAACACAGTGCTTCTGACAGTACAGCAGCCGGAAAGGCCAGACGTTCGCGCACAGAAACAGGAGCTGTTTGGTGATTAAGTCCGATAACGGTTAAAGACATGTTGCCTGAAGTTATTTGCGTTTACCCGCTGCGGCGGGTAGGATAATTGCCAACCAGACTTTATATTACGATTAAATATAAAGCTGTTAAAGCGCTCAATTATACGCTATTAGTACCGAAAAATCAGCAAGACGGTCTTGCACTGCTATCATCATTTTTGCGTGTATAAATTAATACTATGAATAATCTGGATTTGCATGACATACGTCAGGATTACAGCCAACAGTCACTTAGTGAAGCCGATTGTTGTGCTCATCCACTAGAACAGTTTCAAAAGTGGCTAACAGAAGCCATACATGCCAAAGTGAATGAACCTACTGCGATGAATGTGGCTACAGTGGATCAACATGGCCGTCCCAATGCGCGCATCGTATTATTAAAAGAAGTGACCGAAAAGGGCTTTGTGTTCTTTACCAATTATCACAGCCGTAAGGGTCGTGCTTTAAGCCAGCATCCCTATGCTGCACTGACTTTTTTTTGGCCAGAGCTGGAACGTCAGGTGCGGGTGGAGGGCGTAGTACTGCAGCTAGCTGCTGAAGATTCTGATGCTTATTTCCGTTCCCGTCCCTACAGCAGCCGTATCGGAGCCTGGGCAAGTGAGCAAAGTTCGGTTATCAGTAGCAAAGCCGTGCTGATGTCTCGTGCCGCTGCGTTTGGAGCAAAATACTTGCTGAACGTACCACGTCCTCCGCATTGGGGTGGGTATCTGGTCGAGCCTGATCTTGTGGAGTTTTGGCAGGGAAGACCTAGCCGTCTGCATGACCGTGTTCAGTATATGCGAGAAAAAGGCCTATGGATTAAGCAGCGATTAGCACCATAGAATTTGCTGACATTTTTCTAGTTAATACTATTGCTCACGGTTCATTTTGTTTGCGAAAGTTGTAGCCAGCGGGCTGTCGCTCAGAACTTTCTGCTGAATAAATTCTTCTGCCATCGTTTTAAGTTGAAAACGATCTGCATGTTGATTTTCTGTAATCATTAGTGGTTCAGCAAAATCCACTTTTACTGTAATTTCAGGTATCGAAACTATGTTCCACAGACTGCGCAGCAAACTGGTTTTACCGGCAAAGGCTACTTTAGGTGTGCGTTTGGCCTGTGTATCGTAATAACGTATGGCAACAGACATTACCGGCCGATTTGCATCAATGGCGGCTTGAAATAGAGCAGCTTTAAAGGGTAAGGTGGTCAAACCTTCAGAGGTGTACGCTTCGGGAAAAAAGAGCACATTTCTGCCTTGCAGCAAAGCTTCTTTGATAGCTTTAATCACAGGGCTAATATCCTGCCGTGACAGCCTGTTAATGTAGACGGTACCACCATTAGTAGCAAGTTTGCCCAATACAGGCCACGACTGAATACTTTGTTTGGCAATATACCCGCCTGGTATATAGGCCATCAGCACAAATATATCCAACCAACTCACATGATTAGCCACAGTCAGCCACGGCATACTGGCTGTATTTGGTAGAGGTTGTTGCGGTTCTACCTTAATATGAAGTATGTTGAGCAAATTTCTTCCAATGGAAACCAGTTCTCCATTCCGTTCGGTTGCACTGAGTTGCTCAAAATGATTAACCCGTCTGATGGTTTGTCGTAGCCACAATGCCAATTTAAAAATACGTTTATAGCGGGTAAAAAAAGAAGTAGATTTTGATGATGTCATTGTTATTTATCGTTATTTTTGGCAATGAGGGCAATAAAAACTGCTACGTTGCCCCAATACCATTTTCTCAATCGGATGGCCGCATTTTAAACACGGTTCTCCAGCTCGTCCGTATACATAATGTTGTAACTGAAAATAGCCACTATTACCAGCACTGTTTACAAAATCGCGCAGCGTACTCCCACCAGCATTAATTGCTTCCTCCAATATTTGCTTGATAGCTCTAGTCAGTGCATTAACCTGAATTTTGTTTAAGCTCATGGCGGCGGCTGCAGGATGAATGCCGGAGCGAAATAGTGCCTCATTGGCGTAAATATTGCCTACACCCACCACCGTATGATTATCCATAATTGCCAGTTTAATCGCTCGCTTTTGTTTAGCCAGTTTTTGCTGCAAATATTCCTCATTAAATTTTTCACTTAGAGGTTCTGGTCCTAAATTAGCCAATAGAGGATGGTGTTCAACTACGCCAACAAACCACAAGACCGCCCCAAAGCGTCTGGGATCATGAAAGCGCAGCAAAGTGCCATTAGTAAACATAATATCCAGATGGTCATGTTTTTTCACTGCTGGCGCGCTGGAGTCAGTAAAAATACGCAGGCTTCCAGACATACCTAAATGAATAATCAAGGTTCCTGAAACTAATCCAATTAACAGATATTTTGCCCGCCGTTTCACCGAAACAACTATTTCACCCTCAAGTTGCGCACTCAGATTCTCCATCACCGGCCAGCGCAACTGTGGCTGTCGCACTTCAACACAGTCAATAGTCTGATTCACAATATAAGGCGCAATTCCTCGCAGAGTGGTTTCAACTTCAGGAAGTTCGGGCATAATTTAATGATAAAATTCTGAATAAAATCGACACAATATCATCATGAAAATAAATTTGAAAGTGTATACCTCTGCCATGGGCAGTAAGATAAAACTGTTAGATGTATGCGCAGCCAAAAATGTCTGTGGTAAAGTAGCAAATTACTTTACCGCAATGAAAAATAGTTATTAAGCGGGCAACGGCCGGTTTTCAAGATTGTCTGCATAACATAAATGAACAGACATCTGATTTAGCTGAATAAATCGAAACAGCCCATACCGTAATAGAATTGTTATTAGTTTAAAATCAGTCTTTACAACAACTGATCAGCATATTTGGAGAAGTTTAATGCCTCGTTGGATTCATCGCCTTACCCCGATTGTTATGAGCTTAATCGCCATCAGTGCGGCTAATGCGGGCAATACTCAAGAACGGCCGATATCAATACCCTCGATTCAGACCAGAATAGAGCGGGTAAACCAAATTACTTCACCCGATGATGCTGAATCACTACAAAGGCGTCTTACTATTGCTAGCCGTGCTAATGACATCTTCACCCTCTTTGCTAGCGAACTTATTTATTCGCAGGGAAAAAGCGATATCGCATTGGCAACAGACATGCGCATGCTCGAACATACACAGGAGCCTGAAGTTGCTGAACGTGCTATGGAAATGGCTCTTGGATCCAATAAAATAGCCGAAGCGCAAGCTATTGCTGAGCGCTGGAAGCAAATCGAACCAAATGAAACTCCTGCTAGACAGCGCCTGTTGTGGGAGCTGGCATTGGCCAAAAACGATTTCCCGCAAGTAGTCAAAAACACAGACGCCGTTTTATCTCATGCCAACGATTATCAGCTGCGTCGCCTGTTTTTAAAACTGGCACAATTTCGCTTGAACCACTTGAATGCCTCGGATGAACTGAATACGCCAATCCACAAAACCGCAGTATTACATCCTGAGATGGCCGAAGCTATGATTGCTGATGCCATCTATGGGGTAACCGGTGCACATGAAGAGCAGACCATCAAAGCATTACAGGCACTGGTACGTTTAGATAGCGATATTTTTCCGGCTAGCCAACTCACTCTAAACTTAATAAATATTAAACAGCCACAATATCTGCTGGATTTTTATCAGCAAACCGGTGTAGATAGTATGCCTTCTAAATGGCAAAGTTTATATATAGAGTTACTTATCAAAAATAACAAATTGCAGCAAGCCTATCAGACCCTGCAACCTTTGCTGGCCAGAAGCAAAAGTGCCGATCTTTATTTGCAGGCTGCATTCCTCGCCGTTAGTCAGAAAGCGGACACCGCTACTATTGCTTCTTATGCTGAAAAAATAGCCGAACTGGGTAACCGCAATCAGCGCAGTAAAGCGGCAATCATGGTAGCTATGCGCTATTATGATGAACACAACCTAGCAGCATCACGTGCATGGGTGGCAAAAGCTGATGATCCCCAATTTGCTTTTGATCAAGCGCTTATGATGTGTTCACTCGAAGCGGAAGAAAAACACTGGTCAGCTGCGCAGAAATGGTTGAACAAAGCTCAGGCAAGCAAAAATCCGGGGATTTTCTTCAGCGCGACCGATTTATTACGACTACAAACATTCGTTAACAGCTCTTCACTCACCAGCCGACAGTACGAACAATATCTGAATAAAATGTTGGCCAAAGCAGAGCAGGGGAATTCAAAAGAGCGCACAGAAAATGTGCCACCTTTATTACTTCTGCGTGGCTTGTTATACGCAGATAAACTTAACGAGCCAGCCAAAGCCGTTGCCGATATGCGCCGCTTTGTACAAATGCGGCCAGATCAAGTAGATGGCCTGAATGCGTTAGGCTATACCTTACTGAGTTTGCCGAAAGAAAACTGGCACGAAGCTCAGGTACTGCTTGAGCGCGCTTACGCCTTAAGTAGTCAGTCCCCTGCTGTCAACGACAGTCTGGGCTGGGCGTATTATTTAAATGGTAATGCTCAGAAAGCCTTGCCTTTGCTTGAGTATGCGTATCAGCAGCAGCCGGAAAGTGAAGTGGCTGCCCATTTGGGCGAAGTATACTGGCATCTGGGCAGAGAATCAGATGCACGTCGAATATGGTCTCAAGGCTGGCTTAAGCCTAAAAGCGACCGTAAAATACTGACTCAGATTCTAAATAAACATGGTATCAAGCCAGACAGCCTGCCGCTAAATACAGCGAAAAAAGAAGCATCACAGTCAAATGTGGATTTTTACCTGCAACAAGCCAGTGCTTTATATTCTAATGACGAACGTACATCTGCCGCATTTATCGACAACATCAACAAAGTAATGCAGACAGGAAATGCAACTCAGCGCAGTGAAGCAGCATATATGGCAGCCTCACGCTATTTTTCTGAAAAAAATCTTCCTGCTACACGTGAATGGCTAAGTAAAGTTACCGACAATAAATTTGCCACAGATAAAGCATATCTGATGGGTATGCTTGAAGTGGAACAAAATAATTTGGCTGCAGCTCAGCAGTGGCTTCAGCGCATGAATCAGAGTAAACAACCGCTGTATTTTGAAGGCGTATTCTTACCACAGGCTCTATCCATATACATTGATTCTAAAACGCTTGAACCCAAAGCATATGTGCGTAAACTGACTCAGCAACTAGAAGAGGCACAGAAAAAGGCCATCGTTACAAAAAACAATTTGCCGGTAGTGCTTATACTCTATTTCCGCGGAATAACTTATGCAGAAAAACTTGATCAGCCAAAAAAAGCAATCAAGGATTTTCGTGCCTATACCGAATTGAAACCGGATGATGCAGAAGGCTACAACGCATTAGGCTATACCATGCTGAGTATGTCAAAACGTCATTGGGCTAAGGCACTAACCATTCTGCAACATGCCTATCAGATTGAACCAGATTCTTACGCTATTCAAGATAGTCTGGGCTGGGCGTATTACCTTAATGGTGATTCCAAAAAAGCTTTACCTTTGCTGCGTACTGCCTATGGCAATACAAAAGAAAGTGCCATTGCTGCACATTTGGGAGAAGTCCTTTGGCAAATGGGTGAACAACAGCAGGCAAAGCAGGTTTGGGCACAAGGCCTGACTTATCAGGATTCTGACCAAAAAGATTTACAGCAGACCTTAAAAAAATTTGCTGTCAATCCGGCCAGCCTGTCAGACAAAGCAGCATCAGAGCAGACAGAGCAAAGTAAATAAACCTTAATCAGACTATTAGTTAAAATGAGTCTGAAAGCCAGATTTTAATTGAACTTCCAAAGAAGCTACCGCAATGGCAATATATGCGGCTGCATTTGATTAACAGGCAGACTGTATCCAGAATATCAGCTTAGTAATCAAACCATATTGATATATAAACGATACTAGGAACCAGAACGGAATATTATGTATTCATTGCTGCGCAAACCATGTCTTCAGCTATCAGCGGCCGTTATAAGCTTAGCTTTAAGCGCCTGTAACAGCATGGCACCAGAGAAAATTACCACTACCTCGGACTGGCAGGCAGGTCACGAGCAGACATTATCCGGATTTGATAGTTCAGGCCGGCTTGCAATCAAAGATCAGGGAAAAGGAACCTATGCCAACTTCAGTTGGCAGAATTTAGGTTTAATACAAACCATCGAAGTAAAAACACCTCTGGGCAATAGTGTAGGGGTTTTATGTCAGGACAGCGACGGCGTTATTGCTGAAGACAGCAAAGGTCAAGTTTTTTCCGCCAGCAGCATTGAAGAATTAAGCCAACGTATGCTTGGATTTGTACTACCCTTTGATCATCTCAACCAATGGGTACAAGGATACTGGATTGAGAATGAACCCTACCAGCTACTACCCGACGGCAAACTCAAACAGTCTGGCTGGATTATTCAGCGTCAGCCGCAAATAAATAGCCGTAGTCCCCATATTGTAGAGCTGAATAATGCACGTTTTGATATCAGGCTAGTTTTTGATGAATATACTGATACTCCAAGCCAATCATCAACCAAATGTGAATTACGGCATAAAACATCCTGAACTCAGGAATTAGCATAATATGGATAATTTTCAGCCAGCGGCTGATGCCAGCCATTTCTTGGTACCTGCCAAACTGAATCTGGATTTACGCATTATCGGTCGCCGCGCAGACGGCTATCATTTGCTTGAAACCATTTTCACCTTAATAGCACTGTATGACCATATCTGGCTTAGAAAAAACACCAATGGCAGCATAACCATGCATACGCCCGTATCTGGTGTCGAATCTCAGCAGGATTTATGTGTACGTGCTGCACAATTGCTGCGCGGCCATACCGGCATCGAGCAGGGAGCAGACATTTGGCTAAACAAACAGATTCCCATAGGTGGAGGACTGGGAGGGGGTAGTGCTGATGCGGCAGTGGTGTTAATGGCACTCAATCGCCTCTGGCAACTGAATCTAACTAAAAACCAGTTACTACATTTGGGCGTACAACTAGGTGCTGATGTGCCATTTTTTATTTTCGGACAGAATGCATTTGCACGCGGTATTGGTGAAGACTTGGTACCTATATGCTTGCCAAAACAATGGTATGTGATTATCAAGCCACCAGTGCATATCAGTACAGCGAAAATTTTTGCACATAAAGACTTGACACGAAATTCCAAGCCACGCATAATGCCAGACTTCCAAGCAGGACAGCACTGGCGCAATGATATGCAGAGCGTTGTTTTAGCTGAGTATCCAGCGGTAAGGGAAGCATTTGAAGCTTTGGCTGAGTATGGTTCACCCATGATGAGTGGTTCTGGAGCATGTGTATTTTTGTCATTTGATTCTGAAAGTGCCGCTCAAGCTGTTTACAATAAAGTTTCTGACGCGCATCAGGCGTATTGTGTTGCTTCCCTGACGAGGCATCCGTTTTATCAATGATGTGTGTTGTTGGGGAGTCGTCAAGTGGTTAAGACACTGGGTTTTGATCCCAGTATGCGTAGGTTCGAATCCTACCTCCCCAGCCAGTTGTTAATATAAACACTGGGGAGTCGTCAAGTGGTTAAGACACTGGGTTTTGATCCCAGTATGCGTAGGTTCGAATCCTACCTCCCCAGCCACACTTGGAATAATATAGTAGTAAACCATTTTGGGGAGTCGTCAAGTGGTTAAGACCCCGGATTCTGATTCCGGTATGCGTAGGTTCGAATCCTACCTCCCCAGCCAAATTCAGATAAGCGTGTAAGGTCTACTTACACGCTTATTTAATGTTTAAATGACAAACCATTGAGTAAAAGCATGATTACCCCGCCAAAAGTGGTATAATCTGCTGCTTGCATAGTCTGGTTGATGCAAAACAGGCATCGATTAGACGCAACGAAATTGCATCAAGGAATAAACGTTTATAATTTAGTGGTAGACAAACCGGTTAAAGGATTGCAAAACATACAGATTCAGTTACCGTGATAGGGATATGGTTGTTTATCATGCTGCTATCTGCAATGACTAATATCCGCTGATGAAACCTGATTCACACCTGATACTGCAGCAAACCATTACATACCGGCAAATATTTTCAAAAGAAGTGGTGATTACTTTTAAATTAAAGGTAACGAGAAAGCATAATAGCTGATAGAGTAAGTAAAATTGCTTGATCTGAAAATTATGCCCTACTTGTTTGATGACAAAGCACCTGTATTCTAGGTGCGAAGAAAGCCATAGATTAATGTTTAATCTACCTCACACAAACCAAAGCAAACCAAAACAGGATTCAGGTACAACAGAAATGGCAGCATACGACAGTTTGATGGTGTTTACCGGCAATGCGAACCCAGAGCTGGCTAATAACGTAGCCAGACATTTGGACATTTCATTGGGAAGAGCCTCTGTAGGAAAGTTTTCAGATGGCGAAATCGCAGTTGAGTTACTGGAAAATGTACGTGGGCGCGATGTATTTATCGTACAGTCCACCTGTGCGCCAACTAATGACAACCTGATGGAAATCCTTACCATGGCTGATGCACTCAAACGTGCCTCTGCTGGCAGGATTACCGCTGCCATTCCTTATTTTGGCTATGCTCGTCAGGATCGTCGTCCACGTTCAGTGCGGGTACCGATTTCAGCCAAACTGGTAGCCAATATGCTGTATTCTGCTGGTATCGACCGCGTGCTCACCGTGGACCTGCATGCCGATCAGATTCAGGGGTTTTTTGATATACCAGTTGACAATATCTATGCTACCCCGATTCTGGTGCATGATATTGAAAAACAGCGCATTGATAATCTCACTGTAGTCAGCCCTGATATCGGCGGAGTAGTTCGTGCGCGAGCTGTGGCCAAAACTTTGGGTACTGACTTAGCCATTATTGATAAACGTCGTCCCAAAGCTAATGTAGCAGAAGTCATGAATGTGATTGGTGAAATCCAGAATCGTACCTGTCTGATTATTGACGATATGATTGATACGGCCAATACCTTGTGTAAAGCAGCTTCTGCATTAAAAGAACGTGGTGCCGAACGTGTATTGGCCTATGCTACACATCCAGTATTTTCTGGTGAAGCCATTGAGCGTATAGCATCATCGGAAATCGATCAGGTGGTGGTAACCGATACCATTCCACTATCCGTAGCTGCTCAGAATTGTGAACGAATTCGTCAGGTAAGCATTTCAGGCTTATTGGCTGAAACCGTACGTCGTATTAGCAACGAAGAATCCGTGTCATATCTCTTTAATGAAGATGTGGCCATACCGGGAGCGATGTTTCTCCCTTAATCCCCCAGATGCCGTCTTAAGCTGGTCGCGGCCGATGACGGCATGATTAACCTTGGAGTAGTTATGTCTTACGAAATTAAAGCAGAAATCCGTGAAGCTCAGGGCACTGGTGCGAGCCGCCGCCTGCGTCGCGAAGGAAAAGTACCAGCTGTATTGTACGGTGAAGGCACCGAGCCGGTAGCCATTACTGTAGATCACCGCACCTTATGGTATGCTCTGGAAAAAGAAGCTTTCCATACTGCCATCATCAAGCTGGACGTAAATGGTAAAACCTACGACGTTATCGTACGTGATTTCCAAATGCATCCGTTTAAACAGCAGGTACAACATATCGATTTTCAGGCTGTTGATGCCAATAAAGCCATCAATATCCGTGTACCACTGCATCTGCTGAACGCTGCTATTTCTCCAGCAGAAAAATTGCAGAGTGGCCGTGTATCTCTACTGGCTACCAGTGTAGAAGTAAATGCTTTGCCGAAAAATATTCCTGCGGTGCTGGAACTGGATGTTGCTACTATTAGCGCTGGTGAAATCCGCCACCTGTCTGATTTGGTGTTACCGGAAGGCGTAACTTGCGTTGCTCTGAGTCGTAAAGAAAATCTGGCCATTGCTTCAGCCACTGGTAAAAACAAATAAGTTGTTAAGAATTCAATCTGTTGCATCTTAATATCTATAAAAAGCCTAAATCTGTTAAGACAGACTTAGGCTTTTTCTTTATTATTCTTATTCTAATCAATGTATTCCTGACAGAATAAAAATGCCCGATGATTTTGTATTATCAAAAGTTCCAACCAATATCATTGGCCTTAAAAAATTTACTTTTAAGAGTTAGATACAAAATATTCTGTGATAAATTGAAGTATTAAAATTATACACCCTCTCTATTATCTAGTATTGGTAATAAAAAACCAAGATGCCATTAGATATAGTAAGTTTGAACATATAATATAAAAGCTTCCATAGATTCAACAATAGAAGCTTTATCATAAATGCAATATCAACTAAGCTGCTTTTCAGCTAAAAATAATTATTTAAAAAATAAAAGAATAATAGATAAAATTAGAATTAGGTTTTTTTGCTGCCGGATTGTCTGCGTGTACGTTTTTCAGACTTTGGATGCTGGCTTTTGCCTAAATTTAGTTTGTTTGTCTTTTGCTTTTTATTAGTTACTTTTTGTGTCTTTCCAGAAGAAGAGACATTCAGTTTATTCTGAATTTTTTGGGCATTATTTTTCTGGCGTCGCTTACCGCTATTGGCACTGATTAATACCAAATCAATTCGGCTGGTATCGAGATCGGCTCGTGCTACTTTTACGGTAACCTTATCGCCCAGTTTGAATCGAATACCGCTACGTTCTCCAATAATGGCCATTAATTCTGGATGAAAATTGAAATAATCCTCACCCAAATCACTGATATGGATCATACCGTCAATATAGACATTATCTAACGTTACAAACAATCCAAAATTGGCCATGCCGGAAATTGTACCGGAAAATACCTCTCCAATTTTGTCACGCATATAGTAAGTTTTAAGCCAGTTTTCAACATCACGGCTCGCATTATCAGCTTTACGCTCAGCCAAAGAGCAATGTACTCCAAGCTCAGCCCATGATTTTGGCTGATACTGCTTATGCTGTAAAACAGCCTTGATGGCACGATGTACAGTCAGATCGGGATAGCGCCGAATCGGAGAAGTAAAATGAGTATAAGCAGGATATGCTAAACCAAAATGGCCAATATTTTGAGGCTCATATACTGCCTGCTGCATTGAGCGTAATAGCATCACACCGATAACATTGCGATCCGCTCTGTCTTTAATTTTTTCGCTCAGCTCAGCATAATCCTTAGGTGTTGGATGATCGCCACCATTCAGACTCAAGCCAAGCAATGCAAGTTGTTCTCGCAATGTATTTAAACGCTCACTGGTTGGACCAGCGTGATTACGATACAGGGTAGGGTGCTTGTGCTGTTTAAGAAATTCTGCAGCGCAAACATTTGCTGCCAGCATACATTCCTCAATTAGCCGATGAGCCTCATTGCGCTCAACTGGGACAATTCGTTCAATTTTACCCTGCTGATTAAAAACCATCTGCGTTTCAATACTTTCAAATTCTACAGCACCACGTTGCAGACGTTTTTTCAATAATATCTTATACAGCCGATATAAATTCATTACATGCGATTTAAGCGGATCGTCAAACTGATCATTACTAATCCAGTCCCAGGCTTGCGTATATGTCAGGCGCGCATGAGAACGCATAACAGCTGGATAAAACTCATAACTTTTTATATTGCCGGCATAAGTGATAACCATATCGCAGACTAGACACAAACGCTCAACATTAGGGTTAAGTGAACATATTCCGTTTGAAAGATTTTCAGGTAACATGGGTATGACACGGCGCGGGAAATAAACACTGGTCGCGCGCTCCTGAGCATCACGGTCAATTGCATCATCGGGCTGAACATAATGGCTGACATCAGCAATTGCAACCAGAAGTCTATAGTTACGTCCAATTTTTTCAGCATATACAGCATCATCAAAATCTCGGGCAGTTTCACCGTCAATCGTGATTAAAGGCAACTCGCGCAAATCAACTCGGTTTTTTCGCTCAGTAGGCTTTACGTGATCGGGTATTTTAGCTGCCTGCGTCAGACATTCTGAGCTGAATTGATAAGGTAAATGATGTTTGCGAACAGCAATTTCAATTTCCATTCCACTGTCTGCATAATCCCCCAAAAGTTCTATTACCCTAGCCACAGCAGCCTGTGTTGCGTTAGGATAAGATTCGATTCTGGCTACCAATACTTGTCCTGTTTTGGCTTTACCCAATGAATCAGGCTGGAGGACAATACTGGCTCCTAATCGCTTGTCTTCTGGCACCAGCATTGCGACACCATGCTCTATAGCCAGGCGGCCGACTACATCTCGATTGGCACGCTCTATCACATCCAATACCTGACCTTCACGACGACCGCGTCTATCTGTGCCTGCTGGTCGTACTGTAACAATGTCACCGTTCATTAACCCACGCATCTGGCGGGTATAGAGTACAAAGTCACCGCCATCACCTGGATTTAAAGGTACTGCAAAACCAAAATCATCCTTGTGAACTTCCACTCGGCATTTTACTAAAGCCAGCTTATTAGCGACACAGACGGCACCGCGACGATTGATTAAAATTTGTCCGTCACGTGCCATAGCAGTCAGGCGGCGCTCAAAAAATTCTTTTTCATCCTCAGTAATGGTGAGTTTTTGTGCCAGCTCATTGATTTTGACAGGAATGCCGATTTTTTCCAAAACGGCAATAATCCACTCACGGCTGGGTAAAGGATTAGGATATCTCTGTAATTCTCGTTCTAAATAAGGGTCTTGATGGCGTAAATCTGATTTTTTTTTCATATAGTATTGACAATCTCTTTAGAGAATATATAATGCATTTCCTCAGCTAAAGACATACTTTAACTGAAAGTTGCAATATATGCAAAAGCCCAGGTGGCGGAATTGGTAGACGCGCATGGTTCAGGTCCATGTGCCAGCAATGGTGTGGAAGTTCGAGTCTTCTCCTGGGCACCAGAATTCCAAAAAAAAGATATCCAAGCGATTGGATATCTTTTTTTTAACTATGTAGTAATAAACTAAAATTTTGGGCACATTGATTGCCTTATCTTTTAATCAATGAGTATATGCAGATTCAGATTAAAGTTGGATAGGGTGATAAATCGAATATTCAATGTTTAATTAAAATAGTGTCTGATGTGATATCCTCAGTAGCCTATTCCAATGATTTTTTCCTTGCAGAATAATATTTATTAAGTTTGATAAAATTAAGAAAATATCAAGATTTGAACTACTTTCTTACATTAACTGGTAACTGATTGAATGCCCATTCTTTATCTGTGCAAACACGTGCCAATACCAAACCTAGGGGCAGAGAAAGTACGATAAGCATGGCTTGTGCACCCCAGTTAATGGCGTTAATGATATCGTTTTGCTGGAGAAAATACATAGCTCGGAACATATAAATTCCTGGTACCATAATACATACTGCCGGTACAGACAAAGCAATACGTGGGGATTTACTGTGATGGCTAAAATAAAACGCACTGAGACCAACAATGAAAGCAGCTATTAATGAAGCTCCCTGTATAGGAATGTTGGTAAAGTCAATTAATTCTAGGCGTAAAGTATTGGCATACATGCCGATAAATGCAGTTGTCAAAGCTGTTTTAATCGGACTATTGAACAATAATGAAAAGCCCAGCACGCCAAAAAAGCTGGCAAGCAAACGAAAAAAGGCTGTCCATATGGGATACAGAGTAGGAGTCAGCATGGGTTCTGGTGCCATGTGTATGCCGGCTGCTACAATCCAGGCAGCAAAAGTGGCACAAAAAATCACTGTCACCGCATAACCCACACGCTGGATTCCAGAAGAAAAGTCTTGTTTGGCTAAATCGAGTACCCCGGTAATTAGTGGAAAACCGGGTATCAGAAACAGCATTGAAGCTATATAACCGGCAGTATGTTGAATATTAATTTTTAATGATATGTAGCTGATGCCGATAATCATAAAATATAAACTTGAAGCCACAGCAGCTGCCAGCATGGTAACGACAAACTGATTCAGGTGCTTATGTAACAGCGTACGCCGTAGAGCCTGCCCGAAGCCAGATGCAATAAATACGCCCAGCATTTCTACCGGCCCTCCGCCAATTAAAAAAGTAAACGATGAGCAGGCAATAGCTGCAAATAATGCAGATTGTGGAAGATTATATAAGGCCGGTTGGTTTTCGATTTTTGCCAGAGATTGGTCGAGATAACGAATCAATTCGCTTTCGCTCATTTGTTGGTAACGGTTTTGTATGTCAATTAATAGTGTTTCCAGTAATTGAATATTATTGGTATTAATGCCTACACTTTGTATGTTGGTTACCTCGGTTTTAAACTGTTTGCCACTACGACAGGTGGAATTGATTTCGGTTAGTGTAATATGCGCCTGATTTTCTACTCCCAGCATACTGGCTACATGGCGCATAGATTGTTTGATACGGTAGCTGCCGGTACCTGCTGCCAGACATATTTTGCCTACACGTAATACCAGATCAGATTTTATGTTTAGCTGAAGTTCATCGGAAGATAGGGGTAGTGGCATAATGTTTTTATTTGATAAGAATGTAAGTCGATATTATAACGCTTGTAATTATAGAAAGTATTAGGGTTAATTATTCTTGTTAATATTGATTGTAGGGCTGAAAAAAATCTGCTGATTCATTCCAAAAATATATATATGAATTGCTAGTATTTATTTTAAAATTTGATTATAAAAATGATTTATTTTTATTGAAGATGAATTTAATAAACCGGCTAAAACCGGTTAAATATAAGTAATGGTTCTGTAGGGAAAACAATATTAACCATTTTATTTATAAGTAATTGTTTATAGTTTGTTTCAATCCCATTCCTTGGGTTTGAGTTCGGGATGCTCCCTGAATGCAGGCTCTAGGAAATCAAGCATTTCTCCCATAATTCTTCCGACTATTCTTCTGTAAGCTCTGAATTCTTCTTCAGGACAACAATCCTGGACTTTAAAAAGCGTCTGGTTTAAATCGTTGGTTATTTTAAACATTAAATCTCTGATTTCTTCGGCAATTACTGGATCTTTTATCATATTAGAATACCATTGGTATATTATTATAAGCATTAAGTAGTTTAACTCAATTTTATATAATACGTCATATACTATTGGGTTTTAATTGGACTTATTAAACATTTATGCTTTAGTTACATAGGATATTTCAGATTTGTTTTAGTGATAAAAAAGCAGCTTGTAATGTAATCTGACAAGCTGCTTTTTCTGAATTAAAAAATGAATGAGTTATTCGTTTATTTGCGCTGTTAATTCTCTTGTTTCATGGAAACGGATATCTGGCCAGCGTTCTTCAGTTAAAGATAAATTAACACGGTTGGGCGCGAGATAAGTAAGGTTGCCACCGGCATCAGTAGCAAGATTGAGTACGTTGGCCTTTTCGAATTCGGCCAGTTTTTTCCGATCTGCACAGGATACCCAGCGTGCTGACCAGATGCTAACAGATTCAAATACGGCATCAACGCCATATTCATTTGCTAGTCTGGCAGTGACTACTTCAAATTGCAATACGCCAACGGCGCCAAGTATAAGGTCGCCACCGTTGTGGGGGCGGAATACCTGCACGGCACCTTCTTCGCCTAACTGTTGTAATCCTTTTTGAAGCTGTTTCATTTTCAATGGATTTTTAATCCGCACTGCGCGAAACAACTCGGGGGCGAAAAAGGGGATACCAGTAAAGGTAAGACGTTCACCTTCAGTGAAGCTATCACCAATCTGGATATTGCCATGATTGGGAATTCCAATGATATCACCAGCAAATGCTTCTTCAACTAATTCGCGGGTGTGAGACATAAAAGTCACCACACTGGAAGCAGCAATATCACGGTTCAGGCGCAGATGTTTGATTTTCATACCGCGAGTAAACTCTCCGGAACAAACGCGCAGAAAAGCAATACGGTCGCGGTGCTTAGCATCCATATTAGCTTGAATTTTAAAGACAAAACCAGTGAATTTGGCTTCAGTTGGTTCGACAACGCGTTCTAAGGTTTCCCGTGGCTGTGGCGCAGGTGCCCAGTCAATCAAAGCATTAAGAATTTCCTGTATGCCAAAGTTATTAATGGCAGAACCAAAAAATACTGGTGTCAGTTCACCGCGCAGAAAGGCATCTAAATCAAATTCGTTGGATGCTGCTTGTACCAATTCGATTTCTTCACGTAATTGCTGGATTTCAATGGGAAAAAGTTCATCTAAACGCGGATTGTCAATGCCTTTGATAACGTCAAATTCATGGGGAAGTTTTTCACCTCCAGCTTCAAACAGATATATTTCGTCGTTAAGGATGTGATATACGCCTTTGAAGTTTTTACCCATTCCAATTGGCCAAGTAATCGGAGCGCAGCGGATGTGCAAAATATTCTCTACTTCATCCAACAATTCTAATGAGTCCCGCACTTCACGATCGTATTTATTCATGAAGGTGACGATAGGGGTATCACGTAAACGACAGACGTTTAAAAGCTTGATGGTTTGTGCTTCAACACCTTTGGCCGCATCAATTACCATCAGAGCACTATCAACTGCAGTGAGTACACGATAGGTATCTTCAGAAAAATCTTCGTGTCCAGGTGTATCAAGTAAGTTGACCACATGTTGGCGGTAGTCAAATTGCATTACTGAAGAAGCTACAGATATTCCGCGTTGCTTTTCGATTTCCATCCAGTCTGAAGTGGCAAATTTGCCAGATTTCTTTCCTTTTACTGTACCTGCGGAAAGAATGGCACCAGAAAACAGTAATAGCTTTTCGGTGAGGGTGGTTTTACCGGCATCAGGGTGGGATATTATCGCAAATGTACGGCGGCGTGCCGCTTCTTGGGCAATCTGGCTCATGATTTTATATATTCTGCAAACAATAAAACAAGACGGCTACGGCCGTCTTGTGAGAATATTTATATTGTAGCACAGATTAATATTAGAACTGTTAATTGTGTGGTTTAGCGAAAAAAAAACAAATTAATATTTTTGTATGAAAAGATGCTTTGAAATGTGTAGCCTTGTATTTTAAGTCAGTACATAATCAGAAGTTCAGGGCATCATTTAATGCTTAAGAATTTTCTGTATTAGCAGGATTAAAAAAACATTTTTTTATAACAATAATATTATTGTCACATTTTAGTTCTGATTCGGCTGCACTGTGTTTGATTACTGCCAAAGCCAGCGTAGAAGTTTGCTGTGATACTTGATTGATTATTAGTCCGACTTCTTCATTATGGTTGTCAAAAATTGGTTTACCTTCTGAAACTGAACCGTTTATTTCCATAAGTGCTAGCCCTCTTTTTACCTGACCACGGTATTGAGCGCGGGCGATGATTTCCTGACCGGGGTAGCAGCCTTTTTTAAAATGAACAGCACCTATTAGTTGCTGATTAAGCATTTGTGCAACGCAGGTTTCTGTGGTCTCTATGCTAATCCATGGATTACCGCTGGTGATTTCATGTAATTTCCATGATTCTATAACTTCTGTATTAAACGGGGGCAGTTGGCTGGTTTTTCCAATCTGGATTATTGACCCATCTGGCAAGTTGATGGACCAGATTTGATTAGTCTGGCTAGTTGGCAATACATACTGAGGTTCTGATGCTGTGGATAATGTTTCGGGTACGCTGACTGCTGCACCCCAGTCTGTCATGATTTCCAGTTTTACTTTACTGCGCATGATGTATATTTGCAGTTTTTTTTGTAAGGTGTCGATGAGGCTGGCTGAGGTTAATATAATAATATCATTATCTCGATTAAGTACCAGCATATTGGCTATTACGCGACCCTTGGCTGTATTGTAGGTAGCCAAACAAGCATGGTTGGCAGACAAATGATTGATATCATTTGATAATTGGTTGTGTAAAAAGGTTGCTCGATCTTCGCCGCTTACACGTATCAGTCCGAAATAAGGCATCAGGGAAGATGCTGTGTGTGTCATGGAAAAATCCTGTTTGTTTTGCAGGCCTTTATTATAATACTGAATGCTTAGCTAACAAGCTAAAAGCTCCGCCCAATATCTGGTGCGGAGCTTTGTTTAAGGGGCTTAATGAAGGATTTATTTTCCTTCTACTTTTGCTTTAAGTTGTTGATACATATCTGGATGCTCGTTTTTCAGTAATTCGGCAACTTCCATATTTATGCGATTGAGCTTGCTTAATTCCAGCTGTTCAACATGTACCAGCCGTACCAGTTCGCGAACTGGTTTCGGAATGTTGCGGCCTGCTTCATACCGAGAACCGCCGGATTGTGTAACACCTACCTGACTCCAAAATTCAATCTGGTTCAAACCGAGTTTTTTACGGATTTCGCGCACATTGTTGATAGGTTTAAAAGCTTTCATAATTTTTATACCTTAAAACGAGTTGTCTATGTTTAAGTAAAATTAATTAATATGATCATTCATAAATATTAGTTGTTTTGGTAAGTTTGGTCATTTATTGTAATAAACCATACTTATCAATATGCATAATTATCTATGGACTTCAATATTATCACAATATTTTTTACATTCAATACAATATTGCTAATGGTTTACCTGTTTAAGGTGATTTTGAATGGTGTATTTTTATTTTAATTAAACTATTTTAAAATTTATTGCCTTAAATCAGATATAGATGTTGTATTAATGTAAAGTTTTACGTTTTTTTTGGTATTTTAAGGTTTTCCTGTCAATGGGCTGATTGTGAGTATCTCGTAGCCATTATCTGTTACTAGTACTTCATGTTCCCACTGGGCGGAGAGTTTGTGGTCCTTAGTAACTACTGTCCAGCCGTCACCGAGAATACGCAAATGGCGTTTTCCTTGGTTAACCATTGGTTCTACTGTAAATATCATTCCCGGCTGTAGTTTTAAGCCGGTATGGCGGCGACCATAATGCAACACTTGTGGTTCTTCGTGAAAACCTTTTCCCACTCCGTGGCCGCAGAATTCTTGAACCATGGAATAACCGGCATTTTCTGCTACCTGCTGACAGGCATAGCCAATGTCTCCCAGTGTTGCTCCTGGTTTAACAACGGATATACCGGCCATCATACTTTCATGGGTGACATTAATTAGGCGGCGTGCCTGTGGACTGATTTCGCCTACAGCATACATGCGACTGGAATCTCCGTGGAAACCATCTTTAATGATGGTGACATCGATGTTGATGATGTCGCCGTTTTTTAAAGGTTTGTCATCGGGGATACCATGGCAGATAACATGATTGACGGATGTGCAGCAAGATTTGGGAAAGGGTGGATTGCCATATCCCAGTGGAGCGGGATAACCACCCTGTACGTTAATGTGGTAATCATGTATCAGTTTGTCGATTTCGTTGGTGGTGACACCTGGTTTGATAAATTGGCCAATATAGTCCAGTGCTTCAGCTGCCAGCCGGCCGGCTACGCGCATTGCGGCAATTTCTTCTGCATTTTTAATAATCACGCCCATGATTTTTCCTTTTAGGCTAATTAAAACTGTTTAAATGATAGTTATGCTTCAAGCATTTACTAGAAGGCTTAGTTCTTCTGCTATGTTTTGTTTGCGCATCAAGCTTTCTCCAATGAGAAATGTATTTACCTGATGCTGCTGCATCATGTGTATATCATCTGTGGTAAAAATGCCGCTTTCGGTAACGACTGTTTTGCCATTTAGTGCAGGCAGAAGTTTGATTGTTTGCTGTAGGTCTACTTCAAAAGTGCGCAAGTTACGGTTATTTACGCCCCAGAGTGGGGTAGACATAGAGATGCATTTCTCTAATTCTTCTTCATGATGGATTTCAAGCAATACGGTCATACCTAGCTCGTGGGCTATGGCTTCATATTCATTTAACTGGGTACGGCTGAGTGCTGCTGCTATCAGGAGTATAGCATCGGCATTATGTGCTCGTGATTGATACACCTGATAGATGTCGATGATGAAATCTTTTCGTAATACCGGCAGGCTGCAGGCATTACGGGCAATATTCAGGTATTCCAGACTTCCTTTAAAGTAGCTTACGTCGGTCAGGACGGACATGCATGCGGCGCCACCTTGCTGATAAGCATGAGCAATATCGGCGGGTGAAAAATCAGGACGAATCAGTCCTTTGGAAGGGCTGGCTTTTTTTACTTCGGCAATGATGGCTGCTTTGCCTTGCTGATGTTTATGATGTATGGCTTCCAAAAATGGTCTTGCCGGTGCCTGATCATAAGCTTTGGCACGTACTTCAGCCAGTGTTTCAGCGGACTTGGCTGCAACCATTTCGGTTTTTTTGGTAGCAATGATTTTATTTAGGATATCGCTCATGGTTTTGGTCCGGACTAGGATGCTGATTGTTCACAAGATATGACCGCTATATTCATAAATCTAATTTAAGTCTGACTTATGAATTTTAGGATTGTGTGTCTTCGGTAATTTCGTTTTTTAATAACTGAAAAATAGATCTGAATGCCTTAGGCGCTTTACCAGCGGCCTGTTCTTTACGCGCATTGCGTATCAGTGTGCGCAGGTTATTGATGTCAATATGTGGGTACTGGCTGATAACTTCTGTGAGACTATTGTCGTCTGCAATCAGACGCTCTCGCAGGTATTCGAGTCTCTGTAAATAGGCATTATGCGCACTGTTTTCGCCTTTGAGGCGTGATAGAAAATCGCTGATCGGTGCGGTATCAATTTCCCGCATCAGGCGGCCAATATATTGTGCCTGACGTTTGAGGGCGCTGTTAGAGCTGATTTTTTGATAGCTTAATACAGCCTGTAATAAGTCTTCGGGCAGATTGATTTTTTTAAGAGTATCTGCGGATAGTTTGGTTAGTTGCATACCCAGTTGCTGCAAATCATTCATTTGCTTTTTCATACGGGTTTTGCTGACCCATTCTTCTTCTGTCTGAAGTATGTTTTCAGTATGGCTGTTCATATGTTACGTATCACTAGTGTATCTGAATTTTATTTGTGTATTTTAGCAAAAAATCCGTATTATTTCAGTTGGCATGGCTGTTTTGCGGCTGCCAGTGCTGAATTCAGCATGCTAGAATGCATGCTTCTTGGCAAGAAGGTAAATTATGTTTCATCACGGTGCTGAACAGTTACAAGAGTTGTGCCGGCAGGCATTGTATAAAGCTAGGGTGCAAGGTGCGAGCGCGGCTGAAATTGATATCAGTGAATCAGTTGGACAGAATGTGCAAGTACGCCAGCAGGATGTTGAACATATTGAATATCAACAGGATAAATCTTTAGATGTGACGGTTTATTTGGGTCATGCCAAAGGCCGGGCTAGTAGTGCTGATTTTAATAATAGCGCCATTGATGAGGTGGTTACAGCAGCATTGAATATAGCTCGCTATACGGCACAGGACGAATGTGCAGGACTGGCTGATGCTGACTTATTGGCTACTGATGTGGGTGATACGGATAGTTATTTCCCCTGGCCGTTGTCTGCTGATGAAGCTATCGCTATTGGTAAACGAACAGAACGGGCTGCACTGGATACAGATGCACGCATCAGCAATTCTGAGGGTGCTGAGGTTCAGACAGACCATTATCAGTATGTCTATGCCAATAGTAATGATTTCTGTGCTTATCAGCGTGGCAGCCGGCATAGCATATCCTGCAGTGTAGTGGCCTCTGATGCGTCTGGTATGCAGCGTGACTACTGGTATGATTTGGCGCGTGACCCTAAGGATTTAGATACAGCAGAGAATATCGGTAAGACTGCTGCTTCTCGTACTGTGCGTCGGTTGGATGGTCGCTCTGTAGCGACGGGCAAATATCCTGTAGTATTTGATACGACGGTGGCAGGAAGTCTGATTGGACATCTAGTGGGAGCGCTTAGTGGTGGCGCTTTATATCGAGAGACTAGTTTTCTGGTTGATTCTCTGGGTAAACAGATTTTGGCACCATGGGTGTGTCTACATGAAAGACCGCATGTAAAAAAAGCTCTAGCCAGTACTTATTTCGATGCCGAAGGTGTGGCTACGCATGATCGCACTATTATTGCAGATGGATATGTGTCGGGCTATTTTCTGAGTAGTTACAGTGCGCGTAAGCTAGGCATGACTACGACGGGTAATGCCGGTGGTGTACATAACTTATATTTAAATCATACGCATAAGTCTCAGGCAGAGCTGTTGCAGACTATGGGTACGGGTTTGCTGGTTACTGAGTTGATGGGTCAGGGTGTAAATGGTATTACGGGTGATTATTCTCGTGGCGCGGCTGGTTTCTGGGTAGAAAATGGAGTCATAACATATCCCGTAGAAGGTATTACGATTGCGTCACGTTTACAGGATATGTTTATGGCGATGATAGGTGCCGCTGACGATGCATTGAAACGCAGTACGCACAAGGTGGGTTCTATTCTCATTGGGGATATGACTGTTGCTGGTTCATAAGTGTCTATTTATGTATCAGATGATGGAAATGATGTATTTGGGTCAGTTTGAAAGGACTTAAGATGAGCTTCCGTAAAGCATTATGGTGTGTGTTTTTTCTGGCTGTACTGTGTGCTGCTGCTTCGTTTGTCGGCCAATATGTTTTGGGTATGAATCCTTGTGTATTGTGTATTGTGCAACGAGTGGCGGTGATCCTTACTGCATTGCTGGCTCTGTTATGTGCTTGTTGCCCTAATCGCAACTGTATTGAAAAAGTGATTAATGCAATTGTGGTTAGTTTGGCTCCGATTGGCGGTCTCTGTGTGGCGATTTACCAGATTTATATTCAGCACTTACCTTTAATTGACCAGCCGTCTTGCGGAGCTCCATGGACATTTCGGTTGCGTGATGCGCCGCTATTTCACTGGTATGAACCGATTATCCGTGGTACCGGTAATTGTGGTGAGGTGCAGCATATATTGTGGATACCGTTACCAGTATGGAGTGTTTTATTTTTTGTTGCAGTATTGCTGTGGGTATGGGGATGGTTATGGCAGTGTCGTACTCGCTCCAGAAAATGATAATGCTCTGTGTATTCTGTAATTGATTTGCCTGAATGAATGTATATGGTATGAAAGCTAGATTTTTACTAAAAACGGCAGCTAGGTTGACACTGACTGGATTATTGTTGTGTGGTTTATCTGCGTGTAAGGAGCATGGTAGCTGGAGTGGAGCGGATGATGATTCTCCGGATGATAACGGTAGAATATTGACTCAGCCTGCGCAAATAAGTCGGCTGATACCTGCACGTGTTGCTGAGCGGGATGCATGGGCAGCTGATATCAGCCAGATTATGGATGAGCTGAAAATCAGTAAAACCAAGGAAAATGTATGTAGTGTGGTAGCGGTAGTAGACCAAGAGTCGAATTTTGTTGCTAATCCTACTGTACCTGACTTAGGAAATAAGGCGATTAAAGCTTTTCAGACTGAAGTACCGCAGAAATTTGTGAAACAGTTTGGTCCGGCTCTTGGCCCGGCTGTTTCGCGCTACTTTACATATGTATTGATTAATGAACCCAGTAAAGACAACAGTTTTCTAATACAAATGCGTTCGGTAAAAACCGAGCAGCAGCTAGACTGGATATACCGGCAGATTTTTGCTTATGTTTCCAAACAATTTTATGCTGATTCGATAGCTAATGCAGCAGCTAAATTCATGGGCAAGGATTTGGGGGAGGAAAATAATCCCATTACGACCATTGGCTCAATGCAGGTATCTGTAAAATATGCGCGTGAACATCAGCGTGACCATGCTTCTGTTAATGAGTTGAGGGATTATATGTATACCCGAGAGGGCGGCTTGTATTATGGTATTCATCGACTGATGAAATATCCTGCTGCCTATGATAATGCACAGTATCGGTTTGCTGATTATAATTCCGGTATGTATTCGAGCCGTAACGCTGCTTTTCAACAGGATATTAATAAATTATTGAATCTTGATATGGCTTTGGATGGGGATTTATTGGTTTATGATAAGGATGATAACCCTCAATCTATGCCAAGTCAGACTGAAACTGCTTTGAATCAGTTATTTGCTGACCATGGTATTTCAATGAAACCGGAAGATATTCGTTCGGATTTGTTGCATGAAAAACAGGCTGAGTTTGAAAATACGTCCACGTATCAGAATGTGATAGCAATCTATAAACGTCAGTTTAATAAAAATCCTCCGTATGCAATTATGCCGCAAGTTGTGATTAGCGGGCCTAAATTAAGCAAGGATTACAATACTAACTGGTATGCGAATAATGTTAACCGACGCTATGAGGCATGTATGCGACGCGGTGGCGGACGCCATCCAAAGAAATGAATCAGGCTTAAATTGATGGCTAGTGTGTTTATGCACTAGCCATTTTTTATATATTTTAATTTTGGGGTTTCTGTTTTGCTTCCAGTGTTTCCCAACGTTCAAGGTTTTCTAGCAATAATTCTTCAATTTCTGCAACACGTGCCTGCCATTGTGCAGCCTGTTTGTAATCGTTTTTAAAGATTTCAGGATCAGAAAGTTTATTATTTAATTCTGTTTGTTCTTCTTCCAGAGCAGCTATTGTATCGGGTAAGCTGTCCAGTTCACGTTGTTCATTGAAAGAAAGTTTTTCACTGCGCCGGTTTTTAGGGCGTGTTTTATCAGCGGTGTTGTTATTGGCCTTGTTTGTAATATTTAAAGGTGCTTGCAGGCTTTGCTCACGTTTTTGGGCATTAATATAATCCTGATAGCCGCCAATATACTCTTTTAGCTGGCCATTTCCGCTAAATACAATGGACTGAGTGACAACATTATCCAGAAAAGTACGGTCGTGACTGACCAAAAACACCGTACCTGTATAATCACGTAATAATTCTTCCAGCAATTCCTGTGTATCGATATCCAAATCGTTAGTAGGTTCATCAAGTACCAGTATGTTGGCAGCGCGGGTAAACAGCTTAGCCAGTAGCAAGCGGTTCCGTTCTCCGCCAGACAATGATTTTACCTCGCTACGCACTCGCGCAGGTGAGAACAGAAATTCTTCCAGATAGCCGATAACATGTTTGCGCTGACCACCAATTTCTACGTAATCGTTACCTTGGCCGATGGTGTCGAAAACGGTATCGTTTTCATTCAATGCACTGCGGAATTGGTCAAAGTAGGCTACTTCCTGACGTGAACCCAAACGGATTTTACCGGATGTGGGTTGTAGCTCTCCTAAAATCAGCTTCAGAAATGTGGTTTTACCCACCCCATTTGGCCCGATCAGGCCGATTTTATCGCCACGCTGAATAACAGCGGAGAAGTAGCGCATGATGATGTGATTACCATAGGAAAATCCTGCATGCTCAAGTTCGGCGATGATTTTGCCGCTGGCTTCGCCTCGGTTAAGGTTGAAACTGACTTGACCCTGAACTTCTCGCCGTGCGGCACGTTCTCGCCGTAGTTGTTCCAGTCGCTTTACCCGCCCTTGATTGCGGGTGCGACGAGCTTCTATCCCTTTTCGTATCCACGCTTCTTCCTGTGCATGGAATTTATCGAATAGGCGATTGTGTTCGACCTCAACAGCCAGCTCTTGTGCTTTTTTTTCACTGTAAGCACTGAAGCTGCCCGGATAGCTGCGCAGATGTCCACGGTCAAGCTCTACGATACGAGTAGCCACTTTATCTAGAAACCGTCTGTCGTGAGTGACGACAATCAGACTGCCGGCAAAATTACTCAGCAGATTTTCCATCCATTCAATTGCTTCGATGTCCAGATGGTTGGTGGGTTCATCTAGTAAGAGAATATCCGGTTTTTGCACCCATGCTTGTGCGAGTGCAACTCTTTTTTTCTGACCGCCACTGAGATTAGCGATAATTTCATTTTCAGGTAGGTTAAGTTCGCTCAAAGTTTGGGCAATCAATGCATCAAATTGCCAGCCATTACGGTTTTCCAGTTCGTTTTGTAATTCCGTTAAACGATTTAAGCTTTTTTCATCGCTAATATTCTGGCTAAGTTCGTGATATTCATGCAGTAGGTTTTGTAATTCGCCTAATCCTTGAGCAATGGTATCGAAAATAGTCGCCTGTGGATCGAAAAACGATTCCTGCGGTACATAAACGATTTTCTGGTCGTTTTGAATGGTGAGTATTCCATCATCCAGTTTTTGTACGCCGGCGAGAATTTTTAATAATGTTGATTTACCGGCACCATTGCGGCCGATGAAACCGATTTTTTCTCCCGCATCCATTTGCAGAGAAGCATGATCTAATAATGGGTGATGGCCAACTGCAAAGCAGGCATTATCCAGAGACAAAATACTCATATTTCAACCAGACTACGTTAGGATATTTGTGATAGAAAGACTGGGTATTGTAACAGTTTCATCATTGAATTGTTGCTGTTGTCCTGTATGGCTACTGGTTAAAAATTTGGCAACTTTGGTCGGGCTGGCGGCTAGCGTGAAAAAAGTCCTCTTCTTCATCGCAACGGCTGCTGCTGGTTTGACACATAATAATTCGGCCATCCTGATTAAGTTTAAGTATACGTGGTTCTTCATTAGTATCCAGAGCAACGGCTTTAAGGGTGAAGTGCTCTTCTCGGGTAAAGCGAGGATTGCCTTGAAAGCGGAAGCAAAAATATTGATTTTGTGTAATAGGTAGGGTTGGCCAGCTGTTTCCATTTTTTCGGTAGCTGATATGATGCAGATAGTGTTTAGCTAGATACTGTCCGTTGATAAGTAAATCTGCCTGAGCCTGATGAAGTCGGGCTTGTAGAATGTGTTTACGGTAGGAAGGATAGGCTATGGCGGCTAATATTATAATAATGGAAAGCGTGATTAATAAATTCAATAAACTAAATCCCGATGAGTATCGTGTGGCTGAATATAGTTGATGTCTGAATGGGAATCGACGAGGTACCATGATTTAATAAATAATTATATACTATCGGCATTATATTATAACAACATATATATACGGAATATATTTTATTCGAATAAATCATTCTGCTTTGGGATTGAATGTGGTTAATAAAATAATAATCAAAATATAAACAAAAAGTTATTTTTATTTTATTTGTTTGAATTTTTGTTTAATATTTGGCTGATTTCACAGAAATGAATCTACTTACTTAAATAGTGGATTAATAGAATTGAATATTTTTAGTTGCTTTTTTGTTTTGTACTAAAAAAATGAAACGGGCTATATTGCCCGTTTTGTAATATGTTAAATACTTTTTCGTGTTATCAGCGAGGATGTAAACTTTCCATGCGAATCATCGTTACAGGCGACAATACGCGTGGTAAGGCTTGAATCTGTGACATCGCTTGTTTGATAAAGCGTTCTTTAGTTGAATGGGTCAGGATCACAATTTCCGCAGTCTCTTTATTGATAATGCCTTTTTGAATGAGTGCTTCGATAGATATATTTTCTGCTGCCAGAATATTGGCTATTTCACCCAGAACACCTGGTTCATCGCAGGCAGATACGCGTAAATAATAACTACTGGTGATTTCATCCATGGGCAGAATGGAAATATTTTGTAGTGAACTAGACTGAAATGCCAGATAAGGTACGCGATAGCTGGCTTCAGCATTCTGTAATCGGGTGACATCCATGATATCTGCCATGACGGCGCTAGCTGTAGGACCGGCACCGGCACCGGCACCATAATACAATGTCTGCCCGATCATATCAGCCTGAACTGATACGGCATTCATTACGCCTTCCACTTTTGCTAGTAGGCGGCTTTCAGGTATCAAAGTAGGGTGTACCCTAAGCTCAATACCTTCTGGAGTTTTGCGTGTAATACCAAGGAGTTTTATGCGATAGCCTAGTTCTTCAGCATAGCAAATATCCAGACTTTGCAGCTGGCTGATGCCCTCCAGATAACACTGACTGAAATTAATTGGGGTACCAAAGGCCAATGCTGAGATGATGCTAAGTTTATGGCCTGCATCATGTCCTTCAATATCGAAAGTCGGGTCTGCCTCGGCATAGCCTAAAGCTTGAGCCTGTGTCAGTGCTTCAGGGAAGGTGCTTCCGTTAGCACGCATTTCGCTGAGAATAAAATTGCTAGTGCCATTGATGATGCCGGCAATAGATTCGATATGGTTGGCTGCTAGCCCTTCACGCAATGCTTTGATAATCGGGATACCACCAGCCACTGCTGCTTCATACATCACCATTACGTTGTGCTCAGAGGCCAACCGGAAAATTTCGTTGCCGTATTCAGCCAGAAGCTTTTTATTTGCTGTAACGATATGTTTGCCATTTTTGATCGCCTGAATCACTGCATCTTTGGCAATGGTTGAACCTCCAATCAGCTCTACTACCACATCGACATCAGGAGCTGTAACTACATCAAATACATTGTCTGTAATGTTGGTATCGGGGCCGCATATTGTTCGCGTTCGCTCAAGATTTCGGCTGGCTGCATGTGTAATAATCAGCTCCCGCCCCAGTCTGCGGGTGATTTCATGTGCATTATTCTGTAATAGTTTGACGGTACCACCACCAACTGTACCTACGCCCAGCAAACCAATGCGAAGTGGCTGCATTTTTACTCCTTAAATTAGACGAATATGATTGTATGATTGACTGATGCTTGCAATTTTACGTAAATAATCTACTATGCTAGCGGAAAACCGCTTTTTTGACTACTACTGCACTATCTGAAGATGTGTCTTAGGCGTAAGGAATATTTAATGCAGATTGATGAAATCCGTGACAAACAGGGTTTGTGGATTGAAGAAATTGATACGGGACTAATTACTATTAATGGAAAGCAATATTCAGAGCCTGTTTGTATTACAGATATTGAAGTATTGCCATTAGCTAAAAATAATGCGGCAGAATTAAGTATTGAAGATTTTGCTCTTGCCTTGCAGAAATATCCGGAAGTTATTCTGATTGGTACGGGTAGTCAGCATGTATTTATTCATCCGCGGCTGACCGCTCAGCTGGCAGCCAAAGGAATTGGTGTAGAAAGCATGACTACTGCGGCTGCCTGTCGTACATATATGGTATTGCGCAGTGAAGGCCGTAGTGTTTGGGCTTGGTTGTGGCCGTTAATGGAAAATTAGAGTTTTGCTGGGAATCAGAGTTCTGTATGGATGGATTAGTCGCCAAGTGTGTAGATACGTTTATTATATTGGCTAGATAGTGTTTGTTTAATTAAATGCTTGGCATTATCTTTTGAGTATAAAAATCAGGCTGCCAGCAAAAATGAATGGCAGCATGTATCTTATTTATATCAGCTATTTATTTTACGATTGTTGTATTCTGGCCTTTGATTATGCTCATACCGGCACTAACGAGGCTGCCAATATCGGCTACATTGGCCGGCATAATCAGTGTATTGTTGGTTTTCGCCAGTTTGGCAAAGGCATCTACATATTGTTCCGCAACTTTAAGATTGACAGCTTCGGTACCGCCAGGTTCTTTTACTGCGGCAGCAACCTGACGAATGGCCTCAGCGGTAGCCTGAGCCACCAAACGCAGGGCTTCAGCTTCACCTTCTGCACGATTGATTTGAGCGACTTTGGCGCCCTGAGATTCATTGATTGAAGCTTGTGCTTCACCTTGAGATTTCTGAATTTCGGCTTCACGCTGACCGGCTGCCAGATTAATCTGCTCTTGCTTGATACCTTCAGATTGGGCAATACGGGCACGCTTTTCTCGTTCAGCGGTAATTTGTGCCTGCATTGAACGTAAAATTTCCTGTGGTGGTACTAAATCTTTGATTTCATATCGTAATACTTTTACGCCCCATGATACGGCTGCTTCATCCAGAGAGGCTACCACTGTACGATTGATGTCGTCACGTTCTTCAAATGTTTTGTCCAGCTCCATTCGGCCGATAACTGAGCGCAATGTGGTTTGTGCCAGCTGGGTAATGGCTACAACAAAGTTGCTGGAACCATAGGAGGCAAGTTTAGGGTCTGTTACCTGAAAATAGATGATGCCGTCTACTGTAAGCTGGGTATTATCCCGAGTGATACATACTTGGCTGGGTACGTCCAGCGGGATTTCTTTCAGTGTATGTTTATAAGCTACTCGGTCAATTATCGGAATAATAAAATTCAGACCTGCTTCAAGCGTGGCATGATAGCGTCCCAGACGTTCGACAATGTAAACCTCTTGTTGTGGCACAACTTTAAATGCCATGCAAATAAAAACGACTATGGCAGCAAGGAAGATGAAGGTCAGAATCATGATTATTCCTGATGGTTGATAGATGCAGATAGAGTGAGATTTAAAATATTTCCGTTATGACTGATGATATGAGCAGTGTCACCGGCTTTGGCATGGGTAGGCTGAGTAAAACGTGCCTGCCAAATGGTGCCGCGGTATTGTACTTGCCACAAGCCATCGGTAAGTGGTTTGGACAGGATTACAATCTGGCCATAGTCAGGACTGTCACTTGCTTTGGCTTTGTTTTCACGCGGATGCTTCTTTTGCCATACACGTACAATAATGATACCGATAAGTGAAAAAAACGTGGCTAAAATTGCGTTGGTATTGTTACTGGTGTGTAGCAGCCATTCAGCTAAACCAGCGCTTAAGAATGAAGCACTGATGACAAGTAAATAAAATGTACCGCTAAACATTTCAAGTACAAACAGTACTAGGGCAAGAATGCACCATATCATTAAAATCTCCTTTTTTTGTATTGGTTTTTTAGGGAATTGTTAATTATTCATGAGCTGCATATACCCGTTGCCGGCGCGTTTCACTTAAAACGATTCCGGTGCTGACAGAGACATTGAGGCTTTCAACCGTACCAAACATGGGGATAGAGACGAGTGTATCACACAAGTCACGCGTTAAGCGGCGCATGCCGCTGCCTTCTGCACCCATTACCCAAGCTACTGCTTGTGGTGCATTAAAATGATATAAATCATCATTGCCATCCATGGCTGTTCCAACAATCCAGATGCCGTGCTGTTTCAAGTCACGGATGGTACGCGCTAAGTTGGTTACGGTAATGTAAGGTACTGTTTCTGCTGCTCCGCAAGCTACTTTGCTAACGGTGGCATTGAGGCCGGCACTTTTGTCTTTGGGAGCGATGACAGCGTGCACGCCCATTACATCGGCTACGCGCAAGCAGGCACCTAGATTATGCGGATCGGTAATGCCATCCAGAATCAGCAATAAAGGTGGTTCATTCAGATTATCTAGTACGTCTTCTATGTCTATATGTTGTTTGGAGGCATCGATAAAACCAACTACACCTTGATGGCGCGCGTGTTTGCTTAAGGTATCAAGGCGAGCATTATCAACGCCGATAATGCGTACATTTTCTGCTTCAGCTTTATTTATGACGTCACGCATACGGGCATCATGTTTTCCTTCGAGTACATAAAGTTCGATAATGCTACTAGGGTTTTGCCATAGACGTGCATTAACTGCGTGAAACCCGATGATGAGACGCTGATTAGACATAGATATTACTTCAATATGTAAAGTGGACAATTATAGCGGAAAACGTAGTATCAATCTGATTGTACCTGATAAATATAATATTTAATATGTTAATGTAATTTGATTTTATCTGGCTATGTTTGGTTTGCTTTGATAAAAGTGTGCTAGTTTTGGTATGTATAAAAGATGCAAGAAATTATATGATTTTGTAAAAATTGTAATTACAAATTATTATTGTGATTCAATGGGTTGTAATGGCGTTAAAGTGTGTCATTCTGTTTGCAATATTGAAGCATTAAACTGTCTGTTGTGGCATCTGGATAATCAAAACTAAATGGCATAGCCAATTTTTGTTTGATGAATAACCTTAATCACCGTAAGGAGTATCTATGGAATACTATTTGTGGGTGTTGGCAAAGTTTGTTTCTGGCTTTCTGATTGTTATTCTTCATCTGAATTTTACTGGTAAAACTCAATTAAATCAGATGACTCCGGTGGATTTTATTGGGAACTTTGTCCTCGGCGGTATTATCGGCGGGGTAATTTATAATCAGGATATTCCATTTTATCAATATATTATTGTGTTGTTGATGGGTGTGGTGCTGATTTCAATTTTAAATTGGTCGTGTAAGCATATTTCATTTTTAAGAATGTTTGCTATTGGTGAGCCGATTCCGATTATGAAAGATGGACGCTTTCTGATGGATAATATTTTAGATAAAAGAAATAAAGTTGATATTCTGAATATTGCTTCTATATTGCATGCACAGGGTGTGACTTCTTTTCAGGAAGTGAATTATGCCCAGATTGAACCTAGAGGTGATCTGACTGTTTTGACCGATAAAGGAAAATATCCTTCATTGATTTTATTTAAGGACGGAGAGTTTCGCAAATCCGAACTAAAGAGAATTCATGAGGAAGAGGAATGGCTGAAACAAAAAATTCAGCAGGAGCATCTGGCAGAAGACGATATCTTTATGGTTGAGTTTTGGAATGGACAGCTGAATTATATTTTAAAGACTGGTGAAGTGAAAAAGGAAAAACAGGAGAGATAGTTGAATTACATGGTAATGCTGGAGAAATGCACAGAAGAGGTTACAATAGCATTTTGATTAAAGTTTTTTATTGCTGTGCAGCCATTAGAATATTGTTATCAGAAGATAAGCCATGGCAGAAATGTCATGGCTTTTCGTTTTCCTTTTCTTTCTCGTAGTCAGCGTCAGGCACTGATCGTACTTTATGCTTTGCAGCAGGAGTTGCAGGATGTGGTACAGGATTGTTCGCAAGCTGATCTGGCTCTGACTACACTCAGCTGGTGGGAGAAGCAGATAAGCGGTTTGTTTGCAGCAACAGATAAACCCGAACATCCACTGATGCAGGCGCTGCTACCTCTGATTAGATTATATTGTCTGCCACAGTTGGAATTACTGGCACTGATAGATGCTTATCGTACTGAGTTAACTCAGGCGAGATTTCAGAATATGGCTCAGTTGCGCGGATATGCAGCGGCAGCTGGTATGGTACAAGGGCGTTTAAGTAGCAGGGTATTAGGATTTTCTGTTCCCCAAACATTGGATTTTGCCGGCAAGGTAGGTGAAACAGTTATATTAGTAAGGTTGTTTTCCAGAATTGGAGCGGATGCACGACAAGGAAAATTATATATTCCGGTAGAAACATTACAGGCTTTTAATGTTCCGGCTCATCTGGTGATAAACAGACAAGGTGGGGAAGAATTCAAAACTTTACTGAATATGTCGATGTCTGAGCTGCAACAGCAGATAAAATCAGTTGTTGCCATGCTGCCATCGGTAGATCGGCGCCGTCAGCGTGGCAGTCTGGCTGTGCTTGCAACAGTAGCAGCTTTGCTGGAAGAGATTAGGCTGGATGGGGTAGAAAATATAATGAATTATCAATTAATTGTTCCACGTGCACGCCAGCAGCGACTGGCATGGAAAACATGGTTGTTTGGCTTTAAACCCGTAAGTTAAGTTGTTTGAATAGTTATCATGGCAGCAGGTTTAGAAAAGTGAGAAATGGCACAAATTGCTATCATTAAGCATATTTTATTTTATTTAATCTTATTATTGATATTTTATTGCTTAAATAAATTAAATTGTGAATTTTTATTTCAGTATAAAATAGTTTGCTTTGGTAATTTCGATACGCAATCAGACTGGATTTTTGTATAATTTATGCCATCATCTGCTTCATTAAGTGGGTGATGGCAATTTTATTGCGGAAAGTTTTTGAATAACCCTGTGCTGAGGAAATTACTATGCTCAGAGCAAAACAAACCTTAATGATTCTGGGCTTCACTGCTGCCTGTCTGCTTACAGCCTGTTCGCCTTCTGGTCAGAGTGAAAAAGCCGGTACTGATAATCATGGTATGAAAAAGGTAGCCATTACGGCAATTGTTGAACACCCGGCGCTAGATGCGGTGCGTCAGGGGGTGATAGATGAATTGCGTGCTGAAGGTTATGAACAGGGTAAGAATTTAAAGCTTGATTTTCAGAGTGCGCAGGGTAATACAGCTACTGCAGGCCAGATTGCGAAAAAATTTGCTGGCAGCAATCCTGATGCAATAGTGGCGATCGGAACCCCTAGTGCGCAGTCCATGGTGGCCGCAACACGTAATATACCGGTGGTATTTGCTGCCGTGACCGACCCTGTGGCTGCTAAGCTGGTACCTAGCTGGGAGCCAAGCAAGACCAATGTTACCGGTGTATCTGATGAGCTACCTTTGCAGCCACAGATTGCTTTGATGAAGCAGGTTGTGCCAAATCTGAAAACGGTAGGATATGTATACAGTCCGGGAGAAGTGAATTCCACTGTGGTACTGGGTCAGCTGCAATCTTTATTGGCTAAAGATGGTATTAATGTAGCTGCTGCACCAGCACAGCGCACCACTGATGTACCTATGGCGACTAAAAGCCTGCAAGGCAAGGCCAATCTGATTTACACTTCGCTGGACAATAATGTGGTTTCAGCTTATGAATCCATGTATAAGGTTGCAAAAGATATGAAAATGCCGCTGGTGGCTTCGGATACTGGTTCGGTTAAACGAGGTGCAGCAGTAGCATTAGGCGTGAATTACCATGAGCTGGGTATGGCTACAGGCAAAATTGTCGGTCGAATCCTGAAAGGCGAAAAAGCGGGCAATATTGCTCCACAGCGTATGTCGGCGGAACAGCTGGATTTGATGGTAAGTAAATCCCATGCTGTTGAACAGGGAATTACTTTACCGCCGCAGTTGCTTAAAGATGCTAAAATAATTGATTAGAATTACCAGTCTGAGGGCTGAAAACCGTGACATCGGCAGGCTGCCATAAGCTTTGCCGATGTTGTTTTTATTTCCAACTATAATGAAACATTTGTTTATATGTCTTCTATAGCTTTATTTGGTGCTTTAGAAAGTGGGCTGATCTATGCCCTTGTTGCTTTGGGTGTACTGATATCATTTCGTATTCTGGATTTTCCGGATTTGACAGCAGATGGCAGCTTTCCGCTTGGTGGTGCTGTGTTTGCTGTATGCGTCACTCATGGAATGAATCCTTGGCTGGCTACCGCGCTTGCTGGGGCAGCTGGTGCCTGTGCAGGCCTGATAACAGCATGGCTGCATGTATCACTAAAAATCATGCAACTTTTGGCCAGTATTCTGGTGATGGTAGCCTTATATTCCGTGAATCTGCGTATTATGGGTGCACCGAATTTGCCATTGCTCGATCAGCCTAGCGTGTTTACACCGTTTTTTAATGCTGACGACAGTAATCAGTACTGGGTGCAGCCGCTGGTTATTTTTGGCTTTGTATTGGTTGCTAAGTTTTTTCTGGACTGGTTTTTTGCCACCGAAATCGGTTTGTCCATGCGTGCGACCGGTGTGAATGCACGTATGGCTCGTGCGCAGGGTGTCAATACTTCGCGTATTTTATTGCTTGGCATGGCACTTTCTAATGCTTTTATTGCTTTGGGTGGCGCGCTGTTTGTGCAGACACAGGGCGGAGCTGATATTTCAATTGGTATCGGTACCATTGTGGTTGGTTTGGCTGCGGTGATTATTGGTGAAACGTTAATTCCCGCCAAACGTTTTATTGTGATTACGCTGGCGGTGATTGTGGGGGCTGTGCTTTATCGAGCCTTTATTGCATTAGCATTGGGTAGTGATACACTGCAACACATTGGCTTCGGTCCGCAGGATTTGAATCTGATAACGGCTATTCTGGTGGTTTTGGCACTGCGCCTACCGGTGATTAAACGTTATTTTAAAAGGAAACTAAAATCATGATGCGCGCAGATGATTTACGCCTGACATTCAATGCGGGGACTCCGATAGAAAATCCTGCCTTGCGTGGCATGAGCCTGAATATTGCTGAAGGTGAGTTTGTCACTGTAATCGGCAGTAACGGTGCTGGTAAATCTACTTTTCTTAATGCTATCAGTGGCGATATTCAGGTAGATTCCGGCACAATCACTATTAATAATAAAAATGTTACCAATGAGCCTGCCTATAAACGTGCACCGCTGGTGGCAAGGGTGTTTCAAGACCCGTTGGCTGGTACCTGTGAGGCGCTGACGATAGAAGAAAATATGGCTCTGGCACTGAAACGGGGAAGCTGCCGTGGTTTGCGCTCAGCAATTAAGGGGCAATATCGCGAATTATTTCGCGAAAAATTGGCTATGCTTAATTTAGGGTTGGAAAATCGGCTCAGTGATCGCATCGGTTTGCTTTCCGGCGGACAGCGTCAGGCAGTCAGTCTGCTGATGGCTTCTTTACAGAGCTCAAAAATTTTGTTGCTGGATGAGCATACTGCTGCACTAGACCCAAAAACTGCAGCCTTTGTACTTGAGCTGACAGATCGTATCGTGCGTGAAAACAAATTAACGGCAATGATGGTAACTCATTCTATGCAGCAGGCTTTGGATCATGGTACCCGTACTGTTATGCTACATCAGGGGCGGGTAGTGCTGGATGTGGACGGCGAAAAGCGCGCTGGCATGGGTGTGACTGATTTATTACAAATGTTCGAGCATACACAAGGTGAGAAAGTCACCGATGATGCGTTATTGCTGAGTTGAATTTTGTGCTGAGAATACAGGCTGCTAAGATGGGTTTTGGCAGCCTTTTTTGTTTGATTGGATAAAATATTATGTCGGTACCGGATTTGATTGTGCTGAATAAGCCCTATGGAGTGATTTGCCAATTCAGTGCTCATGAAAAATATCCTACTTTAAAGCAATATGTGCCAGTACCGGATGTTTATCCTGCCGGCAGGCTGGACACGGATAGTGAAGGGTTACTTTTGCTCACTGCAAACGGGCGCTTGCAGGCCAAAATTGCACAACCGAAATACAAGCTGATAAAAACGTATTGGGCACAAGTTGAAGGTAAACCAGATAAGCAGGCTTTGCAGCACTTATCACGTGGAGTAAATCTTGGTGATTTTGTGACTGCTCCGGCTCAAGTGCGTGTACTAGATGCAGCAGAAATCAAACATCTGTGGCCACGAGTACCACCAATTCGTGAGCGCAAAACAGTAACTGACTTTTGGTTGCAGATTGGCATCAGCGAAGGCAAAAACCGTCAGGTACGTCGCATGTGTGCCAAAGTGGGCTGGCCTTGTTTGCGTTTGGTGCGGGTGGGTATCGGCCGTCTGAATGTTTTTTCACTTGATTTGCCTTTAGGACAATGGCAAGCAGTAAGGCCTGAAGATTTATAAGATTTTATGTATTACTGACATAATAAACCCTCAGAACAAATATCTGAGGGTTTGTTTTATTGATATGCAAATTTTAAAGTTTAGAATGCAGGGATGATGGCGCCCTGATATTTTTCTTCAATAAATTTTTTCACTTCAGGGGAAGTCATGGCCTGTTTTAGCTTCTGAATTTCTTCGCGATTTTCATCACCTGTGCGTACAACCAGAATGTTTGCATAGGGAGAATCTTTTTCTTCGATAAACAGCGCATCCTTAGTGGGTACTAGTTTGGCTTCCATGGCAAAATTCGTATTAATCACAGACAGGGTGGCGTCATTCAGAGTACGGGGCAATTGTGGCGCATCCATGGGGGTGATTTTCAGATGTTTCGGATTGTCGACAATATCACGTACGGTGGCGCTGATACCTGCATCAGCTTTCAGTTTGATTAAACCTGCTTTTTGAAGCAATAGTAAGGCGCGGCCGCCATTGGTGGCATCATTGGGAATGGTTACTAAACCGCCATCCGGAACTTCATTCAAAGATTTTACTTTTTTCGAGTAAATCCCCATGGGTTCTACATGAATATTGGCAATAGCGGTTAACTGCATTTTGTGTTTTTCAACAAAATCATCCAAATAGGGTTTGTGCTGGGTAAAGTTGGCATCTACATCTTTTTCTGCCAGAGCAATATTGGGGCGGACGTAATCCGTCATTTGCACTATCTGTAAATCAATACCTTCTTTTTGCAGTAGCGGTTTGGCAACTTGTAGAATTTCTGCATGAGGTACGGGCGATGCGGCTACTTTCAAAACTTTTTCTTTAGCAGGAGCCGGAGCGCTACTGGTGCTGGCTGCTGGTTCAGCTTCGTTTTTCTGGCCGCATGCAGTCAAAACTGTACTGATAGCGGCTACGGATAATAATGCAAATAACAATTTTTTCATATTTAACCTTAATGAAGATACACAATAAAATGCAGAGCTTTACCTTAACATAAAATGCTTATATCTGGTGGTTTTTACACATAGTAAAGCCATAAGCAGTTATTATGGTTGTTCCAGAATGTATTGGTCTGATAATTTGGGTATTTATTTATTTTTCAGCATGGGTTTAAGATATTTGCCGGTATAGCTTTTGCTATTGGCCGCTACTTCTTCTGGTGTGCCTTCTGCAATTATTGTACCGCCGCCATCACCACCCTCAGGGCCAAGATCAACAATATAGTCGGCAGTTTTAATCACATCTAGATTATGCTCAATAATTACTATGCTATTGCCTTTGCCTTTTAAGCGCTGGATTACATCCAGCAGCAAGGCAATATCGGCAAAGTGCAAACCTGTGGTTGGCTCATCTAGAATATACAGTGTTCTGCCGGTATCGCGTTTAGACAGCTCCAGTGCCAGTTTAACACGTTGTGCTTCGCCACCGGAGAGCGTGGTAGCAGATTGCCCCAGGCGTACATAGCCTAACCCCACATCCAATAGCGTTTGTAATTTACGTTTGACCGTTGGTACAGCATCAAAAAAAGTACATGCTTCTTCTACCGTCATTTCTAAAATTTCACTGATATTTTTGCCTTTATACTGTATTTCAAGTGTTTCACGGTTGTACCGTTTGCCATGGCAGACTTCACATGGCACATAGATATCGGGCAGAAAATGCATTTCTACCTTGATGACGCCATCACCCTGACAAGCTTCGCAGCGTCCACCTTTTACATTAAAGGAAAAACGGCCGACGTTATAACCGCGCTCACGAGAGAGGGGTACACCGGCAAACAGCTCACGGATGGGGGTAAAAAGGCCGGTATAGGTAGCGGGATTCGAACGCGGTGTGCGGCCAATAGGGGATTGATCAACGTTGATTACTTTATCTAGATGTTCCAGTCCTTTGATATCATCATAGGGTGCCGGTTCTTCTCTAGCCCGATTTAGTTCCCGAGCGGTGATTTTGGCCAAGGTATCGTTGATCAGAGTAGATTTACCACTGCCTGATACACCGGTGATGCAGGTAATCAAGCCCAGTGGCAAGGTTAGGTTCACATTTTTCAAATTGTTACCGCTAGCACCGCTTAATACCAGCAAACGTTTTTTGTCTATGGGAGTACGCTGCTTAGGTATACTGATAGCTTTTTTACCGCTTAAATATTGGCCTGTTACCGATTCCTTGCAGGCGGCAACTTGTGAGGGTGGCGCAGCAATAATTACATTACCCCCGTGTTCACCGGCACCCGGCCCCATATCAACAACAAAATCAGCTGCACGAATCGCATCTTCGTCATGCTCAACCACGATAACGCTGTTGCCTAAATCACGCAGGTGCTTAAGAGTATCCAGTAAGCGGTCGTTGTCGCGCTGATGTAGACCAATAGAGGGTTCATCTAGCACATACATTACACCTGTGAGGCCGGAACCAATCTGGCTGGCTAAACGAATACGTTGTGCTTCGCCTCCAGACAGTGTTTCGGCACTACGAGCGAGATTGAGATAATTCAGACCAACATTAATCAAGAACCCAAGGCGTTCATTAATTTCTTTAAGAATTTTTTCGGCAATTTGTTTTTTATTGCCTTCTAAGTTCAAGTTTTGGAAAAAATCAAGTGTAGTAGTCAGTGGCCAGGAATTAATTACCTGCAATGGTTTACCACCTACATATACGTAGCGTGCCTCGGTACGCAGACGTGCACCACCGCAAGCAGGACAGGCACGATGGCTTTGATACTGGGTTAATTCTTCGCGTACAGTAGTGGAGTCAGTTTCACGGTAGCGTCGTTCCAGATTAGGTATAATCCCTTCAAATGAATGGTTGCGAATGTGGGTGCCACGTTCAGATAGATAAGTAAATTCAATCTGTTCTTTACCCGAACCATACAGAATAATATTCTGAATTTTTTCAGTGAGCTGGCTAAATGGTTTATCAATGTCAAAATCATAGTGATGAGCCAGAGACTGAATCATCTGAAAGTAGAAAGTATTGCGTTTGTCCCAGCCTTTAATGGCGCCTGCAGCCAGTGATAAATCTGGATGCATTACTACACGTTCAGGGTCGAAATAATCCATACTTCCCAGACCGTCACAGCTCGGGCAGGCGCCTACTGGATTATTGAAACTAAACAGACGTGGCTCAAGTTCCTGTAAGCTGTAGGAACATACAGGACAGGCAAAACGGGCAGAAAACCAATGTTCTTGACCGGAGTCCATTTCAATAGCAAGTGCACGTTCATTACCTAGTCTCAATGCGGTTTCAAAACTTTCAGCCAGCCGCTGTTTGATATCTGAACGTACTTTTACACGGTCGACAACCACATCTATATCATGCTTGATATTTTTTTGTAGACTGGGTACTTCTTCTATGGCGTAGACTTCGCCATCTACCCGAACTCGTGCGAAGCCCTGAACTTGTAAGTCAGCAAAATAATCGACAAATTCACCTTTGCGTCCGCGCACGGCAGGTGCCAGAATCATTACTCGACTCTCTTCTGGAAGTGCCAAAATATGGTCTACCATCTGCGAAACTGTCTGACTTGAAAGCGGAAGGTTATGTTCTGGACAATATGGTGTGCCGATGCGAGCGTACAGTAAACGCAGATAATCATGAATTTCGGTGACCGTACCTACTGTAGAGCGGGGATTGTGGCTGGTGGCTTTTTGCTCAATAGAAATGGCTGGAGAAAGACCTTCTATCAAATCGACATCTGGTTTTTCCATCATTTGCAGAAACTGGCGTGCATAAGCCGACAGACTCTCTACATAGCGGCGTTGACCTTCTGCATATAATGTATCAAATGCCAGTGAAGATTTGCCGCTACCAGAAAGGCCAGTAATCACGACCAACTGATGGCGAGGTATATCCAGGTCAATATTTTTTAGATTGTGTGTGCGTGCGCCGCGAATATGAATGGTATCGTTATCTGACATAATGCCTTTCCCGAGCAAAAGGAATGGGATGCTGGCTTTAATCAATTTGCTGTTTATTAAAACCATCCGGTATTATACCCATTTCAAAACTTGAATTTAACGCTATCCGGTAAACGTTTTAATGTTTGCGTAAAATAAATCTCTTAAAATCAAGGTGTAATTCTTCGCAGCGCCATAAGTAGAATAGTACCGGTATATTGCCGAGTGCCACTAGCAGATATAGTATTTTGATACTGTCAGAAAGCCAGATAAGTACAGCACTCAACAGGGCAGCGCAGACCATAAACAAACCATTGATAATGTTATTGGCTGCTATAGCATGAGCACGGAATGCATCAGTACTGGCCGTTTGCAGCCATGTATACAAAGGCAGTGAAAAAAAACCACCACAAAATCCAATGCCAATAATGCACAACATGATAGAAAAGCTGTGAGGGCGGCTCAAAAATTCATTAATACCGCCTATTGACTGGTGAGATGTTTGTGTAAACCACACCAGCAGCAGACCAAATATAGTCATTCCCAGTGTGCCGAGTACGACCAGACCAAGGTGCAGTTGATGATGGCTCAGACGAGCGCAGGCAATAGAACCAGATCCTATGCCTAGTGAAAATAGCGTAAGCATTAGATTGAACACAGCCTCATTACCGCCTAGATTCAGACGGGTAAACGTGGGAAGCTGGGTAATATACACTGAGCCAAGCAGCCAAAACCAAGAAATACCGATAATGGCAACCCAAACATCTTTCTGCCGATAAGTCTGTTGGAGAAGCTGTGTGGTGCTGTGCCAGATATTTACATTGATATATTGCTGTGGAATCTGAGCCGGTACGCGTGGCATGAACATGCTTGAAAGTTGTCCAAGTATGGCAACCAACAATAGAATACCAAACAGCCATGCGGTATTGGTGCCAGCCAGAATGGTGCCGAATATTTGTCCGAACAATATGGAAAGAAATGTACCACTTTCAATCAGGCTGTTGCCATTAAGTAATTCATAACGTGGTAAATATTCCGGCAAGATGGCATATTTCAACGGACCAAACAAGGTAGAATGGGTACCCATTAGAAACAGACATAACATTAATAGAGATACCGACTCTAACCAGAAGCCAATTCCAGCTACCAGCATAATGCCAATTTCAGCTGCTTTAATCCAGCGAGCCAATATTGCTTTATCCAGCTTATTACATAATTCACCCGATAAGGCTGAGAACAGAAAATAGGGCAGGATATACAATAATGCACCGGCGTTGAGCATTTGACTGGCTGGCAGCCAAGAATGAGTTCCCAGCCCATAAAAGCTTATTAAGACAAATAATGCTGTTTTAAAGAGATTATCGTTAAAAGCACCGAAAAACTGGGTACCAAAGAGTGGCAGAAACCTGCGGGTGCGGGCAAAAGCAAACTGACTGCCAGAAGGCAACATATCAGGGGTAGACATAAATAACCTTGTAAAAGGGTGGTCTGAATAATTACAGAGTGCCAGTTAGATCGTTTAGCAAAAATTGCTGGCCACAGAGATTCAGATATTGTTGCTTTAAACGTCCAATAATGTGGTCTTGTGCATCACACAATTGAACGTAATCCGACTGCCGGTACCATTTCAGGCTTTCTTGCTCTGATAATTGCTCCAGCAGCTGCCATTGAGCCGCACAGGCTTGACGGTCTGCTGTATCTGCCTGAGCTTTGACAGCATAATAACCAGTTGCACCATCGGTGTAAGCAGAATCATCTTCATCAGTCAGCACCAGAAACCCGAGATGATGATTGTCGTTACTGTTAATACTGAAGTAGAGCATAATAAAAAATTTTCTTTGAGCTTTGAAAAGGACTTATTCTGTTTTTTTCATGATTCTGGCAGAATTCTAGCAGCTTATAAAAAATTTTGTATGCTAATCTGCATACTTTTTGAAAACAAAATATGTATTTATATTATTAAAATATCATAAAGCTTTCAGGGTTGATTTTTTGCTGTATATATCTGTACCTATAAATTTTTTAGTCTGTCGTGCAGGTAAACTAATCTGATTGTTCAAGTAATTTAAGTCCTGTAGTTTCCAGCGCTGAGAGAAAGTTGCGATTATTGGAGTGATTGTTAGATGTAGTCTGAAAGTAGATTGGAACGGAAATAAAGTATTGAAATGTGTTTGTGGTAATGTTAAAAGCATAAATAATGAAATCGATAATCTGCTCAATAGAGGAGGAGATACTGATGAAGGAATTAGTACTCAGCGTTCATAAGCGAGTATAGTTTTTGCATACACAGTGCTACTATCAATACATTATTCCTATATCTAATCAAGCTGATAAAAGATAAAAAAGGATTTATGCAAGTAAGCACAAACCCTTTTTTAGATGATAATTAATAAAGATTACAGATTGGTCAATTTAATTTTCTGGCCCGGACGCAATACCTGCTTGCCATGTACTTTTTGTAATTTGCTTACTGGAATATTCAGCCGTTGGGCAATACTACTGAGTGTATCGCCTTTTTTAACAGTATAGGATACCGGAACAATACTACCTTTGGTTTCTTTACCTTTGCCTACAGCTGCAAGCATACGTTTGTTATCGCTATTAGGACTAATTTTCAGCACTTGTCCTATCTGAAGATTGTGTCCGCGCAAATTGTTAGCGGTGACTAAATCGGCTACATTAATATTATAGCGTTGAGCTATGGAAAATAAAGTATCACCTTTGTTCACTTTGTGAGCAATACTGCTGCGGCTATCGGCCACATTAATGGTATTGCGTGTAGCGCGTTCTGCACGAATTTCTGCAGACCGTGCTGCCTGAGCTTCTTCACGTTCCGCCTGTGCCAGTGTTTTCTGTACTGAAGCGGCTGCTGCTGCCTGTAGTTCGGCGTTCTGGGCAATTTGCATCAATGCATCATTGTTTTCTGCTACAACTGGCGCTACTGAATTGGCGGCAGGCTGAGAAGTGGCAACAGCTACGGTTTGAACTGTCGTATTGTCTGGCAAAGGTTGTGCAGTATTAAGTGCCGTAGTGGTAACAGTAGTTGTGCGGGTTAATACTGGTGCCTGCTGATTGTCTGTATTCGCCACCTCGCTAGTCTGAGAAACAGATACCACTGGATGTGTTACAAAGGTGCCGGGGGGCAAAACAGGCTGTGCCATTGCAATATTAAGCAACGGGTCTGTATCTGTATTGCTGAAAGAATCCAGATTCTGATTGCTGAAACTGTTTTTACTGATTAGCAGGCTGCGCCCAGCGGGCACAGTATTGCTGCTCAGATTATTCAAACGTTTGATTTCTGCGCTGCTCATTCCGGTCTGTGCCGCTAAATCAGCTACGCTGGTGGGGGCAAATGCTTTATAAATATTCCAAGACAGCAAGCTGCTTTTATCTGCTTTGCGATAATTACGCTCGAAAGTGTTTACTGCGGTAATCGGCAGCAGCATTTTGCGGTTTTCTTTTGGAATAAATACTGGGCTTTTGAAGCTGGGATTAAGTGTTAAAAACTCAGATGTAGAAATATTGGCCAATCGCGCAGCAGCATCTATATCAATTGGCTGATCAATGCTGATGGCTTCGAAATAGGGGCGGTTAGGCACGGAAACCAAATTAATGCCGAAAGCCTGCGGGTTTTCAATAATATTACGCACAGCCAGTAGTTTGGGTACGTAATTACGTGTTTCATTAGGCATGCGCAGGTTTTCATATGTGGGGTCAATCCCTGCTAGCTGGGCGCGTTTGATGGCCTTACCCACATTGCCTTCACCCCAGTTATAGGCAGCCAGAGCCAGTGACCAGTCACCAAACAGGCTGTACAGATATTGCAGATAGTTTAATGCGGCATCAGTAGCAGCATAGACATCATGTCGACCATCGTACAGATTAGTTTGTTCCAGACCGTACTGTCGTCCACTATTTGGCATAAATTGCCACAGACCTGATGCGCCCACACGAGACTGGGCCTTACTGACAAAAGCACTTTCAATAAATGGCAGCAATGCTACTTCTGCTGGCATCTGACGTTTTTCGGCTTCATTCACAATGTGATATAAATAGGGCTGACTCCGCAGTATAGTACGGTTGAAATAGTCGCCATGGCTTGAATAATATTGTTCCTGCCGGCGAATAATTTCAGGATTGACTTCTGTCATCCTGAAATCCTGACGCATGCGTCCCCAGATATCACGTGTTGAATACGCTTTCCCTTTTAGGGTGGCTGCATTCAGGTTCATGATTGATAGTCCGATGCCATTACTGGTATAAGATTGGGCAAATGAGATAGTAGGGGCGAGTACTAAGCTAGTGAGTGCTAGTACCATATGCTTCAATTGAGCCATTCGGATAACCGTAAAATTTATGCAAAATCCTATTAATATTAAATAGGAAGTCCTTAACGGTCAAGGATAAATCCCTATTTTTACAGTAATCATGAAGATGTGCTAGATGTTTTTAAATGGCTATGGCATTGATTTAACATAAACACGATGGTGTGGTTAATGAGTTATCCGCAATTGACAGACTGGCTTACACAGCATGCTTTCGGTGCTTATCTGAGTAGCCTTGAACAACAGTTTATTCGGCAGAAATTGGCCGTGTTGCGTTTTGGTACCATTATGCAATGTGGTTTTTCACACTGGCAATTCAAAGAGGTTTTTGCAGCTGAATCCGAATATCTGGTGCAGAACAATCATGCAGACGCCAATGTTGCGGTAGTGGCTGAAAATAATTTTTTACCATGGGCAGAACAAAGTGTAGATACTATTATATGGCCACATGGTCTGGATACGCTTTCCGCTCCGGATGAGACGATAGCTGAAATGGCGCGCATACTGGTACCTGGTGGTCATCTCATTCTGACCGGTCTGAATGTTAAGGGTTACTGGCGTTTATTTTATCAACGTGGCATCTCCGTATCGTTACATTTGTTATCGGCCAGTGCAGCTGTAAAACGTATGCAGCGCTTCGGCCTTTTTTTGGAAGAAGGTCAGTTTATGGGCTATGGTATTCCTGCATGCTATGGAACAAACCATCATACAATAGAGTATATGGGTAATCGATGGTGGCCGCATTTGGCTGCTATATATGGTTTGGTATTGGTCAAGCGGACAATACCTTTAACTTTGACGCCGCAAAATACGAATCTGATACTAAATCCCGTAAGCAATATGGCCATGAAAGGTATAGAATTAGATTGAAATAAAAAGACCTGAATTTATTCAGGTCTTATGTATATCCTGACAGATCTCAGGCAGCTTTGTCTGTATCTGTTTTCAGCTTTTTATCCATCATTTCTTCAAATTCACGCATGCACGCAGATGCAATGGCGAGCATATTATCAATTTCCTTTTTGGAAATAATTAGTGGTGGTGCAGCGACCATGTGGTCACCACAGGCACGGAAAATCAGATTGTTTTTGAAAAAGATATCGCGACACATCAAACCTGTGCTGCCAAAATCGTCAAAAAGTTCTCGTGTTTCACGGTTTTTTACCAGCGTAAAACCACACATCAGTCCTTCACTGCGGATATCAGCTACATATTTGAATTTGCTGAAAGTCTCTTGCCAGCGTTTGCGCAGATAAGGGCCGGTTTTAGTACGTACCTTTTCAATTATGTTTTTTTTATCCAGTATATTGAGGTTTTCGTACGCCACTGCAGCTGCGACGGGATGTCCACTGTAGGTAAAGCCATGGTTGAATTCTCCGCCTTCCAGCAGTCCTTCAGTTACTTTGTCATTAACCAAAACTGCGCCAATCGGCAAGTATCCTGATGACAGACCTTTGGCTGTGGTAAAGATATCCGGTGTAAAACCTAATGTTTCAAATCCAAACCAATTACCGGTACGGCCATAACCACAAATCACCTCGTCGGCTACCAGTAAAATGTTATATTTTTTACAAATCTCCTCTATTCTTGGCCAATAGGTAGTAGGCGGAATAATGACTCCACCAGCTCCCTGAATCGGCTCACCGACGAAAGCTGCGATTTTATCTGCTCCTAAAGCCAGTATTTTTTCTTCCAGCCAGTTGGCAGCACGAATACCAAATTCTTCTTCACTTTCATTGTCATCGGCCAGACCGTAATACCAGGGTTGATCAATATGTACGATGTTGGCAATGGGTAAATCACCTTGCTCATGCATACTTTTCATGCCGCCAAGGCTGGCTCCGCCAAGTGTGGAGCCATGGTAGCCATTCCAGCGCCCGATGATGATTTTTTTATTTGGCTGGCCCACTGACGACCAGTAATGGCGCACCATGCGGATCATGGTATCAATAGATTCAGAACCTGAATTGGTATAGAACACATGATTAAAATTATTTGGAGTGATTTCAACCAGTTTTTCGGATAATCTGATTACGGCCGGATGGGTGGTTTTGAAAAAAGTATTGTAAAACGGCAGCACTTCCATTTGTTTTTCAGCAATTTTGGCCAGTTTTTTCTGGCCGTAGCCAATGTTCACACACCACAAACCGGCCATGCCATCAATGATTTCATTGCCTTCGCTGTCATATACATAAATTCCCTTTGCCTTTACCATCATGCGTACACCATGCTTTTTAAGCTGAGCATTATCTGAAAATGGGTGCAGATGATGTTTTACAGCGTGTTTGTTATCGGTTTTTTTTGTCATATCGATGCTCCTTTGAGAAAATAGGTATAACCTGTTTGTCATCCTGCCAGTAAAATTCAAACAGGCATATAAAGGTAATATTGTTGTTCACACATGTAATAACAAATATTTGCGCTCCCATGGGCTGATTACACGGAAATACTCTGATACTTCCTGTTCTTTTACTGCTATATACATCTCTACAAAACGCTGTCCAAGGATATCGTGAATGGGTTCACATTGACGCAAGCGTTCGATGGATTCTTCCAAAGTGGTTGGAAACTGATAAGGCAGGGAATAAGCATTACTGCTTAAAGGTGCACGCGGCTGTAGTTTTTCTTTAATACCCAGATAACCACAGGCCAGTGAGCAGGCTATGGCCAGATAAGGATTTACATCCACACCAGCGAGCCGGTTTTCAATGCGTCTGCCTTTGGCACTGGCACGTGGTACACGCAGGCCGACGGTGCGATTATCATATCCCCATTCAACATTGGTAGGCGCAGCTGTAAAACGGGTTAGGCGACGAAATGAGTTTACATATGGCGCAAAGAAAGGCATCGTTTGTGGCAGGTATTTCTGTAAGCCACCAATGAAATGGAAAAATAGCTCTGAAGGTGAACCATCATTATTGCTGAAAGCGTTATTGCCGGTTTCTACCTCGACCAGACTCTGGTGTATATGCATGGCGCTACCTGGTTCGCCTTCCATGGGTTTAGCCATAAATGTCGCATACATTTTGTGGTGAAAAGCAGACTCACGAACAGTTCGTTTAAACAGAAAAACCTGATCTGCCAAATCCATGGCGTGACCATGTAGGAAATTGATTTCCATCTGGGCAGCACCAATTTCATGAATCAGGGTATCTACTTCCAGATTCTGGTCATGACAATAGTCGTATATTTCTTCAAAAAGCGGATCAAATTCATTTACTGCATCCACGGCATAAGAGCGCCGGCCAAATTCACTGCGTCCGGTACGGCCAATTGGTGGCTGAAGCGGCACATCCGGATCAGGATTGGGTGAAATCAAATAAAACTCCATCTCCGGCGCCACAATAGGCTTCAGCTCCATATTTTCATACAGATTTAGAATGCGTCTGAGCACATTGCGTGGTGCGGTTTCTACCGGCAGACCGTCGGGGGAGAAACAATCGAATATTAGCGATGCTGTCGGATCTTGTGCCCAAGGCACAAAACGTAGGGTAGACGGGTCTGGCTTTAATTCCATATCTGCATCGGTTTCATCAAGCAGGCTAGATTGCGGATATTCACCGGTAACTGTTTGCAGTAGAACTGCTTCCGGTAGCCGCATATCAGGCTCAGATATGAATTTATCTTTGGGGATAATTTTACCGCGTGCCACACCTGTGATGTCCGGCAAAATGCATTCTACTTCAGTGATACCATGTTCTTTAAGCCAATTGAATATATCATCATACATAAGTCACCTTAAAATAATTCCTTTTGCTTATGCAATCTGTATTGCATACATGCTTCACGAAAAGCCTTAAAAATAGCCATAGAAAGCGGTTTCTGCCCATACAGCCATTCAGGATGCCATTGCACTGCGTAGCCGAATAGAGGTGCTGCATCAATCCTGAAAGCTTCAATCAGGCCGTCTGGGGCAGTTGCTTCAATGCTAAGCCCGGGTGCTAATGTTTTTACTCCTTGCTGATGTAATGAATTAACTGGATACTGCTGCTGATTTGTTGCCATCCATAACATTAACAGGCTGTCGTCTTGCAGATGAACTGGATGTGCGTCACCGTACTGCACCTCGATTGGTTGATTATCAGGTTCTCGATGGTCTAAAAAACCAGGGATTTCGTGTACATACTGATGCAGCGTGCCACCTAGTGCCACATTGATTTCCTGCAAACCGCGGCACACACCCAAAAGGGGAATGCCCTCATCAATCAGTTTCCGGATAAAGGGTAAAGTTGTATGATCACGTGCTTTATCGTGCAATGTGTTTTCGCGGGCGTTATCTCCGCCATACCAGCATGGTTCAATATTGGAATAGGATCCAGAGAGAAAAATGCCATCTACTAAAGGCAGCAAGCGTTGTAATGCATCTTGATCAGCCAGAGCTGGCAGCAAAATCACGTCGCCGACACTATTCTGTACAGCCTGAATATATTTATCGCCTACAGCGTGAAAATCCCATTTACCTATCTGCTTTACATCACACGGAATACCAATTACCGGACGCACTTGCATAAGTTAATCTCAAGATTTTAATAAATAAAAGAGTTTCTGATTCTGTATTGCATAATCCCACGCCACGCAAAAAATGGCAAGATTTCTTAAGTTAAAGTATTAAAGTGATAAGTTGTTAATTCCAGTTTTAAATAAATATTGCCAGTGAGCTGTTCTCACTAGCTCTTCGTTATTTTTGGCAGTACACATAAAAACATTTTAGTGTCCGATGAATGTAAAAAAGCCCTGAATAAATTCAGGGCTAACAAAATCTTTAAAATAGCTTTAGAAGCGGCGCTGTAATTTTGCAGCCAGCATAATACTGGCGGCCAGTTCTTCTATCGATTTATGTGTGGTATTGGTAAAGGGTATATTAAATCGGCGAAACATTTCTTCAGCTGTTGAGATTTCACGGCGGCAGTTATCACGGCTGGCATAACGGGAGTCCGGACGGCGTTCCGAACGGATATGGTGTAAACGGTCTGCTTCAATTGTCAAACCATATAGTTTTTGCCGAAATGGCTGCAACATTCTCGGCAACTCGCTGCTTTCTAAATCTTCAGGTATGAGAGGATAATTGGCGGCACGGATACCGTACTGCAACGCCAAATAAAGACATGTAGGAGTTTTGCCACTACGGGATACACCCATCAGAATGACATCTGCTTTCTGTAATTCGCGGTCAGTAATTCCGTCATCATGATTAAGCGCAAAATTAATTGCCTCCATACGCTTATCATAGCGTTCTGTATCATGCATGCCATGAGTACGCCCAATAGAGTGATTAGCTTCTGTAGCCAGTTCATCTTCAAGCTCTCCAATAAAGGCATCATAAAAACTCATGTGCATGCCAGCACTGGTTTTAATCAGTTTGCGTACATTTTCATCAACAATACTGGAAAATACCAACGGTCGTGCTTCACATTTGCTGGCAGCGGTATTAATCAGGGCAACAATTTCCTTTGCTTTTGCTTCGGTGTCTACAAACGGATAAGTAGCCCGTTTAAATTCTATATTGTCAAACTGATTCAGTAAGGCCAGCCCCATACTTTCAGCTGTGATTCCGGTGCGGTCAGATACAAAAAAAACTTGGCGAACTGGTTTCATAATTATTTACACAAATTTAATTTAAAAAGTCGGTAGATAAAAGCCGATGGTCAGATATTGTAAATGAAATTGGCTGAGGACAGCTGTTTTAGAATTAGCTTTTTTTCCACATTCAGCCCAAATAAAGTTAAATCAGACCGAACCTGCCAGAAATCAGCAATAAAATGCAGATTTAAATCAAAAATATCATAATTTTAGATTTATGTTGTTGAAAGGGTAATTAAAATGCAATATTTGTCCAAATAATTGATAATAGAATCAAAATATTTATTCATTCAACAGCTTGTGATTTACACACATTTGACCAAAGATAAACAATGCTCACATAAAGTAGATAAATAGCCAAAAATACATGACATTTTATACTTGAATAGTTAGAATAGGCCGTCTTCAACTTTCCCCACTCCACATTGGATAACCATCATGGCCGGTAATAACGTAATCTGGTTTGAAAATTTGCGCATGACCGACGTTGAAAGCGTCGGCGGCAAGAATGCTTCTCTTGGCGAGATGATTTCACAGCTCACCGAAAAAGGTGTGCGTGTTCCCGGTGGTTTTGCAACCACAGCAGAAGCCTACCGCAAATTTTTAGCCTACGAAGGTTTGAGTGAACGCATTAGCAGTGAACTCAAGGCGCTTGATGTCGATAATGTTGCCGAGCTGGCAAGAGTAGGTAAACAAATCCGTCAATGGATTATGGATACTCCTTTCCCGCCTGAGCTGGAAGCTGATTTACAGGCGGCATGGGAAAAAATGGTGGCTGATGCCGGTACAGATCAGATTTGTGTGGCTGTACGCTCATCCGCCACTGCAGAAGATTTACCTGATGCATCCTTTGCCGGACAACAGGAAACATTCTTAAATATTAGTGGTTATGATAATGTCAAAGAAGCTATGCACCACGTATTTGCTTCTTTGTATAATGATCGTGCCATTTCTTATCGTGTTCATAAGAATTTTGCCCACGACATCGTAGCTCTGTCTGCAGGGGTACAACGTATGGTGCGCTCTGATAAAGGCGCATCCGGCGTGATGTTTACTATGGATACTGAGTCTGGATTTGATCAGGTAGTATTTGTAACATCATCATATGGTCTGGGCGAAACCGTTGTACAGGGTGCCGTAAATCCAGATGAATTTTATGTGCACAAACCAACATTAAAAGCCGGTCGTCCTGCCATCTTGCGCAAAACCATGGGTTCTAAACTGATTAAAATGGTTTTCACAGAAGATGCACAGGCGGGCAAATCTGTACAGACTGTAGATGTAGAACCTGCTGAGCGGAAAAAATTCTCTATCAGTGCCGAAGAAATTACTGAGCTGGCACAATATGCACTGATTATTGAAGAACATTATGGTCGCCCAATGGATATTGAGTGGGGACGTGATGGTATTGACGGAAAACTGTATATTCTTCAGGCTCGCCCTGAAACCGTAAAATCTCAGGAAAATAATAGCCGCGTTTTGCGTCGTTATCAGATTAATGACAAATCTACCATTCTGGTAGAAGGCCGCGCTATTGGTCAGAAAGTAGGTCAGGGTAAAGTACGATTGGTTAAATCCGTTGATGAAATGGATAGAGTTTTACCGGGGGACGTGCTGGTTACTGATATGACCGACCCCGATTGGGAGCCCGTGATGAAACGTGCTTCAGCCATTATTACCAATCGTGGCGGACGTACTTGCCATGCTGCCATTATTGCGAGGGAGCTAGGTATCCCAGCCGTAGTCGGTTGCGGTAATGCGACTTCTGCATTGCAGGACGGTCAGGAAGTAACCGTATCCTGTGCTGAAGGTGACACTGGTTATGTTTATAAAGGCTTGCTGAAGGTAGATATTAATGAAATACCTTTAGATAATATGCCTGAATCACCTGCTAAAATCATGATGAACGTGGGTAATCCAGAGCTGGCGTTTAGCTTTTCAAACTTGCCGGGCTATGGTATCGGGCTGGCCCGTATGGAATTCATCATTAACCGTCAGATCGGTATTCACCCGCGTGCTCTGCTGGAATTTGACCAGCAGGATGAGCAGATGCAAGCTGAGATTACAGACCGCATAGCTGGATATTCCTCTCCGGTAGATTTTTATGTAGATAAAATTGCCGAAGGTGTAGCTACATTGGCTGCTTCAGTTTATCCGAAAAAAGTAATTGTGCGCATGTCTGACTTTAAGTCAAACGAATATGCCAATCTACTGGGCGGTAACAAATACGAACCTCACGAAGAAAATCCGATGCTGGGCTTCCGTGGTGCGGCCCGTTATGTATCAGAAGATTTCAAAGATTGTTTTGCGCTTGAATGTAAGGCACTCAAATACGTTCGTGATGAAATGGGCCTGACCAATGTCGAAATCATGATTCCGTTTGTACGTACTTTGAAAGAAGCGGAAAATGTAGTACGTGCATTGAAAGACAATGGCTTGGAACGCGGTAAAAATGGTCTGCGTCTGATTATGATGTGTGAATTGCCTACCAATGCTGTACTGGCTGAACAATTCCTGAAATACTTCGATGGATTCTCTATCGGCTCTAATGATATGACCCAATTAACTTTGGGTGTGGATCGTGATAGTGGTGGTCCGATTGCAGGTACGTTTGATGAACGTGATCCTGCTGTTAAAGTGATGTTTAGTCTAGCTATTCAGGCTTGCCGTAAGTTAAACAAATACATTGGTATTTGTGGACAGGGACCATCAGACCATGCTGATTTCGCCAAGTGGCTCATTGAAGAAGGTATTGAAACGATTTCTCTCAATCCTGATACTGTGATTGAAACTTGGTTGTATTTAGCAAAAGAATTGAAAAAATAAGTTTTCAATTGATTGAATGCAAGGCCGCTAATTATCAGCGGCCTTTATCTTTATCTGTTCAAGCCGATACGGTATTTTAGGTATTTATAATTAAAGTACATATCATTAAATATTACATATTTATCCTGATTAATCCGGCTACATATCCTTGGACTAGGGCTTTACTATTTAACTGGAATTGGTAATTTAAATCGTATCAAGCAAGCATTGTATCTGTAAAAAAACTATTAGATTTCTATTTGAACTCATTGGTAAATTTATTTATTACTATCATTTTAATTTTTAAAATAAAAAGTATTAGCTTAATGCATATTAAATTAGAAATTTTAATAAAGCGGAAAACTGATTCTAAATTGCAATGAAAGTTTAAAAACTCAATTTTAGATGTAAGCGGGTTTAAAAATCCGGTTAATTATGATAATAACTATCTGTTTTGTAGATATAAAATAGATATATTTAAAGATAAATATTATTTATTCTTATTTTTGATCATTGTCAGGGTATTTAATATCAAATTGGTAGGAATAATTAATATATGATTAGAATACATTTAGGTTCATAGTCTGAATATAAAAAAGTTGTAGAAAGGGTAACTATATTTAAATTTGCTAAAAGCCTGGTGATTTTATTGCGCATGAAGCAATTTAATCCATTGCTTTTATTATTGTCTAAATTTCCATAAGTTTTTATCTTAGGCTATATATTAGTTATTATTGATTTCTAAAAGCTATATTATGAATCAGAATGATAAAAGACAGATCTAGGTGAAGGTAATCTGCTTTTGGGTTTTACCTTTACATAAAAAAACAGATAGCTTATTGGCTATCTGTTTTGAAAGAAATTATTATTTTTTGTCCTTCTTGTCTTTATCCGCTGTTTTTGCAGGTTTTTTGGCTGCTAATCCCAATGACTGATTCCATTTGACCGGATCTTTGACTAAGTCCAATGCTGCTTTTAATTGAGCATCCTTGGCTGGATTGGGGTCTCGACGAGCAAGCCAGTCTTCTTCATCCTTTTTCTTTTTACTGTCTTTTGATGCGTCAGTATTTTTAGCGCCGCTATTTTTGGAGTTGTTGGTAATTGATGTATTGTCTTTGGCATCTTTAGTACTGTCTTTATCAGCAGTAGTATCATTTTCATGTAAGGCTGCTTCGCTAGCTGAAGCAGAAGACGTGGATTTTTTCTGTCCGCCCAATAGATCACCATTTACTTCTTTACCACCCAGCGGATTGCTCAAATGTCCACCCAAATCAGCCTCGCGGCTTTCGTATGTGCGGTTTTTATCTTTAACCTCTACATCGGGTACGATACCTTGTGCTTGTATGGAGCGGTCATTAGGGGTGTAGTACAAGGCTGTAGTCAGTTTAACAGCACCGCCGTTGGACAAAGGAATAACAGTCTGAACAGAGCCTTTGCCGAAACTCTGCGTACCAACAATTACAGCACGCTTGTAATCCTGCAAAGCGCCAGAAACGATTTCAGATGCAGAAGCAGTTCCTGAATTAACCAAAACCGTTACAGGAATGCTTTTAAGCTCATCCGTCAGATTAATGAGCGGATCGTTACCTTTAACCACATAATCTTTAGGAATCGTTCGTAAAACCATTCCTTCTTTTTTATCGCGGTTTTTAGTGCTGACTACTTTTACTCCAGGTTTTAGAAATACAGCGGAAACACCCACTGCACTGTTCAATAAACCGCCTGGATCGTCACGTAAATCTAATACCAAACCTTTTAGTGGTGCCTTATTCTGTTTGTTCAGTTCTTTAAGAGCATCAGCCAGCAAGCTGACCGTGTGTTCCTGAAACTGGGTAATGCGCACATAGCCGTAATTTGGTTCCAGTAATTTAAAGCGAACACTTTTTACTTTAATAATAGCGCGGGTGAGGTGTACTACAATGGGCTGAGTTTCATCTTTACGAGCCAGAGTCAGTGTGATACTGGTGCCTGGTTTACCTCTCATTTTTTTAACCGCTTCAGTGGCTGTCATGTTGCGTGTAGATTCATTGTCAATTTTAACAATGTAATCACCGCTTTTAATACCTGCACGATCGGCCGGTGTATCTTCAATAGGCGCAACAATTTTAATCAGTCCGTCTTCTGAACTGATTTCCATACCTAAACCACCAAATTCACCAGTAGTGCTTTCCTGTAGATCGGAATAATCTTTTACCGTTAAATATTCTGAGTGCGGGTCTAGGTTATTAACCATGCCTTTCATAGCACCTTCTAGAATCGTATCATCGGTTTTATTCTCAACATAATTGGCTTTTATTTGTCCATAAACTTCAGCCATTGTATGCAAAGATTGTACGGGTAATGCTTCGGATTTTTCATTGGCATAGCCCTGTATGCTCAGGGTTAGAATCACGCCACTGAAAGCGCCTAATGTATATAAAGCAGCTTTTTTAAATCGGGAATTAGCCATTATTTCTGTTTTTCTTTCTGATAGCGACAATGATTCAGGTCTAAAAAACCTGTTTGTAAGGGTGATTCATATATATTATTCAGGCCAAAGTTTACATCATAATGTAAGTACAGGTAATAGTGCGCTATATTCTATTTCAGCGCAGCCATGATAATGGGTTCATTGCCTGATTATGATAACGGATTTCAAAGTATAGTCCATTCTGGCCATCTGGTAATTTACCACTTATACCAATGTTTTGACCAGCGTCTATCGTATGATTGGCCGTGACTCCTATTGATGCTAAACCGGTGTAAATGCTGATATAGCCTTCACCATGATCGATAATAATTGTGTTGCCATATCCCTGTAAATAAGCTGCATAAGCTACGGTGCCACTGGCTATACTATGCACAACGGCGTTATTACAGGCAAAAAACAACCCTTTCCAGATACCGCCATTAGGTCTACTTTCACCAAATCTTCCAGCAATGGTACCGCTTACCGGTCGTGGAAGACGACCTTGTTTTTGAGCCAGGCCTTTGATTAATGGTGAATTAATGTTATCTGTAGCCTGTAATGCCATATCTTCAGCGGTTAATGTTGAAGATGATGTGTTGTGAACGGACTCTGTGCGTTTAACAGAGTTGGTAGATGTTTTGGGTGGCTGAGGTTTTTCTATTTTGCCTGAAATTTGTTTACTAGGTTTACTTGTTTGTGCCAGACGACGCATGGTTGCCTGTGCTGATAATCGGCTCAGCAAATTATTTAGACGCTTTTCAGCAGCCTTGAGTGATTGCAGCTGTTTATTTTGTACTGTTAATTGCTGACTTAATACTGTGGATTGACTTTGCTGACTTTGATGCCGTATTTGCAGTTTGTTAATCACTTGCTGCTGCTTCTGGCGTAATTTTGATAGCTCATTTTGCTGTTTTGCTACTGCCTGTTGCTGCTCACTCATACGCGTCTGTTGCTGCTGTAAACGTTGAATCACACGTTCGTTGGCCTCATTCAGATAGCGTATATATTGTAGTGAGCGGCCTTTTTTGTCTGTCGAATCCTGTTTGAGTAGCAGATATACACTGTTTGGTTGGCGATTACGATAATGAGCATTCAGTAAGCGTGCAATTTGAGTCTGTGTTTCGGCTATCTGTGTACGTGTTTTATCCAGACTGGTTTGCAGTGTTTCTAATTGACGCATACTGGTTTGTTGCTGTTGCCTGAGACGCCCCAATTCATTCCTAGCTTGATTTAGCTGCTGGCTGGTTGCTGCCATAGAGGCATCGATTTTTTTCTGCTCAACAGTCGTTTTGCTAATCTGATTCTGAGTAGCTGATATGGCCTGATGTACCTGTTTCAATTCGCTACCAGGTTGTATTTTTTGATTGCTGGCAGCTATGGCAACAGAAGTGGCCATACAATAACAGGTTAGAGAAAGACAGAGAAAAGTTTTCATCAGATGTGTGTAAATTCAATCAGATTGTGCCCCGTCATCTCTGATGGAGGGTTTAGACCGAGTACCGCTAACAAGGAAGGTGCCACATCTTTTAATGCTCCGCCGGTATGAATGGTGGCTTTTCGGCCAATATATATAAAAGGCACCGGTTCTACTGTATGCTGGGTATGTGGCTGTTGATTTTTTTTATCAAACATGTGCTCGCAGTTGCCATGGTCAGCAGTGATTATTACTTCACCGCCAGCAGCCAGAGTTGCTTCTACCACACGTGCAACACAGCTATCCAATGTTTCCACTGCTTTGACGGCAGCATCCAGCGAACCTGTATGTCCAACCATGTCACCATTAGCAAAATTGCAGATAATGACGTCATGGCGATGATGTTGCAGACTGTCTATGATTTCTTCAGTGATCCCAACAGCACTCATTTCTGGTTGCAAATCATAGGTGGTAACTTTAGGAGAAGGAATCATAATGCGTTCTTCTCCTATATACGGTTCTTCACGTCCGCCACTGAAAAAATAGGTCACATGAGGATATTTTTCAGTTTCGGCAATGCGCAGCTGGCTTAGTCCTTGTTCAGCCAGAAATTCACCTAGTCCATTACGCACAGATTGGCGGCCAAACATTACCGGATGAGGAAACTGCGCACCATAGGCTGTGATGCTGGCAAAGTAGCCAGGCTGTACTGTGTGCTGACGTTGGAAACCGGTAAAATTTTCAAAGGTAAGCGCCTGAGTTAATTCACGCGCACGGTCGGCGCGGAAATTGAGAAACAGTATCGCATCGCCGTTTTTCAACTCTGCATCAGGACTCACTATTGTGGGTTTGACAAATTCATCCTGTTCACCACGCGCATAGGCTGCTTCAAGTGCAGAAATCGGTGAAACAGCATGATAGGGTGCATCACCAAATAAAGCATTGTAAGCTGCTTCGACTCTGTCCCAGCGATTGTCACGATCCATGGCATAAAAACGCCCGACTATGGCACCGCATATTACCTGCGGATGCAGCTGCATATATTCTTGCAAACGCAATAAATAGGGATGTGCACTTTGGGGAGGAGTATCACGACCATCCAGAAACGGATGCACTACTATTTTTTGCATACCAGCTTCAATAGCCGCGTCTATTACTGCAAAAAAATGCTCAATGTGACTATGTACGCCCCCATCTGAAAACAGACCAAGCAGATGCACAGTATGATTAGGAGTCTGCCATGCTTCTTGCAAAACAATGTTTTTTTTCAGGCTGTTATCTTCAATCGCCATATCAATACGGGTGATGTCCTGAGGGACAACTCGGCCGGCACCAATATTCAAGTGTCCTACTTCTGAATTACCAAACTGCCCCATGGGTAGACCAACCATGCGCTCAGATGCATCAATTGTGCCATAAGCGTAGTGCTGACGATAATTATCGATATGTGGTGTATGTGCCAGTAAAATAGCATTGTCATCACCATCGGCACGATGGCCGAAACCATCCAGAATTAAGAGAACGACAGGTTTGGTTAATGACACAATTGGCCTTTCTGTGATGGTGGGTTGTGTATTCTGACAAAAGTGCCAGTATTATCCAATAGAGTTTGGCTAAGAAGGATGGTATTAAACCAGCTTTAAAGTAAGATAGAATTATAGCTAAAAGCACTGGCTTGAGAAACAGCTGGACAGACCCAATTTAACGATAAATTAATTATATCTGGTTTGATTTTATTTTTTTATGGATATGCAAAATATGGCTGCTCAACGTGGCACTTCTTTCAGTTTTTCTCTGGCCAATCATTTTTTGATTGCAATGCCAGCAATGGAGGATCCTTTTTTTAAAGAAAGCGTGATTTATCTGTGTGAACATAGTGCCGATGGTGCCATGGGTATTATTGTAAATAAGCCTTCACCGATTATGATGGATTTGCTATTTGACTCTGCTAAAACCCCAACGCCGGAACGGTTCCATGGCCAAAATGTTCTGATGGGCGGCCCAGTTCAGGTAGACAGAGGCTTTCTGGTTCACACTCCGGCCGGTTCATGGGAAAGCAGTTTGATGGTCACTGATGATATTGCTATGACAACGTCTCGCGATATTATTATGGGGCTCACTCAGGAAAATGAGGTAGATAAGGCTGTGGCCACTATCGGTTATTCAAGCTGGTCGGCAGGGCAGTTGGAGCAGGAACTGGCTGATAATAGCTGGATTACTGCACCTGCAGATATGCAAATTTTGTTTGATATGCCCTATAAACAGCGTTATAAGGCCGCTTTGCAGTTGCTGAAAATTGATATTACCAATCTGAGCGGGCTGGCAGGACATGCCTGATTCACTTTTATCTCCGTTAAGAAGTGGGACGGTTCTTGGTTTTGACTATGGATTAGCACGAATCGGTGTAGCAGTAGGAGAGGCGGAATTGTCGACCGTACATCCGCTGGAAACTATTACGCTTATCAGCAATGAAGAACGATTTATACGTATTGCTTCTCTTATCAAAGAGTGGCAGCCAAAGGCTCTGGTTGTTGGATTGCCAACTCATGCTGATGGTGCTTCAGATGAGGCGACGGCACAATGCCGGCGTTTTGGTAATCGCTTGCATGGGCGTTTTCAATTATCCGTATATTGGGTAGATGAGCGCTGGACATCAGCCGTGGCTGATAGTTTGCTCAGTGAAGCTGGTATTTTTGGAAAAAAACGTAAGCAAGTTTTAGATCAAGTGGCTGCACAGGCTATTTTGACAACGTTTTTCAGTTCCGGCGCTTGTAAAGCCAAATTGGTTGAATAGGTGAGGTTCTGATACATTTTTTTATTACAAATCGATTCCAATATTAGAGTTTCTCCAGAAAACTGCACTTCTGAATTTTCTTTTCTTTCATTTTTTTGTTAATCATCTACTTAGCTGGCGAAAAATGCCGGTATATTCTCTGTCGTGAATATACAGCAGTTCACATTATTTGGTTTTATTTTTGCGAAACCGGGGATAAACTTAACCTCAGTAAATAGAGAAACAGTTTAATCAGACTAGGACGCATAATGAGCACAGATAGCAGTATCAGCTTAGATACAATGGAGGCCAGCACTAAAGCCAATATTCTTGCCGAGGCTTTACCTTATATCCGGCGCTTTTCCGGCGTAACCATGGTAATCAAATACGGTGGTAATGCCATGACAGATCCACAACTGAAAGAAAGTTTTGCCAAAGATGTAGTTTTACTGAAACTGGTAGGAATTCATCCAGTAATTGTTCATGGGGGTGGCCCACAAATTAATGATCTACTTCAAAAAATAGGCAAAGATAATCAGTTCATTCAGGGTATGCGGGTGACAGATAACGAAACCATGAATATTGTTGAAATGGTACTTGGTGGCTGTGTAAATAAGGAAATTACTTCTCTTTTAAACCAGCATGGCGGACATGCAGTAGGTATTACAGGACGGGATAACCATTTTATCAAAGCTAGAAAACTATATGTCTCTACCCCTGAAAACGCCCGACAGGATATCGGGCAGGTTGGAGAAGTAGAGTCTATTGATACTGCGCTGATAGAGGAAATGGTCGAACACGGCTATATACCTGTAGTGGCGCCGGTAGGGGTAGGTGAGCAGGGCGAAGCTTTTAACATTAATGCAGATGTGGTGGCAGGCAAATTGGCAGAGAGCCTGCAAGCAGAAAAGCTGATTATGCTAACTAATACCATAGGTGTACTGGATAAAAATCAACAGTTATTAAGCCGTTTAACACCGGCAGATATTAATGCATTAATCGCGGATGGTACCTTACAAAATGGTATGTTACCCAAAATCAATGCTACCTTGCAGGCTGCCATGCATGGCGTGCACAACACGCACATTATTGACGGACGTGTGCCACATGCACTGCTGCTGGAGATATTCACCGACAAAGGTGTGGGTACTATGATTCTTGGTCAGAATGAGCAGGCTTAATAGTGCTAATTTAGGTGCCGACAATATTTAATTGTTGTGTAATTAAATATTTAATTTTTTTTATTGGTATAATTGTTCAAAAAGCTTGACACTAAAATTACAAACGCTATAATTTCGCCTCATTCCCTGATAGCTCAGTCGGTAGAGCGACGGACTGTTAATCCGCAGGTCCCAGGTTCGAGCCCTGGTCGGGGAGCCAGTTTAAAAAAAGCACTCATTTATTTGAGTGCTTTTTTCATTGTGGACGTTTTATCTGTTATTCGCCAACTTTAATTAGTTTCACATTGAAGATTAAAACACTGTTAGGTGGAATAGCGCTTGTCGGACTTTGTTCTCCATAAGCAAGATTTGCCGGAATATAAAATGTATAGTCACTGCCTTCAGACATCAGCTGCAGACCTTCAGTCCATCCAGGTATGACACCGTTAAGTGGGAAAGTGGCTGGCTGATTATTACGCTGTGCTGTGCTATCAAATACTGTGCCATCGATCAGGCGCCCTTCATACTGAACAGTTACCATATCGCTTGCTTTCGGCTTTTTACCACTACCTTCATGATTGACTTTATATTGCAAGCCAGAAGCAGTAGTAGTAACCCCAGGTGCAGTTTTATTTTTGGCCAGAAACTCATCTCCAGCTAATTGAGGGTTACGGGTGGCTGATGTGGCTGAAGAAGCAGCTACCGGCTCACTACTATTATTTTTAAAACCGTTGTCCGCAAAATTGCAGGCTGATACAGCAAGCAAAGTTGTGATACCCATAATAGTTAAAGACAAGCTTTTCATAATTTCTCTTTAAATGTTGAAGGAAAAGCAATTATAGCCAGCCATCCACAAAAAATAAATTTACTCATCAAGCCTCGAAATTTTAAATACAAAAGTAGAAGTTGTAGGTAATATTTTATTGTGATGAATTTGCTTATTTGAATAAATATCAGTTTAAAACTAACGCATTTCATTTTTTCAGAACTTACGAAATAGAGTTATCTGTGTGAAAATGCAGACACTGTTTAGCTGAAAATATTGTTCTTCTTAATAACGTCGTAATAACGTATCAATAGATCATTACAATCTTCCTTTTATTAAATTCACACTTGTTTATCTGTTCTTAAGTACAGAAATTTGATAACTGTTGTCTTTGCGAGACCATATGCTTTTATTTACACTTATGTACCTAAATTAATATTAGAGCAAATATAACTTCCGAATATCTATAAATCGTTAAAACAAAATTGTTAATATAACAAGAAAAAAATTATATTAACCAGAATTATGGCAGCTTTGAAGTGTAAGCATGCGAAATGGAAAGAGAAAAATATGGATTTGGGATTGCTTCGCGACTGAATGATGTCAGTTCAGCATTTTGCAGGTATTCTTACCAGCAGTGTTAATTGAATGTTGATAATGGCTTGACATCATGAGAGCATGCAGAATAGAATTGCAACTTATAAGAAGAGGTCAATTCTAAATCTATGTTTAATGTTTGCTGTGGCAAAGTTAAACCAAATCGACTTTCAATAAAATACCCTTACCTTTCTTTTGCATACACCCATGCATTTAAGGCTTGGTAACAGGAATTATTATGAGTTTTCGGACTCATCTTATCTTAAATTCTAATAAATAAGTTCATTTAAATCTTTATGCACGTTTCTGAATTACAAAACTTACATGTGTCTGAGTTACTGGGCATAGCTGATGAATTTGGCATTGAAAATGCCAACCGTTTGCGTAAACAAGATCTTGTTTTTGCGATTGTACGCATCAAAATGAAGCAGGGAGAAGCTTTTACCTGCTCTGGTACCCTGGAAATTCTTCCTGATGGCTTCGGTTTTCTGCGCAGTATGGACACATCTTATCTGGCTGGGCCGGATGACATCTATGTCAGCCCCAGTCAGATTCGACGTTTCAATCTGCATACCGGTGATACGATTGAAGGCAGTGTACGTGTACCTAAAGATAACGAACGTTATTTTGCATTGGTGCGACTGGATAAAATCAATGGTGATGACCCAGAGGTATGCAAGCATAAAATCCTATTTGAAAATCTTACGCCATTATTTCCGGATCGTCAGTTTGTATTAGAACGTGATATCCGTTCAGGAGAAAATCTGACCGGCCGTGCTATAGACCTGATTGCTCCCATTGGCTTCGGCCAACGTGCTTTACTAGTAGCACCGCCGAAATCTGGTAAAACCGTAATGTTGCAAAATATTGCCCATGCAATTACAGCTAATTATCCAGATGCAGAGCTGCTTGTTTTGCTGATTGATGAACGTCCGGAAGAAGTAACAGAAATGACGCGCTCCGTACGTGGGGAAGTGGTTTCTTCTACCTTTGATGAGCCCGCTACCCGCCATGTACAAGTAGCGGAAATGGTAATTGAAAAAGCTAAGCGTTTGGTAGAGCATAAAAAAGATGTAATTATTCTGCTGGATTCAATTACTCGTCTGGCACGAGCCTATAACACTGTCATACCTGCTTCAGGCAAGATTTTGACTGGTGGTATTGATGCCAATGCATTGCATCGCCCTAAACGATTTTTTGGTGCCGCACGTAATGTGGAAGAAGGCGGTTCATTAACGATTATTGCTACTGCTTTGGTTGAAACCGGTAGTCGCATGGATGATGTAATTTACGAAGAATTCAAAGGTACGGGTAATATGGAATTGCATCTGGACAGGCGTATGGCAGAAAAACGTCTATTCCCGGCCATCAACATCAATCGTTCTGGGACGCGTCGTGAAGAACTGCTGGTATCAAATGAACATCTGCAAAAAATGTGGCTGCTGCGCAAGTTTTTGCATCCAATGGATGATATTGAAGCTACCGAATTCATCATTGATAAATTGAAACAGTCCAAAAATAATGCAGACTTTTTTGATTTAATGCGTGGTAGTAAATAGTCAAATAATACCTTATTAAGCCGTGTTTTAATCTGTAAACACGGCTTTTTTATTTTTGATATTTAAATACTGATAAAAAGCCATACTGATAAATACAGTATGGCTTTTTAATATCAGACTGAACAATATTTAAACAGTAAATGATTCTGATAATTATAAATGCATAAAATCGTGTTGGAACTACTTAAAGTCTAAGTTCATGCACATGAACACCATTAGCATCGACAGCGAGATAGCCTCCATAATTTTCAGCCCAGTCTTGTATAACATAACGTTTGAATAACTGATTATTCAGTTTAGATTCATGTACGGCAGGGCGGTGAGTGTGGCCATGAATCAGCGTTGGTAAGGAATCTTGAGCATGGTTTTCCATCAGTTGCTGGATGGCACTTTCAGTGACATCAGAGATTTCACTTTTACCTTCATTATTTTTACGTGTCTCACTCATCTGACGAATTTGTCCGGCCAGTAATCTCCGTTCTGCTATGGGTTTGCTTAATACGGCCATCTGCCATAATGGATTACGTGACTGCATACGAAATTGTTGATAGGCTACATCATCGGTACATAGCTCATCTCCATGCATGATAATATAATCATGACCATAAAGATTAATTTGTTGTGGTGCATTTAATAGCCGGATACCGCTTTCAGCTGAAAATTTTTCTCCCAGCAGAAAATCACGATTGCCATGAATAAAATAAATCGGCGTGCTGGCAGTAAATTCTTTCAGCTCTTTTTTGATGGTGCGGATAAAATCACTGTCATCATCATCGCCAATCCAGACATCGAAAAAATCTCCCAGAATATATAAGGCATCAATTTTTCCCTGCCATTGTTGTAAACAGCGCTGAAAAAGTTTATTTAATGGCGGAGTTTGTTCTGACAAATGTAAGTCTGAAATAAAAATAGTGGTGTTCATGGTTTGTCGATTTAATAATATCAGGCTAAAAATTCAGTGTACTTTGCTGCGTCGAAGCCAACAAGTACGCGTTGTTTATTATTTATTAATACAGGACGCTTGATTACTGAAGGTTGATTCATCATCAGCTGTATGGCCGCTTCATTGCTGCAGAGTGCATCCTGCTGATCGATGGCACTTAATTTACGCCAAGTGGTACCTTTACGATTAATAAGGGTTTCTTTAGGTATTTGTGTCAGCCAAAATTGGATATCTGAAGCTGTGGGAGGTGTTTTTTTGAAATCGATAAATTCAGCATCAATTTCATGCTCTTGTAGCCACTGACGCGCTTTTTTTACCGTATTACATTGGCTGATACCATATATCCGAATACTCATAATTAAGACCATGTAAATGTACAGACGAATATTATACCGGTTTGCTCTGACGAGCTTAAGTGTTGGTTTGTTGCATGCAGATTGTTTTTAAACTCACGATATAGAGTCTGCATTGCTAATCTGGCATATTGGCAGTATGCTTAAATCAGTGCAAAAATATTATTTTATGAGGAAAGACGGTATGAAAAAAATCAGTTTATTATTTGCCGCCAGCCTGCTACTGGCCGCCTGTAGTGGCAAACAAGAGGCGAGTAATAGTAATTTTACAGATGCAATTAATGAATTTGGCAAAAATGATAAGGTATGTCTGGCGGTAAATTTGGTACTAGACAACGCTCAGGGTGGAATTAATAATATGATTACTCTGGGAAATAAGGAAATTCGGATTGCCAGAAAAAACAGTGATGGAGAGAAAGTCAATAAAACAGCTCTCAAACAAATGGATATTCTGACTGATGCAGATTTATACGAACAAGGAAAAGATGTCACATTAAATGTAAATGGTGGACCAGATATTCCACAGGCAGTGTATTACCGGACCAGCAAGGGTGAAGCTAATGTGCTCAACAGTGCTCAGGGTAGTCTACTTTGCCTTGGTACACAAAAGGTAGATAAAATTGTGCTCTTTACTGAACCCACACCAGCCAATGGTATGACTATATCCAAGGTGGTCTATGATGCCAAGTTGGTACCGGAAAAATGGGCTGAAAATCTGATTAAAACCACTGATGAAAACTGGTGGAAATCTTTACAGGAACCACAACGGCGTGCTGCGATATTAGTCTTGACTGATAAAGGGTGGAAGGATGAACGTGCACTACATTGATTGTAATAAAATCAATAGAATGCAAATGGATTTTCACTGATTAATTGTTTGAAAAGTTAGATAATTGGTTATCTGGCATTACGCATATAGATTAAAATTTGATTTGGCACTAGCGGATATTAAAAATCTCCAGATTTTTATTTAATCTGGAGATTTTTACACGATAATAACAATGGTAGTTGTTTAGTACTTATACTACGGCTTCTTCTTTACGTTTAGGTGGTTTAACCAGATTTTGTCGGTTCAAACCAAACATCAGCAGTAACGGACTGGCTACCAGTACTGAAGAATAGATACCAAATACAATGCCAATAGTTAAGGCCATGGCAAATCCATGCAGTGCCGCTCCGCCAAAAACGAGCATGGAAATAACCATCGCTTCGGTAGAACCATGCGTAATAACTGTCCGGCTCATGGTGGCGGTAATAGCATTATCTATGATTGCCGGTACACTTTTGCCGCGCATATGGGGTTTGCGAAAGTTCTCGCGGATACGGTCGAATACCACTACTGATTCGTTCACTGAATAACCAAGCACAGCCAGAACACCTGCTAGTACAGTAAGTGAAAATTCCCAGCGAAATAAAGCGAAACAACCCAGAATAATAACTACGTCGTGCATATTAGCAATGATGGCGGATACGGCAAAACGCCATTCAAAGCGCATGGATAAATAGATAATGATGCCTAGAACAACCATGCCCAGAGCAAGCAGCCCATGTGTTACCAGCTCTTCACCTACCTGTGGGCCGATAAATTCTACCTGTCGTAAGCTTACGCCTTCCTGATGCTGTTTAAGCAGATCCATTACCTGATTAGATAACTGAGCGGAGGACATATTAGCTTTGTTGGGTAAGCGAATCATAAGTTGTTTATTGGTACCAAGCGCCTGTACCTGAACTTCACCCAGTTTTAGTCCGTCCAGCTCAGTGCGAATCTTGTTTAAATCCGCACTCTGCTGAAACTCCACTTCCATTACGGTACCGCCAGTGAACTCAACTGAAAAATTCAATCCGCGTGTTACCAGAAAAAATACAGCCAGAATAAAAGTAATTAGTGATATCGCCGTTGTTAGCTTGCCATAGCTCATAAACGGAATGTCACGTTTGATTTTGAAAAATTCCATAATTATTTAAGCCTTGTTTTTACTGGTAGAGGCATTATCAGCAATCCAGATGTGGCCGATGGATAGGGTTTTTAATTTACGTTTGCGCCCGTACCATAGATTTACAATGGCACGTGAAACTACCACAGAGGAATACATTGAAGTCAGAATCCCCAGACAGTGCACTACAGCAAACCCACGTATGGGGCCGGAACCAAAAATCAACAGAGCCAGACCAGCAATCAGTGAAGTGATGTTTGAGTCTACAATTGTGTGCCATGCATGATCATAACCGGCATTGATTGATATCTGCGGTGTATTTCCATGGCGCAATTCTTCTCGAATGCGCTCATTAATTAATACATTTGAGTCAATTGCCATACCAAGTGTCAGGGCGATAGCGGCGATGCCCGGCAGGGTAAGTGTGGCTTGCATTGCAGACAGAATAGCAATCAGAAACAGCAGATTACAAGACAGGGCAATCACTGAAAACAGGCCAAACATGCGATAGTAGAGCATCATGAATACAGCAACTACTACAAAACCCCATAATGTAGAGTGAAATCCCTTACTGATGTTTTCTTTACCCAGTGACGGACCAATGGTACGTTCTTCGATAATTTTCATTGGCGCAGCCAGAGAACCAGCACGCAACAGCAGGGCAGTATCATTGGCTTCGGCTATGCTCATGTTGCCGGAAATGATAGTTTTGCCACCCGGAATAGGTTCATTGATTACCGGTGCAGTTATAACTTCGGCTTTACCTTGATCAATAAGTACCATGGCCATGCGCTTACCTACATTATTTCGGGTAAGGTCTGCGAAAATACTTGCACCGGTACTGTCAAAGTTCACACTGACTCCGGGTTGCCCTCTGTCATTGAAACTTGCTTGTGCATCATTAATGTTATCGCCAGTTAGTTCAACCTGCTTGCTCACCAATGTGGGAGCTCCATTACCAGCAGAAGGTAATAGTTCATAACCATCCGGATTGTGTCCTTGAAGTGCCTGCTGATAAAGATTGGGATCGTCACTAACCATACGCACTTGCAGGGTGGCGGTACGGCCAATGATATCTTTGGCTTTAGCTGTGTCTTGTACACCTGGTAACTGTACGACAATTCGGTCAGGGCCTGCCTGCTGAATGACAGGTTCTGCCACGCCTAGCTCGTTAACACGGTTGTGAAGGGTATTGATGTTTTGGGTCACTGCATCAGTGCGGATTCTAGCCAGCGCGGTATTGCTCAGACTGACGATTAAACGGTCACCGTTTTGAGTAAGTGTGGCATCGTTGAGATATTTTTTCAGACCAGATGTTGCATTGTTGGCGTCACTGGTTGATTGAAAAGGGATGGTCAGTGTTTGTCCGTTTTTAACAATATTGCCGCTGCGAATTTGTAGTTTACGCAGTTGACGACGAATATCGCCGGCATAGCTGTCTAAGGTCTTGTCTACGGCTGATTCCATATCAACCTGCATGGTAAAGTGCACACCGCCGCGCAAGTCTAGCCCTAGAAACATAGGCTTGGCGTGAATTTTTTCCATCCATTCCGGCGTGTTGGCCAGCAGATTTAAAGCCACGATATAGCCATCTCCAAATTGAGAAGCAATGGCATCACGTGCTTTAAGCTGAGTTTCTGTATCGCTGAAACGAACTTTTAGACTACCATCGGTAATAAACATACCCTGATGCTGTATATGTGCAGCTGCCAGTGCTTGTTTAACCGTGTTTTCAGTCTGCTCGTTAATTGTAATAGCTTGACGGTTGGTAGAGATTTGTACTGCTGGTATCTCGCCGAAGAAGTTTGGTATGGTATAGAGCAGCCCCAAAACTATGGTGACGATGATAAGCAGATATTTCCATAAAGGATAACGATTCATATTTGCTGCCTTACTTGCAGACTGTTGTTTTCAATATAAGTAAAGAAAATAAAGGCCGCAACTGAAACGTTGCGGCAGATAACAGGCTTTATTCTGGTGCCTTGCCACTGATGGCATTGCGCTCAAATTCAACTTCTACTTTCGGTGCGATTTCAATGGTGAAGTATTGATCGTTTACTTTAGTAATTTTGCCGACCATTCCAGCCAGTGTAACTACTTTATCGCCTTTTTTCAGCTCAGTTAACATCTGCTGATGTTTTTTATGTTTGCTTTGCTGCGGACGAATAATCAGAAAATAAAATACAACTAGAATTAATAAGAGAGGTAAAAACTGCATCAGGCTACTTTGTGTACCGGCAGTGTTGGCAGCATAAGCAAAATCAATCATGGGCTTACTCCGTGTGATTCAGGTAAATAACACTATTAAACCCGTTATTGTAATCTGCAATGATGATTTTATCCAGTTTTGTACAATGTATTGTCTGAATCTTTAGATTCAGATGCTTATGCTGGTTACAGCAGGTCTAATACTGCCATAGATGTGGTTTTTTCTGCAGTGACGATAAAATGGTCGAGCAAGCGGATATCCAAAAGGTTAAGTGCTGCTTTAATCTGACGAGTAAGCTGGATATCTCCTGATGAAGGCATAGTTGATTGGCCAGGGTGATTATGTGCCAGAATAATCGATACTGCATGGTGGCTCAAGGCAGCAGCAGCTACTTCGCGCGTATATACTCTGGCTTCATTGATGGTACCTCGGGCAAGCTCAATGGTATGCATTAGCTCATTGCGCTGGTTTAGTAGTAAGGCCACGCAAACTTCTACTTTTTCATGCCCTATAAGCAAACGTAGAAAATCTGCGACTGTTTCAGGCTGGGTGAAAACCGGACGGCAATGTATTTCTTCTGCCAGCATGCGTCGGCTGATTTCACGAATAACAGCAAATTGGGTATAACTGGCTACACCCATGCCATGGTACTGACAAATTTGCTGACAGTCTGCCTCAAGTAAAGCACGCAGACTGCCTGTTATGGCAATTAGCTCTCGTGCCAAATCAACAGCACTTTTCCCCCTCGTTCCTGTACGCAATAATATGGCCAATAATTCTGTATCGCTGAGTGCACTGGCACCCTGCTTGAGCAGTTTTTCTCTTGGACGATCGTGTTTAGGCCAGTGTTTGATACTCATTTTTTACGATTATGTCATTTAAAGACGAAATCATAATATAACTTTGTAATAAAATAAATTGGTTTGCTGTTGTGTTGGTTAGGGTACCGGATGTTGAAATATTTATATGCGAGATTGTAATTTAATCCGTATTGTTATGATAACGATCATGTGCTTGTTTAAAATGATTTTGTATCAATTGATTTGGTTTTTTATCAAACAGGCTGAATAGCACAATTGCTATTGAAGCAAGCAGAAAGCCCGGGATAAGCGAATAAATATTAAACCACTTGAAATTGATCCACAAAAGTACGGTTATCGCCCCTGTAATCATACCGGCCAAAGCGCCATTACGTGTCATTCGTGACCAGAATACTGAAAAAATTATGATTGGTCCGAAAGCTGCTCCAAAGCCGGCCCATGCGTGGCTGACCAAATCCAGCACGCTGTTATCCGGATTAATTGCTAATAAGATGGCAATGACTGAAACCAATAACACCATGCTTCGTCCTACCCATACTAGCTCTCTTTGCTTTGCTTTAGGTCTAAAGTAAGAGCGATAGAAATCCTCAGTGAGGGCGCTGGAACAAACTAGTAATTGGCAACTCAGGGTACTCATTACTGCAGCGAGTATGGCGGCTAGGATGATGCCAGCTATCCATTGATTAAAAAGCAATTTTGACAGTTCGATGAAAATACGTTCATGTTTACCGTGGCTAACTAGATAATTAAGTTCAGGATGCCGGGCAAAAAAGGCTATGCCGAAAAAGCCAACGGTAACCGCCCCAGCCAGACATAAAACCATCCATGTCATACTGATGCGACGAGCATTTTTCATCACTTTATGTGAGTCAGCAGCCATGAAGCGGGCAAGAATATGCGGCTGCCCGAAGTAGCCCAGACCCCAGCCTAGCAAAGAAACAATTGCAACCGAATCCATATGGGCAAATAAATTAGTGTAGTCGTGATTTAAGGAGTGAATATAGGCAATTGAATCCGAAAGACCGCCGGCATTTATTATTACCATAATAGGTGTTAAAACCAAAGCGAACATCATTAAACTGGCTTGAATAGTATCTGTCCAACTTACAGCTAAAAAACCACCGACAAAAGTATATATGATTGTCGCACCTGCTCCTGCCAGCATAGCCCAGCCGTAACTCATTCCAAAGGTACTTTCAAATAGTTTGGCACCGGCAACTACCCCTGAAGCACAGTAAATGGTGAAGAAGATAAGAATAATCAGCGCTGAGATAATACGTAGTAAAGAGCTATTGTCATCAAAACGGCGTGCAAAATAATCTGGCAGTGTCAGAGAATTATAATTAATTTCAGTAAATACTCGGAGACGACCAGCAATCAGTAACCAGTTTAAATACGCTCCGATAATCAGGCCAATGGCTATCCAGCTCTGTGATATCCCAAACAAAAATACAGCTCCCGGCAGACCCATTAGCAGCCAGCCGCTCATATCTGAAGCTCCGGCTGAGAGTGCAGTAACAATACTGCCAATTCGACGTCCCCCTAAGATATAATCGCCGAAATTTTGCGTTGAACGATATGCAAAAAATCCAATCGCTATCATTCCTACTATGTACACTGCAAAGGTGACAATCATTGGTAAGGACATTTTTTTAAAACCTGTTTATGTATATGGAATATGATATCAGTTTTGGTAAAGGTAATATGCCTAAAATCAGGAGGTTTATTTGAAACAATTTACAGAATTGTTTATATGTCTGCAAAAGATACAGATAGTAAAATCAGGGCAATGTAATAACCATTGTTTTATTGGACACTGATTATGTGCATCCGGATAGTTTCAATTTATCCTGCATAGGTTCGATACCAGAAGTATATAATACTTTACATATATATATTCTTGAGAATTATTTTGTATATCCGCCATCCCAATTTCTCATTATATAGATTGAAAAGCTATTCGGATATTTTTAGATAGTTTCAACTTTATGCCAGCAGTGACGATTTATTCAGATACGCTGATAAAGTTTTTAATCTGGCAATGTAGATATAAATATTGTTGTTTATCAAAAATCATTAGATTCTATTTATATGAGGCATGAATAAGGCTTGTAATGGTTAAGTTTTTCGCATTAGGTATTGGCAAAAGCAGGAATATTTAAATTCTTAAAATGATTTTCTATTCTAAGCGGGTTATCGGAAAGAAATAATGGCAAAACAAAAAACTCAGTTTCAATGTCGCAGTTGCGGTGGTCAATCGCCAAAATGGCAAGGTCGTTGTCCGCACTGTGGTGAATGGAATACGCTTGAAGAAACGATGGTTTTGCCTGCTGCTAGTGGCAATAGCCGCTTTCAATCATGGGCCTCTGGTCAGTCTGCAGTACAGTTACTGGCAGAGGTAAGCGCAGTGGAAGTCCAGCGTACGCCTACCGGTATGAATGAGCTTGATAGGGTACTTGGCGGAGGTCTGGTGGATGGTGCTGTTATTTTGCTGGGTGGAGATCCCGGCATAGGTAAATCTACTTTACTGTTGCAAACAATTGCTTTAATGGCTGAAGAAGAGTCAGTACTGTATGTTTCCGGTGAAGAATCTGCGCAACAGGTGGCTTTACGAGCTCAACGACTTGGTATCCAAGCGGATAGGGTGCACTTACTGGCAGAAATCCGTGTTGAGGCTATAAGCGCTGCTATAGCACGTCTGAATCCCAAAGTAGTGGTAATTGATTCAATTCAAACTATGTATTCCGACAGCATTACTTCTGCACCTGGATCGGTTTCGCAGGTACGCGAATGTGCTGCTCAGCTAACCAGATTAGCTAAGCAACAGGGTATCAGTATGCTGCTGGTAGGACATGTTACTAAGGATGGTGCAATAGCCGGTCCACGTGTTTTAGAACATATGGTGGATACGGTTTTGTATTTTGAGGGTGAAACTCACTCTAATTATCGCATGATCCGTGCGATTAAGAATCGTTTTGGTGCTGCCAATGAGTTAGGCGTATTTGCTATGACTGAAAAAGGGCTCAAAGGGGTATCTAATCCATCTGCTTTGTTTCTATCCAGCTACCGTGATGATGTTCCCGGCTCCTGTGTGCTGGTTACTCAGGAAGGGTCACGCCCATTGCTGGTGGAAATTCAGGCATTGGTAGATGATGCGCATGGTTTTGCGCCAAAACGTTTAACGGTGGGACTAGCACAGGAGCGGCTGGCAATGCTGCTGGCTGTGCTTAATCGTCATGCAGGTATTGCTTGCTATGATCAGGATGTGTTTCTCAATGCGGTTGGTGGTGTAAAAATTACCGAACCGGCTGCCGATTTGGCTGTAATACTGGCTATGTTATCAAGCCATCGTAACCGTCCGTTGCCGGAAAAGCTGATTGTATTTGGCGAGGTGGGCTTATCCGGAGAGATTCGCCCTGTGCCTCGCGGCCAGGAGCGTTTACGAGAGGCAGAAAAACTGGGGTTTACTCATGCCATTGTGCCGGTAGCCAATTGTCCGAAACGAGCAGCAGATTTTCCGGGGTTAACGATTATTGGTGTCAATTCGGTACAGGAAGGAGTGGATGCCAGCCGGCGCAATTGATGATTATATTTGCCAGAATACGATTAAAGGAATAGTCTTGTTAGTGATAAATACTATTTTTAAATGGTATTAGTTCTAAAAAATGGAGATAAAAATTATGTCAAATCCCATCAAGCTTGTAGCTACAATGGAATTGAAAGCAGATGCATGGCCGAACATTTCAGCAGCGGTTGAGCAATGCGTGAAAATGTCACGTCAGGAACGGGGCAATGTATTTTATACAGCTAATAAAGATCTTGATAAAAAAGACCGCATTGTATTTGTAGAATGCTGGGCTGATGAAGCAGCCATTAACGAGCATGGACAAACTGCTCATTTTCAAAATTTGATTAAAACTGTAGAACCTTATTTAAAAGAACCTATGCAGTTGTTAAAATTGAGTGAAATTACCAGTTTTTAAGTCGGTTTAGGCGGTAATTAACTATGTAATCGCTCATAATAAAGCCAGAATCAGTTTTCAATATTCTGGTTTTTTTATGTGTAAAGCTGTAAGAATCCAACCGATAGCTTTATCAGACTGAACGATATTTTATGGGGACACGAGATTGAAAACCATTCAGATCGAGGGCCAAGAGGCTGTTGTAAGTAATATTTTTTGTATCGGTCGCAATTATTCCGAACATGTAAAAGAATTGCATAATGCTAAACCTGAAGAACCCGTGGTATTTATGAAACCCACTTCTGCACTGGTACAGGCTGGAGAAAATATCATACTGCCTGCATTTAGTCAGGATGTGCATCACGAATGTGAACTAGTAATTTACATTAAAGAAGACGTTAAAGATGTTGGGGAAGATACTGCTTTAGATTTTGTGGGCGGATATGCAATTGGTTTGGATTTAACAGCACGTGACGTGCAGAGTAAGTTAAAGGAGAATGGTTTGCCTTGGGAGAAAGCTAAAGGTTTTCCCACTGCTGCATGTATTTCATCCTTCATTGCTGCCGATAAAATTAATGATATTCAGCAGCAGGATTTCTATTTAAAGGTTAATGGGCAGATACGTCAGCGTGGAAACAGCGGTGATATGATGTTTACTTGCTGCCAAATTATCAGTTATTTATCACGTGTATATGGCTTACAGGCTGGTGATATTATTTATACAGGTACACCGTCAGGTGTTGCAGCCATTAAATCTGGAGATGAATTGGAATTAATCTGGCCGGAAAAAATTTCAGTTGAATTTCAAGTGGCGTAGATGATCTAGCTGGAGATATTTAAGCGCAATTGGTTATCCAGTTGCGCTTAAGCTTTCTGTCGGATTTTAAGTAATCAGCATCTGATCATTGCTCGGCGCAGGATTTGTGTTTTCCAATTACCCCTATTTTTTTCAATACCCTTATAATAGTAGGTTTCCAAAAACTAAAACTTTCCATGTCAAGCAAACCGTTTTCAGTCAGATTGCCTTGGTGGCTGGCACTTTATTTTATTATTTGGGCAGTACTGCCATTTATACTTTCCGCCAGCTATCCATTGGACGTACCTGAAGGTATTTACTGGGGTCGAGAATGGCAATGGGGATATTATAAGCATCCACCTCTTTCAAGCTGGGTTTTATATTCTTTTTATAATCTTTTTGGACATATTGGTCCCTATATCCTGAGCCAGTGCACTATAGCTTTAAGCCTTTGGTTGGCCTATTTGTTTGGACGTGAGCTGATGAGTCCGGCCAGAGCTTTTTTAGGCAGTTTGTTTTTATTGGCTGTGTTTTATTATACTTGGCCATCATTAGAATTTAATCATAATATCGCACAAATGCCAGTCTGGTTGGGGCTGGTTTATACATTTTATCTTGCGACACGAAAAAATCACTGGCGCTATTGGTTAATATTTGGTTTTATGGCCGGTGCCGGTATGCTGGTGAAATACACAGTGGCAGTATTGATCTTTACCATGCTGCTGTATTCCTTGTGCACTTCTTACCGCCGCTTGTGGTGTTCACCGAAACCTTGGCTGGCAATGCTTCTGGCTTTGATGGTATTTGCTCCGAATGTATATTGGCTGATACAGCATGATTGGCTACCGTTAACTTATGCTTCTGCCCGTTCTGCTGAAGATGCCAGTCGCAATGGCCATTTGGCTGCATTGGGCTATCTGGGGACACAGATAATCAATCATCTTCCACTATTGCTGATTTTGCTTTGTAATCGGACACGCCTGAGCTTGCGTACACCAGCACAAATTCTTCAGCAGTCAGACTGGCGTTTCCTATTATGGATGGGATTGATGCCAACGCTGTTACTTGTTGGTGCTGGTTTGATTTTTGGATTAGGTTTACGCGACATGTGGGGCATGCCGATGTGGGGTCTTTCCGGATTGATTATAGTTGCGCTGATTCCTGAACAGGTGTTTACGCTTAAAAAATGCTCCTTGCTCAAAGGCATTGCTATCTGGGCATTGCTTGTTACTATATTGATGGCTATCTATGTTGAATTTGGTGCACGCATACGTCATAAACCTTCACGCATGGACTGGCCGCAGCAGGCTCTGGCTACACAAGCAGATATGCAGTGGCAAACGTTTTCTTCATGTAGACTGGATAGTGTTACGGGTTCTGACTGGATTGTTTTACTAGTGGCTTCTTATTCTGAATTTTCACCTTCGGTGATGGTTTCTGGTGAAGCAGCCTATTCACCATGGATGAACGCTGAACGCTTGCATCAGCATGGAACTTTAGCAATATGGCCTGCTAATGAGCAGCCAAACCTGCCCTGGTTACAAACTCTAAATCAACAGCCTGATGTGGTGATGAAACAAGGAGAATGGTTTATTAAATGGACCAAATTACCTGAGCGCGAACCGCTGAAAGTAATCTGGCAGGCTTATATACCTAAAAAATGTCTTCAATAACAACAGGTATATTTTTTATAGCTTAAAAATTGGCTATTATTTACTCAGAATTTAAGCTATTTGCTTTGGTATTAGCCTGCGAGGTAAATTAAATGGAAAAAAATAGAATTGGTTTGAGTATTATTTTACCAATATACAATGATGCAGCAGCGGTAAAACGTTTTTTGCCAGAGTTATTTTCTTTTACTGGACAGCAGGAGCAAGCTTGTGAAGTGATACTTGTTGATGATGGTAGTAAAGACCATTTAAGTGCTGCTTATAAGCAGTTTAAAGAACAGCTTCCTCAAAATACAGCTTTGCGACTAATACAATTTTCGCGCAATTTTGGTAAGGAAGCAGCACTTACTGCTGGATTGGCACAAGCTCAGGGGGAGCTAGTGACGATGATGGATGCAGATGGACAGCATCCAATAGTTGTGCTGAAGGAAATGCTGGCCTTAATGCATACCAGAGATGTGGATGTAGTGGCAGCTGTACAAACCTCGCGAGAACACGAAAGCCTGTTAATCCGGACATTAAAAAATGGGTTTTATCATTTCATGCAGGATACGCACCGTTATGAGCTGACCCCTAATGCGGGCGATTTTCGTTTGATGAAGCAACGTGTTGTTCAAGCTTTATTGCAACTACCGGAGCGCCAGCGATTTATGAAAGGGTTGTACGCATGGGTAGGTTTTTCCACTCTATATATCCCATTTCAGGCTTCTCCGCGAAAGACAGGAAAGAGTAAATTTAATTATTTTAGTCTGTTTGAGCTGGCTCTTGTTGGAATCACTTCGTTTTCACAACGACCCTTGCGCTGGATTTCACGTATGGGTCTGATTCTTTCTTTATTGGCTATCATATACGGACTATACATCGTTGGTGATACCCTGTTTTTTGGAAAAGATCTTGCCGGCTGGCCTACACTGGCTGCGGGAATAATGTTTTCCGCAGGCATTCAATTGGTTTGTCTGGGGGTTATTGGTGAGTATATAGGCCGTATTTATGAAGAAGTGAAACAACGGCCGCTTTATCTGGTGGACAAAGTGTGGGACAGTCGCGACCAAAAATGAAATCATTATCTAAACAGGGTTTGTGGTTTGTTGTTGTAGGCTCAGCTGCTGCGGCAACGCACTTTTCCTGTCTTGTACTGCTCGTACAGTATGCAAAACTGTTGCCTGTAATCGCTAATCCAATGGCCTTTTTATGTGGATTCGTGGTTAGCTTTGTCGGCCACTATCATTTTACATTCAGCCAAACAGGCTATACTTGGCTGCAGGCACTCTGGCGCTGGTTTTGCAGTTCCTTGACAGGATTTGCATTAAATCAGATTCTGTTTATGGCCGGAATCAATTGGTTTGGAAATCAGGCCTACTGGTGGTTGTGGTTTATTGTAACCGCAATCGTAATGGTATTATCTTTTTTACTGGGTAAGTTTTGGGCCTTTAGCGAGAAAATAAGCCATGAAACCAGTCATGATTAATGTTGATGATTTGGGGCTGTCTCCAGCTGTTAATGAAGCCGTTCTGCGCTTAGCGGAGATGCAACGTATTCAGGCTAGCAGTTTTATGAGTTTTGGGACAATTGCACCAGATGAGGTGGCTGAGCTCAAAAGGCATCACATCGACATAGGCCTGCACTTTGATTTAACCGGTTTCGCGGCTTCGGGTGGTCTAAAACGAGTTTTATTCAAATCCTATCTGCATGGATGGAAACAAAACAAAATACAGGATGCAATTAATCAACAGCTGGATTTATTTGAAGATAAAATCGGCGCGAAACCAGTTTTTGTGGACGGACATCAACATGTCCATCAGTTTCCGCAGATACGTTCCGTATTAATTAATACATTATTGCGACGTTACGACAATACAATTGCTATTCGCAGTACAAAAACCACGCAACGAGATATAAAAGCTAAGATAATTCATGCCCTCGGCGGCTCACAATTGGATAAATCTTTACAAAGTGTACATATACCGCACAATCATGCTTTTGCTGGTATTTACAGTTTTAAAGCTGATAGACAGATACTAGAGTTTAAATGGAATGAATGGTTGGCAAGTGCTTCTGATAGTGGTTTGCTTATCATGTGCCATCCGGCTATACCATCCAAATTTTGGACCGACGAGATTAAAGCGGCGCGTGAAACTGAATGGTTGTGGCTGAAAAGCGAAGCATTTGCTTTGTGCTGGCAGCAGCATCAATGTCAAAAGGCAAACTGGCAAACATTGCTACAAAGCCTAACTCTTCAGTAAACTTTATTTTAATATCACAATTCTAGCCAGTTTCACTACTATTTACAGTATACTTGCATTTTTTAGCCTTTGGCTTGGGTGAATCCCTCTGCACATTCATAATATATCAAGTACACTATTTGTATCGCATTACACATATATAAACAGGAAGAAGTCGCTCAGGGTTATTAAGGGTCGTTATGATCATATTTGAAAATATAAAAAAAACTTATATCAAAAACAAACAGCAAGTACATGCCTTAAATGATATCAATCTTACTGTAGATACCGGTGATATCTACGGGTTGATCGGTTGGAGTGGAGCAGGCAAAAGCAGTTTAATCCGGCTGGTTAATCAACTGGAAAAACCTACTTCAGGTATCGTTAAAGTAGATGGTGTTGATTTAAATAAGCTGGATGTGAAGGCACAACGTGCGCACAAGAAAAAAATTGGCATGATTTTTCAGCATTTCAATTTGCTAGAATCCAAAACTGTTGCTCAGAATATTGCCATTCCATTAGTTTTACAGGGCATAAATAAGGAAGAAATTGAGCGTCGAGTAGAAGCCATGCTTTCTTATGTTGATTTGTCCGGCAAAAAAGCGAGTTATCCCAGCCAATTGTCCGGTGGACAAAAGCAGCGCGTTGGCATTGCACGAGCTTTAATTACTGAACCCTCTATACTTTTATGCGATGAAGCTACTTCAGCGCTAGACCCGCAGACAACTCTTTCTATTTTAAAATTATTAAAACAAATCAATAGTGAGCGCAATATTACAATTTTGCTGGTAACCCATGAAATGGAAGTAATCAGTTCTATCTGCAATAAAGTAGCGGTAATGGAGAAAGGTCAAGTTATCGAGCAAGGTTCTGTACTGGATATTTTTTCAGCACCTCAGCAAGAAACGACCAAAAAATTTGTTAGTACCGTTATCAATGCAGAAATACCAGAAGCTGTATTAGATAGTCTGACAGAACAAGGCAATATATTTAGATTAGAATTTTTAGGTGATTCAGCCAGAGAACCTGTTGTTAATGAGCTAATTTTGAAGCAGCTCGTAGAAATCAATATTCTTTTTGCCAATATGCGTGAAATAGGAGGCGTTGTGCTTGGTAGCATGTTTATTCAGATGAATGGCACAGAAACAGATGTAGACAAAGCAGTGGCGTTTTTGCAGGAAAGAGGCGTTAAGGTTGAAAGAGGTGGTGTATGAATCATTGGATGGATACCTCACTAACAGCTGACCAGTTTGGTACAGCTTTATTGCAGACTTTTAATATGGTCAGCATTTCTTTTGTACTCGGTTCAATACTGGGTACTGCATTAGGCGTTTTGCTGTTGCTGACACGTCAGGGTGGCGTGTGGCCTAAACCTATTTTGTATAACCTGCTAAATATCATTATAAATATTGTCCGTTCATTACCTTTTATCATCTTGTTGATATGTGTCTTGCCGGTTGCCAGTATATTTATTCATACATCTATTGGCACTAAAGCAATGATTATTCCGTTGATAATATTTGTTTCACCCTACATTGCTCGTCTAATAGAAAATTCATTACTAAGTGTGCCCGCAGGAATTATCGAAGCAGCTCAATCAATGGGTGCCACAAATTTTCAGATTATTCGCTACTTTATATTACCAGAGGCGATGCCATCAATACTTCTTGCCCTAACCACAGCGTTGATTGGTTTAATTGATGCCACAGCAATGTCCGGAACAGTAGGAGGAGGGGGGATTGGTGATTTGGCAGTAAATTACGGTTATCAGCGCTTTGATTATGTAATTATGATCGTTACTGTTATCGTGTTGGTATTAATCGTACAAATCATTCAGACTTTGGGTAACTGGCTGGCGGCCAGAGCCAAAAAAAATTAACCTTATAGACGGCTTAAAGCCGTCTTTTTTAATTATAACCTTATAAAATTACGTTCTTTGGTTAGTAGATAACTATTCTATTATCATTGCTGCTATTCAAGAGAATATACAGACTAATTTTATTCTGAGTAAAACCTATGCTCGATATATTCATCAGCGAGCAAATAGGAATTGCAGAGTAAAACAAATTTTTTTTCACGGAATCAATTAATGTTATTAATTTCCATTCAAAAATAAAAAGATATTATTTTATAAAATGAAATTTTAAATTACCCACAATCGGAACAAATGGTATGAAACTGATAAAGTATTTTTTGATATTAATTGTGACATGTCTGGCACTCGTTGCATGCCAGCAAGAACAGAGCAGTACTAAACAGATTGTTATCGGCACATCGCCTGGACCCTATAGCCAGTTGTTTCTTGATGCCATCAAGCCAATACTGGAAAAACAGGGTTATCAAATTAAGCAAATTGATTTTTCAGATTTGATGCAGGCAGACATTGCTTTGCAGCAAGGTAGTGTTGACATCAATGTTGATCAACATACTGCCTATATGGATGCGTTTAACCAAAATAAAAAAGCCAATTTGGTAGCATTAACTCATATACCCACCGTACCTACAGCAATCTATTCCAAACGCCATACCAATCTGCAAGCAATAAAAAATGGAAGTGCAATTGCTGTACCTAATGATCCGGCAAATGCTGCACGAGCATACCGGTTGTTAGCCAAAGCAGGATGGATTACTCTAAACCCCTTATCTGATCCAGGTATGATTTCCAAAAATGATATTAAATCGAATCCCTATAAGCTGAATATTACTGAACTGGATCCGGGAAATATTCCTCGCACTTTGTCTGATTTCGATTATTCAGTTATTCCTGGAAGCAGAGCCTATGCAGCTAAAATTAACCCTGATCTGGCATTGCTTCAGGAAGACATTGTCCCTGCATTTGAACTGGTAGTTGCTGTAAGGTCAGATAATGTGCAAAAACCATGGGCTCAAGCAGTAAAGGCTGCATATAATTCAAATGATTTCAAGCATTATATGCAAACTCATAACACCAAGCATTACTGGTATATTCCTGAAGAAAAAAACTGAAACAGGAATCCATAAAAAAACTGCCTTAAATTAAGGCAGTTTTTTTATTTTTGTATTAGGCTGCAAAGCGTTTTTCAACTTCGCTCCAGTTAACAATTTCCCAAAAATTGCTTAAGTAATTAGGACGGCTGTTACGATAATCAATGTAATAGGCATGTTCCCATACATCACATGTCAGCAATGGTTTATTATCAGTTGTCAATGGAGTAGCCGCATTGCTGGTTGATACCAGATCCAGTTCACCTGCAGGTGTTTTTACCAGCCAAGCCCAGCCAGAACCGAAAGTTCCGGCAGCTACTTTATCAAACGCTTCTTTAAATGCATCAAAACTGCCCCATTTAGCATTGATAGCCTGTGCCAATGCTCCATTTTCAGTCAGTGCCACACCTTTGGGTGCAAAACCAAACCAGTAAAATGTGTGATTCCATGATTGTGCAGCATTATTGAATAAACCGCCTGAAGATTTTTTAACAATTTCTTCAAGTGGCATATTTTCAAACTCAGTACCCTTAATCTGATTATTCATATTAGTGATATAAGTCTGATGATGCTTGCCGTAGTGATATTCCATGGTTTCTTTGGAAATATGAGGTGCTAATGCATCTAAAGCATAAGGCAAAACTGGTAATTTATGTTCCATGGTTGCGATTCCTTCTGATAGAGTGGTTAGTTTGTGTTGTACAGTGCGTCTATCGTTCAGGCAAATGATATCTATTTGCAAATATATAGAACGTTTAACTCACCTTAAACCTTTATATGGTTCGTTAATATTGTAATACACTGCTCTCATCTGCGGCAAATAAGCATGGTCTTAATGGTAAAATTGAAAAAGAAGTTATTAAAGTAAGAAGACATGGAAGAAAACAATATAAACAACGAAGAAATCAGTCAGCTGGCCGTTCCACCACATTCAATGGAGGCTGAACAGTCTGTTCTGGGTGGTTTAATGTTGGAAAACAGTGCCTGGGACCGAATTGCGGATGTAATCGATGAAAATGATTTTTATCGTCATGAACATCGGCTTATATTTAAGGGTATAAAAACACTGGTTGAGCTTTCCCGTCCTGCAGATGTCATTACCGTGCAGGAAGAGCTGCAACGAAGAGAAGAGCTGGATGCAGCTGGCGGCCTTGAGTACCTAATTACATTAGCTCAGAATACACCTTCTGCAGCTAATATTCGCCGATATGGCGAGATAGTTCGAGAGCGTTCTATTATGCGTCAGCTGGCACAGGTAGGGACACAGATAGCACGCTCAGCCTATAGTCCGCAGGGTAAAGATGCTGCACAGATGCTCGATGAAGCCGAAAATAGTGTATTTCAGATAGCAGAATCTACCGCACGGTCGAAGCAGGGTTTTTTAACCATGCCGGTGTTATTGAAAGAAGTTGTTACAAGGATTGATTATTTATATTCACGGGACAATAAAAACGATGTTACTGGAGTGTCAACTGGATTTATTGATCTGGATAAAATGACTTCTGGCCTACAGCCGGGGGATCTGATTATTGTAGCCGGACGCCCGTCTATGGGTAAAACGGCCTTTTCTTTGAATATTGCAGAACATGTAGCTATAGCAGAAAAATTGCCGGTTGCGGTTTTTTCAATGGAAATGGGTGGAGCACAGCTGGTTCTGCGTATGCTTGGTTCAGTAGGGCGAGTAGACCAAAGTGTACTTAAAACCGGACAGTTGCAGGATGAACACTGGGGTAAACTTAACGATGCAGTAGTTAAACTTACTGATGCTCCTATGTTTATTGATGAAACCCCAGGTTTGACTGCATTAGAAGTACGTGCACGTGCGCGACGTCTTGCCAGACAGCAAGGGGGTAAATTGGGTCTCATCGTGCTTGACTACTTACAATTAATGTCCGGCTCTGGACGCTCAGATAACCGAGCTTCAGAATTAGGAGAAATTTCACGTTCTCTTAAGTCCTTAGCTAAAGAGCTGCAGGTACCCATCATCGCATTGTCACAATTATCGCGTACAGTTGAGCAGAGAACAGATAAACGACCCATGATGTCAGATTTAAGGGAATCAGGTGCAATTGAGCAGGATGCTGATTTGATTATGTTTATGTATCGTGACGAATACTACCATCCAGACAGCCAATTTAAGGGATTGGCAGAATGTATTATCGGTAAACACCGTAATGGTCCAACAGGGAAAGTGCATCTGACATTTCAAGGTCAGTTTACTAAATTTGACAATGCGGCCATGCCTGAAGGTTATTTTGATGAATAATTCAGTTTTCAAGCCAGAAAAATAGTCATAAACCAGTGAAATGTTGTAAAATTATACGAAAATAATTCCATATTAACTTAATTTGGGCACTTTTAGGGTTGAATTATGGTTTCATCCAAACCAAGCAATGCTGGTTTTACTTTGATAGAACTGTTAATCGTTATAGCAATTACAGCCATACTTGCGGCTGTAGCCTTACCAGCTATGAATCATTTGGTTGCTTCCCATCGAGCTTATAACCGTGCTGATCAATTACTTGCAATGTTTCAGTTTGCCAGAGCTGAGGCTATACGTACTAATACTCCAGTTTTAATCTGCCCCACATTAATTAGAAAAAATACTTCTACTTCTAATACTTGTGTAAATTTTGGCGATTATGAAAATGGTACAAAATGGCAAGGTTTTATTGCGTTCAGTGATAATGATTTAGATGGTGCGTATAATGCCTCTAAAGATACATCAGTACGCACAGTAGCTTTAAATCAGAATTATGATGATAATATAAATAAAATCAAAGTTAAAATGCATTGGGGTGTGTGTAAAAATGGCAAGGCTGATTGTAAAGACGAAATTGCAGAATCCAAAATGCTAGCTTTCATGCCAAATGGTCAGTTTGGATTAGGTAATGGCAAAAATTCATCTAATTGGGATATAGGGCAATCCAGTGTAGCGTTAGAAGTTACTGATGCTAAATATGAAGACATTAAAAGACGAATCATAATAACACCAAGCGGTAAGCCGATTGCCTGTTATGGAAAATCTGGGAATGATTCGGTTTCAAATACTCAGATTTGTACTTCTCAATTATTTAACTAAAAATGATTAATATGAAAATATTTGGATAAGTTTATGAATCAATGCCATTCAGTTGTATATTCATTACATAAATTAAAGAAACAAAATGGTTCTACAATTGTAGAAGCAATTGTGGCTATGTTTGTATTGTCATTTGGTGTATTGGCATTGATGCTGGCTCAGATTACAGCGGTGCATACTTCAATTAATGCTGCAAACCAAGGAGAAGTAACAAGAGCAGTGCAAAATTATATCGAACTAATGAATTCAGAAGCCAGAATTTCCCTTAAAGAAAAATTAGATGAAAATAAAAATAAAATATTATATATAGCTAAAGATTATTCAAATTTTGATGATGACAACTGTGATAATCGTTTAAATATTCATTTAACTAATGCACAAATAACTTCCTGTACTATTCGAAATGGTAAAATAGATGTTTCTTGGAGTGGTCAGGCACTGGACAAAAACGATAAGAATAATAATGTTAATAATAATAGCTTTTCGTATACTCTGACTGCAGGCCAATAATGAAAAAAACATTAAATAAAAATATTAGGATTGTACTGATGAGAAAATCCCATATAGAGCCTCAACCAAAGAATTTTCTAGTCAGACAGCAAGGGTTCAGCTTGGTTGAACTCATGGTGGCAACGGCAATCAGTATTATTGTGTTACTAGCAGCAAGCTCAACCTTTCTAGCAACTTATAAATTAAAAGAGCAGGTTAAGACACGGATAAATTATGAACAAGATGTTCGTAATGCTTCGAATGTTATACGAAGTGATATGCGTCAGCTAGCTAATTTTAGCTGTATGAATCCCCCTGATATTAATGAATTAAATGACATTTTTTCTGGAGCATTCACCAACTCTAATAATAAACAATATTTATCTACTACATTCACTAAAGATATTGGTGTCACACCTGTAGCAGGAAGCAAACCTTTAGTACTTACGTTTATAAATGATAAATTAGCCAATAATATTCTTGCTAGCCAATGCAATACTGACATTAAAAAACTGGGTGAGCATGAAAAACTTGGTGAAGCTGTAAGTGGGGTTGTTTATTTGGTAGGGACGACAGTTTTTGATTCTAAGCCCGGTTTTTATCGTATAAATTACATTAATCAAATGTGGAGTGCTCCAGAGTTGATCGTGAGTAATGTCGTAAAAGCCAAATATGATTTTTATTATGATGCACATAAAGATTCAGAATGTCCACTTATTCACAAAGCTTCGGAGGCTTCAGCTGCTTCAAGTGCATCTGAAGCAGGACAAATGAAGCCGTTAGAACCAAATATTAGCCATAAACAAGATTTGGATTTGGATTTTTTGCACCCTCCGGTAATGATTAAAACTACACTTAGTGTAAATCCGAATTTGACAAGCACAAGTACAAATAATACTGAAATAGATTATGAAATCAATGCAAGTGTTAGACAGGGTGAAGTTTGTACAAGTGGTAAATAATTTACAGATAAACTATTCTGGAATATGACATCCGACATGAAAATCGATTATAGATCCTTACAAACCAGACAGTCTGGATTTGCATTATTTCTAGTTCTGATAATGATGATTGTTATTGCATTTCTGGTTGTAGCTACGATGCAAAGCACATCAATGGATACTCGAACCAGTGCTAATGATAGCGATCATCAGCTTGCTCTTCAAAATGCTCAGATTGGTTTGAAAGCAGCAGAAGATAGAATTAGCAAATGGCCAGGTTTGAAAACACAACAAATATTTTCATGTGATTGTAAAGATGGATTATGTGCAGCTAATGGGATTGATGCAGCCGCAGTATTAAGTGTTTTAGCTGCTGTTGAAAAGAATTGCGGTGAATTGCCGGATGTTTGGAAACGATCAAATGTTTTTTCAAATGTAGATGGCAAAGACAATAAAGATCCATCAACCAAAGTTCAACCAGATAATACCACTCCTTCCTCACCACAAAATCAAGACGTAAAATCTAGATATGTCATTGAATATCTGGGACCCGATAAAAATGCAGGTGTTGGTATATATTTATTTAGAATTACGGCCAAAGGTTGGGGAAAAAATGATAGCACTACTAGCATTGTTGAGGAAACCATTCAGGCATCTTTATATGATTTTTGATAAGATATAAACTTTATAATTGGTGCAGATGCATGAGAAAATATAATAATGGTTTTACTTTAATAGAACTTATTATCGCAGTAGCTGTTATGGGAATACTGGTAGCTTTTGCTTTACCAGCCTATGATAACTATATAGAAAAAGCAGATTTAGCAGATGCTACTTCTACATTGATTATAATCAATCAGGATGTTGCCCAGCAAAAACTGAGTTTGTTTAATAGTAATATACAAAAGTCAAATATAGACGAAGCAATTAAAAATCATGTTGGTAAAAATACTAACGTGGATAGGAAATATACAATAGCCGGAGTTTGTGATAGTACCGATAATTGCAGTGATTTTCATCTATATGCTGAACCAAAAGGGGGAATAAATTTAAAAAAATCCATTTGGATGAGCAGTGATTCAAGTACTTATATTTGTGATAATAAAGACGTCAGTAATATAAGTGATCCATCTGGAAGCCCTGAATGTAAAAAACAATAATTAAAAGCGAATGCTAAAATTTTTTTAATACTAATATATTAATGGATAACAATAAATATCTCAGATATATTCTTACTATTGATATTTAAACAAATGTATATTTATAATTTCAGCGCAAACAGTTATTTATCCAGTTAAGACGTTGTTGCCGATTTAAAACCTGTAAAAATTCATGTTGAACTTTTAATTCATCTACGTCTTGCTGCATCCGCGGCATATAATGGTTTAAAACATAGCGTTTGGCGTCAGCTTCATCAAATTTGGGTTGCATCAGAATCTGATTTAATTGTTCATTTTTACGTTTGTTGTTTGCAGTGCGTTGTAAGTTGGTATCCTGATTTCGTTTATACTGCATTCTGATAAATCTAAGTCTGGCTTTTTGCATTTGTGTTAGTTCTAGCTTGCGGACATCACAATTAACCTGTCCAGAAGCAAAAGTAGAGCAAGTGAATGCGAATAGTGCAATGCCGGTACAATAGCGTACTATTTTTTGCCAGCAAAGTGCTACCATTGTGTTCTCCCTTTAATTTCCATCGGACAATATGAGTATACTTCATTAGCAGTCAAGCACATATAATGGCCGTAAACTTGCGTAAAGAATATTATATACTTGGAGTCTTTTATTTATGAATAACTTAAAAAAGCCTGATTTTTTTATTGCACCCAGTATATTGTCTGCAAACTTCGCTTTTCTGGGAAATGAAATAAAAGCCGTTATTGACGCAGGTGCAGACTGGATACATTTTGATGTAATGGATAATCATTATGTACCGAATCTGACATTTGGACCCATGGTTTGTCAGGCTATTAAACCCTATGCTTCTGTTCCTATAGATGTGCATTTGATGGTAGAGCCAGTAGACGATATGATCAATGCATTTGCTAACGCTGGGGCAGATATTATCACTTTTCATCCTGAAGCTACTAAGCATGTGGACAGAAGTTTATCTCTGATCAAAGTAGCAGGATGTAAGGCTGGGTTGGTTTTAAATCCTGCTACTTCAGTATATGTTTTAGAGCAAGTAATGGACAAATTGGATGTAATATTACTGATGTCTGTGAATCCGGGATTTGGTGGTCAGAGTTTTATTCCTTCGACTTTAGAAAAAATTCGACAAGTTCGCTCTATAATTGATACATATGCCAATAATAATGGACGCTATATACGTCTTGAAGTGGATGGGGGGGTTAAGATAGATAATATTGCTGAAATAGCAAAAGCTGGGGCTGATACTTTTGTTGCTGGTTCTGCTATATTTGGGTTTGAGGATTATGGCAAACAAATATCTGCAATGCGTGAACAATTAGCTAAAGAAGGTTGAATCTAATTAAATCGCATTAATTTACATGTTAATAATTTATGTTTGTATTGTTATATGATTGTTATTTTGTTTATTAACATTTTAATTTTATATATTCAGTAGGTTATGAAAAAGCAGTCCTTTAATAGCAGACTGCTTTTACTCTCATGCAATCGAAATATTTCTACAAAATGCTTGTTTAATGAGCTTCTTCCCAATTATGTCCGCTGCCAACATCAGCAATTAATGGAACGCTTAATTTGGCAACAGCTGACATTAATTCTGGTAATTGATGCATTACATCGGAAAGTTCTGACTCTGTTACTTGTAATACCAATTCGTCATGTACCTGCATAATGAGTTTTGATTGCATATTTTGTTGTTCCAGCCAATCTTGCACTGCAATCATAGCTCGCTTGATTAAATCAGAAGCAGTTCCTTGCATTGGCGCATTGATGGCTGCTCTCAAAGCTCCAGCACGTTCTGTACCATTGCTGCTTTTTAAACCAGGTAAGTAGAGGCGCCGACCAAATAAAGTTTCTACAAAACCGTGTTGGAATGCCTGTTCTTTAGTTTTTTCCATATATTCATGCACACCTGGATAACGACTAAAGTAGCGTGATATGAAATGTTGAGCTGCTTGCAATTCGATTCCTAATGATTTCGCCAAACCATATTCGCTCATACCATAAATCAGTCCGAAATTAATCGTTTTAGCATACCGACGTTGTTCAGCTGTTATTTCATTTTGCGAAGTAGAAAAAATTTCGGCTGCTGTGCGTTTATGGATGTCTTCATTATTTTGGAAGGCATCAATCAGAGTGGCATCTTTTGAAAGATGTGCCATGATACGTAGTTCTATCTGAGAGTAGTCGGCAGAAACGATTAGCTGGTCGGGTGGGGCGATGAAACTTTTGCGGATTCGGCGGCCTTCTTCTGTGCGGACAGGTATATTTTGCAGATTTGGGTTGTTACTAGCCAGTCGACCTGTGATGGCTACGGCTTGCGCGTAGGTAGTATGTACACGCCCAGTGTCTGAATTTATCAGCTGAGGGAGTTTGTCGGTGTATGTGGATTTCAGTTTTGCCAGTGTTCGTGTCTGTAGAATGAGCTTGGGGAGGGGATAATCCGTTGCCAGTTTCTCAAGCACAGCTTCATTGGTTGAAATTGCACCAGATGATGTTTTTTTAAGTCCCGCAGTTGGGATACCCATTTTATCAAATAGAATGGCCTGCAGTTGTTTGGGGGAATTTAAATTAAATGGTTGGCCTGCCAGCTGATATGCCTGTTCTTCAAGTTTGATTAGCTGATTGCCTAGCTCGTGGCTCTGTTGTGTTAATTCTTGTCGATCAATTAATACTCCAGTACGTTCCATGAGAAATAATATGCGCTCAATTGGAATTTCTAGATGATGGTAAAGCTCTAGCTGAGCTGAATTCATTTGCTGCCGGAGTAAAATTTCTAAACGCAATGACACATCTGCATCTTCTGCAGCATAATTCACAGCTTCATCCAGAGGCACATCGGAGAAACAAATTTGCTTGGCGCCTTTACCACATAAATCTTCATATTTAATAGTCTGCCAGTTTAGATGCCGGAGTGCTAGCTCGTCCAGACTATGGCCAAGGTGGCTTTCGACAATATAAGAAGCAAGCATAGAGTCGCCAATAATACCATTTAGGCCGATGTTATAATTGGCTAATACGTGTTGGTCATATTTAATATTTTGACCGATTTTGCCAAGCTCATTTGATTCTAGATAAGGCTTCAAACAGTTTAATACCGTTTCTAAAGGTAGCTGTTCATTAACAGCAGTAGGGGTGTGACCTACAGGAATATAAAAGGCTTTACCTGGTTCTAAAGCGATGCTGATACCTACTAGATTAGCTTTCATGGCGTCTAGATTATCGGTCTCAGTATCCAGAGCGATGGTATGGGCGTTTTCTAACTGTGTTTTTAATTCTGTTAATTGTTCATTTGTTGTAATTGCTGAATATTGTTTAGGAATGTTCCTTAAATAATCCGTTTCAGTGCTAATTGTATTATTGTCTGTACCAGAGTTTTTAATGATTTCTGATTCGGCAAACATATCTCCTGTTAGCTCTTTAGAATCACTTAAGTGATGTTCATCCAGATGCGTTTGCGCTTCTTTTAACCAATTTTTGAAGCCAAGTTTTTGAAAGTTTGGTATCAATTCATGCCAATTTGGCTTCTGACGTTTTAAATCTTCTAGTCCGCGTGGTAATACATCTTGCAGGTTTACATCTGTTTTAATTGTGATTAGCTGGTAAGAAAGGGGAAGTTTAGGTATTGCATGGCGTAAGTTTTCTCCAACTTTACCTTTAATATCGTTGGCGTGCTGGATGATATTCTGCAAGGTTTCATATTCCTTTAACCATTTTACAGCTGTTTTTGGCCCGCATTTATCAACACCTGGCACATTATCGACCTTATCTCCAATTAAACTTAGATAATCAATAATTTGTTCAGGCTTAACACCAAATTTTTCTATTACACCTGTGATATCAAGCTTTTCATTGCTCATGGTATTGACTAGAGTCACCTGATTATTTACCAGCTGAGCCATGTCTTTGTCGCCTGTGGAAATAATTACTTCGTATCCAGCCTGTTGTGCCATGCAGGATAATGTACCTATAACATCATCTGCTTCTACACCGCTAACAGATAATACAGGCCATCCCATCAATTTGACTAGTTCTGGTAAAGCCTCAGCCTGTGGCCTTAAATCTTCAGGCATGGGGGGACGGTTGGCTTTGTATTCTGGATACATCTGATGGCGAAAATTTTCGCCCTTTGCATCAAATACGCAACAGGCATAATCATGTGCTGTATCCATGCGCAGGCGTCTGAGCATATTCAGTACACCGTATAATGCCCCCGTGGGCATTCCTGTAGGACTGGTTAAAGGTGCTAAAGCATGAAATGCGCGGTATAAATAAGATGAACCGTCAACCAGTAATAATTTTTTTTGCATTGTAATTCCAGAATTATCAAATTTAGCCCAGAAACTTTCAAACTCATTCAGTTCTTATAGCCTGTCTGTGTCAGTAGTATATTGCAGAGCATATCTGTATTTTACGATAAAAAATATGGTTCGTAATTTAAACAATTGGCTTACTGGGTAAAGTATGTTTGCGTAGTTATGAATTCGCAGATATGTAAGTGCTACATGCGATAAATAATAATATTTTATATTGATTTATAATTTGTATATTTCGCATAATATATATTATGTTAAATTTTAGTATTGATTCTGTTTGTGTCTATCTTCTGCTTTTCAATCTTTAGTCACCTTTTCATTCGGATTTGAAATTACTTTTCTGGCAAGTGTCTCTAGGTCTTTGCTATGGTAAAGATCCAAACATTTTAGAAAATCAAATTTTATTCCTTTAACTTCCTGCTCAGCCAGTGGATTAAAATAATTACGGGATAAATAAGAATTAATTAGTACAATTTCTTTATCTATACTTTTATCAATGTCGTAATCAATCCAGTCTTTTAGTGCACTTACACTGCTGCCTGTATCTTTTTCTACATCTTTGTTTCCTTTGTATGCTTTGGTGATACAAGATGCAAAAACCATATCCTTATAATTCTCTATAAAGGTACGGTTCACTGCCTCGGGAGTTGATGCTTGGCTAATCAATGGCAATAATATGGAGCAGCTGGATATTATTTGCAATTTAAATTTTTTCATTTCAGTTCCCAAAAATTGGCTTGAAGTGTTACATATCCCTTTTCAGGCTCATTTTCACTAAAATAACAGTGATCATAACATGAGTTACCATCAAATAGTGTGGCGTGGCCATTTGCATTAGACCATCCTGAAACTTGAAATAATATAATGCCTTTTCTTCCTATTACTGCTGGATATTTAATAGATTCGGGTTTACCCCATTCTGATATAAGAAAGCTAATTAAATTAGTTACTCGATAGTAATACCAGTTTTTATCACTTCCTGAAACTGTAAGCTTGCCGTTAGGTTTTATTTTTAATCCAGAATAATTCAAAATATAACTCATCCGAACTGCACAAGTATTCACCCATTTAGTGGATGAATCTGGATTATTAATATTATCTGCTACACGACCGCCTATGACATTAGCTACTCTGTTTAAACGCTCGGTTTCTGAATCATTTTTATTAAAAATTTTTTGTGACGCAGCCCATGCATTGGCAAAAAGCGGTTTTATTCCATGTGTAACTCTCATATAAAACCCTTTTATATATTTAAACTTATTTAATATAGTTGCTGCAAAATTTTTATAAATATAAAATTTTGCAGCAGATCTTTTGATAGGATTTATTTTTCTGATTATTGATTCTGCCAGCGCTCTTGCGATTCGCGTATGACTGATTTAGCTTCGTCGATGTCACCCCAGTGTGTTACCTGTGTGGTACCTGCCTTTTTCAAATCTTTATAATGGTTGAAATGAAATTCAATCTGTTTGATTAATTGTGCTGGCAAGTCTGCTAATGTTTGAACATTGTTGCCATTATTACGGTCATCAGCCGGAACTACGACAATTTTGTCATCAACTTCTCCATCATCTACGAATTTCATAACACCAATAATTCTTGCTTCCAGATAAATTCCCGTACTCAAAGGCTGATCAGTGATAATTAAGGCATCCAACTCATCACCATCTTCATCGAGAGTTTGCGGAATAAAACCATAATTGGTGGGTTTGGCGAATATCACGGGTTCCACCCGATCAAGTTTCATAGCACCAAGTTTGCGGTCCCACTCTATTTTATGATTTGAACCTGCTGGAATTTCTACAACTACGTTGATAATACCGCCGTCTACATTACCGGCATCGAGAATTTTATTGAAATCTGCCATGATATAAATGTCCTGCAATAGTTTTGAGTGGCGGTATTGTAAACAATGGATTTTTGTTTGCCCATATTTTATTGGATAAAATGTTAGTTTTCATTGATATTTTGTTTTATTTCAGATTAAAGTAAGAAAGCCAGTATTTCTCAAATCTGACTTTCTGTATCATTACTAAATCTTGTAACCATTTAATTCTTTGATTTTATTTTCAGATTTATTGATAATACAATTATCATAATTTATCTGAGTTTCAATGAGGTTTTTAGCTGTCGGTCTGGAAATGCAATATTTATTGATTTCATCTGACCACTGTTCATATGTCTGATTGAGGTTCTGCTGAATATCGTCAGGTATGGTTGACCAAGTAATATTTACTCTTTTAAGTGCATCGGATGCTTTTGCATCCATTTGAGCTGCTTTTTCTTGTTTTATATCTGTCAGATTTGATGCCTGCTCATCCAGCAACTCTTTAGCACGATTATTCAGCATGACGGATTCACAATATTGGTTGGCAACCTGTTGAGCCAGTATTGTATGATAGCCGGTTAGCGAGCACGAAGTGGTTAATGCTGTGTTATCCCAGTCTTTTTGTTCTTGTTGTATAGTCGCTTTAAAATCCGGATCAAGATTCGACCATATATTGCGTAGATTAGCTAATGCTTTTGCACGATCCTGCTGGAATTTATTCAAAAGCTGATTTAATTCTTCCGGCGTCTTGGTATTCAGATTTAGGCCAGTACTATCGGAGTCGTCTTCCAGATTTTTATCCGCAGTATTACTCGTTTGCTGCGCATTTACGGTAATGCTTTCACTTGCTGCGCTTGCAGACAATGTTCCGGAACCATTGTTGGGTTGCAGGTCTTTTTTGTTACCAGCAAAAATGAAATACATAGCTACTATAATAATAAGTCCGATAATGATGATTAAAATTATTTTTACACTATTACTGTGTGCTGGTTCGTTTTGTTTTTGATATGGTTCCTCTATAAATATCGGAACAGATTCCTGATTCTCATCTGCTTCTTCGGAAGGCGAAGTTTTGGCTTTAGATGATAGAAGTATGGCTTTCTGAGCTTCATACTCTTCTTTTGTTATCGCGCCTTTTTCAAATAGTTTAAATAATGCTTCTAGTTCCTCTGTAAGAGAAGATTTATCCATACCCTACCCCTGTAAAAAATTTATGTGATTGTTAATAACATAAAGTAAAGATATATTTGTTGCAAGCTTTTATACTCGTTTTCAGCAAATAAATTTAGCTTAGAGGTTGTTGTTATATTGGATGAAAATACACAATTTTCATTTTGGTAATTTTTGGGTAATACTATTACGTTACTCTGGAAAAATGGCCGAGAACGCACCGTATGGGGCACTGGCCTGGCAGAATCTATCAATCAGGCAGGAGCAAAAATTGGTGACAGCATCAAACTGGAAAGGCAGCGACAGCAAGCGGTTACAATCCAGATTCCTGAACGTGACCAGAATGGCCAGATAATTGGCCAAACTGAAAAACAGGTAAACCGTAAAACGCCATGCAACTTACGTGAATAACTGGGTAAGTGTTCTGGAAAAAGACCCTACAGAAATTCTTCATGCCTGCCGCGATGCTCAGAAAATACAGAAATATGTCCTCAGCTTTCAGCAACAGCAGCAGATCACTCCTGAAACGGTACAAAATAAATTAACGCCGGAAGAAGAACTACTAAACTAAGCCAAAGAAATCTATCTGAGCCAAAACTCCCTACTGTCCAAAACTGAGCATCACCACCGCCAGATACGGTTGTATGCGGTCGAAAAAGTGCTGAAAAAGTTACCAGACAACCTGAAAGCAGAAGCCTTAACTAATTTCTATAAACAGTAAATCAAAGCAGCAGGCATCAATGTCGAATACCCACAGGACAAAGGTATTTTGAAAGAATATGAACGCTAGGAGAACTGACCATGAGCCAGCCTAGAATCTGAGGCTTAACCGAAGATGTAAAGAAAAAACTGAAGGACGTTGCACTGGCTAAACTGGGTAAGCCCAGTATATCCGGACTGGTCAAGCACCTTTTACTGAAAGAACTGGATAACCCATCACCTGTTATCCGTAAGAGCGATGATACCGGCAAACAATGCTAAAAGTACCGGCTGGAATTGCAACTCAACCATCACCAGAACACATATTTACGCACCTCAGCTGAGCAACAATTGATGACAGCCAACGCTTTGGCCGTGGACATCATCAACTATCACATCACAGGCCAACCTGCCCTGTCTAACAGCGAAGTCCAGGCTCTGTATCAGTCCAATTACCAGCTGCTGCGAATTGGCCGAAACCTTAATCAGATTGCCCGCCATCTGAATGCTGGCGAATCAGGTGGTATTATCACAGAGGAAATCCGCCAGCTGCGCACCATTATTGACAAACATACAAAAGTAGTACAGGAAGTGATGCAGGCCAGCAACATGAGGTTTGAATGAACAAGTCAATTGTTGATTGGTTGTTAGCCTATAAAACACGAGCTGACAGAACAAAAGATTCTGGCGGTTTTTTGCTTGTCCGCAAGAAATCCCCACCACTTAGACCAAGCTACGGTTTGGCCAATTTACGCACAGCTGCTCTGAAACAGCCTGAAGTGATAGTAAAGATAACACGACGCAAAAGTAATGCCAGTAACGGCCTGAAAGGCATACGCAATCATCTTGATTACATCAGCCGTAACGGTGAGGTAGAGGTTGAAAATCAGGACGGCGAAAAGCTGAATGGCAAGAAAGCATTGCGTAACCAAACAAAAGACTGGCAAAAACTTGGCATACCAGAAAATGAGAAAAGCTGCGAAGCATTTAATATTGTGCTTTCAATGCCCGCAGGAATGCCGCCACAGGTCGTAAAGAATGCATCAAGTGAGAGGCCGCCGAACAGTTTTAGGGTCACCAGTACGTGTTTGCGTTGCATACAGACAGTGAACGCCCTGATGAATCGACTCACCCACATGTACACCTGTGCGTACTGATACGTGATGAGTTTGGCCAAAGGCTTAATTCCTGTAAAAATGATCTGTTCGAATGGCGGCTGCGATTTGCTGAAAAGATGCGCGAACTAGGCTACCATGCGCAGCTACTCGAAGACAGCATCGTGGTGTAACCAGAAAAGGAGAAAATTTTGTACTGCGTTCCATATAAAAACGTGGTTATGCAGGCAAAGTTCACAAAGAGCAGGCTAAAGCATTAATTGAAGCATTATCTAAAAACAAACGGCCAAAGCATCTTTTTTGAAAGAAGCCATGCAAACCAGAGGGATTATTGTTAAAGAATATGGTCTCATTGCTAAAGAGTTAATAACTGATATTGAACGCTGATCAATTAAAGTGAACACATTGTGTATGTGTTCACCAATCTCTCTTAATTATGTAATCTTATTGTAATACTCTTTATTCTAATTCTTGGTAATTTATATCAGGCTGTCCCTGTCTTGCATAATAAGATGAAAATCTACAAATTATATCTTTCAAAAAAGGGCTAGAAACTTGAATCACAGGCTTCTGAAATTGGGCATCTAACTCCTCTTCAGTATATGTATGAAGCCATTTAAAGTTTACCACCGCTCCATAAGTATAATATTTAGTTTTAGGTAACCAGTGATAGCAATTCTTTTTGTTTCTTCGAATGTTATCCAAATTATTCTTATCTTTTTTTAAAAGTTTATTTTCACAATCAAAGTCAATATTCTGAAATCCTTCAACTTCTTCGATCTTTTGGATCGCAGCTAATAGAACCCTATCAGTGTTACATTTTCCATTTTCTCGTTCTACTAGATCACATTCAGGATTCATTACTATATATAATTTATTTGTGGACTTCTCCGTTAAAATACATCCAGTATTTATATTTTGAAGTATTGGCGAATGCAGATATAGATACATTTCCTCTGGATAACAAAAATTATCAACATGATACAGATAATGGATAGAGAATCTGGCAAACTATTGTATTCCAATCGCTGTTGTTGATTTTCCCATAGATTAGCCGCTATTTTGTAAATTTTAGCATCTAAACTATTTATTGGCCGTGCTATATGCCAAGTTACAGGTATTTCGTCATTTTTAATACCAGATTCGTACAACCACGTTCCTAAATAATTTTGCATTTGGCACATATTGACACTACCTTCACCGGCTTTGATGGTAGGTAAATCTTTAAATATTTCATTGACGAAAACTTTTGCACAATGCCGTTCTAGTTCTGGATAAAAACCAGTTTTATTACCTTTTCTACCAACTAAAATTATACGTTTTCTAGCCTGTAGTGCGCCATAATCGCTCGCATTTAATACACGATATTCAGTTTCATACCCGCAACTTTTAAATAATTTTTGCATCTCATTTAAGTAATATTTTCCTTCTTTATCTTTTGCAGAAAGAAGTCCTGTTACATTTTCAAACACAAAATATTTCGGTTTATAACGTTTTAAAAATTCTGCATAGAATATGTATAGATAATTTCGTTTATCTCCAAGCATTTTATTGGTATCACAAGACCTACCCACCAATGAGTATGCTTGGCAAGGAGGTCCTCCGATAATGAGATCTAAAGTAGTATCTCCCAACAAATAATCAATGTTTGAAAATATATCATTCAAGGATATATCCGAAATTTCTTGGTTAATTATCGATTCTTTAATGTTATTCGGTATTTTTTCATAAAAACTGCAACGATCTATTTTTCCAGTTAGATAATCTATATATAAATCTAGATTTAAACAGCTTTTTAACCAATGATATGCCATTCTTGTCAAAAGAGTGAAACATGCGGCTTTATCAGATTCAACATGAGCCACAGGTTTAAAACCCGCTTGAATAAACCCTTCTGATAACCCTCCCGCTCCTGCAAACAGATCAAGAAAATTTAATTCTTTTACCATTTTATACCTTTGAACTATAAAATACCATAACATATTGATTCATATAAAACAAAGCAATAGATTGATGATGTTGTACATTATACTAGGTATCGATGCAAAAATATGGATAAATATAATCAGCTAAATAAAACATTTAATGATTTATTTCAATTTTAGAATAATTCAATAATGTACTATTTTGTGATTTGAAGTGATATCAATTTAACTACTATGATACTAGTCGGTCCGTTTTCTTAGTATTCTCTCCCATAAATTTTCTCATATCACTAACTGTATTTGAGCAACTTTCAAACCTACTATAAATCACCCTATATGTTACAACATCGTTTACTTTTTATATTTGATGTTTAAAAATACACACACCAAAGAAAGGAAATATGCTTAGCTCAAAACTTATTAAATGCTTAAAGAAAACGGGTAGTATGAAGTTGCAGTTAAAGGTAGCCACTACCAATCAAGCATTTAACAAAAAAAAAGATTTACCGTTTGGGACCGTAAAGAATATTCTGAAACAAGCTGGTCTTTAATAAGGCTAATCTCAAAATCAACTGAAAGGATCAAATGTTTCTATATATCGCAATCCAGAAAGATGGTAACACTAGTTATGGTGTAACCGTGCCAGCCCTACCTGGTTGCTTCTCATATGGTGACACCCTTGAAGCAGCGATTACCAATACTAAAGAAGCCATCGAATTCCATCTTGAAAGTATTTTTGAAGATGGTGAAGAGCCTGTAATTGAGCAGATACCTTTGGATAACCTTATTAATAACTCGGATTATGCCGGAGCACAATGGTTTGGTGTTGAGGTGAATATTGATCATTTAACCCTTAAACCAGAACGCTTTATTGTAAGCTGGCCAAAATATATTCTGGATAAGGTTGAACGATATGTATTATTAACCCATGACAACCGTTCCAATTTTCTAGCCAAAGCGGCACTGGATAGAATTAACCATCTTTTTTAATCATAGTACTGCGATTTTAGTTAGCTTAGTACCACGTTCAAACAGGTATTTCCTGATAATAAGAAGCCAGCAATCAAGCTGGCTTTTTTATTTAGCCGTAGGCGTTTCAGCGTAAGCTGAATCTGGCAAACCGCCCCGCTTTACCGGTGATTGCCTATCCCGCGCCTTTAGTTTAAAAACCGTTTCTTTATTGAAAAACTTTTTGATTTTCAGGGTGGGGCCATATGCTGAAAATAACATTATTGAAATGATATAGAAAATTTATCGAATATTTATAGAATAAATATTTAAAATTTCTTTAGCTTCTCAAGGCTGGAGGATGATTTGAATTACTTGCTTTACAAGGAGAAATTACACGTTTTGATAAAATACAGGAACTTAAACACCGAGTGAAATGGTTGTGGCCAAAGGATGCCAGAAAGTTATTGAGTTGTTTAATACCTTAATATGGCAGACATGGCAGAGTGTGATCTGGAAACTGGTCTTAGGCAGGCAAATGTCTTCGATTTAAGATGACAACAGATAGATTTCCAGAAGCGCACATGTGAATATTATCCTGAGAATATGAAGTCAGGTAAGCCATTGGTGATACCATTAAATGATACAGTTATCAATGTTCTGGCCAGACAACTGGGAAAGTATGAGAAATATGTTTTTTTGCATTCGCGCTATCAACCGATTAAGTCTTTAAATTGCAAGCTATAGAAAGAAGCTCTGGATAAAGCCGGAATTGAGAAAGACTCTCATTGGCATGATTTACGCGATACCTGGGCTAGCTGGTTAGTACAGAATGGAGTATCACTGTATGCTTTAAAAGAAATGGGAGGCTGGCAATCTTTGGAGATGGTACAAAAGTATGCGCATTTGGCTCCAGAGCATTTAGTTAAACATGCAATGAAGATTGACAACATTATGACAAGTGATTACCAAAAATTTGTCACAGCAAATAAATCAGAGGAGGAAGTTGTTACAGTAGAGATGATGCGTAAGATGTTGAAAGAAATGGAAGATAAATGGTGGGTCGTCAGGGGATCGAACCCTGGACAAATGGATTAAGAGTCCACTGCTCTACCAACTGAGCTAACGACCCAACAACGAGGTAATTATACTCGTCTTTACATTAAAGGACAATATATACAGTGGATCAGTTATATTGTCCTTTAAATTTTGATAGAATTATTCAAATTCAATGATTTATAAAGTATCTGTTTGTGCTTTTAATATGCTTTGTCCCCCTAGATACGGTTGTAAAGCGACTGGAATGTTGATACTACCATCTTCATTCTGATGATTTTCTAACACAGCTACTAATGTGCGGCCGACTGCTAAACCGGAACCGTTTAATGTATGCACTAGCTGGTTTTTACCCTCGCTATCTTTGAAGCGCGCTTGCATACGTCGTGCCTGAAAATCTTCACAGTTTGAACAACTGGAAATCTCACGATAGGTATTCTGTGCAGGTACCCACACTTCTAGATCGTATGTTTTGGCTGCACTGAAGCCCATGTCTCCTGTACATAATACGATTACTCGATAGGGTAATTCCAGAAGCTGAAGTATTTTTTCTGCATGACCAACCATTTCTTCAAGTGCGGCATAGGAATTTTCAGGATGCTGAATCTGTACCATTTCTACTTTATCAAACTGGTGCTGTCGTATCAGTCCGCGTGTGTCTTTACCGTATGACCCGGCTTCGGAGCGGAAGCACGGTGAATGTGCGGTTAATTTCTTCGGTAATTCTTCCTTACTCAGAATGCGTTCACGTACGGTATTGGTAAGGGTGATTTCCGCGGTAGAAATCAGATATTGTTCCTGATTGTTTTCTTCTCCGCCGCAAGAAACTTTATACATGTCTTCAGCAAATTTAGGGAGCTGTCCTGTACCTACGAGTATTTCGGGATTAACTATATAAGGGGTGTAATGCTCAACATATCCATGCTTTTGTGTATGAGTATCAAGCATAAATTGTGCTAATGCTCTGTGTAGTCGTGCTATCGGACCTCGCATTAATGCAAAACGGGCACCAGAAAGTTCTGAAGCTGTTTTAAAGTCTAAGCCTAGTGGTTCGCCGAGATCGACATGGTCTTTGATCTGAAAATCGAATTGCCGTGGTGTACCAACACGTCTGATTTCTACGTTTTCGGTTTCGTTTTTTCCTATTGGTACATCGTCATGAGGAAGGTTGGGTATGGTTAGGATTAAATTATCTATCTGGCTTTGTATATTTTGATAATTCTGATCAGTCTGTTCGAGCTCTGTTTTAATTTTGCCTACTTCGGCCATCACTTCGTTGGCTTCATCATGTTTACCCTGGCTTTTCAAGGCGCCAATCTGTTTGGACAGGCTATTGCGTTTAGCTTGCAGTTCTTCAGTACGAATCTGCAATTGTTTGCGTTGCTGTTCTAGTTGGGTGAATGCTGCAATATCCAGCTGGAAACCACGGGTTTGTAATTTTCGGGCAACTGTGTCTATGTCTTGTCGGAGTATTTGAATGTCTAACATGATATTAATGTGTTTGTTGACGGTTTGTAGCGTTTATTGTAAACGATTAATTGCAGTGACGCAGGTTGAACATCTGCAAGCTTACTGCATGTTAAGTTTTCTGTATGGCAGCTAATTGTTGTGTTTTCTGAATAAATTCGGTCTGTTTGGTTTTGGCTTTGCCAGAATCAATGGCAGTAATTGCTAAATCCACTGCTTCTTCCAATGATGTAGTGATATCGGATGCATAAATGGCGGCAGCCGCATTCAAAACGACGATATCACGACAAGGTCCTTTTTCTCCGTTTAATACAGCGTTCATGATATGCAATGATTCTTCGCTGTTGGCTACTTTAAGGGGTTTCAGGTCTTCGATAACCGGCATGTCGAATTGTGCTGGATGAATATCATATTCCATGATAGTACCGTTTTTCAATTCGGCTACGCGGGTTGTACCAGTGAGCGTAATTTCATCTAGGCCATCGCTGCCATGAACCACAAGCACATGTTTGCTGCCTAGCTGTTTCAGTACACGTGATAATATACCCACTAAATCTATGTGGAATACACCTAAAACCTGATTTGATGCTTCTGCCGGATTGGTTAATGGCCCTAAGATGTTAAATACGGTACGTACGCCAAGCGCTCGGCGTACCGGAGCAACATAACGCATGCTGTTGTGGTGATTGGGAGCATACATAAATCCGACACCTAGCTGATCAATACATTCGCCTACATGTTCGGGCGTTAGTTCGAGAGCCGCACCCATGGCTTCGATAATATCGGCAGAACCACTTGAAGAGGATACTGAACGCCCACCATGCTTGGCAACTTTGGCACCTGCAGCGGCTACGACGAACATACTGGTAGTTGAAATATTGAAAGTATGAGCATTGTCGCCTCCGGTACCTACGATATCTACCAAATGATCCCGATGTTGTACGGGTACTTTAGTGGAAAATTCACGCATGACTGTTGCTGCGGCGGCAATTTCAGATACGCTTTCTACTTTGATACGTAAACCAATTAGTATGGCAGCTATGATTTCTGGCGCCACTTCCCCATTCATAATCTGGCGCATTAAGTCGGTCATTTCATCGTAAAATAATTCGTTATTGTCCAGTAGACGGTTTAGAGCCTGTTGCGGCGTAATCATATTTATTCTTTCTGAAGTAGATTTCGTTTTGCAGATGTGATTATGGTTATGAATGTTGCTCTAAAAAATTTTGTAACATCTGATGGCCATATTCTGTGAGTAAGCCTTCAGGATGAAACTGTACCCCTTCTATTCTAAGGGAGCGGTGTCTGATACCCATAATTTCGTTATCATCTGTCCATGCGGTGATTTCAAGACTGTCTGGTAAAGTGTCTTTTTCTATAACCAGACTATGGTAACGGGTGCAATTTACTGGATTAGGCAGGCCAGTGAACAATGAATTGTTGTGATGATAAACAGGAGAAATTTTACCATGCATTACTTTTTTGGCACGGACTATATTGCCTCCATAAGCAAAGCCAATGGCCTGATGCCCAAGACAAATACCCAGAATAGGGATTTTGCCGCCAAAATGCTGGATAGTGGCTACTGATATTCCTGCCTCTTTGGGTGTACAGGGACCTGGGCCAATGACAATTTTATTTGGAGCTAAGGATTCTATATCTTTCAGAGTTATTTCATCATTGTTTTTAACGGTTATTGTTTCGCCTAGCTGACCAAGGTATTGCACGATGTTGTAGGTGAAACTATCGTAATTGTCGATAAATAGCAGCATTAGCTCTACCTTGTATTGTTGGGTGTTGGTCGATATTAGATAATTTTAGTTAAGGTTTTAAAGCAAGCTTTCTAATGGTAGCCATGATAGTATTTTTACCCAAGCTCGCTTCCACACACTGGTATCTGGGTCATGATGATAAACCCTGATTTGATTTTTGTCGTTATTTTTCAACCATTCTAGTTTTCCCTCAGGTGAGAGTTTTACTTGATAAGTCACGTCTGGTAATGCCTCATTGATGGCCTGATTCATATATTGTGCCATTTCGGGTGATTGAATAACAACACCCATTTCGGTGTTGAGTCTGGCGGAACGTGGGTCAAAGTTCAGGGAACCGATATAAAGCTGTTGTCCATCTATAGTAAATGTTTTGGCATGAAGACTGGATTCAGAATTACCTGTAAATGCCCTGTCTCGGTGACCTTTGATAAAACCCTGATTTTTCAGTTCGTATATTTCAACACCTTCTTTTAATAAAGGAATACGGTAGCGGGAATAGCCGGAATGAACTACTGGTACATCTGTTGCAGCCAGTGAGTTGGTAAGAATTCTGATTTTTACCCCTTCTTTTCTGAGCTTTTGCAGATATTCTAGACCTGTTTGAGTTGGTACAAAATAAGGAGTTATAACCAGTAAATCTTTTTGTGGTTCAACAACTGATGCGGCAAGTGCATTCAGAGTTAAACTGGCTTTTTCATATTTTATGACAGGTTGATGATTGGTATCTTTTGTATCTGAAGCAATTACAAGACCTGTCTCGATATTTTGCTTAGCTGTTTCCTGTTTACTTTTAGGTAATGCTTTTTCTGGATTGTCACTTACTAAAATTAAATGTGCCCACTGGTAATCAAGTGAGCCATCTAGTAAGCGATTGACAAAATTGTCACGATTATAGGCATTGTCGTAGCTATCTGCACGCAAACGGTTGAAACTACGCCGCTTAAATACTGTCATACTAGGTTGAAGTTTGTTGCGTCTGTGAACTATGCTGCTAAAATCATATGCAGATGCACTGTTCCAATAGCGATCGAAATTATTAGATACCTGATTGACGATAGGACCTATGGCGAGAATATCCAAGTCAACAAACAACGTACCTTTTCCCATATCGAAATACTCATCACCGATATTACGCCCACCAAGAATGGTAGCCTGATTATCTGCAGTGATGGATTTGTTGTGCATGCGTCGGTTTAATCGCGCAAAGTCGGTAATGTAACTTAACGCGCGCCAGTGCCGATGGATAAAGGGGTTAAATAACCGGATTTCGATATTAGGCTCGTGATTAAGAGCCGTGAGAACTTTATCCAGCCCTACAGTGTTATTGTCGTCCAACAGTAGACGGACATGTACCCCTCGCTGAGCAGCTAAGACAAGTTCATGGAATAATAGCTGCCCAGATGTGTCATTGCGCCATATGTAATACTGAACATCCAAACTTTTCTCAGCTGCACGTATCAAGGCAACACGTGCTGCAAAGGCTTCATGGCCATCATCAAGTGGGTATATACCCGAAAATCCCGGATGCTGGCTAACAAGAGAAGCATTTGCATAAGCTAATGAAGTTGGGATATCGGCTGCAACATGAGTTTCTGTTGTTCGTCCCTGAAGTGACGGTAATGTCTGACAGGCAGTTAATATAAAAAGTGTGCACAGTTTGAAACAGATAGTACAGATTTGATTAAATATCTTACTATTCATGTGCATACCATATGTTGATTATGCTGCTAAATTTTTTAAACTGCATGGAGCCAATAGCAATTTATAAACCTAAATCTTGCCATATGGAATCGATTTTGGCTATGGTTGTTGCATCTTTACGTATTACTTTGCCCCACTCACGGTTGGTTTCTCCTTGCCATTTATTGGTGGCATCCAATCCCATCTTACCTCCTAGGCCACTGATGGGGCTGGCAAAATCGAGATAATCAATTGGTGTATGATCGATTAGTGTTGTGTCCCGTACGGGATCCATGCGAGTGGTAATAGCCCAAATGACTTCTTTCCAGTCACGTATGTTGATATCATCATCCACAACAATTATGTATTTGGTATACATAAATTGCCGCAAATAGCTCCAACATCCCATCATGACCCTTTTGGCATGTCCAGCATATTGTTTTTTCATGCTGACAATAGCCATACGATAAGAGCATCCTTCGGGAGGAAGATAAAAATCAATTATTTCAGGAAACTGCTTTTGTAATAGAGGAATAAATACTTCATTTAAGGCAACGCCTAAAACAGCTGGCTCATCTGGCGGTTTGCCAGTGTAGGTGCTGTGGTAGATTGCATTTTCACGCATAGTGATGCGTTCTACGGTGAAAACTGGAAAATAATCCTGTTCATTGTAATAACCCGTGTGATCTCCATATGGGCCTTCCAGCGCTATTTCATCTGGCTGTATCACGCCTTCAAGCACAATTTCTGCTCTGGCTGGTACATGTAAATCGTTACCAATACATTTTACTAGTTCGGTACGTGAACCTCTTAATAATCCGGCAAACTGATATTCGCTCAAGCTGTCTGGTACGGGAGTAACTGCTCCCAGTATGGTGGCCGGATCACAGCCAAGTACAACTGATACAGGATAAGGCTTATGAGGATATTTTTGTTTAAATGCCTGAAAATCAAGTGCTCCACCACGGTGTGCTAGCCAGCGCATAATGAGTTTGTTTCTTCCCATTAATTGCTGTCGGTAAATACCAAGATTCTGACGTTTCTTGTCCGGTCCGCGGGTGACGGTTAATCCCCATGTTATGAGTGGCGCTGCATCTTCTGGCCAGCATTTCTGAATAGGAAGCTGCGTTAAATCGACGGCATCTCCTTCAAAAATGATTTCCTGACAGAGTGCTTTTTTTGTGATATGTGGCGCCATACTCCATAAATCTTTGAGTAAAGGAAGTTTGGCAAAGGCATCTTTGATACCTTTGGGCGGTTCAGGCTCTTTCAAATAAGCTAGAGTTTTGCCTATCTCTCTTAATTGAGCAGTACTTTCTGCGCCCATACCCATGGCCACTCGCTCTGCTGTGCCAAACAAATTGGCTAAAACCGGAAAATTATATGGTTTTCCTGACTGACTGAATGTTTTTTCAAACAGCAAAGCCGGACCTTGTTTGTGTAATACCCGATCTGCTATTTCGGTTATTTCCAAGTAGGGTGATACAGGGATCTGAACCCGTTTTAATAGCTGCTGCTGCTCGAGCATGGCAATGAATTCTCGTAAATCACGGTATTTCATTACTTTAACTTTCAAAATTCATTTACTGTGTAATCGTTGTTGTACGCTACTGTATTCGCCTTCAAGTAGTAAAGGCATAGCTGTCAGTGACTTTTGAATTGCTTCATTGATTAAGTTTTGTTCTTGGGCTTGTGGTTTATGCAATACATAGCTGACAACGAGGTTACGGTCGCCGGGATGGCCGATGCCAAGGCGTAAGCGATAAAAATCTGGGCTGCCAAGCCACGCCTGAATATCTTTTAAGCCGTTGTGACCACCATTGCTACCACCTTGTTTGAATCTTACCCGTCCGCAAGGTATGTCAAGCTCATCATGAACTACTAAAATTTCTGCAGGTGTAATTTTATAAAATTTTGCCAGCGCCAGAACAGAAGTGCCTGATTTATTCATGTATGTAAATGGCTTTAATAGCCAGATTTCTCTATTAGCCTGATTAACTCGTGCGATTTGTCCAAAAAATTTTTTTTCTTCTCTGAAACTGGTTTTCCATAATCTGGCCAGTTCATCGACAAAATCAAAACCGATGTTGTGACGTGTATGTTCATACTCTGTGCCCGGATTGCCCAGACCTACTATGAGCCGTATTTGGGACATAGATTTTCCTTAGAATGTTTTGCAAGTAAGATAATTAAATACAAGAAAATACGGATTACTTTTTTTGTTGTGCTTTACGACGTCTATTTTCTTTTGGGTCGATAAGTAATGGCTGGTAAACTTCTATGCGATCCCAGTTGCACAGGATGTAATCATCTTTAATTTTTTTGCCAAATACACCTATAGGGGCTGTACGAAAATCAATTTGTGGAAATTGTTGTGGCAGATCTGATTCCAATAATGCCTGACGTGCTGTGGTTCCCGCTGCGACTTTACCTTGCCATAGATGCTGACATTCAGATGTTGCGTACACGGCTTCAACCATAATATCAGTCATCATAGCGTCTGTCGGCTTCCTGAATAAATGCATCTACTAGTGTAGTAGCTATATGGTTGAAAACAGGTCCAATTAGTGCTGAAAGTACGGCACTAGAAAATTCATATTCCAAGCGAAAATCAATCTTACAGCCTAAATTATCGATAGGGGTAAACTGCCAGAAACCTTCTAGCCGGCGAAACGGGCCGTTAAGCAAACTCATTTGTATTTTGTGAGGTCTGTGATTGATATTCCGGGTAGCAAAGGATTGGCGTATTTTCATGTAATCCATATGCAACACTGCTTCAAGTGAATGTTCATCTCTTTTTAAAATTTCTGTTCGATTACACCATGGCAAAAACTGAGGATAATCTTCAACGTTATTGACTAGATCAAATATGTGCTCAGCACTATGAAGTACTAAAACGCTTTTTTCAACTGTTTTCATTTTTTGTCACATTTATTGCGATATGGAAGAAAATTAGTTTGCATGGTAATCAAGCTGTCAAAGTTAGAAACAGGTGCTTAACTTCAGACCATGCATCACCCTCTTCCACACCTTTGATTTGTCTGTCGATGTGCGCACATGTCTGCAAAGCGCCTAGTAAACGTTTTACACCAATGCGTTTGGCTGCCACCGGAGCCAGAGTCTGTTTTTCTCCCCATAAGCGCAGGCTTTGGCGTAATTCGCTGAGGGGTTTTCTTTGTTTTTGTGCTGCCAGTAAGCGTAATAAGGTACGGATGTCTTCACTGATTACCCATAAAAGTAATACTGGTTCATTGCTCTCTGCTGCCAGTCCATCAAGCAGTCGTACCATCCTTTCGGAATTGCCACTCATCCATGCAGCTGATAGCTGAAATACATCAAATCGCGCCACGTTTGCCACTGCGGCTTGTGCTTCAGCCAGTGTAACAATATGACCAGCAGGATGGATGAGTGCAATTTTGTCAATTTCCTGTTTTGCAGCTAGAAGATTACCTTCCACTTTTTCGGCAAATAGTGCTAAAGCATCGTTGTCGATGCTAAGCTTTTCTTCAGCTAGGCGTTTTTTTATCCATTGAGGTAAAGCTGTCTGGCTAACTGCTTTGGCTTCAAAGACTTGAGCGACTTTAGCCCAGCTCGTAAACCATTTACTCTGTATTTGTGTACGTTCCAGTTTAGGCAATATCAGCATCAGACAAGTGCTTTCCGGTAGATGCTCAGCAAGTTGCTGTAGTATTGCCGCACCTTCTTTGCCAGGTTTGCCAGATGGCAAATGTATTTCCAATAGTTTTTTATCAGCAAATAAACCTACAGATTGTACTGAAGCCAATAGAGATGACCAATCAAAGCCGGATTCAATTATGACGACTTCACGCTCAGAATATTGCTGCTCACGTGCGCCGGTTCTAATCTTGTCTATAGCCTCTAGCCGCAATAAATCTTCTTCACCATGAATCAGATATGCTGCGGCCAGAGGATGGATAGATATTTCACTCATTCTGTGGTATTGACGGGAAGAAAAGCCAAACGCCGCACTATTTGTTCTGCTGCATCGGTACGCATGTCATGCCAAATCATGTTTTGCTCGTTTTCTTTTGCCAGCACTTCATGATCAGAATAATCCATATAACGATTTACAGTTACTTGAATCGGATCTCCTAATGGCTGGTCGTGGCGATAAGCTTGTACCGTAACGTTCAGTGATAACAAATATTCACTGGCTCCACCGGACAAGTCTACAGAAGATGTAGTTGAATCCTGAGTAGCAGCAATTACTTTTACGACCACATCTGGCTGTTCGGTATCAACAACAACATCTGGCTGACGCCGTAATACTACTTCTAATGCCCGTTGCATACTACCACCATCTATTTTCCAGCTGTGATAGGGCAAAGGTGTATCAAATGCGGATGTGCCTTTCAGATGAAAGCCACAGCCGGACAATGCAAATAAGATAGTCAGTACCAGCCATTTTTTCATATCTAATCCTTTACGCTTAAGCCAGTTTGCTGCGTAATAAAGTTTGCACCTGCTGCGGGTTGGCTTTGCCGCGTGAAGCTTTCATTACTTGACCTACTAAAGCGTTGAATGCTTTTTCTTTACCTGATTTAAATTCTTCAACAGATTTCTGATTCTTAGCAAGCACTTCATCGATGATTTGTTCTATAGCGCCGATATCTGTCATTTGTTTCAGGCCATCACGCTCAATAATGGCATCAGCAGACAGATTACTGTCCCACATGGTTTCAAAAACCTGCTTAGCTAATTTGTTACTTAAGGTATTATCTGCAATCCGGTTAGTCAGTCCAGCTAGACGCTCGGCACTGATAGGGCTGGCTGAGATGTCAATTCCGGCTTTATTAAGTGCAGCCGCAAGTTCTCCAAGCATCCAGTTGGCTACAAGTTTGCCATGCCCTCCTATTTTTGCAGCCTGTTCAAACCAGCTGGCCTGAATATGGTTGCTGGTTAATAAGCGTGCATCATAGTCAGAAATGCCATATTGCTCTATGAAGCGTGCAGCCATTTCTTTTGGTAGCTCAGGCATAGAGGCTTTGGCCGCTTCCAGCATTGTATCTGTAATTACAACCGGCAATAAGTCTGGATCTGGAAAGTAACGGTAATCATGAGCATCTTCTTTGCTGCGCATTGCACGTGTTTCCCCCTTATTGGGGTCAAACAGGCGAGTCTGCTGTATAACTTTGCCTCCGTCTTCAATCAATTCGATTTGCCGTTCAACTTCGTAATTGATGGCCTGCTCCAGAAAGCGAAAAGAATTCAGATTTTTAATTTCACAACGTGTTCCGAATTCAGCCTGTCCTTTAGGGCGTACTGATACATTGGCATCAATACGAAATGAACCTTCTGCCATATTGCCATCACAAATATCTAGCCATGTAACTAAGCTATGCATTGCTCTAGCATAGGCAACGGCATCGGCAGCGGAACGCATTTCAGGTTCGGAAACTACCTCTAGCAAAGGTGTACCGGCACGATTTAAATCAATGCCGGTATAGTGTTCGAATTCATCATGTACAGATTTGCCAGCATCTTCTTCCATATGCGCTCTGGTTACGTTGATGGTTTTAACTTCATCACCTACTACGATTTCCAGCTGCCCATGCTCTACTATTGGTAAATCTAACTGACTGATCTGATAACCTTTTGGTAAATCAGGGTAAAAATAGTTTTTCCGGTCAAATACATTTTTCCTGTTGATCGTGGCATTCAATGCCAAACCAAGCTTGATGGCTTTATTTACTACTTCGCGATTCATTACTGGTAAGGCGCCGGGCAAGGCACAATCTACTACATTTGCCTGAACATTCGGCGCTGCACCAAAAGCAGTAGAAGAACCACTAAAAATTTTGGATTGTGTATTTAGCTGAACATGGATTTCCAGACCGATTACAGTTTCCCAATTCATTCTGTTTTCTTTCAATTCGTATACTGGCTGTTATTGTGCAAATGGTGTTCTGGTATGCCAGTCACTATGTTGCTGTATTTGATGTGCAATTCCAAGCAGGCGGCTTTCGGCGAAATAGTTACCGATGAGCTGTACTCCCACAGGCAGTCCACTGGTGGTTTGACCGGCGGGCAAGGCGATGCCCGGCAATCCAGCTAAGTTAAGTGAGACAGTGTATATATCAGAAAGATACATTTGCACTGGATCGTTACTGTGGCTGCTTAGTTTCGGTGCAGCAGTAGGTGCTACCGGAGCCAAGATAATATCGCATTGATTAAGTACAGCTTGAAAGTCGTTGGCAACCATACGACGTAGTTTTTGTGCTTTAAGATAATAGGCATCATAGTAACCATGCGATAATACATAGGTACCAATCATGATGCGCCGTTTTACTTCATCACCAAAGCCTTCAGCACGGCTTTTACTGTACATTTCATCTAAATTGCTGAATTCTTTTGCTCGGTATCCGTAACGAACACCATCATACCGAGATAAATTGGTACTGGCCTCTGCTGATGCCAAAACGTAATAAGCCGGAATGGATAATTCAGTATGCGGCAAAGAGACATCAATAATTTCTGCCCCTTGTTTTTTCAGTATATTTAAAACTTCCTCAATGGATGAATGTACTTGTGAATCAAGCCCCTCTCCAAAAAATTCTCGTGGCAGCCCTATTTTTAAACCCTGAAGCGGACGGTTTAAATCTCGAGTGTAGTCTTCCTTATCACGCTCTATACTGGTGGAATCCCGTTCATCAAAACCGGCCATGCTGTTTAGTAGCAAAGCGCAGTCTTCAGCGGTTTGTGCCATTGGGCCGGCCTGATCAAAACTGGAAGCATAAGCCACCATGCCAAAGCGGCTGATGACACCATAAGTAGGTTTCAGACCAGTGATGCCGCAATGAGCTGCCGGTTGACGGATAGAACCACCAGTATCTGAACCTAATGCTGCTGGTGCCAGTCGCGCCGCAACAGCAGCGGCAGAACCACCGGAGGAACCACCAGGAACATGATCATGCTGCCAAGGGTTTTTGGTAATGCCATAATGTGAGGTCTCAGTAGTTGAACCCATGGCAAACTCATCCATATTGGTTCGACCCAGTGTGACCATACCTGCATCCAGCAAATTCTGTACTACAGTGGCGGTATAGGGGGCGGTAAAATTATCCAGCATTTTGCTGGCACACGCGCTGCGCCAGCCTTGCTGGCAAAAAATATCTTTGTAGGCTATGGGTACACCTGTCAATACACTGGCTGAACCTTGTGCCAAACGGTCATCGGCAACTTTGGCCTCTGTAAGAGTACGTTCTTTATCCAGCGTAATATAGGCATTCAGGCTGGGATTATCCGCTGCAATGGCTGCTAGGTATTCCTGTGCCAACTCGCTTGCTGAAGCCTGTTTGCTTTGCAGTAAATCACTGCATTGTTTCAATGTGTAGTTTTTGGGCATGGTGGTCAGATAATGTTCAAACAGTGTGATAAGAAGCTGTCTGTGATAATTTCAAAAATTAAAGATATGGCTTAATTGTCAAATCTGAACTTATTCGATTACTTTAGGTACAAGGTACATATCTTTGCCAACCAAAGGTGCACAAGATTGTATAGCCTGATGCTGATCAGTTTCAGTCACGATGTCATTGCGTAAACGTAATGCGAGTTCATGAGGATGTGCCATCGGTTCAACTTCGTTTGTATCGACTTCCTGCATTTTTTCGACCAGTTCGAATACATGATTAAGTTCTGCCAGCATATTATTTCGCTCAGTTTCTGAAAGACTCAAGCGAGAGAGGCGTGCGAGCTTATCTACATCACTTAGTGTTAAAGCCATCAAAAATCCTTAAATTTGATTTAGCAAAACGAGCAAACTGAGGTATCATTGCGCGTTCTGATTCGGTTTTTACATAGTCAGGAATTATAACCGAAATCCCTATTCTATGGCGCATTGATTTGCTTTGGTTAATGTGTCAAACAACTGCTTTTGCCATACTGATAATTTTAAAGTTCATTAGGACAGCCCCATGTTTCGCTTTTTTACCAAATATTTATCCAATGATCTGGCTATTGATCTTGGTACAGCTAACACTCTGATTTTTATTAAAAATAAAGGCATAGTATTGAACGAGCCATCTGTGGTGGCGGTACAGAACGATACGATAAATGCCAAAAACGGCATGCTGGCTGTGGGAACGGCGGCGAAAAAAATGCTGGGCCGCACACCGGGTAGCATTCAAGCAATCAGACCGATGAAAGATGGTGTGATTGCTGACTTTAATGTTACTGAAAAGATGCTGAAGCAGTTTATAAAAAAAGTGAACAATAGCCGCTTTACTGCTCCGCGTATCGTAATCTGTGTACCTTGCGGTTCTACTCAGGTTGAGCGCAAGGCTATTCGTGATTCTGCTCTGGCAGCGGGTGCATCTATCGTAAACCTGATTGAAGAACCGATGGCTGCAGCGATTGGTGCCGGTTTGCCGATCGAAGAACCAACAGGGTCCATGGTGGTGGATATTGGCGGTGGCACTACTGAAGTGGGGGTAATTTCGTTATCCGGCGTGGTGTATTCCCACTCTATCCGTGTGGGTGGTGATGCGTTTGATGATGCCATTATCAATTATGTGCGCCGCAATTATGGCATGTTGATTGGTGAATCAACTGCTGAGGAAATTAAGAAAAATATCGGTTCTGCTTTCCCCGGGATGGAAGTTAAAGAAATTGAAGTTAAAGGACGCAATCTTGCTGAAGGTATTCCGCGCGCCTTTACAATTAGTTCTAATGAAGTGCTAGAAGCGCTGACAGAACCTTTAAATCAAATTGTGCAGGCTGTTAAAAATGCTCTGGAACAGACACCTCCAGAATTAGGTGCAGATATTGCAGATCGTGGTCTGGTATTAACTGGCGGCGGTGCTTTGTTGAAAGGGCTTGACCGTTTGCTATCAGAAGAAACCGGTCTGCCAGTTATGATTGCAGAGGATCCTCTTACCTGTGTTGCCCGTGGTTCTGGCCATGCGCTAGATATGATTGGTAAGATGAATTCTGTATTTGTATCTAATCCTTAAATGCCGTAATTTTTGTTCAATGTAATTGATAATGGCAGAGCCTTCACTAAATTTTGTTCACAATGGTCTGCGCAGTACCAGTAAACTGGTTGTTCTGTCACTGGTTTCGGTAGTGTTGCTTTTGCTTGATAACCGATATGATGTGGTTAAAATAAGCCGCAATTATATTGCTACGGCTTTGTACCCGTTTCAGTGGCTAGCGATGCAGCCGGTTAACGCTGTTTCCAATGGTATGGTTTTTCTTGAGAAGCAGCAAAATCTGAGCAATGAAAACAGATTATTGAAGGCTCAGAATGCACAATTAAAATTGCAGCTCAGTCAGCACGCAGTAGAGTTAAAGTCTGTGCTTAATCTGAATCAGCTGAATCAGGTGCAAAAAGCAGCTTTGCCACAGGCGCAGGTAGCGCAGATTGTATCAAATGACAGTAATCCGCTTGCTGATAGGTTTATTATTAATAAAGGTAGCCATCATCAGATTCGCATGGGAGATGCAGTAAGTGATGAGCATGGCCTAATCGGACAGATTACTGCAGTTCAGCCTTTAAGCTCGGAGGTTATGCTGATAACCAGTACTAATGCAGTGATTCCGACTATGGTTATGCGCACTGGAGTTCGTACATTGGTTTATGGTCGCTCTGGTAGTTTGGACTTGCGTTATTTTCCGGCTAATGCCAGTTTATTACCCAATGATTTGCTGGTAACGTCTGGAATGGATAGTGTTTATCCAGCAGGCATACCAGTTGCTACCGTCACAAAAGCGCAAAGTGGTAATGGTTCGCCCTATTATCGTGCTCAGATTGAGCCGGTGGCACAAATGCGTAGCAGCACATTTGTGCTGGTTATTCCCCAAAAGCATGGGCAGACAGCTCATTATTCTGCTGATGTAGCAGTGACTAACCCAACATCCGCCAATCATGACTGAAGTAGACAGCCTGCACCGCCATACCCGAAAACGGCTTATTGTTTTGAGTCTTGTGGCTGCATTATTTCTAGATTTAATTCCTATTCCCCAGCCACTAGCCGGTTGGCTGCCAGCCTGTACGGCAATGATGACTTTGTACTGGAGCTTACACCGGCCGCAGAATGTTGGTATTGGCATGGCTTTTATACTTGGTCTGATTGTGGATGTTGGTCAGGGTACACCATTTGGTCAGCATGCACTTGCTTTGATTGCTGCGGTGTATGTAATTGAGCAAAACCGGCACCAGATGCTTGGTTACTCATATGGGTTTCAGGCACTAACCATTTTTGGTAGCTTGATGCTGATGACACTAATTTTGGTAATTGTTCATTTTTTTTCTACGCATCAGTTTACAGGCTGGAATCTTTTTGTTTCACCCTTTATCAGTGCTTTGCTCTGGCCTCTGTTATCTAAATTCATGCTTTATCTCGCCTACTCTAGACGTCTATGAAAGCACTGCAATTTCGAACCAAAAAAAAACGTCCGTCCAAACCGGCTCAGTATGGTGATCTGGGATTACGGATTGCAGTAGCATTTATGTTAATTATTATTTGTTTTTGCCTGTTAATTGCACGCTTTGTTTATTTACAGGTTATCAAATATGATGATTATGTTATTGCGGCTACCAATAATCGTATTTCTCTGATTCCTACGCCACCGGTACGCGGTGAAATTGTAGATGTTAATGGTGTAGTGCTAGCCCATAATTATCCCGCATATTCGCTGGAGATTATCCCTAATCAGGTGCCGGGAAAAATTGATGATACTATTAATGCTTTACGCGCTTATGTAGACATCACACCCAGTGATTTGAAACGTTTTGCTAAATTTCGCGCTGATTACCGGTCTTACGATAAAGTCCCTCTAAAACTGAAGCTCACCATGGAAGAAGCCAGCCGCCTTGCAGCTGAACTATATCGGTTTTCGGGTGTGGAAATAAATGCCCGGACTTTTCGGGATTACCCGTATGGTGAGTTACTGGCACATATTGTTGGTTATATCGGCCGTATTAGTGACCGTGATATGGCGGCGCTGGATAAGGCTAATCTTACTAACCTCTACCGTGGCAGCACACATATCGGCAAAATGGGGCTGGAAGAATATTATGAGCGCCAGCTGCACGGTGTGCCTGGATATCGTGAAGTTGAAAAAGATGCTCAGGGTCATATTGTTCGGACAATAAAAACCGTACCAGCCATTCCAGGGCAAACGTTGAGGCTAGGACTGGATATCCGTGTACAGCAGGAAGCCGACCGGCTGATGAGCAATAAACGAGGTGCGTTGGTGGCGATAAATCCGCAGACCGGAGCCATTCTAGCAATGGTATCCAAACCAAGCTACAACCCTAATTTGTTTATTGATGGAATAGACACGGAAACCTGGAAAAGTTTGAATGAAGATTGGCGCCATCCATTATTGAACCGAGCTACACAAGGGATGTATCCACCCGGTTCTACTTTCAAACCCTTTTTGGCTATGGCTGCACTTGAAAGTGGCAAACTAAATCAGAACACCGTCTTGCCTGCTCCAGGTGTATGGAGTATTCCTGGCTCTACGCATCAGTTTCGAGATGCGGCACGAGGTGGACATGGTTCTGCTAATCTGAGTAAGGCTATTCAGGTATCATCGGATACATTCTTTTACCGGCTGGGCTACGAAATGGGTGTTGACCGTATGTCGCCCTATCTGGCCGAATTTAATCTTGGTAAACAGACCGGTATTGATATTAATCATGAATATGCAGGTGTGTTGCCAACTCGTGCATGGAAAGAGAAAAGATTTGCTCGTTATAAGCCACAGGCACGGGTGTGGCAACCGGCCGATAGTGTCAGTATGGCCATTGGACAGGGTTACAATGCGTATACACCATTACAAATGGCTTTTGCTACTGCTATTTTGAGTAATGATGGCATTGTTTATCGTCCTCATCTGGTTCAGGCTTTACTCGACCATAATTCCCAAAAAATGACATTGATTGATCCTCAGCCTGTCAGAACTGTGCCATTTAAACGCAGCAATTTTGAATATGTGAAGGACGCAATGCAAAAAGTATTGAAGCCGGGTGGGACTGCTGCTGCAATCGGCTCTGGTCTGGGTTATACCATGGGAGGTAAAACGGGGACGGCACAAGTGGTACAGATTAAACAAGGTGCTCGTTATAACGCTGCAGCACTAAAAATGCAGTTACGTGACCATGCTTGGTTTATTGCTTTTGCACCGGCTGACAAACCTCAGATAGCTATAGCTGTAATTCTTGAAAATAATGGCTGGGGAGCTACGGCTGCACCATTGGCTCGACAGCTGGCCGATTTTTATCTGTTGAAACTCAAAAATCTTCCTAGCGCAGGTGTGGCCAGCAATGCTTCTGATTTGCCGGTAAATGATTTATCCAATAATGCCATGATGGATGCGCAACAGCATGATGAGCATAATCAGGCTGCTTTGCCACCATTACTGCGTGCCTATCGTCCACAGTCAGGCTTGTGAGATGAATAAATATGATTAATGAGAAGCAATGGTTGAAACGTATCTGGTATAAGCTCTGGGCACCGATGGATGTGTGGCTGTTTTATGCTATGTTGATAATCTATGTCATGAGTTTATTTCTACTTTACTCGGCAGATGGACAAGATTTTGGCCAGCTGGAAAATAAAACCCTGCATACTATTCTTAGTTTTATTTTATTATGGCTGATTGCACGAACTCCACCGCAGATATTAAGTAATTTTGCGTTACCCCTTTATGGTTTAGGTATATTACTTTTGGTGGGTGTGCATTTTGCTGGTATCACAGTAAATGGTTCTACTCGCTGGCTAAATATTGGGATAGGACGAATCCAGCCCTCAGAAATCATGAAAATTGCTGTACCAATGCTGATTGCATGGTATTTCCAGAAAAATGAAAGTAATATTCGCTGGTATCACTATATTATTGCCTTTGTGCTGATATTTATCCCTGTAGCACTGATTTTGAAACAGCCTGATTTAGGTACTGCCACTTTGATTATGGCCTCCGGCTTGTTTGTTATATTTTTTGCTGGTTTACCGTGGAAAGTTATTATTACTGCGATTATCGGGTTTGTGGCTATGCTGCCTATAATTTGGAATTATGGGATGCATGATTATCAGCGTATGAGGGTTCTGACTTTGCTTGACCCTACTAAAGATCGTCTTGGTGCTGGTTATCATATCCTGCAATCGATGACGGCTATTGGATCAGGAGGAATCTGGGGAAAAGGTTGGCTCGAAGGAACTCAGACACATCTTGATTATATTCCTGAATCCACTACTGACTTTATTTTTGCAGTTTTTGGAGAAGAGTTTGGTCTGATTGGCAATATTCTGCTAGTGAGTGTATATACATTTATTTTGGTGCGCGGTTTATATATTACGCTTAAAGCACCTACTTTGTATTGCCGTACTTTAGCTGGTGCACTGACTATGACATTATTTTGCTATGCATTCGTTAATATGGGCATGGTTAGTGGTATTCTGCCAGTGGTGGGAGTGCCTTTGCCATTGGTAAGCTATGGTGGTACTGCTACTTTATCAGTAATGGTGATACTGGCGATGCTAATGGGTATTAGTAATCAACGTAAAAGCTGACTTCAGCTCGAATAATTTATACTGATAGGTATTGTGAAAAAATATAAAATCGAAACCAATTTTTGGTTTCGATTTTATATTGATTTAAAGCTTGCTCTTAGTTAATTAAGCATCAGGAATGTTTATTTGGGGCGATGAACCAGTACTTCATCAATTAATCCGTATTTCTGTGCTTCTTCTGCTGACATAAAATTATCACGGTCAGTATCTTTTTCAATTTGTGCCAGTTTTTGGCCAGTATGATGAGCCAAATGTTCGTTTAACTGTTTTTTCAGTTTGAGTAATTCACGCGCATGAATTTCGATATCAGATGCTTGTCCACCTAAGCCGCCGCTGATGAGAGGTTGGTGAATCATTACACGGCTGTTTGGCAATGCGAAGCGTTTACCTTTAGCTCCGGCAGATAAAAGGAATGCCCCCATACTTGCAGCCTGACCCAGGCATAATGTAGCTACATCTGGTTTAATAAAATTCATGGTATCAAAAATAGACATGCCGGCAGTGACAGACCCACCCGGTGAATTAATATAGAGAGAAATATCTTTATCGGGATTTTCGCTTTCCAAAAATAATAACTGCGCTACAATCAGATTGGCAGTTTCGTCTGTAACAGGCCCTACCATGAATACAATCCGCTCTTTAAGTAAACGTGAGTAGATATCGTATGCACGTTCACCACGGCCGCTTTGTTCGACCACCATGGGTACGAGACCAAGATTCTGTATATGTGACATGTTTTTTTCCTCAATAGAAATAAAAGCACCCAAGCAGCTTCTCAACTACTTTGGTGCTTTTGGTCATTTATTCAATGTTTGCTATGTTTAGGCCTTTGCCTGCTGTCCCATTACTTCATCAAAAGTAAGCACTTTATCGCTGACTTTGACTTTACTGAGGACATAGTCTACAACATTTTGTTCGATAGCCAGAGAAGTTGGCACTTGCAGATTTTTTTTGTCGCTATAGTACCAATCAATAACTTCCTGTGGATCTTCATAGCTGTCGGCGAACTCATTGATAACTTTACGTACCTGTTCTTCGCTTGGCTCCAGTTTTTCTTCGCGTATCAATTCGCCCATAATCAGGCTAATGGCTACTCGGCGACTAGCTTGTTCATTAAACATGTCAAGCGGCAAGTCCAAATCTTTTTGATCCATACCCTGCGCGGCAAAATTTTCTTTCATGCGTGCTGCCATGCTTTTAGCTTCTTCGGTAATCATAGAAGTAGGTACTTCAATAGGTGTAGAGGCCAGCAAAGCGTTAATAGCACTATCTTTTGTCATTTCACTGACGCGACGGTTTACTTCTCGGCTGACATTTTTTTTGATTTCAGCACGCATTTTTTCTACGTCGCCGTCTTCAATGCCCAGTGATTTGGCAAATTCTTCATTTACTTCCGGCAGAACAGCTTCAGAAACATTTTTTAGAGTAATGGTAAAAATAGCTGTTTTACCAGCGAGCTCTTTGCTCTGGTAATCTTCTGGAAAGGTAACTGATACTTCTTTTACATCACCTTCTTTCATACCGGCAATACCTGTTTCGAAGTCAGGCAGCATCTGGCCTTTCCCTAGTAAGAACGGATAGTTTTCAGCAGATCCTCCAGCAAAAGCCTCTCCATCAATTTTGCCGGCAAAATCAATGATTACCCGGTCTCCAATTTGTGCTTCCCGTTCTACGTGATTAAAACGGGTACGCTGCTGGCGCAAGATGTCAATTGTTTTATCGATTTCTGTATCACCGATTTCAGTACTGAATTTGGTGACTTCCTGAGAAGTTAAATCGCCGATTTTGATTTCTGGAAATTCTTCATACACTACAGCAATTTTGTAAAATTTTTCATCGTCCTGATCTTCATCTTCCAAAGCGGTGAGGCTTTTCAGGCCTGCTACTTTGAGTTTTTCAGCTACAATGAGGTCTTCGAAAGCTTTATGGGTCATTTCGTTCAGCACTTCATCGCGAATGCCATAGCCATACATGGAATCAATGATTCGCAGTGGTGCTTTACCAGGGCGAAAGCCATCAACGCGAGCACGTTTCTGTGCCACTTTCATTCGTGCATTAACTTTTGCCCGGATGTCTTCCCAGTTCAGAGCCAAAATAATTTTACGCTCTAAATTATCTAATTTTTCTACTGTTACGCTCATCGTTAACCCTTAGATGTCAGTTAATCTGATTTGTTTGATTTGTCTTCAGGCACTGCCTGGGCTGTCAGTACCCAGCATTTTTTCATGCAGACAAAATTAAATCGCAAGTTTACCATAAGCCTTTATAAAAGCCTATGTAATGTCCGAGACACTTGCAGTAATTTATGGTTGCACAGGATTTTTGTCTTTTTTCATGATTCTTTCTGTTTCGTGCCAGTAACCATCTTCATGCTTTTGTACTATTGCTATGATACCCTGCTTTATTTGTTTAATCTGATCAAAATTCACGATTGCATTGCTGCTAAGGCGTGCTGGTGATAGTAAAGATAAATGATCGAGAAGATGAAAGCGAGAGTCTTCCGGAGCTTCCAAAACAGACCAGTCTTCGATGTATCGCCCCTGCCAGCATAAAGGATTTATTGGTGTTTGAAAATGTGTGTTGCCCGTAGGGGTAAAGAGCATGCCTCGGATTATACTGGCTTGCCGGAGCTCTTCTGGTTGCACAGATAACTTTGCCAGCGATTTTTTGGCTTCTAGACTTGTGCTCAATGCTAGCTGCTGTATGATTTTATCCCTTTTGTTTTTCAGCAGATCTGACTGATTCAGGCCAATAAAGCTTTCCAGTTCATTTGAATAACTACCATAATATTTACACGCCAATTCCAGATGATATTTCTGATTATTCAGCTGTACGATGAAATCCATGGCTCCCGCTGTACGCTGCTTATCCATCACTGTCAGATTATGGGCAATGAGCTGGCTATGAGGGGCATTTAAAAACCAGTATTGCAATAATTTTTCTGCGTATATACCCAGATGGGATTGGTAACCACTGTGTCTTTTCAGGAATAAATATAAATCCTCAGGATGTTTATCAAGAGCGAGTAAAAACCGAAAGCCATCATCCCCAAGTAATTGGGAAATAGGCAATTCTACGGTAGAAATCCATGGTGAGGGAGCGGTTAGTAAACTAGCCAAATCGCGTACAATGGTTTTTTTTAACCGCCACCAGATGGGATCAGAAGCATAATTCATGAGTAGTGCTTTCTCCTTTATAAACATGATTTATTGAAAGTTAATCTTGCTTTTTCTGAATTTGCTGGTTAATGGTGTTATAAAAGCCACGTAAGATGTCAATATCTTCGGTACTGAGTTGCGCTCGGTCAAACATGGCAGCCATACGGCGCATTAACCTTGTTTCATTACGCCGGTTAAAGAATCCGGCTTTATCCATTACCTGACGTAGATGTGCCACCATATCATGTGTTTGTTGATGTGTGGCCAGATTTTTTGGCTGTATCAAATGGGCCATACTGCTGTTTACATGGCTGAATAATTCATAACAGATTACCTGTACGGCTTGAGCTAGATTTAATGAAAAATATTCAGGATTACCGTTGATGGTAATTAGGCGATTGCAGCTTTGTACTTCTTCAATACTTAGTCCATAAGTTTCATTACCGAATACTAATGCAATTTTCTGCCCAGCTCTGGCTGTATCCAGTAATGAAGGCATGATTTCGCGTGGTGTGTACAAAGGAGCTGTCAGCTCACGCCGCCGGCTGGTAAGGGCACAAGATAATGTGGTATCAGCCAGAGCTTCATTAAGTGTGGCTACTACGTGTGCGCGTTCCAGCACATCTTTTGCTCCAGATGCAAGAATAAAGCTTTCTTCCGGTAAAGCAAATGTGTCTGGATTGGTACTGTCGAATACTGGGGGCTGCGTTGTCATGGGGGTTTGCATCAGATTTGGTGCGACCAGTGTCAGGTTGGTGAGACCCATGGTTTTCATGGCACGTGCTGCGGAACCAATATTTGCCGGATGGCTGGTACGTGTGAGTACTACAAGTATGTTACTTAAAAAATCGGGAAGTACGGGTTTGTTCATGTTTAATATTAAATCTGGGGAAGAGCTCAGAAATAGCAGAATGCTGATATATTCAGCATATTATAGCAAAATGAGTTTATATATTCTGTATATGAAAGTAACCGGTTTTGGAAAAAGCAATTTTGCCGTATAATTAATTTCTCTATTCCATTGCCGCTATGTTGTTTTAATGCGGCATTTGTTCTTTAAAACACGTCTTTTCTATCTGTTTGAAGCTTTTATCAGCCATATCACGAGAATGAGCATGAATCCTATTTTGACTACTGCCTGGAAAGCAGCGCGTAAAGCCGGCCAGATGATGCATCGCGCCAGCAGCAATTTAAATAATATTAAAATTGACAATAAAGCTGCTAACGATTTTGTTTCTGATGTTGATCGTGAGGCGGAACGAATTATTGTTAGTACTATTCAGGAAGTATATCCCCAGCATGCTATTCTGAGTGAAGAAGCCGGCCAGCTGGGAAATATTCATGCTGAGTATCAGTGGATTATTGATCCTCTGGATGGAACTACGAATTATTTGCATGGACATAAGCAATATGCTATTTCCATGGCGCTATTGCACAAGGGAACATTGGCCGAAGCACTGGTTTATGCTCCAGAGCACAATGATCTATATGTTGCCAGCCGTGGGCAAGGTGCGCTACTAAATGACAAACGTATTAGAGTAAGTGGTCGTATTGACTTGCTGCGCAGTCTGATTGCTACCGGATTTCCGGTGGTTGATCAAAGTATGATGAATACTTACCTAGCCATTTTAAAAGATGTGCTGGCTAAAACAGCCGGTGCACGTCGTGAAGGTTCGGCCGCATTGGATTTATGTAATGTAGCCTGTGGCCGTGTGGATGGTTTTTTTGAATTTAATCTTAAACCTTGGGATGTTGCCGGCGGTGCTCTGATTGTTCAGGAAGCTGGTGGGATTGTTACCGATATGCAAGGTGAGCAGGCATGGCTGGACAGTGGTGATATTGTAGCTGCCAATCCGAAAATTCTGGCTCAATTATTGCAGATTTTTGCACCTCATTTAGCGGTATAATGTAAGTAAGTTGTGATGGTTTAGGCTAATTCTGGTTAAATCATCACAAACAAAATTACTGTGAAATTTGCTGAAGGCGATAACATGAAAAAACTACTGTTTACTGCATTATTAGCTTCTTATGCTAGCCTGCTGATGGCTAAGGGCATTGAAGCAAATAATGCTTGGGTTCGTTTTAGTGTGCCCGGCATGTCGTCCAGTGGTGTATTTATGGATCTGGATAATCAATCCGGCAGGGATGATATATTGCTTAGCGCTTCGACACCGGTGGCGATGTCTGCTGAAGTGCATGAAACGGTAGAAACTGACGGTGTGATGAAAATGCGTTCTTTGCCCAAAGGTTTGCCTTTACCTGCCGGTAAAGTGACTCATTTGCAGCCAGGAAAAATGCATATTATGCTTATGGGTTTAAAAAAACCATTGGCTAAAGATACTACTATTCCATTGCGATTGACTTTCCGTCATGCACGCCCCCTTGTTCTAAATGTGCCTGTTGCTATAGGTCCCGCTTCTGCTGATATAAGCCAAACTGAAAATTCTCATCATATGCATCATTAAAATAATCTGTGTCTTAAATTAAATGACGGGCAAGTAAATTTTAAACAGAATTAATTTATTAACTCTGTTTTCAGATGCGGACTGATATAAGTATTTTTATATGGACTTAATCCACGCTTTTGTAAGGCTTGGATTGTTTTCTATTGTAACGGTTATTTCAGAATGGATTTGTTTTGAAGCCGACAAATCCATATTCTGAAACAATTTTAAATTAATTTTTTATGATTTCATTATTGCATTCAGGCAAATTTTGGTTGAAATTGCTGGTTTTTGGCTGCCTGAGCATATTTTTGCTATTGGCCATTGATATGGCTGTGTTGCATTATTTGTTTAATGCTAAAGAAATTAATAAACGTGCTAATGAGTTTGTGGCCGATAGTGGCAGACAAGTTTTTTTTGATGCAGATATCAGTCGTTCTATGTTTCCGCGCCCTACTGTGACATTACATCAGGTGCAGGTTAAAAATGTTGCCACTAAAAAAAATGACATTAATGTAGGCGAGATGAAAATCGGCTTGGGCTGGCAAAGTTTCTTTGGCCGCATGACAATTGAAAAGTTGCAGCTTAACGATGCAAGTATCAATCTGGTACGCGGTAGTAACGGCCAGTGGAATCTGGCTGATTTATGGCAGAAAGCATATTCGGGTAAACGTTTACATATAAACCGGCTGATACTGGAAAACGCTAAATTTAATATTCAAGACGATCAGAACTTACAGTATATTAAGCAGATGAATCTTCAATGGCGTAATCTTGGCAGCTCCAGTGCACTGCAACTGGAGGGAATTTTAGGAGGCCAAGATATGCAAACTCTGCATTGCAAGCTCAATGCTGTTTATCATCCTGATGCTGTGATGCAGTGGAAAGATGTTAATCTGGAAATAGATACGAAAGTCTCTGTTTTGGGTGAGAGTAACGGCCAGTGGCATTTTGATGCACGCTGGTTGCCACAGCAGCAGTTATTGCAGACAGCTGCTGTTCAATGGCAGTGGCATAGTCAGCGTAATCAGTTGCATGTGACCGGCAATGGGCAAAACTGGCAGGTAGGCTGGGCTAAACTGTTTTTACCACAATTAAATGGTGTTGCTACAGCTCAGATTGGTGATAATGCGATTAATGCCACGGTGTCTTCCACCAATACCAGCTGGTTGCAGAATCACTGGTTTTTACCTCAGTTTCAGATAGACAGCGGTTGGCAAAGCCATTTATTTCAGACCGCGCTTACTGTCAGCGGTCAGCTATCATGGTTGGATATGCGCCACTGGAAAATTGACAATTTTTCGGTGAATAGCCATCAGGATACTGTCAATGCCCTACCCAACTCCCGTTTCATCAGTGATTTATCTGGCAGTGTTCAGGGCGATGATGCCGGCAACGGTCAGCTTAATCTGCAAGGCCAGTTTGATAATCAGCCTGTCAGCATTTCTCTTGACTATCAACATGATAAACAGCAAGCAAAAATAAACGGAAGCATTCATCTGGCACAGTTAAATTTACGCCCTTATGCAGATAACAGTACTAGTTTGCTCCCGCCAGACTGGCAACAGTTATGGTATCGCTGGTTTAGGAAACGGTCGCTTACGGCACAACTATCCATTGATTCTCTGCTCACACCAACGGTAGTTGTGAATCAGTTTAAAACTCAGTTGTCTCTAAATGCACGTACATTGAATTTGGACCCTATCAGTTTAAATATGTATGGTGGCAATACTGATGGATTGTTGCAGGTGACTAATTCTAATCCTTTAAGCTGGAAAGCACGGCAACATGCACGTGGTGTGCAAATGAAATCATTTTTACAAGATACATTTGGTTTGCATAATCTTGATGGTGAAGGCGATGCAGACTTTGATTTCCATGGAACAGGTGTCAACCGTCAGCAATGGCTTTCCAGTCTTTCGGGTCAGGCGGATATCCATATTCGTCAAGGTGTGTGGAACGGTATTGATATTAATAATATTCTGCAAAATAGTGACAGTCAGACAACTGTAGCTTACAACGAAACTAGCCAAACGCCTTTTCGCTATATTCGCTTGCAGATTCCATTGAGTAATGGAAATACCAGAAGTAGCCGTATGGAACTACATGCTGATAATTTTGATATCAAGGGTACTGGTGATGTGAAGTGGTTACAACAACAGATGGATTATAATGTTCTGATTGCCACTCGACGAGCACAACAACAGACTTTACTGCCGTTACGGATTAACGGTACGTTTACTAGACCCTCATTCTCCATAGATTATCAAAAACTTACTGCTGGTTTACATACTTCTCAGCAAAAGCAGAATAGTCTGCGGCAGACGTTGCAACAGCAATGGCTCTGGCTAAATCAGGGTAGCGGTGCATCAGCTGAGCATCATGAAACTGTACGGCTGCCATGAGTGTTTATGTCTTCCATAATTGGCCACAGCCAGATGAGCTGGCTCAGCAGTTGGGAAATGATGAGCAGGCTGAGGTTGTGGTTGTAGCCGAAAGCTGGCCGAAGACATTATTGGCTACCTCAGCCGCTGGGCAAGCGATAGTGAGGTTTTGGACTCAGGCAAGATTATTCTGGCAACACCAACCGATATTCAGCTACCCATTTCGAGCGGCAGGTAAATTCCTTCTGATTCGGCCTCAAGAATATAAGCACTGGGTGCAGTTTTACTCGGGTTTTTCACACGATAAGGCTGATATTGGAGTTAGTGGTTTTAAACCTTGGCTAACATTGCCTCCCACTCTAGCAGTTAAATCTGTAGTGGTAATCGGTGCTGGTATTTCTGGAGCTGCCACTGCTTCTGCTCTTGCCAAACGGGGGATTGCGGTTACAGTAATTGAACAACATACCATCGCCAGTGCTGCCTCTGGCAACCATCTCGGGCTGTTGTATGCCAAAATTTCTCCCAATTATACTGTGCAGACAGAGCTGTTGCTGGCAGGCTATGGATTTAGCCGTAGCCTGCTTCAAAATAGTTTGCCAGTGGGTCAAGGCTGGCTAGACTGTGGTGTACTCCATTTGAATTACAATGATGCCGAAAAGAATCGCAATGGATTATTAGCTTCGCAAAATCCTGATAATGCTTTGTTTCGACCTGTCACGCAGACTCAGGCTGGTGATATTGCCGGAATGGAATTACCTTCAGGGGGATTATGGTGGCCATTTGGTGCAGCCATCAATCCTTATAGCTGGGTTGATGCTTTGCTTAGACAACCTATAATTGAGGTGTTGACTGCAACTAAAGTTACAAGTGTTGTGTATCAGAATGATGGCTGGCAAATTGTTTGTCAGAATATGAATCGATCATTCACTTTAGAAGCATCCCATGTCGTTATCTGTGCCGGAGCGGACAGTGATACGCTCTTTCCAGTTGCTGGCTGGCCATTGCACAAAATCAGAGGACAAACTACCACAGCTTGTTTTAGAACTGATGTTATAAAGCCAAGCTGTGCACTAAGCGGAAATAGCTATATTACCCCCGCATGGCAGGATAAACTTTGTTTTGGTGCCACTTTTCATCCGAACAATACCGATAACAGCCTAAATGAAGAGGATGAAAATGTTAACTGGCAGCAATTGCGCCGCTGGCTACCACATCTCGCAGCAAATCTGAATCCGAATGCAAAACCGCAGGGACATGCGGCTATACGCTGTGATGCATTTGATCATTTACCTTTGGCTGGGCCTGTGGGCAATGCAGAGGCGATGCTGCAACAGTATGCCCGCTTGCGTTTGGACAAAAATTATCGGCTTAATCAACCTTGTCCATGGCAGCCAGGTATGTTTATTAATACGGCTCATGGCAGCCGAGGTTTGCTGACAGCGCCTTTGTGTGCCGAAGCAATTGCTGCTGCCATACTGGGTTTGCCCTCTCCTTTATCTGTGCGGCTGCAACAAGCTTTGCATCCCAACCGCTTGCCCATTAGAGCGCTAACACATCATTTATCATTTCCTTTGACTGCTTAAAATTTCTCATTTTGCTAAAACTTTATATTATAGGTATGATGAATGTAATGTTATACTATAACATTAAATTGTCATTGGGCTGATCCGGTAGAGGCATCACAATGTTTTCACTTTTGCTATGCGGTGTGGGTAAACGGTTGATGGGTGTGGGCGTTATTTTGGCTTTGATGTGGTTGATGTATGCATGGGCAGTGAGTGCATCATGAGTATTCAGGTAGACAATGTCACGGTCAGTTATCGCCAGCGACCAGCTATCCATCATCTCAGCATTGATTTTAAACCAAATGAAATGTGGGCAATATTCGGCCCTAATGGAGCGGGTAAATCCACGTTGCTCAAAGCCATTATGGGGCTAGTACGACCCGATAGTGGTGAAATTTGCTGGCAGCATTTACAGCGCTCTGATATAGCTTATCTGCCTCAGCAGTCGGATATTGACCGCAGCCAGCCTATGAGTGTGTTTGAACTAGTTGCTATGGGGTTATGGTATGAAACTGGTTTCTTTGCGGGTATCAGTAAATCTATGCATCAGCGGATTATTGCAGTATTAACTCAAGTTGGTATGCTGCAATATCAGGCACGCAGTATCGCGCAGTTGTCAAACGGCCAGTTTCAACGAGTATTACTGGCACGCATGTTGATTCAGAATGCTCGTGTTTTGTTGCTTGATGAACCATTTAACGCAGTTGATGCTGCTACAACTTTTGCTTTGTTGGATATTTTGAAAGCATACCAGCAGCAGAAGCAATGTACGGTGATTACGGTTTTGCATGATTATGAGCAGGTGCAGGCGTATTTCCCCTACACTTTGTTAATTGCTCGGGAAAAAATTGCAGCGGGTAAAACGGATCATGTATTGACTGAACAATATCTGCAACAGGCGGCCGCAGCAATGCAGCAATACGAACAGGACCAGTGGTGTAACAGGTAAATTAATGAATATGGCCTATTTACTCTTTCAGCCTTTTGCTGATTACGATTTTATGCGTTATGCATTATGTTCAATTGTATTTCTGGCTTTAGGTACTGCGCCGGTTGGGGTTTTTTTGATGATGCGGCGTATGAGTCTGGTTGGGGATGCGCTTGGGCATGCTATTTTACCGGGTGCAGCAGCCGGCTATATGCTAGCTGGCTTAAGTTTACCAGCAATGAGTTTAGGCGGGTTTATTGCTGGCCTGTTGATGGCATTGCTGGCCGGTTTGGCCAGCCGATTTGCCAATGTGCGCGAGGATGCCAGCTTTGCCGCTTTTTTTCTTACCTGTTTGGCCTTAGGTGTGGTGTTGGTGAGCCGTGGCGGAAACAGTGTTGATTTATTGAACTTACTCTTTGGTTCGATTTTATCAGTCGATAAGTCAGCGCTGACGCTGGTGGCGATAGTGAGCAGTATTTCAATGCTGGTATTGGCCGTGATATATCGCCCGCTAATGCTGGAAAGCATAGATCCACTTTTTCTACGTGCTGTGAACGGTAAAGGCACGCTTTGGCACATTATTTTTTTAATACTGGTTGTGATGAATCTAGTTGCTGGATTTCAGGCTTTAGGAACACTGATGTCTGTAGGTTTAATGATGTTGCCCGCTATCAGTGCTCGTTTGTGGCAGAAATCTATGGGCGGTATTCTGATGATAGCAGCTATTATTGCTGTGTTGTGTGGCTATATAGGTCTGCTATTGTCTTTCTATATTGATTTACCATCTGGGCCGGCTATTATTCTGTGCTGTGGTCTGGTTTATATACTGTCATTATTTGTTGGCAGTGAAAGCGGTATTCTATGGCGAGTCTATAAACGTCAGCGACACCATGTTGCTTAGAGATAATTTTTGCATCATAAACCACTGAAGGATATATAAAAAATGAAACGAGGCTTTTTTATTTGCCTGCTTAGTATGTTTCTGTGTAGTTTAGCCAGCCTGCTTCAGGCGGCACCGCTGCCGGTTATCACCAGTTTCAGTATTCTGGGCGATGTTACACGGCAAATTGGCGGTGAACGTGTACAGGTCAGAAGCTTGATTGGTTATGATCAGGATGCGCATATGTATCAGCTGGTCAGTAAGGATTTACGCGACATGCGCTCAGCCAGACTGATTCTTCTTAATGGCTTAGGCCTAGAACCATTGTCTTTGCAACGAGCTGCTCTACAAAGCCGTGTACCTTTGGCTACTGTTACTCAGGGCATTCAGCCTTTGATGATGGCGGACGACGGTCACGACCATCATCAGCACGCAGACCCACATATATGGAATGACCCCGTTCTGATGCAGACCTATGCGCGTAATGTTGCCGGAGCACTGATTAAAGTTGATCCGCAAGGCAAAGCCTATTACCAGCAGCGACTGGCTGCTTACCAGCGCCAGCTGGCAGAGCTCAATAACTGGGCAACTAAAATATTTAATGCTATACCGGCAGACAAACGTAAGGTATTGACTGGTCATGATGCTTTTGCCTATATGGCCAAGCGTTACAGTATTCAGTTTATTGCTCCGCAAGGTGTAAGCACTGAAGCCGAGCCATCAGCGCGTCAGGTGGCAGCAATTATTAGCCAGATACGGCGTGAGCATATCAAAGCCATTTTTATAGAAAACATTAAAAATCCGAAAATGGTGCAGCGAATTGCCAGCGAAACTCAGACAAAAATCAGTGGTCGTTTGTACTCAGATGCCTTGAGCAACGGTGCGCCAGCAGCAACCTATATTGATATGTTCCGTTTTAATGTTAATGTACTCGCTGCGGCTATGAAATAGATTGAGAATACAGTTTCAGAATTCTTTGGGCGTTATTACCTAACAGAATACATATTTAGTTTTGCAATGCCAGCCGCCAGTTGTGTACATCAGACTGGCGGCTTTGTTCGAAATTTTCCAGCATTTCCAGTTCAAAACGGGAAAAACCTGCTTGTTCTCGTGCTTCGATATTTACATAACCTCGGAAAATAAATAAATCATAACGGCTGAGTAAACGCCGAAATAAAGCCTGTGGTTCTAGCCCTCGTTGTGCGCATAAATACTGATACCAATAATTTCCCACTTGAACATGGCCGACTTCTTCGCGGTAGATAATATCTAATACTGCACAGGTATGCTCATCTCCTTTTTGTGCAATTTTAGAGCGCATTCCTGGGGTAACATCCAGCCCACGTGCTTCCAAAACGCGTGGTACCAAAGCCATCCGCAGCAGTGGGTCGAATGCGGTTTTATAGGCCATGTCCCATAAATGATTGTGCGCAGCAAAGTCACCATAATCATAGCCGAAAGCTTGCAGACGTTGCCGCATAAGCTGAAAATGATGTGCTTCTTCAGCTGCAATACGTACCCAGTCGCGGGTAAATTCTTCTGGCATGAGACGAAAGCGGTAGGCTGCGTCTAGCGCCAGATTGATTGCATTAAATTCAATATGACAAACGGCATGTAATAAAGCCGCATATCCTTCCTCGGTTGAAAATTTACGGCTTTTCACTTTAGAAGGCGGTACCAGCTTAGGTCTTGCGGGATGGCCGGCAAAACGAAAATCACGTATAACAGCCGTTACCTCCCTCTTCAGAGCATTGGCTGGTGTTTTAATACATAATTTATGAGCAGTATGGCTCAAAGAACATTTTTCATCAGGCAAAGTACTTAACAAAGCTGATTCCAATAAGGCAGCAATGGACATTTTCACAGAAAGGGGTAAAAAACTGAGTATTCAGTATACATGTGCTGCAGTAACAAAATAAACTTTGATTTAAACTGAATTTACATTTTAGATAGTGTTTATCGCTGCTTAGTTTTACAATACACAGAATTAATTTTCTCTAGAGGTTAAATTTATGAAAACAACACGTATACTTAAAGTGGCTCTACTTTGTCTGTCATTGTCTGCCGCCCTACCAGCTTTGGCCGATCATCAATGGCAAACCTGTGCTGAAAAACAGCAACAGATTGATAATCAAATGAAATATGCCCGCGCCAATAATAATCAAAGACAGATTAACCGTCTTAATGCACAAAAAGCCGATATTGCGCAAAATTGTAACAACAATGATTTGCGTCAGAAATATCAGCAGAAAATCGCTAAGCTAAATAATAAAATTGATGAAACACAGCGTAAGCTAACAAAAGCTCAGGCAAAAGGCGACAACGATAAAGTAGCAGAGCTGCAAAACAAAATGAATGAAAATACAGCCAAACTTCAACAGGCAAAACAGAATTATGCCCGTTTTGAACAGGCTGCCAAACAGTAAAATAGGCTAATATCCACACCAATGAAAAAGCTGATTTATCCGCTTTTTTATTGGTATTTTTATGCCAAGTGCAGACGTGTCTAGGTCTTAGTCCAGAATGGCATGACCTATCAAACATTGATTTTCTGTTCCAACTTTATCTGTAAACAGCTAAAATATTCAATAATTGTTAAGCAAAGGAGTATTTAATGCGGATTTTGTCTCAGGCTGTACTCAGCGGCATTTTGGCTTTCAGTACTGCATGGGTTAATGCAGGCGGACTGGAAACTTTGCAAAAATTCAATGCTGATACAGATGGTATTTCCGGACAGTTTAGTCAGTCAGTGAAAAGTAAAAAGCGAACTCAGACAACTGCGGGTATTTTTGCTATTCAGCGGCCGGGGCTGTTTCGCTGGGAATATACCCAGCCCTATAAACAGATAATAGTAGGTGATGGAAACACTGTCTGGCTTTATGATCAGGATCTGGCTCAAGTCACAAAACGTGCTCAAAATCAGACAATTGGCGATTCTCCAGCAGCCATTCTATCTAATAAAACAGCCTTAAATGCCAACTATTCATTATCTGATGATGGTAGCAGCAACGGTATTGACTATGTCCGTGCCTTACCTAAACGTAGTAATACAGGCTATCAGAATATTCGTATCGGTTTTAAAGGTGAGAATCTGGCTAATATGCAGCTAAAGGATAGCTTTGGTAATTTGACTACGATTACATTCAGTAAAATCAATACGCATCCACAATTAAACCGGGCACAGTTCAAGTTTACACCTCCCAAAGGTGTAGACGTTCTAACTCAGTAAGTAAACTTATAATAAGGCAAACAGACAGGTTAAACCTGTCTGTTTTTTTTGCATTAGCAGCGATGAACAAATGTCCGTCCATTGTGACTACTTCGACACCAACGCGGCCGGAACATCATCCAGTCCATATCATCGTCCCATCTACGTTGCATGGCCCAGCTACGCGCCTGATCTAGCTTCACCTGATTGATATAATTATTCCATGCTAGCTTGTAGCAGCTTTGAAAAATAGGCAAGTTTACTTTCTGCATGTACTCTTGAGCTATTTTGGCATTAGCAGGGTCGGAAAAAAAAGCTGGATTCTGCATCTGAGCCTGCATCAGCTCAGCGGTGCGAGGGTCGCACTGAGCAGCTAGATCAAGTTGTAATTTTTGCTGTGCAGCTTTCTCTGCTGCAGCCCGTGCTGCTTTTTGCTCTGGGGTAGCACATGCAGCCAGTATGAAAGCTGTTAGGATATATATAGATAGTTTACGCCAGTGCATGTTGAATCCTTTAAATCAGCCGTTTATTTATTTTATCCATTATACGCCAGTATATTATGGCGTTCAGTTGCTAGTAAACTAAAGCAAAGCTGGTTTACGCTGCCAATAAGGCCGGTAGTTTTGTAATAACTTCCAATGTAGTGGGTGTGGAGATAGAGTTGTCTGTAATCCTCCCTGCCGGTCGGTGCGTAATAGAGTAACACCTTCTTGTGTCAGTAACTGTTGAACCTCTGCGTGAGGATGGCTATAAGAATTGGCAAAGCCGGCACTGGCTACTGCATAGATAGGAGCCACAGTACGAAGAAAGTTTTTTTCACTGGAATGTTTACTACCATGATGGCCTAATACAAGAATCTGACTAAATAAATCATCACCATAAGCCTCTACTAAAGCTAGTTCTCCTTGTTTTCCCAGATCGCCAGTTATTAGCAGTGCCTTATCAGCGCTGATCACTCGCAAAACACAACTGTAATCATTTTTTTTATTATTCTGTGTTACTGGTAGATTCAAAAACTCAAACCATACTCCATCCCATTTCCAGTTTTCACCACCTAGGCAGGGTTGCACCGGAAAGTTATAGGCTTTGCTCTGTCCAGCAATAATTTTCAGTGGATGCAGCTGTTGCCTAATTAACGAAGCACCACCATCATGATCATTATCATGGTGTGACAATATCAGCGTATCCAAACGATTGATACCAGCCGCACGCAGGTTGGGCATAAGCACAGACTGTGCCGCGTAAGCTGTACCGGTATCAAATAGCAATTCATGTCTGGCGGTAGTAATGCTGATGGCTAGTCCCTGCCCTACATCCCATATTTTGATATTAGTTTCGCCAAAAGCCGGTTTAGGAGGCCGGTAACACAGCAATAAAAGCAAAATAAGCAAACACAAAGGCCGCAAATACCAGCCTTTAGGCAAAAGTAACAACATAACTGCAACAGCAGCAATCAACCACAAGGCTAACGGTGCCTGTGCCGGATAGTATTCTGGAGCGTAATCAGCAATCCAATGCAGCATACGCATGGTTCGCTCAGCCAGATAAGCCGCCATCGTGCGTAAGATATCTAATGGCAATATCAACGAAAGCAAAGCCAGTGGTACCAGTACCAAGGTAAACCAGGGAATGGCAACAGCGTTAACCAGTGGCGAGATAATGGCTACCGAACCGAAACAATAAGCCACCAGCACCACGGAAGCCATACCGGCAGCCCATTGACCATGTACCATCTGCCGCCATTTAGCATGCTGACTATTACCGTCACCTGCCCACATCAGTACTGCTACCAACAGAAAAGAAAGCCAGAAACCCACGCTTAATGACGCTAGCGGGTCAAACAGCAGCACTAATGCTATGGTCAGCCACCACACTTGAAAAGCGCGTAAATAACCGCGACGCCACGTAAGTGCCAGTATAATAATCATCAGCATACTCCGCTGTGTAGGTACAGCAAAGCCGGCCAGTGCGCTGTAAACAATGGCAGTTATAACTGCTGTAGAGCGCGTATATATCCACGGCTGATGGATTCGCAGTGGCAGATATTGTAAGCACTTGCTGCATAACCATCCTGCCAGCATGGCCAACATCCCCACATGCAATCCGGAAATACTGACTAAATGATTTAGTCCCAACGGGCGGAATATCTGCCATGCACTTGCTGGTAATGCAGATTGTTCACCCACAGCAAGCGCTTTCAGCAGGGCTACACCTTGCGGATATTTTTGCTCCTGATTATGCCAACGTGCACTGCACCACATGCGCCACTGAGCAAGTTTTATTTTCCAATCTGAAGTAGCTGATAATGCTTTACGCTGTCCCTTAACGACATTAGCCATAGCTCCGATACCATTACTGAGCGCCCACGCTTCACGATTGAACCCAATCATATTGTTTTCCCCGATAACAGCGCGAACTTTGGCCTTAATCTCCCATCGGCTCCCCACTGGCCATTCTTGCCTGCTGTAATCAGTAATCAACCATTGTTGCTGCCGGCCATCGGGTAGGTTTACTTGAGCAACAAAGCGGCTGCGTTGTGTATCCTGCTGCGGTATATCTTTAACCTGAATAGTCACAATCTGTAGTTGAGCCTTATCGGTTATTGGCCACTGCTGTTGTAAGACTGTATCGGTGCGCCATAACCCAAAAATTACACCTGCACATAGTGCTGCAACACAACGACACCACAGCCAACCAGAACACACAAACAGTATCAACAATACGAAAAAAACACCAATCCATGGCCAGATATAAGCCTGAGGCAGTAAAAAAGAACCGCAAACACCTGTTACCCACCATGGCAGCCACGCACAGAAAAAACGGAAACTGGCCATACAGAAAGCTATAACTTCCTAAAACGTTATAAGAATATTGATCAAGGTACAGATTATACCAAATAGATTAACATAAAAATTTATTTGTAATTATTAATTATTCATTAGTTATAAATTGCAAATAAGAAATTAAATCGATTTTGCTGATATGGTAATGTGAATCTTCAAAAATTCGGTAAACCAATGCTTGCAGAATCTAAAATAAAAGGTTCTCTATTATTTTAATTTAATATCAAAAATTTAAAATCAAACAAATTAATTGTATACGAAAATATAAATACATACATTTGATCAATTCAGCATACCGATGCTGACGATACAAATCAAACACATATAACAGTTAATAAAGATGTATCTCAGACATCATCAAACCAATTCTGAATCTTTGTTTGCCCCTTAAAATAAAATTTAATCAACATCAGTAATAGCCACTGTGAAAACAACCAAATATGGGTATAATATAAAGTTTGATATTTGTAATCAGAACAGATTAAAAGGACTTTCTCAAAATATGGCACCACAGCCTGCCGAGGGCGGAAAACTAAAAAAATCTCTGAAAAAGTACATGCTCACCGGCGTGCTGGTCTGGCTGCCCATTATTGTTACCATTTGGGTAATCAGCTATATCATCGGCATGGCTGATGAGCTGGTGAATATTTTACCGGCACGCTGGCAGCCACAGGCACTTTTCGGTTTTAAAATTCATGGTCTGGGTCTTGTAGCAGCTATAATCGTGGTTTTCTTCACTGGCCTATTGGCTGCAAATATGCTCGGACGTAAAATATTTGCCGCATGGGACGCCTTGTGGGGACGCATTCCGGTAGTGAAAAGTATCTATTCTGGCGTAAAAAAAGTTTCTGAATCTCTTTTGTCAGATTCGCGCCAGTCATTTAAAACACCGGTTCTCATTCCGTTTCCGCAGCCCAATATCTGGACAATCGGATTTGTATCTGGACATATACCGGATAATATTGCGTCGGCATTGCCAAAGCAGTCTGATGCTACCCAGTCCAATGAATATATTTCGGTTTACGTGCCCACTACTCCCAATCCCACTGGTGGCTACTATATTATGGTCAACAGTAAAGATGTACGTGAAATTGATATGAGTGTGGACGATGCACTGAAATATGTTATTTCATTGGGAATGGTGCAGCCGGATGAACCACCGCACAACCAATCTTTACAGGCAATATTTTCTTTACATAAGCCTGCCAGACCAAATTAGCATACAACTGGCCGGAATGGATATTCCTGATAACACAATTAACCGTAATCACAGTAACAAAGGCATCAAAATGCGAACCAACTATTGTGGCTTAATCAACGAACAATACCTAGACCAAACCGTCACCGTGAAGGGTTGGGTTCATCGCCGCCGAGACCATGGCGGAGTGATATTCATAGATCTGCGTGACCGAGAAGGCATTGTACAGGTTGTAATTGATCCGGATACACCGGAAGCATTCAGCTTGGCTGATTCCGCACGTAATGAATACGTATTAAGCATTACCGGCCGCGTGCGCGCACGTCCGGAAGGTACTAAAAATGACAAAATGATTTCTGGTGGCATTGAATTGCTTGCCAAAGAAATTGAGATTCTCAATACTGCAGCTACGCCCCCCTTCCTGATTGACGATGAGGGCATCAGCGAGAATGTTCGTCTGACCAACCGCGTTATCGATTTACGCCGTCCAGTAATGCAAAATAATTTGCGTTTGCGCTATCGTGTTGTTATGGCCGTGCGCAGCTATTTAGATAGCCAAGGTTTTATCGATATTGAAACACCGATGCTTACCCGCTCCACTCCAGAAGGTGCGCGTGATTATCTGGTGCCCAGCCGTGTATTCCCAGGTGAATTCTTCGCTTTACCGCAATCACCGCAATTATTCAAACAATTACTGATGGTGGCCGGTTTTGACCGCTATTATCAGATTGTTAAATGTTTCCGTGATGAGGATTTACGTGCTGACCGTCAGCCGGAATTTACCCAGATCGACCTTGAAACATCGTTTCTGAACGAAAACGAAATCATGGACATCACTGAAAACATGGTAAAACTGGTATTTCAGAAAGCCTTGTCCGTTGAATTGCCTACATTTCCTCGCATGAGCTGGCATGATGCTATGTTCCTTTATGGTTCAGACAAACCGGATTTACGTGTTAGCCTGCAATTTACCGAACTCACCGACGTAATGAAAACGGAAGAATTCAAAGTATTCCGTGCGGCTGCCGACATGAAAAATGGCCGTGTTGTAGCTTTGCGTGTACCGAACGGTGCCTCTTTGAGCCGTAAAGAGATTGATACCTATACTGAATTTGTGGGTATTTATGGAGCCAAAGGTCTGGCTTATATCAAAGTTAATGATATTAGCAAAGTAAATAACAGCGAAGACAGTGGTTTACAGTCACCAATTGTGAAATTCCTATCAGACACCGCGTTGCAATCAATTATTAACAAAACCGGTGCTCAAAATGGCGATATTATCTTCTTTGGTGCCGATAAAGCCAAAGTGGTAAACGAAGCTATTGGTGCTTTGCGAATCAAAATTGGCCACGAACATGGTGCTGCCAATGGTTACTTTACTGATGAATGGCACCCGTTATGGGTAGTTGATTTCCCCATGTTTGAATATGATGAGGAAGAACAACGCTGGTCTGCTATGCACCATCCGTTCACCGCTCCGAAGGCTGGCCACGAAGACCTGCTCGCAAGCGCTCCGGAAGAATGTATTGCCCGTGCTTACGATATGGTATTAAACGGCTGGGAAATCGGCGGTGGTTCTATCCGTATCCATCGCGCAGATATTCAGGAAAAAGTATTTGCTGCGCTAAAAATCACGCCTGAAGAGCAGCAGAATAAATTTGGCTTTTTACTGAATAATCTGAAATTCGGTGCTCCACCCCATGGTGGTCTGGCTTTCGGTTTAGATCGTTTGGTAACCTTAATGGCGGGTGCCGATTCCATTCGAGACGTGATTGCGTTCCCGAAAACCCAACGCTCACAAGACTTGCTGGTAGATGCACCAAACAACGTTGATGAAAAGCAACTGCGTGAACTAGGCTTGCGCCTGCGCCAGAAAGTACAAACTGAAGAACAGAATTAAAATGTTTTTCTGCAAAAAACTGCCTGACAATTATCAGGCAGTTTTTTTATTGATATAAAATATAATAAATAGAAAAACATGCTATGAATTAGATATTAACATCTCTGTAACCAGACACCTGATTCAATATGCGGCGTGAACGGAAACTGGTCAAACATCGCAGCCTGCCTTACCTGATGTGTTGTTAACAAGGTTTGTAGATTATCATGTAGGGTAACTGGGTTACAGGATACATAAATTATATTGTCGAATTTCTGTAATAGTTGCAGCGTGTCTGCATCAATACCAGCTCGTGGTGGATCCACAAATACCGTACTGAATTCATAATCAGCCAAATTAATCTGTTCGCTGACAAGACGCTTAAAATCTCTTACACCGGTATAGGCTTCAGTAAATTCTTCAGCCGAAAGCCGTGCAATAGCTATATTGTGAATCTGGTTGATATCTATATTCCAGCGGGCAGCCTGTACTGAGGTTTTTGATACTTCGGTAGCCAGTACGCGACGGAAATGACGTGCCAATGGCAAGGTAAAATTTCCATTACCGCAATAAAGCTCCAGTAAATCTCCCATTGGAATAGCTTTAGCAACATTTGTTGCCCAGCTAAGCATCGACTCACACACCACTGCATTAGGCTGGGTAAAACCGCCTTCCAATTGTTTGTACTGAAACACTTCATTATCTACGCTTAATCGTTCGATAACGTAATCGCGCTCAAGTACCACTTTTTGTCCACGGCTGCGTCCTATAATCTGAATACCCAGTTCAGAGGCTAAGGCTTTAGCTGCCTGCATCCAGTCGTTATTCAGTTTTTTGTGATATATCAGGCTAACTAGCGTATCTCCAGCCAGTGTAGTTAAAAATTCTACCTGAAATAATCGTGATTTAAATAATTCATTAGTCTGTATGCAATCAAGCATTACTGGCATCAGTGAATCGATATTTTTATGAGCGACAGCAAAGTGCCGCAATTTTTTCACATTACTATTACCGGCCTTTTCTCCTGGAGCAAACATGGCATAGCTGCATGTTTCCCCATCATGCCAGATGCGAAATTCAGCACGCATGCGATAATGTGATGCAGGTGAAGTAAAAACCTGCATCTCAGGAAATGCACAGTCGGCAAATAATTTATTCAGATAAAGTTGTTTTTCAGTAAGCTGTTGCTGGTAGGCGGCAGAGGTCATGAAGTTTTGTCAGGCAAAGCAAAAAGGGAGCCATTATAACAAACCCTTGTCTACTCCCGCACATCCCGCAGTGTTTGCTGACCATAATCGTCGGCAGCAATCATGGCCGCAATCTTCTGTGCGGTTTCGGCTGCACTCTGCAACTGGCTATTTGTTTTCATGTTAATAAAATTGTTTACCATGGGAAATTTGGCGGCATCAGCTGCACGGATGCATTGCTGCATATTGGTATCCACTACACCAGGTGCAATACTGGCAATACGCACGCGTGGATGCTGCTCCGCAGCAATGACAGCCGCATGCTGATCCAAAGCTGCCTTAGTGGCACCATATACACTCCAGCCGGCAATGGGATGGCGACCGGCACCGCTGCTGATATGGGCAATGCGTATAGAAGCTTTGGTGGCAGCTGCAATTACTGCATTAGTGAGCAGCATAGGCGCAGTGATGTTTACAGCTATGGCTTTGGAAATGGCATCACAGCCTTGCTGACCCGCCAGAGCATTTGGCTCCACTATTCCGGCATTATTTATCAGCGTGACCTCATTTTTATTTTCCAGTCCGTTTTGCCAACTGGCCGATTGCACCAGTGTGGATATAGCTTCAGTATTGGCAAAATCAATAGCATATTGTAATAGCCTTTCCGGCGGATTATCCCAGCCATGGCGCGATAATCCGATCACCTTAACCTCTTGATTCAGATAATATTCAGCCAGTGCGCGCCCCAATCCTCGGCTATGTCCAGTGATTATGACACAATTTTGCATATTGATTTCCCTTTCCAGTATTTTGCTCATTCCATGCAGAAAAGAATATCTACTGAGCTAATCAAATTATATTTATTCTAAAACAGCCCCAGATAAATTTTCCAGCTAAAAGATAGCAAAAATAAACTAATTTTTAACACTTACTGATATTTAATTTGTAAACATCGTTGATTCAACAATTTAATTAAATTTTGAATTAATATCTACACATAATATCGCTGAAATAAATAAAATTTCTAACCCTTTGATTGGCTCGATTCTAATTAATTTTCTCATATAAAGCAGTAAGTACATTATTGCTTTTACCTGATAAAAAAATTTAATTTATAAATGAAAAATAATCTAATTCAAAGAGATGTGAGTCAAAATTTATTTTTTTAATATAATAATATATTCAAAACGGTTGACAACAAATTTTTACATATTAAGATGCACTGTATTTATCAGATTGACACCAAAAGGAAATTTATATGTCATTAGGTGCTATTCGCCATAATTGGGCATTGCCGGAAGTTATGGAATTATTAAAATTGCCGTTTAATGATTTAATTTTTATGGCTCAAACTGTGCACAGACAGAATTTTCCTGCCAATCAAATACAAATATCTACACTTTTATCCATCAAAACAGGTGCCTGTCCAGAAGATTGCAAGTATTGTCCCCAATCAGGCCATTATAATACCGGGCTGAATAAAGAAAAATTGCTTGAAGTACAGAAAGTAATTGATAAAGCGAAAGCTGCTAAAGAAGCAGGTTCCACTCGTTTCTGCATGGGTGCAGCATGGAAGCATCCTACCATTAAAGATATGCACTATGTTTTGGAAATGGTAAAAGGAGTAAAAGCATTGGGAATGGAAACCTGTATGACATTGGGTAGTTTGACGCAAGAACAGGCAACCGCCCTTGCCGATGCAGGATTGGACTACTATAACCATAACCTTGATACTTCACCTGAATTTTATGGTCATATAATTACTACTCGTACTTATAGCGAAAGATTACAAACACTAGCTTATATCAGAGCAGCCGGTGTGAAAATTTGCTGTGGCGGCATTCTTGGCATGGGTGAGTCAATTAAAGATCGAGCAAATCTGTTAATTCAATTAGCCAATTTATCAGAACATCCAGAAAGTGTACCTATTAATAATTTAGTTAAGGTTAAAGGTACTCCTCTGGAAAATGAAAAAGATATTGATCCTTTCGATTTTATTAGAGTCCTAGCTGTAGCCCGTATTATGATGCCAAAATCCCATGTTCGCTTATCCGCTGGACGGGAAAAGATGAATGAACAAACTCAAGCTCTTGCATTTTTAGCCGGCGCTAATTCATTATTTTATGGCGATAGATTATTAACAACTGCAAATCCTCAGGTAGAAAAGGATCAGGCTCTTTTCCATAAGCTCGGGATTATTCCAGAAAAACATGAGGATCACAGCGATGAAATTCATCTAGCAGCCATCGCTCAGGCCGTTAATGAACAAAGACAGATTAATAACTCAAACAAAACTTCAGTTTCCTAACTAGAAATCAAAACCTAAAAGTTTTTAACTGAAATTAAAAACATCTTTTTTCAATATCCTGCCGTTAAATATAAGGATGAATATTTAATGTGATATCGTTCGATTTTTATTTAAAAATAATACTAATTTAAAATAATGAGACATAATTTATTCACTTGAATCAAATTGAATTATAGTAAGATAAAGTGCATTAATTTTGTTTTGACATATGAATACCTTAATGACCACGCCCCCATTACCACATAAAACGATTACTTTCTTAAAACAACTTAATATACATAATGTAGAAGATTTGCGGCGCCGTGGCCCGATTACAACTTTTTTACAACTGCGAAATATTAGTACAGGTACTACTGAAAGAGTATTATGGCAATTGATTGCACTGGCTGAAAACTGTAATGTTCAAAGCATAGGCACAGAAGAGAAAGAAAATTGGCGACAACAACTCAAACAACATCCGCCAGTAGCAATATTTCCAGCAAAAGAAAACATGGAATTTTGGATGCGTCATGCATTAATGGCAGCGCATCAGGCACAGTTATTGGATGAAGTACCTGTTGGCGCGGTAGTTGTTTATAAAAATAATATTATTGGTCTAGGCTACAATCGTTGCATCACTGATCATAATGTGAGTCATCACGCGGAAATTCAGGCACTGACAGAAGCAAGCCAAAAACAAAAGAACTATCGTTTACAGGAATGTGACGTTTACGTGACTCTTGAGCCTTGTGCCATGTGTGCCAGTGCTTTGATTCAGGCTCGAGTACATAGAGTTATTTATGGCGCTGCAGAACCCAAAACTGGTGCAGCCGGCAGTGTGATAGATTTATTTGCCGATCGCCGGCTTAATCAGCACACTGCCATTCTAGGCGGAATAATGGAATCAGAATCGCGACAAATATTACAACAGTTTTTCTGTAAAAGGCGTTCATCTTCTCTTTCCACAGAAGACAATTCAATCTGAACTATAGATAGATATTTGAATAATTACTGCCGCGTTTGCATCTTAAATATGCATCATTTATTCTATTATCAATCACATCAAATCGTAGCCAAATTTACCAATCATAATACATAGTAGAACAATAAATCCTTTGCGTAGTAATTTAGTACCGCCACGCATGGCCAGTCTGGCTCCAATTAGCCCGCCCGTTAAATTAGCTATGGCCAGAGGAATTGCCCAATGCCATATTACATAGTGATGAGGAATAAAAAAGCACAAAGCCGCAAAATTTGTGGTCAGGTTGATAACTTTGGATGAAGCCGTAGCAGTAATAAAATCAAAGGCGAAAAACCGCACAAACACAAAAGCCAGTAAACTGCCGGTGCCTGGGCCAAAAACGCCATCGTATAAGCCGATAAGAGCACCGATTATCAAACCATGTATGTATTCGCGCTTTGTAAGCACACTTTGGCGCTCAACTTGTCCAAGGTCTTTTTTCAGAAACGTATATGCCGCCATCACGATTAAAATAACCAGAATAGACGGCTTCATCCATGACGTTGGCAAGTATACAACAATATGAGAGCCCAGATACGAAAAACCAAATGCAAGTACAGCTGCAGGTATCAGCATAGCCCAGGGTACAGATATGCGGCGAGTATATTGAGCAGTGGCCACTAGTGTGCCACTGGCTGAAGCGAATTTATTCACCCCCAAAACAACTGGAGCGGGAGTTTGTGCTGGCAGTACACCAAAGAGGCCAGGTATCTGCAACAGCCCACCCCCACCCACTGCAGCATCCATCAGACCAGCACTAAATCCTAGAATTAACAGCCACCAAATATGGGCATCATTTAACCAATCCACATATCTTCCTGTCTAGCGCATAGCGCGAGTTGTGATGCGCTGCATTAATTCATTGTGGTTCCGCGGCAAGCCGTCTTCACAGAAGGTCTGATACAGTACAGAGCGCACTCTATCCAGTTCATTCAGTGAAGTACCGATTACCTTCCATTGGCCATTGCGTGGCTGGATCCAGCGTTTGTTAACATCATCACCAAAGCCGAATACTTTCATGCGTCGTGTAGGACAATGAATCGCTTCTGCTGAAAGATTGTTAATGCCCTGCGCAGATTGCTGATTCAGAATATAGTGCACAGTTCGATCGGGATTGATGGAAATGCTGTTGAGCAAAAGCTTGGGGTGGCCGCTGTAAGTCTGGTTGATATATACATCTACCCACTGCTGGTTACCTGCAGGATAGGCGGGTAATGGTACAGCCTGCTCTTCCCATGCCTGATTTTCGTCTGGACCTATATAGTGTTCGTTATATAAGGTTTCCTTTCGTGCCAGTGCTAGAGCACATATACCAAGTAATAGGGTTGCAAGCACGGTTTTGGCAATATTCATACCAAATTCTCCGGAACAGAATATCTATTCAGTATTCTTGATTATGAAATCGTTCGGTACATAGCAGCTAATTTTCAGGCTGTCTACCCTTTCGAACAGACAGCCTGATGATTTTACTGATATTATAGTTTTAATGCTGCCAACACTTGAGTTTTCACTGCCTCTACTGGCTGTGTACCGTCTACACGGATATAATCTGGCGCATTGTCACCATCCTGTTTGCCATAAAAATCAATCAGCACTTCTGTCTGCTCATGGTAAACCTGCAAACGCTTTTTGATGGTTTCTTCCTGATCATCGTCCCGTTGAATCAGCGGTTCGCCGGTTTCATCGTCTACGCCGTTGACTCTGGGTGGATTGTAAATCAGATGATAGGTACGCCCTGACGGTTGATGAACTCTGCGGCCGGATAGGCGTTCGATAATAACTTCATCTGGTACAGCGATTTCTACCACTGCATCCAAATGCACACCTGCTTTTTCCATTGCCTGAGCCTGAGCCAGCGTGCGCGGGAAGCCATCAAATAAGAAACCATTGGCACAATCTGGCTGTGCAATCCGTTCTTTAACCAAGCCAATAATAATATCGTCCCGTACTAATCCGCCGGCATCCATAATTTTTTTGGCCTCAACACCCAGAGGTGTGCCGGCTTTAACAGCCGCACGAAGCATATCTCCGGTAGAAATCTGAGGAATATTGAAAGCAGCAGTAATGTATTGTGCCTGAGTGCCTTTTCCGGCTCCTGGCGCGCCTAACAATAGAATTTTCATTGCAACTCCTGAAAAACACTTAAGTTAAATAAAAGATAAACTGTTCAGATTTGATGTTGTCAGTTTGTCCAGCTGGCACGTACGCGTTCAAGATCAGCTGCTGTATCCACGCCAGCCGCCGGTGCGTGAGAGGTAATTTGTACTGCGATACTAAAACCATGCCATAACACCCGTAGCTGCTCCAGTGACTCAATTTGTTCCAATGGTGATGGAGTTAGCTCAGTATATTGGTGCAGAAACTGTACCCGATAGCCATATATACCGATATGCCGGTACACGGAGATATCCGTAGGCATTACTTCAGCGCCGCTACGCATTAGTTCCCGCGGCCATGGTATCGGGGCACGGCTGAAATAAAGGGCATTATTTTGATTGTTTAGCACAACCTTAACGCAATTCGCATCGGTAAAATCAGCGTAATCAGTTAATTTGTGTGCAGCGGTAGCCATGGGAGCCTTGCTTTGCGCCAACTGCATAGCCACAGCATTTATTAGCTCTGGTTCAATCAGTGGCTCATCCCCTTGCACATTGATAACACAATCCTGATCAGCCAAATTCAAAATCCTTGCAGCTTCAGCCAGCCGAGTGGTACCACTTTCATGCTCGGTGGCTGTTAGCACTGCTTCAATTCCATGCGCCTGACAGACAGCCTGAATATCTGCGTGGTCTGTAGCTACAACAATTCTGTCTGCATTACTTAGTTGCGCACGCTCGGCTACGCGTACCACCATTGGTTTACCATGGATATCTGCTAAAGCCTTATTAGGCAGACGGCTGGAAGACAAACGAGCCGGAATTAATACGATAAAATTACTCATGCGCTAGCCGCACATTCTTCATCTGATAGCTGACGCGCCTCATTAATCAGCATATAGGGAATACCATCTTTAATCGGAAAAGCCAGACGAGATGCCCGACACCACAGTTCCTGTTGCTGTGCATGCCATTGTAGTTTCCCTTTACATTCGGGGCATACCAGAATATCCAAGTATTTTTGATCCATTTTTAGTCCTTCATACCACTGTGGTGGCAAGCTATATCTTTATTGATTCGGATTGTATTTGAATCAGGCACAGACGCTTAATTAATTTTCAATCACAATCATCAATGACTTTACCATATAACGGAATAGTGAGACAGTACACATTTTTCTATCCGATATGTACTCATCCTGCTTTATGCTGATTACGCTCTCGTGCAAATGAGGCAATTGATATCAGCCAAGATGCTATCCCAGAACAAATTTTACCAGCAGCCAGTGCTGATGGCATCTGTTTAATCAAATAACTATTGGAATTTATGGGCGCTGTTGTAGTTGTAATTCAGTCTGAATAAACTGCGCTAAATCAGGACATATCTGTGCAGAGAGCGGTAAAACCCAGATGTTGTTTGGCATAGGGGTGGTAAGTTTAACTGCGTCCTTTTCGGTGATAAATACCACGTCTGCCTCTGGCCAGTCTGCCGATTCAATGCTGACATGATCATTTAGTGCTACGGTTTGTATAAGCTCAATCCCCAAATTTTGCAATGCCAGAAAAAAACGCTGCGGACGCCCTATGGCTGCTATGGCAGCACAATGTTTGCCGCTAAATTCTTGAGCCTGTGCTGTACGATGCGGCTCATTTAAAGAATAAAAAGCGCCATAATTGATTGAGCTATAACCTTTCCATTGGTTATTTATGATTAGCCCCGCTTGTTTGGCCTGTTGTATAGATTGCTGTTTACCCTGACTAAAAATAATACCATTTACGTATTGCAGCCGGCGTAAAGGTTCACGTAAAGGACCATTTGGCAGTACATCCATTTTTCTGCCGATATCAGCAGATGGAAAAACCACGATTTCCATATCTCGTTTCAAAGCATAATGCTGTAGGCCGTCATCACTAATCAGGAGCTGTATGTCTGGGTAGGCAGCTAGCAGTGCTTGGCCGGCAGCTTCACGTGTGGTGGCCACTGCAATTGGTGCCTGTGTTTGCTGAAACAGCATTAGCGGTTCATCTCCGGCCTCACTGACAACAGCGCCATTCTCAACAATAACAGTCGTCTTACTGCTGCGCCCGTATCCCCGGCTGATAATGCCTACTTTTATTTGTCGCGCTTGCAGTGCCTTTACCAAAGCTGCTACAAGCGGTGTCTTCCCTACTCCACCAACATGTATATTGCCAATCACCACTACTGGGCAAGGCAATTTGGTGCTAGATAATATACCTGTCCGATAAAATAATCGACGCAGCCAGGCAATGGTCTGAAAGATTCTGGCCAGCGGCCACAATGCGATACTCAAAGCCATTTGAGGATGCTGCCAGTGACGCTGTATTAAACCGGCTAACCAGTCCATGTTGTGGCTCTCAACGATAAAATAATACTATACCATGGTGCGCAGACGGAACTGAAACTCAACATAAAAGTCCGTATAATATTCAGCTAATAAATTTGCAAAAAAATAATGGTGTCTTCTATGTCTGAATTCTTTGCGCCTGCGGCGCTGAGTGTTTCTGAGCTAAACGCATGTGCGCGGCAGTTGCTCGAAGAGAATCTGATTGGTCTGTGGGTAGGCGGAGAAGTTTCCAATCTTACCCGTGCAGCCAGTGGACATTATTATTTTTCTCTAAAAGATGCGCGCGCGCAGGTTCGCTGTGTATTGTTTAAAGGTGTAGCACAGCAAATGAGCCAGCCATTGCAAGAGGGTGATCATCTGGAAGTTTCCGGCAAAATCAGTATTTATGAAGCCCGTGGAGAATTTCAGATTACCGTTAATGCCGTACGCCATAAAGGCTTGGGACAGTTATACGAAGCTTACGAACGACTCAAGCAACAATTAACAGTAGAAGGCCTGTTTGCAGCCGAACGTAAACGCCCTATACCTGCTCATCCGAAGGTAGTCGGCGTGGTAACAAGTCTGGCGGCAGCAGCCTTACGCGATGTGGTGACAACTTTACGCCGGCGCCATAGTGGTATTCGTGTGATTGTTTACCCTACAGCGGTACAGGGAGCCGGCAGTGAAATGCAGATTGCAGCGGCTATTGCCAGTGCCAATCAGCATGCTCAAGCAGATGTACTGATTGTCTGCCGTGGTGGTGGCAGTATTGAGGATCTGTGGTCTTACAATGAGGAAATGGTTGTTCGTGCTGTAGCCGATAGTATTATTCCGACCGTGAGTGGTGTGGGTCATGAAACTGATTTCACCCTGACAGATTTCGCCGCCGATGTGCGCGCGCCTACGCCCACTGCTGCTGCAGAACTGGTTAGCCCAGATATGGCACAATTGCGGCGCAATGTCGGTTTATTGCAGACCCGTATCTATCAAATACTGCAGCAACGCTATTATGATGCTTCACAACGGCTTGACAGGCTGGCACGTCAATTAAGACACCCACAGCAAAATTGGCAGCAACAACAGCAGCAATTATCTGATATACAGCGCGTATTGCAGCTCAGCATGCAGCGGCAATTCAGGCAGCACCAGCAAAATCTTTTACAGCAACAGCACCTTTTAATCAATCTGCGGCCTCAAACCGACCATGCGCACCAGAGGCTTGTTTTTCAACATCAGCAATTGCAGCAGTTATGGCAACACATTCTGCTACAGGCACAGCAAAGATTACAACAGCAGAATTCGTTACTTGAGGCTGTATCACCTTTGCAGATTTTGGCCAGAGGTTATAGTGTGGTAACCAATCAGCGTGGACATATCGTTAGTGATGGTAACAAACTGAAAACCGGTCAGTTTCTCAATATACGTTTTGCCAGCGGCGAGCGCAGCGTACAGGTCGCTCCGCCCAAAATTCAATCGGATTTATTTGATAACTGAATTGGAATTTTAAGATAGCATTTCTGACGCAAAAGGATGAGAATAAAAGCTTTTTAGCATTTATTCATACTGCTGTCCGTTAGCTGATCAAGGTTTAAAACTGATTCCTCGCAATTCTTAGTTTCAGAATCTCAAGCCACTACTCATTGAAAAAACTTTTGATAAAAATATACCTTATCAAAAGTCTTATGTTTGTTTAGAGACACCAATATATCAACGATTAAAGCTGTAAATACTTAAAGAGTGCGCTCTTCTGGTTTTCGTCCAGCCCAATCGCACACAAATTGCCATGCCACCCTGCCCGAACGGCTGCCGCGGCTCTGGCTCCAGTTTAGTGCTGCTCGTCGGGCAGTATCATCCAGTTGTAAACCTGCCTCAGCCAGCCAGCTTTCTACGGCCTGCAAGTAAGCATTCTGGTCAAATGGGTAAAAACTTAGCCATAATCCGAAACGATCAGACAAAGACACTTTTTCTTCAACCGCTTCCTGTGGATGGACTTCCCCGCCTTGGCTTGTCTGAGCCATATTGTCAGCCATATATTCCGGCATCAAGTGACGTCGATTGGAAGTTGCATAGACTAATACATTATCACAGCGTTGTGATAAACCGCCATCCAGTGTGGTTTTCAAAGCCTTATAAGCTTCATCGCCATCTTCAAACGACAAATCATCACAAAACAAAATAAATTTTTCCGGCCTTTGTTTTAGTATATTTAGCAACGCAGGCAAAGTAAGTAAATCATTTTTGTCTACTTCCACCAGTCGCAGACCCTTGCTGGCATACTGATGCAATAAAGCTTTTACCAGTGAGGATTTGCCTGTACCACGTGCACCGGTCATCAATACATTATTTGCAGAACGGCCAGCTAGAAACTGTTCAGTATTGCGTACTAGTTGCTTGCGTTGCTCATCAACAGCGGCTAGACAGTTAAGATCAAATGTATGCGGATGCGGCAGGCTTTCCAGAACACCTTTATTACCCAGCCTATGCCAGCGGTAGGCAATAGCTGTCCAGTCTGGTTCCTGAGCCAAAGGCGGTAGTATGGCATCAAGCCGCTGCAATACTGTAGCAGCAAGCTGTATGAGTTCCTTGCGTTTCATGTGTTTTCCTCATGATTATTTTCGTAGTTTTTTAATTGCGCTTTTGTAATAATAAAGCAAAGGGTGCATTGTGAACACGATTGATAAAAGCATATTGCAGCACGGATATCTGTTGTTGCGGCAATTCTTCTGCCCAGCTTAGCACGGCCTCTGCCTCAATTTTACCCTGCTCGTGACCAGGATAAATTACCACTGCCAGTATGCCATCAGGTACTAGATGTGCTAATCCAGCCTGTATGGCTTTAAGAGTAGTGATTGCTGTAGTGGTACAATTTTTGTCCGCACCTGGTAAATAGCCCAAATTAAACATAATGGCACGAACTTCGCTTTTGATATATTCATTCATATGTTCATGGCCTGTCTGTATCAGATCTACCCAATCACTCATACCAGCACTTTCAAGTTTGGCACGTGTAGATGCAATAGCCGCAGGTTGAATATCAAAGGCCACTACTTTACCAGTAGAACCTACACAGGATGCTAAAAACAACGTATCGTACCCGTTACCTGCCGTAGCATCTATTACAGTATCTCCAGCCTGTACAACCTGACGAATTGTGGTGTGAACAAAATCTAGAATATTTAATAGCATAGTGTAGACATCTGATTTTCCAAACACTGTAACATTGCAGTTATCTGTTCTGCATCATGTTAAGGATATCAGAATATTTTGATATTAACAAAATCGTTTTCCATGACTGAATGATTTCTATCGGCTGCCCCAATAGCACAAAAATCTAATTTTTTTTACATACCCAGTTCACGCAGGAAACGAATATCATCCGCCCAGCCCGATTTCACTTTTACCCAAACTTTTAAAAATACTTTGGTTTCAAACAATTTTTCCATATCTAGCCGTGCTTCAGTAGATATTTTTTTTAGCTTTTCACCACCCTTACCAATCAGAATGCCCTTCTGGCTGTCTTTATCCACCAGTACAGCAATATATATGCGATAGAGCCCTTCTTCTTCTGCAAACTGCTCTACTTCTACATTCATCGCATAGGGCAGTTCTTCGCCCAGATAACGAAACAGTTTTTCGCGCACAATTTCCATGGCCAGAAAACGTGCCGATTTATCGGTAACCATATCTTCCGGATAAAGCGGGGTACCTTGTGGTAGCATTGGCTTAAGCGCGCGTACAAGCTGAGAAACACCCAGACCATGCTTGGCACTGACCAAGGTAACGCTGGCAAAAGTAAATTCTTGCTGCACTTCCTCAATAAATGCTTGCATCACGCTCTGGTCTTTTGCTTTCGCCTTATCCACTTTATTAATCACTAATACCACTGGAATACGTTTAGGTAATTGCTGCAACACTTCACGATCCGCGTCTGAAAAGCGCAAAGCTTCAGCAACAAATACAATCACATCCACACCGGCAACAGCTTCGGTGACATTCTGATTTAAACGGTCATTTAATGCATTGCGATGGTATGTTTGAAAACCGGGTGTATCCACAAATACCAGCTGAGCTTCGTTATCGGTATAGATACCATTCACTTTATGGCGTGTAGTTTGAGCTTTTTTACTGGTAATACTGATTTTTTGGCCTATCAGATGATTCATCAATGTGGATTTACCCACATTCGGGCGGCCTACGATGGCCACAAAGCCGCAACGGAAATTATCGGATGAGGAGGGATACTGGTAATCGGGCTTTACAGACATACATTCTTTCAAAAAATACAGACAGCCTTGCCGAGGCTAAAACTAATACAAAACGTGCAAAAGCAAGTGCATAAAATTTATTCATTCCTACTTAGCCATCAGAATAAATGATTACTTATCATTTAGACAAATCATTTGCGCCAAAACTAAACTCAAAGTTTTTTTTCTTATTCAATCAATGTTCTGAAGAGGTGCTTTTCAGTAAGAGGATAAATCAAAGATATCATAATCCATCAATAAAAAATAACTTAGCTTTTTTTAAGATGAACCGGTAGTCCAGATAATAAAGCTTTTTTGCTATTTTGCTATCTAACAATACCAAATAATGCATTAACCGTCCGGAAATGGATACAAAATTACCTGTCGCTTTTCTTAACGCAAAGCTTTGAATTGACGGAAGTTATCTGCTTGTTTGTAGAATATTCGTCCAAACTTGATAGGCTTTTAGAGCAAGCCGCTAATTGAGAAATCTCATTTATAGTTAAGCCATGAATTTCTATTTTTTTCTGGTTTTAGCCAGTGGAAAATGCTTTTCCATCCAATCCAAAGCAGTTTGTGCGGTTTGCTGTTCTGCCTCGCGGCGGCTATGCCCTGCAGCTTCAGTCTGAAAGCCGGTTTCACCTAGATCACATTCCACCACAAATTGCTGATCCTGACCTTCCCCAATCTGGTCTACAATTCGGTATTTTGGCAAGGGCATGTGCCGTGCCTGCAAACCTTCCTGCAAGCGGGTTTTAGCGTCTTTGCCGCTATCTTGAGGATTAATATGCCGGATACGCTCCGCATACAAACGCCTTACCACGGCTTCAGCAGTATTAAAATCTGCATCAAAACTCACCGCGGCAAACAGGGCTTCCATGGCATCGGCCAATATTGAAGGCCGGCGAAATCCGCCGCTTTTCAGTTCGCCGCTACCCAGCAATAATGCATCGCCTATTTTCAATTCAGCCGCAATCTGAGCCAGAGTGTCCTGATTCACCAGATTGGCACGCATTCTGGAAAGCTCCCCTTCTGTCAGGCGTGGAAAGGCTTCAAACAACATTTTAGCTACCGAATAATTTAAAATTGAGTCGCCAATAAACTCAAACCGCTCATTGTGTAACGCACTGTAACTGCGATGCGTCAATGCCTGTTGTAGAAAATCAGTGCGTTTGAAGCGGTAGCCAAGCATTTTCTGTACATTAATCAAAGCATTTTCATGGCGTACATCATTTTTTTTCATTTATTATTTATAAATCCTGTATCTAATTTCTTTACCGACAAACATTTCCTACATTCGCATACAAACTGCAGGTGCACTACAAAAGATAAAGCGCAAGACAGATTCTTGCGCTTAAAATCAGACATTACTGAATTTTAGTGCCGATTCGTTTCATATCACCCAAATTCAGCCATATCAAAAACGCTTTACCCACTACCAGCTTATCATCCACAAAACCCCAGTAACGACTGTCTTCACTGTTGTCACGATTATCACCCATCATAAAGTACTGGCCTGCTGGTACAGTACAGCTAAAGCCACTACTGTCAGGATAATATGAGCACATTTCTCTATTCGGAAAATCAGAATGAACACCTTCTAAGATAACTGCTGGTTGCTGCGGCATTTTCAATACTTCGATTGCCTTGTTACCTAGATGTTCAGTTTGCTGTTGTGCCTGAATCATAATTTTGCCCAGATTAGGTACCTGTTCTTGGTAGCTATATATTTTCTGCTCATCAATATCATTAACTACCTTACCATTTATGGTCAGTGTTCTGTCCTTATAAGTAATCACATCTCCCGGCAAGCCGATTACACGTTTGATATAGTTTACTCGAGTGTCACGAGGGTAATTAAATACCATTACATCACCCCGCTCTACCTTGTGTACCGGAATCAGTACATTGTTTAGAATAGGCAAGCGAATACCATAGGCGAATTTATTTACTAAAATAAAATCACCCGGAATCAGCCCCGGCCGCATTGAGCTAGAGGGAATCTGAAAAGGTTCGGCGACAAAAGTACGCAGAATGAAAACCACCAGAATGATGGGAAAAAAACCGCTCATGTAATCAGTAAAGTGATTATCATCGGGCTGAGCAGAATTTTTCCTTTTCCGGCGATGACTAAACCAGGCTATGCCTGTAAACAGCACAAACAACAGTAGTACTGCAGTAAAACTCATCAGCACTGATAACAGACCAAACGCACCTACCAACATCAGCAGGTAGCCCCATTGCAGCGAACCGCTCCATTCACCGTTTTCTTCACGCTTTTTTGTGCTTTTCAGAAACAGCAAAATACCCAGTACCAGCAATACTGCAGCACCGATAATCATTGTCTTGGACATGTATTAATCTCCCACCTGTAAAATCGCCAGAAAGGCTGTCTGCGGAATTTCTACATTGCCTACCTGCTTCATGCGTTTTTTACCGGCTTTCTGTTTTTCCAGTAGTTTTTTCTTACGCGTAATATCACCGCCATAGCATTTGGCCAGCACATTTTTACGCAATGCCTTAACATTTTCACGCGCGATAATCTTACCGCCGATGGCAGCTTGTACCGCAATATCAAACATCTGCCGTGGAATCAGTTCGCGCATCTTGGCAACTAGCTCTCGTCCACGATGGACTGAATTGCTACGGTGTACAATCAGGCTCAGTGCATCGACCTTTTCACTGTTGACCAGAATATCCAATTTCACCAAATCGGCTGCTCTGAATTCCAAAAATTCATAATCCAGTGAAGCATAACCACGCGATGTTGATTTGAGTTTGTCAAAGAAATCCATTACCACTTCATTCATTGGCATTTCATAAGTCAGCATCACCTGCCGTCCCATGTACTGCATGTTTTTCTGTACACCGCGTTTCTGGTTGCACAATGTCATCACAGCACCAACATATTCTTGTGGCAATAAAATGGTTGCGGTAATGATTGGCTCATAAATGGCTTCGAGTGTGCCGATATCTGGTAATTTAGATGGATTTTCAATTTCAATGCGCTCGCCACTTTTTAGCAACACTTCATAAACCACTGTTGGCGCAGTGGTAATCAAATCCATGTCAAATTCGCGTTCCAGTCGCTCTTGTACAATTTCTAGATGCAGGAGACCCAGAAAGCCACAACGGAATCCGAAGCCCAGTGCTTGAGAAACTTCTGGCTCAAATTTAAGCGCCGCATCATTCAGTTGCAATTTTTCCAGCGCTTCACGCAAAGCATCATAATCGTGGCTTTCTACCGGATATAGCCCAGCAAATACCTGTGGCTGTACTTCTTTAAATCCGGGTAAAGGTTCACTGGCGGGTTCTCGAGCCAGTGTAATGGTATCGCCTACCTTGGCCGAACCGAGTTCTTTCACTCCCGTAATCAAAAAACCCACATCACCAGCATTTAATTGTTGTTTCTGCACCGATTTGGGCGTAAATATACCAAGTTGTTCTACCTGTGTTTCCGCACCAGTAGCCATGAAACGCACTTTATCTTTCAAACGGACACAGCCGTCCACCATGCGAATCAGCATTACCACACCTACATAATTATCAAACCATGAGTCAATAATTAGAGCTTTTAATGGAGCATCTGCTTTACCTGAGGGTGCGGGTACCTTTTTGACAATTTCTTCGAGTACATCCTCAATACCGACACCACTTTTAGCTGAACAGCGCACTGCATCCATGGCTTCGATACCGATAATATCTTCTATTTCTTCAATCACTCGCTCAGGCTCAGCTGCCGGTAAATCAATTTTATTCAGCACCGGCAGGACTTCTACGCCCAAATCAATTGCGGTATAGCAATTGGCTACTGTCTGCGCTTCCACCCCCTGCGAGGCGTCTACTACCAGCAAGGCTCCCTCACAGGCAGACAGCGAGCGGGATACTTCATAGGAAAAATCCACATGTCCTGGAGTATCAATCAGATTCAGCTGATACACTTGCCCGTCTTGCGCTTTGTATTGCAAAGCTGCTGTCTGCGCCTTGATAGTGATGCCGCGTTCTTTTTCAATGTCCATCGAATCGAGCACCTGAGCACTCATTTCCCGGTTTTCCAGACCGCCACAATACTGAATAAAGCGATCCGCCAAGGTCGACTTCCCATGGTCAATATGGGCGATGATAGAAAAATTGCGTATATTGTTCATGTAAGCCATTAATTTAAATTAATTCTGATAGGAGTATTCTGGCCATTGCAAAGCCAAAAACCAGAAAATAACTGCTTATTTTAGCGGAATGCGCTGCTGTGCGCCGAAGAATTTATCATAATCCTAAAAAGATTTTAAAATTCAAACAATAGTAATCTAAAAGTTTCATAGCCGTACCTAGACTGGTATCACTTCTGCTGCCAGTGATTCTGATTGCATTGAACGTCCAGAAAAAAGCATTCCATTGGCGGAATCGTTAAATCCTTTATCAATCGCAATTTATCGCTCAATATAAAATGATTATCAAATTGACATAAATTTTTCTGGCAGACGTGGTAAGTCGAATACAGAAAGATTACAATAAGAATTAAGACCGTTGTTTAAATGAAAGTGGTTGCATGCTTAAAATCAGCACACAGTTTGATGGTGGTAAGGTTGAAATTGTTGAAGCCAATGATCCATCTAATATCCTGCTCAAACTTCCCAAAGACAATGCTGCCGAATTTCGTCAGTGGTTTTATTTTCGCGTGCAGGGCGTAGCCTACCAAAATCTTCGTCTGAATTTTATCAACACAGCCGAATCAGCTTATCCAGCCGGCTGGGAAGAATATCAGGCCATGTGCTCTTATGACAGAATAAACTGGTTTCGTGTCCCTACAACTTTGGAAAATGGCATCTTAACCATTTGTCATACGCCATTATCCAACAGTGTGTACTACGCCTATTTCGAACCATATACCTATGAACAGCATCTGAATTTACTGGGTGACAGTCAAAGTAGTGGATTGTGTCAGATAGAAGATTTAGGCAGCACTATCCAAGGACGTGATATCAATTTACTCACTATCGGCAATCAAGTTGCCAGTGATTTAAAAATTTGGATTATTGCGCGCCAGCATCCGGGTGAAACCATGGCTGAATGGTTTATCGAAGGTGTGCTTGGACGCTTACTGGACCATCAAGACCCGACAGCAAGAGCCTTGCTGGATCGAGCTACTTTTTATATTGTTCCTAACATGAATCCTGATGGTTCGGTACTGGGCAACTTGCGCACCAATGCCGCCGGAGCCAATTTGAATCGTGAGTGGCTGCATCCGAGTATGCATAACAGCCCCGAAGTGTATCTGGTACGCGAAAGAATGCATGAGACCGGCGTGGATTTGTTTTTGGATATACACGGTGACGAATCTATTCCTTACGTATTCCTTTCTGGTAATGAAGGTATTCCTTCTTTTGATGAGCGTTTGCATCAATTACAGGAGCAGTTCAAACAGGCTTTTTTGGTGGCCAGTCCCGATTTTCAAGATAAATATGGCTATGAAAAAGATGCAGCTGGTCAGGCCAATCTGAATATTGCTACTTCCTATATCGGTGAAACATTTAAATGTCTGGCATACACCTTGGAAATGCCATTTAAAGATAATAATCAGTGGCCAGATGATGATTTCGGATGGAATGGTCAGCGCTCTCTGCGTCTTGGGGAAGCAATTCTAAGCCCAATTTATTCTATTCTTGATAGTTTGCGTTAATTTTCACCTCGATTATCCAAAGCCTGAACAATGTTCAGGCTTTTTTGTATTTTTTAGTAAAATCAAATGATTAATGGTTACATACGCAGCATAATGAACTTGGGTTATATGTAATTGAGTTGTCTGTATTTTATCCATGTTTGTTTAGGAAATAATCATGAAAAAAAGCGTACTCGTATATAGCATTATCAGCATTCTTTCACTGGCTGCCTGTTCTCGCGATGATTCATCAGAAAAACTGAGCTGTAACACCGAACAAATCCGCAACCAGATCCAAGATACTCTGCACACTGGTATTGATAACAATGCCCGTCAATTTGCTCAGACTGATAGGCGTCAGTATGTTGATGCCGATAAAGTAATCAGTGCCGGCGGCGAATTAAATATTGCTTTGTCTGAAGGTAAATTAGATAAAGATGGAAATGGTAATCCGGTTTGCAGCAGTGAACTTAAAGTAACTGTCCCTACCAATATCTGGCAGCAGATTAAAACCAATGCTCCACTGCTTTTTGGTAAAACAGATTTTATTGCTCGCCTGAATAAGCAATTGCAAGGCAATGACGTGGTTTTGCATGACAATGAGTTTACTAAACCCATTCAATATTCACCTGTAACCATTAATGGCAATGCTGCATCTAATGCAGCGTCTGCGACCAGTGCGGCTACTAACTTCGATTTGGCTGGCATACAGACTTTAGGTACTGTGTTGGGCAACGCGTTATTGCCCTACGGTATCAAGGATATAGTAGTGATTAATGGCCATACCTATAAACGAGCTGACGCCATTGAGTTAATTAATAATCCTAATGCCAAAGTCACACCGGTTGACCAACAAAGCCAGTCTGCACAGATGGCCAGTGCCATTCTGAACGGCCACGCAGCAGCTGTAATTAACGACAATCAGGCTAATGATAATGCAATGAGTCGGAATTCTGAAAATGCTGCCAGACAGGGCGAGATAAATGCTAGTCAGCTACAGCTGGCACGTGACAACAACCGTAACGCTAACAATGTAATCAACACATTATGGCGTAATCTGGACGACACCGTGCGCAAAACCTTACAGCACGAAGAACAAAAATGGATAGCTAATAAAACCAGTCAGTGTCAGGCACGTGGAGCTAAAGCAAGCTCAGCAACTTATGCAGAATTTCTGCGGCTGGAATGCGATACTCAATTGACTAATGAACGCATCAAATACCTCAACGGCTACACTTTGCGCTAATTGATTTTCCAAACGGGCACCAATAATTCTGCTGAATATTGGTGTCTGTTTAATTTGAGTGGAAAAAATATCTTAAATCACATTGGCCAGAATACCTTAAACTGAATACTTTTATATTTCATTCAGGTTTCCAAAGTTTATAATCTGTGTAAAAACAATCTCAATCTTTTACAGAAAAATACTGTCTATTCTGCTTTGTACACATTTGCATTGGTACTAGCGGCTATTATCCTTACAGCAATGAATGGTTATATATCAGCACTTTTATTCTGATAAACTGATTTTTGGTAAAAATTGTAGACTATTCTCAAATACGGGTTTAGATTCCTGCTTACAATAAGATGGTAAGTATTTGCGGTGATAAAAGATAAGCCTACGAGGAATAGCCTAAACAAATCTGAAAAAATTGTAAATCATCCTTTTGTATTTATTGACTTAATATGACGGAACGAAAAATAATCCATATAGATATGGATGCTTTCTATGCTTCAGTTGAATTACGCGACCGTCCTGAACTAAAAGACCAACCTGTTGTGGTGGCCTGGGATGGCCCCAGATCGGTTATCTGTGCTGCATCCTATCCGGCACGTCAATACGGTTTACATTCAGCCATGTCGGTAACAACAGCCAAAAGATTGTGCCCGCAGGCAATTTATATCCCACCAGATTTTACTAAATATCGGGCTGTATCCAGTCAGATTCACAATATATTTAGGCGCTATACTGAACAAATCGAACCCTTATCTTTAGACGAAGCCTATCTGGATGTTACCGATTACAAAGGTCATTTGCCTTATGCTCGAGATATTGCACGGGAAATCCGTACGTCTATACTGAAAGAAACGGGTCTTACAGCTTCTGCCGGTATCGCCCCTAATAAATTTCTTGCCAAAATTGCTTCCGACTGGCGTAAACCCAATGGCCAGTTTGTGATTGCGCCAGTACAAGTATTAGACTTTCTACACAATCTACCTTTAGGCAAGATTCCCGGTGTCGGCAAAGTAACTGAGCAGAAAATGAATGCCTTAGGCTGGAAAACTGTTGGAGATTTAAGCAAAGTAAGCATGTCGGTTCTGGTACACCATTTCGGCCGCTGGGGTTATCGCCTCTTTGATTTGGCACAAGGCCGTGACGACCGTGTAGTTACACCAGAACGCAACCGACAGCAGATTTCTACTGAAATTACGCTAGATAATAATGAAAGCCTGCAAGAAATTGCTCGCCATCTGCCCGATCTGGCTGAGGTTTTAGTACAAAATATGCAGCGAAAGGGTCTTCAGGGTAATTGCATTACTTTGAAATTAAAAAATACTCAGTTTCAGATTTATACCCGTTCTCAAACCTATTCATCACCACTGCCGGATGCAGCTGCCTTGGTAGCAGCTGGGATGGATCTGATGCAACGGATGCCTGATGATGAGGCATTGTTTCGTTTGATTGGTCTTGGGATCAGCGATTTTTATCAGCATGAGTATCAGGCTGATTTATGGAGTCCAGGACACAGCTGCTAATACTTCACATACAGATCTATACCTGCTATATGTCTGAATGGCTTTAGACATATTTCTGACTACATTGCACTACATTTTGCTGGCTTAAGTTAACAAAATAAAGGATAATCATTGTGACGGACTACAAACTGAAATATGTAGTCATCTATCAGAAAAAGTAACAGTACAGGAGTTACCATGATTCACATTAAAGTGCCTACTGAAGGTCACAAAATCGTTTCCGGCCAACCCATTCCGAATGATCCAATTATTCCGTTTATTGAGGGGGATGGCATTGGTGTTGACATTACGCCGGTAATGAAAGACGTGATTGATGCAGCAGTAGCCAAAGCCTATAACGGCTCAAGAAAAATTGTGTGGATGGAAGTTTATGCCGGTGAAAAAGCCACGAAAGTGTATGGTGAAAATACTTGGCTGCCGGAAGAAACATTAGAAGCGATTAAAGAATATAAAGTAGCCATAAAAGGGCCGATGACTACACCCGTAGGAGGTGGTATCCGCTCACTGAACGTAGCCATCCGTCAGCAGCTTGATTTATATCAATGTGTCCGTCCAGTGCAGTATTTCACCGGTGTCCCCTCACCTTTGAAAGACCCGAGCAAAGTAAACATGGTTATTTTCCGCGAAAATACTGAAGATATCTATGCAGGGATTGAGTGGATGGCTGAAACAGCTGATGCCAAAAAAATTATCAATTTCCTGCAAGGTGAAATGGGTGTAACCAAAATCCGTTTCCCGCAAACTTCCAGCATCGGTATCAAACCTGTATCCAAAGAAGGTTCTCAGCGTTTAACCCGTGCGGCCATTCGCTATGCTATTGATAACGACCGCGACAGCGTTACCTTTGTTCATAAAGGTAATATCATGAAATTTACCGAAGGCGGTTTCCGAGACTGGTCTTATGAAGTAGCAAAAAATGAATTTGGCGCTACATTGATTGGTGAAGGACCTTGGTGCGAATTTAAAAATCCGAAAACTGGTAAAAATATTGTAATTAAAGATTGCATTGCGGATGCTTTCCTCCAGCAGATTCTACTACGTCCGGCAGAGTATGATGTCATCGCGACACTGAATCTCAATGGCGATTATATTTCTGATGCGCTGGCTGCACAGGTAGGGGGTATCGGTATTGCCCCAGGTGCCAATATTTCTGATGAATATGCCGTATTCGAAGCTACTCATGGTACTGCACCTAAATATGCTGGTCAGGATAAAGTTAACCCAGGATCCATTATTCTTTCTGCTGAAATGATGTTGCGTCATCTGGGCTGGAAAGAGGCTGCTGAATTGGTTAATGCCTCAATCGAAAAAGCCATTGCTGATAAAATTGTTACCTACGATTTTGCTCGTATGATGGAAGGCGCTAAAGAAGTTTCATGCTCTGCTTTTGGTAAAGCCTTGATTGAGCGCATGTAAAGCGTAATGTGATAATGTCCTAAAAAAACCGAATCTTAAGATTCGGTTTTTTATATTCAGACTTCACGTTGCCAAATCAGTTTTTTATATGCTGTCTTAATTACTGCCCAAAGGTTGCCTCTATTCTGATAAAATAAAATTAATCTAAATTGCTGAGCTAGTGTGCTGATAAATATATCTATGATTCTTGGAATTGATACCGATTCATGTGGTCGCTGCACTCATTATCATACAGAGTTTGACATTGCCGCGCTGCAATGTGCAGAATGCAGACTGTATTACGCCTGCTTCAAATGTCACGACCAGTTGTGCAATCATAAGTTTGTTGCCATGCCGGTGCAAAATAGCAAACCCGTGATGTGTGGGAAATGTAGACATCTTCTGACCTATGCACAATATCAGCAACACCGTTGCCCATTTTGTCAGTCAGCATTCAATCCGCGCTGTGGACTTCATAAAGATATTTATTTTAAATAAATTTTATAAATTAGAATTAGTTGTCATTCAGGTCAACAACCAAACCATCCTCATCCCACTCGGTTTTACGCATTAGTTCGTTTTTCTCAAAAACCGATTCGCTTTTTTTAGCCCCTGAGTCATACCAGCTCAAAACCACACCACTGACTTTATTTTCGTGGATGGCAACATCGGCTAGCAAATGACCTTTATCATCCCATGTTGTCATGGTTTGTACGATACCATGATGCACATACATATCCTGTTTCAACTGACCGTTCGGATACCAGCGCTGCCAGCGCCCTTCAGCTTTGCCATTAATAAAATTCAGCTCGCCACGCTTTTGTCCGTTTTCATACCAGCTCATAGTACGGCCACTAGGCTGCCCTTTCTGCCAGCTCATTTCAATCGCCATCTGGCCGTTTGGATACCAGGTATGCCATTGTCCAACAGGTTTACCGTTTTTGTAATTACCTTGAATTTTTTTTTGGCCGTCCGGATACCAGAGTTGCAATTTACCCTCTTTCATTGCCGGTATAAATTGTTGCAGCTTATCTAACGGTAAAGCATAGCTGTCACTATATTTGCTCTTGTCTGGATAGTAAAAATCCTGAACTTCAATTTTTTTACCATCATCATGAAACTGACGTACATATTGAGCTTCGGATTGTTTGTTTACAATCTGACCATTTGCATCAAAATACACAGTTTTGTGAGTGTGAGAAAATATCAGCCACACTAACACAATCAGAATGAGTATTACGGCGAGTACGTACCAGTAAATACGTCTGGCTACATACATGACTTATATCCCTTTTCACTAAGCAGAATCATTATTTTATGCAATAAAAATTATTACTATCATTATTACATTATTTTTCAAACAGATTCATTACTATTTGAATAAATGCCTATTTTTGCCAATAGCTTTTAACATTGACAAATTCATATATACCAAATTCCGACAACTCTCGTCCGAAACCAGAGTCTTTAACGCCACCGAAAGGCAAACGCAGATCGCTGCTGGTATGACGGTTAATAAAGACACTGCCAGCGTTGAGGCGTTCAGCATACTGCCATGCATGATTTGTATCATTGCTGTAAATGCTGGCTCCAAGCCCGAAAGGATTATCGTTGGCCAGCATTATGGCATGTTCGCTGTCTTCAGCTCTCAGAATGAGCGCTACAGGTCCAAATACTTCCTCATTGTATACACGGCAGTGCCGATTAACTTTATCTAAAATCGTAGCGGGATAAAACCAGCCCTGCAGATTTTCTGGTATTTCTCCTCCCAGCAAACATTCTGCGCCATGTGCCAGTGCATCCATCACTTGTGCGTGTACACTGTCGCGCAAATCCTGTCGATGTAAAGGAGCAAGTGTGGTTGCAGACAACCATGGAGCCCCCATCTGTAATTTCTGACAATGGCGTTTAAAAACTGCGATAAATTCTTCAGCTATATCAGCATGAACAATAATGCGTTTGGCTGCATTACATGATTGGCCAGCGTCCCGAAAGCGTGAATAGCATGCTTCAGCAGCTGCCTGCTCAATATCTGCGTCATTTAACACGATAAATGCATTACTACCACCGAGCTCCATAACACATTTACGCAGATGTTTTCCTGCTAGTGCCGCCAGATGCCGACCAGTATGGGTAGAACCTGTGAAAGCCAGCGCCTGTGTTTGAGATATGGCATATTCAGTATCTTCCTCCTCCAACCAGACTAGTTGGAAAGGTAAATCCTCACCCACCAATTCAAACAGCATCTGGCTGATTTTGCCAACAGAAGGTGCGGGCTTAACCATGCAGGCATTGCCAGCACATAAGGCTGGGATAGCAAAGCGTAAAATTTGCCATACTGGATAATTCCAGGGCATCACTGCCAGTACCGTACCCAACGGTTCAAAGCGTACCTGACTCAAACTCGCCTGTGTAGCAATTGTTTTATGCGCCAACAGCTCTGGAGCCAGATGAGCGTAGTATCGGATAAGGGCTATCGATTTTGTGATTTCAGCTTCACACTCACGCAGACACCGCCCTACCTCTATACAAATTTGATAGGCCAGCTCGTCTCGCGCCTCTTCAAGCCGGGATGCAAAGCTCAGTAAATACTGTGTACGAGTTTGAACATTTTTACTGGCAAAATCATATTGACGCTGGCTGAGCTGCTGACTTTGCACATCAAATTTAGTTTTTGTCAGACATGTATGGCTAAATAGGAGTTCACCCGATACAGCATGATAACTGTTATACAACACAACAATCCTTTATCTGCATGAAGTGTTTCAGACTGCATGCAGTACAGAAAAATTCAGTGTCCCAAATAATATTGACCTTATAAAATTTATAAGGTCAATGGTATAAATTACTGCTCGTCAGCTGTATCCAGCTTTTGTGCCCCTTGTTTTAGTTTATAACGACTCTTTAACCAGGCCAAATTACTGGTGGCTAGATTCTGTGCCAAATTCTGACTGATTACCTGTTTTGCCTGCGGCAGAACATTCGCCATATCCTGTGGTTGTTTTATGGCGTTAACTTTTACCAGTACTGGATTTTGCTGATCACTCAAAAGAATGTAGGCAGGTTTCCCATTAACAGGTTTGGCTTTAATCCAGCTCTGAAAATCAGTTTTAGACATCATGGCTACAGCCTGCTGCGGTGTTAAATCAGCTGTTTGCGACCAGCTCAAACTGGCATTGACGTTTGTACTAACGTTGTTTAAAGCTTGTTTTGCTGCTGCTAAAGCCAATTTTTTACTTTCTGCGGCCACATAATCTTGTTGAACTTGTGCTTTGATTTCCGTAAAGGATGCCTGATGTTCTTTACGCACATCGATAGCACGAACTACCCAGTAGTTGCCATTGCCTATATCAATTGGTTCAGAGTTGTAGCGTTTAACCAGAACATCGTTGCCAAATAATGCATCCTGTAACGCCTTGGGCATGCCACTATTATTAGCCATGTCTCGAGTGAGCCACACCTGATCTATTTTATGAATCGTTAAACCTAGCTTATCTTTTATCGGTTGCAAGGTTTTCGGATTATTAAAAGCCAAGTCACTAACATTTTCTTTTAATTTAGCTACCACAGCCGCACCCTTACGGGCTTGAATTTCCTGTGTCAGCTGCGTACGGACGTTCTCTAGTGCCGGTTTGGGTGCTGAGGCCGTAGTCGGAATTTGATTATAGGCTTCCTGTATCTCTGCTTCACTCACGCTTTCTTTAGCACCAAGTTCCATGGCAGACAACTGGACATATTCATATTTGACAGCCTGCGGCAAATAATATTTTTTCTTATTCGCTTCGTAATAAGCTTTCAGTTTGCTGTCGTCTACTACTACCTGATGAGTGAAATCAGCGGCAGGAAATGTCAATGTCTGTACTTCACGAGCAGCCTGTAACAGATTTACCATTTGTTTGGCCTGAGCATCGCTGACCACATTTCCCGCTTTCATCAAATTAAGCATGGATTGCATGGCATATTGTTTACGCATACCGTCAATAAGCGCATCTTCAGACATACCTGCTTGTTGCAGGAAAGCGCGATATTTGGCTTCTACAAATTTTCCGTTTTCCTGAAAACTGGGATCAGATGCAATAACCTGCTTTATCTGATCTATAGGTACAGTGATATTCATATCATTTGCACCCTGCTGCACATATGCCTGATCGACCAGTGAATCATATACCAGCTTTTTGCTTACCGGATTCCCAGAAGCGTTTTGTATTCGTCGCTGAAAATCATTAACATCATTCACTTTGATTTTAATGTCGCCAACTTTGCTGATGTAATCTGTACCGGGAACAGCGAGTGTGTAACCACCGGCAAATACAAAACTCAAGCAAATCACACCGAGAATAATCTGAGCCGGTGTTCTATATTTTTCTACAATGTGGAACATGAGATTCAGTTAACTTTTCTAAAGCAGATAAAAGAAGCCTATTGTATCGTTTTTTGTGAGGCTCAACCATGCTGTTTGTACAGCTAATGCACAAAAACGACAGACAAAAGAAAAGGCGGGATATCCCGCCTTGATTTAAAACATAAAACTGTATTACAGAGCATCTTTCAGTGCTTTACCGGCACGGAACTTAGGCGTTTTAGCTGCTTTGATTTCTAACGGTTCACCTGTTTTAGGATTACGTCCAGCACGGGCTGCACGCTCACCAACATAAAAAGTACCGAAACCTACCAGCGTAACTGTGTCGCCACTTTTCAAAGTGCGGGTAACAGCACTGATCATACCGTCCAGAGCCTTGGCGGCAGAAGCTTTAGATAAATCAGCCTCTTGGGCAATGGCTTCAATCAATTCAGACTTATTCACAATAAAGTCCCTTTCTGTTGTTATGTTCATTTGATTTTCAGGAACCATATGTGCAGTGGAACCTGAACAATACATTACGATTACTTTATAACAAGCCCAAATTCTTTATGTCAAGCATCGTCACCGCTGCATAAGGTTAAATCATGCCAAAAACAAAGCCATTCACCAATTAGTGTTGGTGAATGGCTGCATATCAATGTTTTACGGTTTTAGTAGTTGACTTGGCCGCAGATTTAGCTATTACTCCCTCTTCAGGCACGCTTGTCCATGGAGTAGGCGGATAAGCCAGACCGAGATTGAGCACTTCATCAATCCACTGTACCGGGTGAATAGTGAGTTTTTCGCAGATGTTGGCAGGAATTTCTTCCAAATCTTTGACATTGTCTTTTGGAATCAACACATGTTTGATACCACCTCGTAATGCAGCCAACAGCTTTTCTTTAAGACCGCCAATAGGCAATATTTCGCCGCGCAAAGTGATTTCACCAGTCATTGCCACATCTGCACGTACCGGAATACCGGTAAACGCAGAAACCAAAGCCAGTGTGATGGCGCTGCCAGCACTGGGTCCATCTTTAGGTGTCGCTCCTTCGGGTACATGAACATGAATATCATTTTTCTCATAAAAATCAGGTTCAATGCCTAAGCTTTCAGCCCGGGAACGTACCACGCTCCATGCAGCACTAGCAGATTCTTGCATAACATCACCAAGCTTACCGGTGCGCAAAATATTGCCTTTACCACGAAATTTGCTTGCCTCAATGGTTAAAAGCTCACCACCGACTTCAGTCCAAGCTAGCCCGGTGACCTGACCAACACGGTTTTCATTTTCTGCAACGCCATAATCAAAGCGGCGAACACCCAGATAATCATGCAAATTATCAGCATTGATTACGATTGCTTCAGGCTTGGTTTTGGTTTTTTTAGCTTTACCGGCACTAAGTTTTTCTTCTGCAACAGCCTGTTTCATCACTACTTTACGGCAAATTTTGGCTATTTCTCGATCTAAAGAGCGAACACCGGCTTCACGAGTGTAATAGCGGATAATATCGCGTACTGCAGATTCTTCGATACTGATTTCGCCTTCTCGTACACCGTTTTGTTTGATTTGCTTAGCCACTAAATATTTCATGGCAATATTGATTTTTTCGTCTTCGGTATAGCCAGAAAGACGAATAATTTCCATGCGATCAAGCAAAGGAGAAGGGATGTTAAGACTGTTGGATGTGGCAATAAACATTACATCCGACAAATCAAATTCTACTTCTGCATAGTGGTCAGAAAATGAATGGTTTTGTTCAGGATCCAGCACTTCCAGTAAAGCACTGGCTGGATCACCACGAAAATCATTACCTAATTTATCAATTTCATCCAACAAAAACAGTGGGTTTTTCACTCCGGCTTTGGCCATGTTTTGCAGAATTTTACCAGGCATGGAACCAATATAAGTGCGCCGGTGGCCACGGATTTCACTTTCATCGTGCACACCGCCTAATGCCATGCGTACATATTTTCGTCCTGTAGCCTTAGCTATGGATTCGCCCAGTGAGGTTTTACCTACACCCGGTGGTCCTACGAGACACAAAATAGGACCTTTAAGCTGATTCATGCGTTTCTGTACGGCAAGGTATTCCAGAATACGCTCTTTGACCTTTTCTAATCCGTAGTGATCTGCATTCAGAATTAGGTCTGCTTTGGCAATGTCCTTGCTTACTTTAGATTTTTTCTTCCACGGAAGCTCTAGCAGAGTGTCAATGTAGTTGCGAACTACGGTAGACTCTGCTGACATTGGTGGCATCATGCGTAATTTTTTGAATTCAGAAAGACATTTTTCTTCAGCTTCTTTGCTCATGCCAGCGTCACGAATTTGAGTTTCCAGATTAACCAGATCATCATCTTCTTCACCCAGCTCTTTCTGAATGGCTTTTACCTGTTCATTCAAATAGTATTCCCGCTGAGATTTTTCCATCTGCCGCTTGACGCGGCCTCGAATACGTTTTTCTACCTGAAGGATGTCCAGTTCTGATTCAAGCAAATGCAATAAATGTTCCAGTCTTGCTGTAACATTTATCATAGACAATATTTGCTGACGCTGATCTAGTTTAAGTTGCAAATGGGCGGCAATAGTATCAGCAAGTCTACTTAAGTCTTCAATCCCATGAATGGTAGTCACTACCTCAGCAGGAATTTTTTTGTTTAACTTTGCCAGTTGGTCAAACTGGGAAAGCAATGTACGGCGTAATGCTTCATCATCATGAGAATCGGTATTAATGTCGGCACATTTTTCTATGTGCGCTTCGGCGTAAGGGCCGCTTTCATCAATATACTGTACTTGTGCACGATACAGACCTTCTACCAGCACTTTAACTGTGCCATCTGGTAGTTTGAGTACTTGCAGAATGTTGGCTACAGTACCCATTGCATACATATCTTCTGCATGTGGTTCATCTGTATCGGCATTTTTCTGTGCCAGTAAGAATACGGGCTCGTCATGCTCCACAGCTGCATCCAGCGCTGCTATGGATTTTTCGCGCCCGACAAAAAGGGGCAGTACCATGTGCGGGTAAACAACAACGTCGCGTAGGGGCAACATTGCCATAGTTGTTGGCTGCACCGGAGAAGAATCATAAACTTCAGCCATGTAATGCCTCAATCTTTCCTGTAAATATGCTATAAAATTGGATGAGAAAATGGTGCTGAACCAGCGTTTTTCAAGTGCTTTTGTGCTGATTAATCATTGATGTGATTTTGGGTAAAGGCATAAATGGATTTAATATGCCTATAAACTAAAGGCCGGCCAGGATAGATTTATTGCGATCGCTGAACCGGCCAAAGCTAATTAGCGGGTAACCGGTTTATAACGGATACGTTTGGGTTTGGCCCCCTCCTCACCCAGACGGCGTTTTTTATCTGCTTCATATTCTTGATAATTACCATCGAAGAAGACCCATTTCGAATCGCCTTCTGCCGCTAATATATGGGTGGCAATACGGTCGAGGAACCAACGATCGTGGGATACCACTAGTACACAGCCAGCAAATTCTAATAAAGCATCTTCGAGCGCGCGCAGGGTTTCTACATCCAAATCATTGGAGGGTTCATCCAGCAAAAGCACATTGCCGCCAGAAATTAGAGTTTTGGCCAGATGCAGCCGTCCGCGCTCACCGCCGGAGAGTTTGCCGACGATTTTGCTCTGGTCACTCCCTTTAAAGTTAAACCTTCCTAGATAGGCTCGTGCCGGTATTTCAAACTGTCCTACCTGTAAAATATCCCTGCCTTCGGCAATTTCGTCAAAAACGGTTTTATCTTCATGCAGGCCATGCCGGCTCTGATCTACAACAGAAAGTTTAACAGTCTGACCAATCTTCACTTGTCCCTGATCTGGTTGTTCCTGTCCGGTAATCATTTTGAATAAAGTGGACTTACCAGCTCCATTCGGTCCAATGATGCCGACAATGGCTCCCGGCGGGATTTTAAAACTCAAATCATCAATTAGTAATTTGTCGCCAAAACTTTTGCTGACGTGTTCGAATTCGATAACTTCATTTCCCAGACGCTCTGCTACAGGAATAAAGATTTCCTGCGTTTCATTGCGTTTTTGATATTCGTAGTTACTCATTTCTTCGAAACGTGCCAATCGAGCTTTGGACTTGGCCTGACGCCCACGGGCGTTTTGTCGCACCCATTCAAGCTCATGTTTCATAGCTTTTATTCGCGCTGCTTCGGCTTTGGCTTCGTGTTCCAGTCTGGCTTCTTTTTGTTCCAGCCATGAGCTGTAGTTACCTTTCCATGGAATGCCGTGACCGCGGTCTAATTCCAGAATCCATTCAGCAGCATTGTCCAAAAAATAACGGTCGTGCGTTACAGCTACTACAGTACCAGGAAAACGAACCAGAAATTGTTCCAGCCATTCTACCGATTCGGCGTCCAGATGGTTGGTAGGTTCGTCCAGTAAAAGCATGTCTGGTTTGCTCAATAGTAGTTTGCACAAAGCCACACGGCGTTTTTCACCGCCAGAGAGATTGCCGATAAGGGCATCCCATTCCGGCAGCCGTAAGGCGTCTGCAGCAATTTCCAGCTGATGCTCTATATTGTCTCCGGCTCCTGCTGAAATGATGGCCTCCAAACGAGCCTGTTCCTCAGCCAGCGCATCAAAATCTGCATCCGGTTCGGCGTAGGCAGCATAAACTTCTTCCAGTTTCTTTTGCGCGGTAGCCACATCGCCCAATCCGGATTCAACTTCTTCCCTCACTGTTTTATTAACGTCCAGTTGGGGTTCTTGTGGTAAATAGCCGATTTTAATGCCACTCATTGGAATGGCTTCGCCTTCAAATTCGGTATCTACACCGGCCATGATTTTCAGTACAGTGGATTTACCTGCACCGTTCAGACCCAGCAGGCCAATTTTGGCGCTCGGAAAAAACGACAAGGAAATGTCTTTGATAATTTGTTTCTGTGGCGGCACGGTTTTACTTACGCGCAGCATGGAGTACACATATTGGCTCATAGTTTATTCTGTAGATTAAATTAATGTGTATCAGCCTCAATTTAGAGGCTGGTTGTCATGATTTTGATTTTAACATGCATATTCCTGCTTTCGCGGAAAGCTTTGCGTTAAAATACTCCCTTTTATTTTGCCGCCTTAGCATATGCATATTATCTCTGCTCTGATTGATTTTATTTTACATATTGACCAGCACCTGCAATTTATTGTCTCTCAATATGGTGTCTGGATTTATGTGATTCTGTTTGCGTTGATATTTTGTGAGACGGGGTTGGTGGTTACCCCTTTTCTACCTGGTGATTCATTGTTGTTTGCTGCTGGTGGTATTGCTGCCGTCGGGGAAATGAATATTCATTGTATGGTAGTGTTATTACTGCTGGCAGCTATTATTGGCGACGCAGTTAATTTTTATGTGGGTCAGAAATTCGGTGCACATCTGTTTGCCAATCCACAGTCGCGGATATTTAAGCAGATTTATTTGCACAAAACTCAGGAGTTTTATGCAAAACATGGTGGAAAGACCATAATTATTGCTCGTTTTGTCCCGATTGTGCGCACTTTTGCCCCCTTTGTCGCCGGTATGGGGCACATGCATTACGGTCATTTTTTTCGCTATAACTGTATTGGTGCTATTCTCTGGGTGGTGCTCTTTTCATATGCAGGCTATTTTTTTGGCAATCTGCCGTTCATCAAAGAGAATCTATCTTTGGCCCTGATAATCATTATTGCTATCTCACTGCTACCGGCAATCATTGAAATCATGCGCCATAAGCTGGGCAAAGGCACAAACAGATAATTCTTCATCTGCTGCTGAATAACTATTTACAGGAAAAATATGAGCCAGATACATCTGTTATCAGATCATTTAATCAACCAGATAGCTGCCGGTGAGGTAATTGAACGTCCGGCCAATGCGCTAAAAGAGATTATTGAAAACAGTCTCGATGCTGGTGCTAGCCATATTGATATAAAACTGGAAGCTGGTGGTATCAAACGTTTGTGTGTGACAGATGATGGACAAGGCATGAGTGAATCCGATATACCGCTTGCTCTGCATCGCCATGCCACGAGTAAAATCGGCAGTTTGGAAGATTTGGAAAAAGTTATGAGCATGGGTTTTCGCGGTGAAGGTCTGGCCAGCATCGCTTCTGTAAGCCGTCTGACCTTAACCAGTCGCACTGCTGATGCCAACCATGCCACGCAGATATACGCAGAAGATGGCCGGCTCAGCCCTATCAAAGCTGCTGCTCATGCGGCTGGTACTACAGTAGAAGCAGTGGAGCTCTTTTTCAATACTCCGGCCAGACGACAATTTCTCAAATCTGCAGGTACCGAATTTGCCCATTGCCGCACTATGGTTGAGCGTCTGGCGATGGCACATCCTGATGTGGCTTTTGATTTGCAGCATAATGGCAAAGATGTTATTAATCTGCCAGCTCAATCGCTGTTTGAGCGCTGTACCGCTATTATGGGTACAGATTTTGCGGCTGCCAGTCTAAATGTGGACGAAAGCATGAATACCATGCGTGTGTATGGGCTGATTGGCAAACCGACCTTTATGCAGGGAAAATCCAGTCAGCAATATATATTTGTTAATCAGCGCTTTGTACGTGACAAAATCATCTTACATGCTGTAAAACAAGCTTATAACGATGTTTTGCATCAGGCGCTCACACCGGCATTCGTGCTTTTTTTAACTCTGCCACCAACAGAGGTAGATGCCAACGTGCACCCTACTAAATCGGAAGTACGCTTCCGGCAGAGTCAGGCAGTACATCAGCTTATTTTCCATGCTCTGAATAAATGTCTGGCAGCAACAAATGCCGCTCAAACCGAATCAGTTTCGCAACCAGCCACCGTACTGGCTGACATCATGCAAAAGCAACCGGCTGATGTACAGCAGCTATTTGCTACTTCTGAAAATAAAAGCAATTTACAGAAGACTCCGGCTCCTTATCAGCGCAGCCATACGCCACTGCAGCGTAACTTGAGTCTAAAAGAATCGCAAGCTGCTCTGAACACTTATGCGCAGCTATATAAACAGGAACCGTCTACGACAGACAATTCTAAAGCAGCCAATTTTGAGTCGGAAGCAGATAGTGAACTCGTAATGTGGGAACAGGCTCGAGGTGTAGCAACAGCTTCAACAACGCAGCAGACAGTGATAAATGATACGGATATTCCACCTTTGGGCTATGCTATTGCTCAGTTACTGGATATTTATATTCTGGCTCAAGCAGAAGAAGCTCTCATTTTGGTAGACATGCATGCTACTGCTGAGCGGGTGAATTATGAAAAGATGAAACAACAACGCGATGCTACAGGTAAAGTGAGTAGTCAGACCCTACTCATTCCAGTACGCTTTCAAGCGAGCAATGAAGAAGTGGCTACAGCAGAGGACTATTCTCTTACGCTGCGGGAATATGGTTTAGACATTCAGATTGAGAATAACCAGCAGCTGGTGGTGCATTCCGTTCCGGCCATGTTGATAAAAAGTGATATTCAGCAACTCGTTCAGCAAGTATTGGCTGATATGATAACTATTGGCAGCAGTGATGTAGTAAAAGAACGTGAAAATCGAATTCTTTCTACTCTTGCTTGCCATGGTTCAGTTCGTGCTGGACGTAGATTAACTTTACCAGAAATGAATGCATTACTGCGGGATATGGAAAAGACTGAACGTGCTAATCAGTGCAATCATGGCCGTCCGACATGGGTAAAATTGCGCTTGCAAGATTTAGATGCTTTATTTTTACGTGGACAGTAAAACAGTGCAATATTCAGAAGCATTACAAATATCAGTACTTTTATAAATAATCTTAATTCAAAACCCTCTTTATCTAAAAAGATAAAGAGGGTTTGTTGATTATGACTAAAGTAACAGTCTAATGGCTTGTACTAGCGGCTACTGCAGATGCAGCTGGCAGTTCAGCATAATCAGGTTCGGTTTCTGGCTCCGGCTCTATATTCCACATTTTGCCGTTTAGGTAAACTTTGCCATTGATTAATTTCAGATGGGTTTTCACAATACCGTTGCTCACCTGAATGTAGCCTTTTGCCTGCATGGATTTAATTGCACTATCAATCATCAGACGTATGGTCTGGTCAATATCCTCTAGCGCTTCTGCACCGCCAGCACTGGCATCAACAGTAAACAAAGCTCTAGCCTGACTTATGGCAAAATTTTCCATTATTGCCTGCGGTATGGCGAAATCCATTTCGGATTCAGTTTTATTCAGCATGGTGCTCAGTTGCTGCATATCAGAGGCAAGCAGATTTTTAAAACCAAGATTACCATGAATATCAATCAATCCCTGTGGCATTTGCAGTTTAAACGTATTGAGTTTGATTAAAGGATCATGCGTAAACAAACCCAATCCTTCGTTTCGTACGGCAGAAACAATGGCTGCGCGTAGCTGATCATTATTCAGGTTCTGGGTAGATAGCTGAGTAATTTTGTTATTGATGGCTACCAGACTGGCTGCATCCAAATGTTCTGCGGCTGCATCAATATCCAGAGGGCCATAGACATCATTGCCGTACTGCATTCTTTCAAAGCCGAATTTACCCTGACTATTAATCCATTGATCCTGCTCTTTGGTGGATGTAGAAAGTTTCAAATTCTGAATATTGATTTTGGTGGGCATATTATTGCCGGCCGGACTGATAAAGGCACCTATTTGCAGATTAGTAACCAGATTAACCAGCTGATCCAGACGGATGTTGTTGTCAGCGGTATCATTCCAAATAAAAGTAATATCTTTTATGCTAAGGTCACTGTTTCCAAGAGCCAAGGATGTCTTTCCATGCTCAGTATGACTGGTAAACTGCAAATCCTGATAAGAAGCACGGCCTTTGGTCGACAGAATCATGTCCAGACCAGGGCTGACTGTATGGCTGTCATAACTATTGAAATCTTCAGCGTAATCAATAGTAGAATCCAAGCCCTGCCAATTTATTTTAATACCAGATAATTCTTCATAATTAAATTTAGGTATCACTACATGCATCTGCCCGCTGCCGCTCAAATTGATGGTGTTTTCAAGTTTAACCGGAGCTTCCTGCCCGAAAAAACGAGCCAGAATCTGCTGTGCCTGCGGGGTAAAGCGCAATTCTGTTTCCACATGTGCTCGTACCGGCCGGATGCTGCCGGCAAATAAACCATGCCGTACATGATTAACCACAGTAATAGGCTGTTGTAACACGGTACGTACATTATCAGGAAGCTGTTGCTGAATACCAGCAAAAAAGCTTGGTTTAAAGCGAATCTGCATGGTTTCAGTAGAGGTAAACCATCCACGCTGATAGCTTTGTTTATCAATAATCAAAAAAGAGCTTTTAGCCAGTAAATCGCGTTGTTCATCCATGCTTTGCTGCGTTTTTACCCCTAAATAGCAAGGTAGAGCGAGTACAACAAGCAATATGACAGCCACGATGGCGGCAATAATGGTTAAAATCCGTTTATTCATGCTCGAAATGTCTTATATATCCACGTTCTGGAAGAGTTGCAGGATAACATCAAACTGGCTGTTTGTCCGCGGTGTTTATCGGTGTAAACAGACTTATTCAAATGTGAACAATTTTGATTTGCATGTACCCGACACATAATTTGGTTAATTTAGTGTACCGCCAGCCGTCAGTCGCTGACGCTGTTGTTCAAATAAACAGACAGTTGCAGCCATAGCAACATTAAGTGATTCTGTTTGTCCGATCATTGGTATTATTACATGCTCGGTAGCGCTGTGTAGCATTTTTGCACTTAAACCACTGCCTTCATTACCAAATAGCCAGCCAACAGGATGAGTCAGATTCAGTGTGTACAAGTTTCTGGCTGCAGTGCTTAATGCGGTAGCGTATAAGGGATGAGCGTAATCTGCACGCCAAATATCCAAATCAGCAACCGTCTGTATAGAAAGATAAGCATGTGCACCCATGGCGGCCCGTAAGACTTTTGGAGACCAAACGTCAGTACTGTCTTTACTAAGCACAATATGCTTAACACCGGCCGCAAGAGCGCTGCGTAAAATCGTACCAACATTTCCTGGATCTTGTACCCGTTCTAACACAACTACATCGTTATCTATAGATGCCTCAATCTGCGTAGGCAGGGATAAGATGGCAATTGGTTCTTTTGAGTGAGTTAAATCGCTGATTTTCTCTAACAAATGGTCGGCAACTAGTACAATTTGCTGTGCCGGCAGCTCTCTCATTAAGGCAACTATTTCAGGATCATTTGCACGAAGTTGCGGTACATACATTGTGTGGATGGAGTGACCTGCCTGCATAAATGTCTGAATCAGGTGTATTCCCTCCACCACAGCAAGCCGGTGCTGACGTCGATAATGTGATTGTGCAATTAACCGCGACAGATGCTTGAGTTCGGTATTACTGGCTGACTGGATAATTTTGTAGTTCATACCGAAATTCCATTTTCTGCTGTGTGTAGATTTAATTCTTTTTGAATGTCGACAATGGTCGTTATTTTACGTAATTGTATGAATAACTCTCCGGCTTCTGCATAGTGCAGTCTGAGCATGCCAAGCCATTGTTTTAAACGCGCCACCGGATAATTGGCATGGCTATTTCGTAGCTGACAACAGCCATTAAAAAAATCCTCAATCCATGGCAAAATTTCGGTCCATGTTAAAGCAGGAAGATTGATCCCCCGATTGGTGGCGGCAATCTGTCTGGCTAAGTCAGGACATTGAACAGCACCGCGTCCGAGCATGACATCTGTACAACCACTGATTTCGCGAATCTGATGATAATCGGCTAAAGTAAACACATCGCCATTGGCAATAACTGGAATGCTTAAAGCTTCGCGAATGCGTCCTATCCATTCCCAGTGTGCGGGTGGTCGATAACCTTCTGTTTTTGTACGTGCATGCACGGTGACTTCACCAGCACCACCCTGTTCGATTGCGTAAGCGCATTCTAGTGCCAGATTTTTATGTTCATAGCCCAGTCGCATTTTTGCACTCAGTTTGATTTCTGCTGGTAAACTTTGACGTACGGTAGCAACAATTTGTTCGATTTTTTCTGGATACTGCAAAAGTACGGCTCCACCCTGATGTTGATTGACGGTAGGAGCCGGACAACCAAAATTCAAATCTATATGGTTGGCACCTAATTTAACTACCTTCAATGCATTTAAAGCCATATTTTCCGCATGGCTGCCCAGTAACTGAACGGCCACAGCTGTGCCGGCTTGAGTCTGATTATTCTGTGCCAACTCTGGCATGTATTTCAGCCACATAGACTTACCGTGTATGGTATGGGTAATCCGTACAAATTCAGTGACACAAATATCAAAGCCACCTATACGAGTTAATAAATCGCGCATAGGGGCATCTATGAGTCCCTGCATAGGGGCAAGTAATATTCTGGGAAAAGATATTTTCGTCTGTATATCAGGACTGCTCACGCGTATAACCATTGCTCTTACAAAAAACAACGCAACCTGTTGTCTGACAAGTTGCGTATTTAATTATAAAATAAAAATGGTTGTAGCAGGTTTAATCGCGTAATGTTTCAATTAGGTCGATCAATAATTCTACTTCTTCTGTCTTCAAAACAGCAAACCCATCATTCAGACCCAGATCTTCCAGCAGCATTTCTCCTGCCGGTGTTTCATGCATGGATGTAAATGCATTCTGTAAAGTATCCAGCATCTCTGCATGCCGCGGATGTAGCAAAATCATATGATATAAATCATTGATTTTACTTTCAATCAATAAATTTAGGCGGCTGAGTGTAATTGAAGTCAGCTTGTGATAGGCAGAAGACATAAATAAGCCTATATCACCTTCGTGCTGAATCAAACCGCGAGCCACTGCTGAAAATGATTCACTTTTTACCCAAGTAAGGTCTTTTTCTTCAATATCTACTGCTTCTAGTAGACGTAAAGCAATCAATTTGACATCATAATTTTCGGTACATAAAATCTTCATACCTGGTTTGACATCTTGAAGTGATTTTATTTCACTGTCAGCCGCACTGGCAATCACCATTTCATCGAAACGATTAACAGGACGAACGACCGGCAAATAACCCAGCTCTCTAATCAGCTTAGAAGCATTAAATGGATTTGCATAGATAATATCAACATTGTCTTTGTCAATTTCCTGCTGCTCTTCTTCAGCATTGCTGGCCATAAACAGGTGCACTGGAGCATCAATTAGGCGTTGCAGACGGGTATTAAGAAAATGCCAGCCAGCATAGAATTCAGGGGGAAAATCTGGTGCAATCAGAAAATTAATGGTCATGAATTACCCCGTTCTTCTTTCATTAGTCCTTCATACAGACTTTGCATTTCCAGCACCTTGCTGCGAGATGGTTTTCGCCGCACTGAGGTATATCCCTGAATCACACCATCCCTTATATTAGGCACAATTGTTGCATATACCCAGTAAAATCCACCATCTTTACGCAGATTTTTAACATAGCCGTGCCATTTCTTACCCTCTTGCACGGTATCCCATAAATCTTTATAAGCCACTTTCGGCATGTCGGGATGACGAAGGATATAATGTTCAGCACCCATCAGCTCTTCGCGCGACCAGCCGCTCATATGCACGAATACTTCATTGGCATGTGTAATTATTCCCTTTAAATCTGTAGTAGAAGTAATCAGACACCCATCAGGAAATTCTGTTTCTACATCAGTACAATATACGGTGCGTGTTACCCCATCGTAATGTGTCAATTCAAATGTACGGTGCTCAATTTCAGGCACCTGCATCGGTGAAATCATTCTGACTCCATTTTCTTGAATGTGGACAACCAGACGAATAATGCAAAAGCTTATATACCTTATATATTGCGCCGATTAGCAAAATAATACAAAGCATTTGATTAATTTGTATAAAAAATCACACAATTTCTTGATAAAAATCAAACAATGCAGGAAATTATGTAAATAATTTCCTGCATGGGTAAATCAGATATAACATAAAATAGGATGCTTATAAGCTCAGAATTTATGCCAAGAATCTATTTTTTTCTTGCATAATCAGATTGATACAATCCTGCCCATTTCATGATACCGGCAACTTCAAATTCATTAAATTCATAATACTGCCCGCGTTTTAAACGTTTAGGTAAGGAGATTGGACCAAAGCGTACGCGTACTAATCGACTTACCGTTAATCCCTGACTTTCAAACAAGCGCCGTACTTCACGGTTACGCCCTTCTTTGATGATGATGTTATACCATCGATTGGCTCCTTCGCCACCCTGTTCCCACAGATGTTGAGCCTTTGCTATACCATCTTCAAGTTCTACACCATTTAGCAGGTTTTGTTTTTGCTCGTCACTGAGCTCACCCAATACTCGTACTGCATATTCACGCTCAACTTCAAAACTCGGATGAGCAAAGCGATTCACTAATTCACCGGAAGTTGTCAGTATCAGTAAGCCGCAGGTGTTGATATCCAGACGACCAATTGCCACCCAGCGGCTGCTGGCCGCTTGCGGCAGGCGATCAAAAATACTAATTCGCCCCTGCGGGTCGTCACGGCTGACAATCTCGCCTTCCTGCTTGTAATACACCATGATGCGCGGCAGGCGATCTGGCCATTTAATATTAATCGCAGAACCTCTTACGCTGACTTCATCTTCTGGCGTGATCCTGTCACCTAACTGCGCTACTTTGCCATTTACTCGCACCTGTCCTTGACTGATCCACTGCTCCATTTCACGCCGTGAACCGACTCCAGAAGCAGCCAGGGCTTTTTGCAAGCGCACTGGTTCCATTTTTTCCAAGTTAACACGCTGTTCTTTCAGTATACGGGAACGTTGCAATATATCTTGATTGGGTGTGCGCTGCACCAGCTTTCTGGCACGCTGGATACGTGCTTTGTTATCCACTTTCTGTTCAAAAGCGGTGTTTTTTCTGGTGGTTGCATTTTTATGTTCTAATGCAACCTTTTTAATCTCATTATTTTGCCGGCCTTTACTGCTGACTTTATTACTCTTTGAGGCCACACCATCGCGTATCTGGCGCTTGGTTAATTTTTTGTTGGCTTGACTCATGTTTTAACTCCCGATCCGTCATCCGACGGTTCTTCTGCGGTTGTTGAAACTTCCGCAGGTTCACTTAATTCAGGTAAAACCAGTTCACCCAATTCGGTTAAAGGTGGCAGCTGATTTAAATCTTCCAGCTGTAAATCACTTAAAAATGTAGCAGTTGTGGCCCATAAGTTGGGTCGCCCTACGCTGTCGCGTTGTCCGATAATCTCTATCCAGCCACGATCCTGCAGTGTTTGTAACACATTACTGGAAACAGCCACGCCACGTATTGCTTCTATATCACCACGTGTAACCGGCTGCTGATAGGCAATTATTGCTAGTGTTTCCAATACTGCACGTGAATAGCGCGGTGTGCGTTGCACATCCAGACTGGCCAGCAACGGATAAGCTACCGGTGTGACCTGAAACCGCCAACCTTCGGCACTATGCACCAAATTCAATGCGCGTTCATGCCAATACTCCTGCAAATGAGACAATACACTAGTCAGTTCATCTGCAGATAATGGCGGCTCCCTGAGTGAGCACAATTGCTTCTCGCTCAGTGCCTCACTTTGGGTGAGTAAAGCAGCTTCAATCAAAGCTTCGATAGAGACTGTATGATTCATAGCCATGAGTTCCTACGCTGTCAGTGCAGGCATGATAAGATCTAGAAAAGAAATCAACTTTTCCGTGCAGCTTTTTTGGCTGCGCGCTCGGCTTTTAGCTGAGCTTCCTGCATTTGTCCTTTTTTCAGCCACACTGCCCATTGGTTTGGGGTTTCCAATGTAATTCGGCCTATCAGTCCATCGCGAAAATCGGTGAGCACACGCTCAGCTGCTTTCTGGTAATCAATGCGGCCACCGCTTAATAAGGCCCCGCGTTTTTTACCAATCCATTCTAGCCAATTATCATCACGCCAGTGCGGGCTTTCACTCAAATCTGCCTGATATCTCAGTTGCAGTAAAGAAAGGTAATGGCGGCGCAGATAATCCAGTAATTCAAGTGCCACTGTTTCCTCATCTAGTGCGTTGCGTCCCACTGCTCCACTAGCGGCCAAATTATAACCGGCTTCTTCGACAATGATTTTAGGCCACAGCATACCGGGGGTATCATACAACCAGAAATCATCTGCCAATATTAGCCGCTGCTCTGCCTTGGTGATACCTGGTTCATTGCCGGTTTTGGCACTGCGCTTACCCAGCATGCCATTAATCAATGTGGATTTGCCTACGTTAGGAATACCACAAATAAGCACTCTTAACGGACGGTCTAACCCATGGCGATTGGGTACTAGCGATCGGCACGCTGCAATGATTTTACTTGCTGCCTGTTTTTCTGATGCATCCAGTGCCAGTACATTGGTATGAGGCTGGGCGCGATAGTCGGTCAGCCATAGCTCAGTACGCTCTGGATCGGCTAAATCTTGTTTATTAAGTATTTTCAGTTTGGGTTTATCGGCAGCTAGCTTGGCCAGCAATGGATTGGCACTTGAAGCCGGTAAACGTGCATCCAGTACCTCAATGACCATATCCACACTTTTAATACGCTCGGCAATGGCTTTTTTGGCTTTATTCATGTGCCCGGGATACCATTGAATCGCCATAAACTGTCCTTGTCTGCTAAAAATCCATCACAGAAAACACACAGGCAGCCTGATTTCAGGCTGCCTGAATAATTCACTGTACTTATTATACCGTTTTTTCAGAATTTTTTCTCAATTCCAGCTGCCGATGCCGAACGATTACCGAATATGCATTAAGCTGCTGTGCGAGTGCCTGAACAATATATACAGAGCGATGCTGCCCACCGGTACAACCAATGCCGATATTAACATAGCTGCGGCTTTCCTTTTCCATTTCGGGCAACCAGCGGCATAAAAAACCGGATAAATCTGCAATCATTTCTGCCATGACCGGCTGGCGAGCAAAAAAATCCTTTACTGGTTCATCCAGTCCGGTGAAAGGACGCAAATCAAAATCGTAATAAGGATTGGGAAGAAACCGTACATCAAAGACAAAGTCCAGTCCTGCTGGTACTCCATATTTATAGCCAAAAGATTCTAGTACCACTCGCAGGGGAGCCACCGGCAGATTCAACCATTGCTGTATTTGACGGCGCAACTGGGGTACGTTGAGCAAAGAAGTATCAATTACATAAGCGAAACTTTGTAATGTAGACATATATTGCTGTTCGGCAGCGACACTTTCATTCAGTGTCTGGTGCTCTTTCGCCAGAGGATGGCTGCGGCGCGTTTCTGAAAAACGACGCAGCAAAACAGGTACCGATGAAGTTAAAAACAGCAGATCTACCTGATGCCCTAGCTGCCGCAATCTTTTTACTAGCTCTAACACTTCTGCTGGATTAAAGCGTGAGCGAATATCTACGCTTACACCCAATTGAGCTGTTTGGCTAGCGGCATAATGCTCAATCAGACCGGGTAATAGCTTAACTGGTAGATTATCCACACAGACAAAGCCAACATCTTCCAGCAAACGCAAAGCAATAGATTTTCCAGAACCGGATAATCCACTAATCAATATTATCCTCATGATTCACCGCATCCTCTTTCAGCATTGAATTATGACGATCCAAAAATTCCTTGGTACTGTCTTTACCTCTCATTTGTAAAATAAAATTACTTACTGCAGCTTCCACCAAAACGGCTAGATTGCGCCCTACGGCCACCGGTAGGGTTACACTACGTATAGAGACATTCAAAATGCTTTCAGTTTCACTTTTGATACTCAGACGGTCCATTCGTTGCATGTGGCTATCATCGGCAAGTGCAAGATTGATGATGAGCTGTAGCTGTTTTTTCGGGCGCACGGCGGTTTCACCGAAAATGGCACGGATATTGAGCACGCCTAGCCCACGCACTTCCAAAAAATCCTTCAGCATGGCAGGACAACGCCCTTCCAGTGTTTCCGGCCCAATGCGGTACAGCTCTACGGCATCATCTGCGACCAGACCATGGCCACGGGATATCAACTCCAGTGCCAGCTCGCTTTTTCCTAGTCCAGACTGGCCGGTAATAAGTACGCCGATTTCAAATACATCTAAAAAAACACCGTATTTAACAGTTGAGGCAGCCAGTACCCGTTGCAGATAGATGCGCAGCACATCCATCAGGAAGGGACTTTCTGTTTTCGATGTTAACAGTGGCACATTATGCGTATGACAATAATCACGCAACATATAAGGCACTGGTAAATCATTAGCCACAATGATCAAAGACATGGTAAGGTCGAATAATTCATTGAGGGTAGTTTTGATTTCTCCGGCCTCAATCTTATTCAAATACTCAACTTCGGCAATACCGATTACCTGTATCTGATTGGGATGGATAAAGTTCAAATGGCCGACAAGAGCCAATACCGGTTTATCAGCATCGATACTGATGCGGTTATCAGCGCCAGCGGTGCCGGCAGACCACGCCAATTTAAGCTTAGTCTGGTTATCATGATACAAACGCCGTACCGATATACTGGGCATAAAAGTCTGTCCTTATAGCTCTTCGGCAACAAGTATATCGCGCACACTTTCAGCACTGGTAGCAGACAAAAGTGCATTGCGAACTGATTTCTGGGAAAATTTTCCTGCCAGCTCTGATAATACATTCAGATGTTTAGTGGAAGCATTTTCCGGCACTAATAGCACAAACACCATGTTTACAGGTTGCTCATCCGGTGCATCAAAGGCAATGGGGGTTTGCAGCCGGAAAAACGCGCCTACAGTATCTTTTACGGTACCAGTTCGACCATGGGGAATAGCAACGCCTTTGCCTAAAGCTGTAGAACCCAGTTTTTCACGTGCAAACAGGCAGTTAAATACATCTTCTTGTGAAAGACCGGCCTGCTCGGATAATAGTTTTCCGGCTTCCTCAAACAATCTTTTTTTACTGCTAACATTTAAATCGAGAACCACGTGTGAAACCGGTAATATATCCCCAATTAAACTCATGCTCATTTTCTATTCCTATCAAATTGCTCATTGCAGCGGGTCTTAAACCCTTGAGCTACAGGATATGCAATTTCTTCCATTACTATTAATCAATTACCCAATTATATTATCTTCTAATCGCATAGACGGTTATGTATTAAGGATGGCCTAGCCAATAATGCAGCAATAGCCCTACAAACCAGATAAGTCCGATACGGTTGTTACGTAAAAACATAGCAAAGCATATTTTGCGGTCTCGTGTGCGAATATTCCGCCACTGTATATACTGTAAAACCAGCACCAGCGGCAAAGCAAGCCAGTACCATATACTGGCCTGAATCATCCCGCCAGTAATAATCATGAATATATCAAAGCCAAGATGGCACAACATCACTGCAGTGATATCATGCTGCCCGAAAGTGATAGCAGAAGTACGGATGCCAATTTTCAGGTCGTCCTCCTTATCTGCCATCGCGTAAATGGTATCGTAGGCCAGAGTCCATAATGTATTGGCTGCGAGTAATACCCATGCAATCATGGGTACCTGATTGCTCACTGCTGCAAAAGCCATTGGAATACCGAAAGAAAATGCGAGGCCAAGATATAGTTGAGGCAGCGGAAAAAAGCGCTTGGTAAAGGGATAAGTCATGGCCAAAAACAAAGCCGGTATACTCATCAACCAAGTAAGCCGATTAAGTGGCAACAGACACAGTGCAGCCAAAATACACAGCACCAGCGTAAGCAAAAGCGCTTCTTTTTTGCTCACTTTTTTCAAAGCAAACGGGCGTTGATTGGTACGGTCTACCGCACCATCAAAGTCGCGGTCGGCATAATCGTTGATCACACATCCTGCACTGCGCATTAAAAAAGTACCAATAGTAAATACCAATACCGTTAGCCAGTCTGGATGGCCATCACCTGCAATCCACAGTGCCCACCACGTGGGCCAGAGCAGCAATAATGTGCCGATAGGACGGTCTATACGCATTAACTGCATATAAACTTGCAGACGGTCCGCCAGCCGCCAGCATTGATTCTGCCGCAGTTTACCTTCTACAGAAAATCGATTCACGCCAGTTTAGTCTTCCAATGTTAATGCTTGATTAAAAAATACAAAGATAGCCCGAGTGACATTGCCAGACCATCTGGTTAGCTCTACTATCAAACTGAGAATGGAAACCAAACAATTGTAACATAAGCATAACAGTACACTGCACTCTGACACCATAATCCAAAGGAGTAAGAAATGGACTTAATTTTATGGCGCCATGCCGAAGCTGAGGATAACTGGGAGGATATGGCACGCAAACTCACTATTAAAGGCCAACTGCAAGCAAAGCTGAGCGCGCAATGGCTGCGTCAGCATCTGCCGGATAATCGTCAAATTTACTGTTCAGAAGCTGTCAGGTCTCAGCAAACTGCTCGTTATATGAAGCAGCCGTTTACAGTAAACAGATTATTCAATCCGGACTGCCACCCGCTTGATCTAGCCACGTTTCTGCAACAGCAGCCCCCTGCATCCACTCAGATATGGGTAGGGCATCAGCCATGGATTGGCCAGTTTTGTGCTTATCTTCTTAATGGCGTCTGGCTGCCACAACAATTCTGGTCGGTAAAAAAATCGGCTTTTTGGTGGTTTGATGTCCGTTTTTACCAGCAACGCCATCAAGCACGAGTAAAAGTGGTTTTGTCACCGTCAAATTTAAAATAAATCGTTTATTTAGAAAACACATTGCTATGAAGTTTTTTTCCAAAAGTGTGGTCAATCTGCATGGATGGGTTAATGAGCAGAGCTTTTTTGCCAAACTGTCCAGAAATGCTTTGCGTTTGGGCAAACCGGTGGTTATACAGCTGTACTCTTTATTTCTGCTACTTAAATCTCCACATACGCCTTTACGCAGTAAAATGTTGATTCTTGGTGCCTTACTTTACTTTCTGAGTCCAATAGACCTCATACCAGACTTTCTAGGGCCACTTGGTTTCACCGACGATATTGCCGTTATTGCTATGGTATGCAAACAACTACAAACTGCTCTCACACCAGCTTTGAAAGAACAGGCTCAAAACGCAATCAACCGTTTTTTTACCAACAAGGCTTAGAGCTGGTTTAAGCATTTTGCTGTGTATTAATGCTTTTGTGTCTGATATCTATGCAATAATTTATCCAGAAAAACATACAGTTTCTGATTCATGGGTACGTAATCATAGTCCAAAATTTCAGATGCAGGCTGTATATACGGATACTGTCCGGCATGCTGCAAATCAGCCTTTGAATGGGGAATTAATGATTCAATTGCTGCGCGGTTGAATTCAAGATGACACTGAAATCCGTATGCTATTGGCGCAAACCGGATAATCTGGCGTGGACAACCAGTACTATAAGCTAAAATCTGTGCCTGTGGGGGTAGTCCAGGCATATCTCCATGCCAGTGGCCCACAGTCAATTCCTGACCAAAATGTTCTATCATCTCATCGGCTAGACCTGCCGCTGTAAGCTGAATCGGAAAGTTACCGATTTCCTTATTTGGGCTGCTTTCTACCATACCGCCCAGCGCCTGTCCGATTAATTGTGCTCCCAAACAAATTCCCAGTACTGCTTTACCATTATCAATGGCTTGGCGGATAAGGTGCTGCTCAGCAGCACTGTCAAAATAGGCACAATCCTGTATTGTAGTTAGTGGTGACTGAGGGCCACCCATGATAATGAGCATATCAATGCCATCGGCAGATGTTGGCACTTTATCTCCCTGATAAATAGCAGATAACGAAATTGTATGCCCCCTACTTTGCGCCCATTCGAGGCATACTGCCGGTTGCTCAAAATTTTCGTGCACAATAATATGTATTCGCATTCTGTTCTCCTCCATATAAAATATAAATCAGCTAAATAATTATACTAAACTATACTAATATACTAGCTAAAACAAAAGCTGTGCATGATAAAGGCGAACATAATAGCGCCGTACTTTCTAAAGTACGGCGCTGATTTAAAGCTCAAACAAAATTAATTATTTGCTGGCTTTAAATTCTTCGTAATACTCGCAAGCCAGTTTATGCAGTGAAGCACCGATGGCTTTGTACTGGTATTCGTTCAGGTTGGCCAGAGATACACGACCAGACGGGTGACGTACCGCAAAGCCTTTACCAGGTAACAATACTACGCCGGATTCATCTGCAATTCTGAACAGCAGTTCATTTGGGTTTTTGGTTTTAACTACCCATTCAGCAAACTCGTTACCATACAACTGACGGGCAGTATCTTCCATATCCACCAGAGTATAGTAATCTACGCTGTTTTCGTTGAACTCGTGTTTGATACCCAGCTGTTTGTACATAGCGGCGCTGCGATTGCGAATCAGAGCCATCAATGCGTCTTTATACTGTTTCTTGGTATCCATCATTTCGGCCAGAGAGAACAGTACCATCTGTACCTGCTGCGGAGTAGACAGACCAGCAGTGTGGTTCAGCGCTACAGCACGGCTATCAGCTACCATACGGTCAATCAGTTTCAGTTTTTCTGGTTCCGGTGTAATAGACAAGTAACGTTCATGCAGAATTTTGCGTTCTTCTTCCGGCAGTTCTGCAATTTTCTTATCTAGTACATTTTCTTTGGCCATAGCAATTACGCCCAGACGCCAACCGGTTGCACCAAAGTATTTGGAGAAAGAGTAAACCAGAATGGTGTTGTACGGACACATGGTAAACAGAGACTCAAAGTTCTCAGCAAAAGTACCGTAAACGTCATCAGTCAAGATAATCAAATCAGGACGTTTTTTCACGATGTCCGCGATAATCTGGAGACTGCGGTCATCCATTTTCACTGAAGGTGGGTTGGACGGATTAACCAGATAGAATGCTTTGATAGAAGGATCTTCTAGTTTACGCAGTTCGCTTTCAGGATACTGCCAGTCCAGTTTCGGATCAGCATTGATTAATACTTCTTCCAGTTCGTAATCATTCAGTTCTGGAATTTCCAGATAAGGCGTGAAAATTGGGGCACCCAGAGCAATTTTGTCACCTTTACGAATCAGACCATTCTGTTTCAGCGAGCTGAAAATATAGGCCATAGCGGCGGTACCACCTTCAGTGGCAAATAAGTCGATATCATCGTTAGCCAGTGTTTTGGCACCCATTTCTTCAAGAACGTAGGTTTTAACGATTTCTTCAGACAAACGCAGCATGCGGTCTGGTACGGGATAGTTGCAGCCCAGAATGCCTTCAGTCATTTCCAGCAAGAACTGATGCTGATTGTAGCCAAGCTGGTCACGCACGTAAGACATGGCTTTACTCAGGAAGTCCACACCAGGTTTGTGGCGGTTGCGACGAATAAAATCGTCGAAGCGAGCCATCAAATCGTCTTTAAATGGCATTCCGCCGATATTCTGGTCTAAGAAAGAGAAAGAGATTTCAGACTCTTCAGTAGCAAACAGACCTAATTCAAAAAATGCATTACGAGGCAAAGTAGCCAGAAAGTTGGGGTTACCACGGCCAGCATTCAGCATCATGCGGTCGTTGCGGCTCTGTGCCAAATCAATCAAATGATTTTTCAATTCAAATGGGCTTAAATTAGCATATTTTTCAAAATCATGTTTTGAAGTCATAACATTTTCCTCAAGAAGTTAAAAGCACATATCAAACAAGAGCCACAATCAATGGACCTAACAGTGTCAGGAACACATTGGCTAATGCATATGTAACGGCAAATGGAGTAGTCGGAATGGCATTACCTGCTTTATCCAATACTTCACCAAATGCAGGATTGGCACTACGTGAACCAGCCAGCGCACCGGCAAAGATTGCAGCGTTGTCATAACGCAGCACATAGCGACCAAAGAAAATTGCAAGAATCATCGGAACTAGTGTTACCACAACACCAATCAAAAACAGGGTCAGGCCATGTTCTTTAATTGTGGTAATTGCCTGTAAACCAGACTGCAAACCTACTACAGACACAAATCCAGCCAGACCGAAATCTTTCATGAACTGGGAAGCAGCTACCGGCATATTGCCAAACGTCTGCTTGCGAGCACGTAACCAGCCGAAAAACAGACCAGACAACAGCGCACCGCCACCTGCACCAAGCGTAATCGGGATATTGCCTACACGTACAACTACCCAGCCAATAATGAGGCCAAGTACCACACCCAGACCGTGATAAGCCCAGTCAGTTTTACTGTTCACTGTAATTGGCGCACCAATAATATGAACAACACGATTAATATCACTGGTAGAACCATAGATGGTCATCACATCACCGAGTTTGAATTCGGTATCCGGTGTTACATCCAATTTTTCACCGTTGCGATGTAGGGCAATAAGATATATACCATGCTGAATTTCAAAATCGTGGTCACTGGAATGCACTTTGGAACGGATTTCAGCCATGGTTTTGTTGGCATAATCAGGGTTGCGGAAGACCACGTCTTTGGTATCCACAATCACTTCCAGACCCTGTTCAGAATCCAGCTCACGTCCAAACAACGTGCTAACAGCAGCCACTGCTTCACGGCGGCCTACAATCAGAATAATGTCGTCTTTTTTCAGCACTGTAGACGGTGTGCAATCAATTAAGTTACCGTGACGTTTGATGCGCTCAATGGTAATACCCAGATTGTCCAGCTCAATATCTTTAATGGATTTCTGAATGTCATTTTCCACTACATAGATACGACCTACCATCTGCGTAATCGCCATACCCTGATTACCTTCCAGTGCCATTGCACCTTTCAGCTGTTCAGCTTCAGCAGCTACCGCATCATCGCGAATATCACGACCCATGATTTTCGGCAGCAAGTTCATACAGATAATGATCGCGCCTAATGAACCAAAGATATAAGTCACCGCATAGCCAATGGCCACATTAGCCTGTAATTGCTGCAACTGATCAGCAGGCAGTCCCATATGTGTCAAGGCATCGGCAGCAGTACCCAAAATCGCTGACTGGGTTAAACCACCGGCAGCAAGGCCAGCAGCCAGACCTTTATCCAGGTGGAACAGGCGTGCCATAATCATCACTGTGATAAAACCAGTAATGGCAATGAACAAAGCCAAAAAGATTTCACGCAGGGTTTTTACACCTAGTGAACGGAAAAACTGGGGACCACTTTCATAACCCACAGCATAAATAAATAAAGTAAACAGCAATGCCTTAAGACCAGAATCAATGTGTACATTGAGCAAGCTTAAAACCACTGCCACCAGCAGAGAGCCAGCGACTCCGCCAAGCTGGAACTTACCAAAACGAATACTGCCCAGTAAGTAGCCCAGACTTAATGACAGAAACAGCAGAATAACCGGCGATTCCTGAATATTAGTCAAAACCCAATTCAACATATGTCTACCTTCTCCTGAAAGAACGAAGGCTAGTGTGCGCTTGTGTCCTTTTAATTTTTGTCTTAATTTCAATAGGTATGAAAATAATTGATAACTTTAGTATTTTGTTAATTTTTATTGCATAAAATTAAATCAAATAATCACATTTAACTACTATGTAATAGCAATTTCACACTTTCCAAAAAGCGAAATTAAAAGTGCACAACCACTGATTTATAAGCAAAAAGTTAAGAGATTGTTCAGATAAATTCATTCATAAATAAATATTATTATATTTTAATTATGCTTATTGAGTTTTAAATTAGAAATATTCAATAAATATGTATTACTACTCGCATTAAAATATTTCATTTCTTACTAAATATATTTAGCTAAAAAGCATAATAATTTATTAAGATATATAAATGTCATCTCAAATACAATTGATAATCTCTAACATATTGAAATGATAATAGGAATCTTAATTAACAACTCCTTTATTTTTGATTGATTCTGTAGCCAATTCACCACAAAAAAAGATTTTAAACTAAAAAAAATGCCATTAAAATTAACAAAAATTGCATATTAAAAAAATTTGGCTTAATAAATAGAAATTCATTTCAATTATATTCATAAATTTAACCAAAACCCCTTATTCGTTTTTCATACCTTCGTTTTGCCGATTTTTCTTATCAAAATCTGCTTTAATCAATGCATAAAATACAAATAAACAATTAAGAAATAACATTATTTTTATAAAGCCAGATCATTCATTGTTCTTTTTCAGTGGTTGCACATCAGCAAGTGCATTTATTTTTGGTGTATGGTGGCAAGATAAAACAAAAGCCTGAGAAAAATCTCAGGCTTTAATCAATAAAAATCAAATCCAGCATTTATTACATCTGCCGAACCTTATCTTTCTAAGCAAATACCTTGTTAGCGCAATATAGGTACAGCTTCAGTATTAATAAAATTGACCACACCACTTACTTGATTCTGCACATTATCAACTGCATCGGTACCGGTTGCATCTGTAGCAGACTCTTCATCTGTGTCTGACTGAGTAGCAGCAACATCATCTCCATATAAAGTAAATGGTTCAGGTGTCGAAGTATCAGGTTCTACCCCAATATCCTTAATCAGACGCTGATATTCTGAAGATTGAGCCAGTAATAGTTTGGCCGCCTTACGCAGATTATTGACTTCACTATGTGCTAGATAAAACGTTGTCGGTATATGAATAACTTTATCCCTCAGCGGTGATGGCGGCATATCCAACAAATTCACACTCACATAATATACCTGTGGTGTACCCTCACTGCGGCTCTCGTTCCACCAATCCACATATTTTTGAAACTGATGCTGCGTATCTTCTGAATATTTTTCAATCGGTATACTTGTAAGTGCACGCACAACTTCAGCTGTACCTGGAACACTAGCACTACTATCTATGGAATTTTTGCGCTGAGTTTGTGCATTGACATTAATAATAATGATTTTATGAATCTTCGCCGACTCAAGCCGGTCATATAAAGTTTTATTACTATAAAGCTCCGTGGCATCCAGCAGACTGCGCAAACCCAGATTATCGGTCAGCCCACCATCCAATAAGTGAATATATGGCCGCTTCTGGCTATCTTGATACTGCTTCAAATTGGCACGGTATACGGCTCTAGTCTGCGCTCGGAATGAAGTCGTCCCAGTAGCATCAACATTATTACTATCAACTAAGTTATCCGGTAAATGATAGTGGCAGTTGCCACCATTATTATTTAAAGTTACCGGAGCAAAGACGAGCGGTACTGCACTGGATGCAGCCACCGCGCGCGCAATCGGCAAATCGGTCAGGTCCAAACAAAGTAAATCAAAATATTCTTGGGTAAAATCCAGACGGCTGCCCAGACTCATATCAGTAGCACTAATCACTACAAACGGCCCTTGCCGCTTATTATTTAAATCAGCATAAGTTGCCCCGTGATATAAGTGTAAATCCAGCTGCTCCTGCAATAAATCTCCACGGCCAAATTCTGGTGAACCCAGCCTTGACCAGTTTGCCATCGAGAATAACTGTCCAATAAGCATTTTCTGTAAATTCAAATTGAGAAAATTCTGCTCGAATTTTGGAATGGTTTCCGATCCATGCAGCCCGAAATAAGTAGCCAGGATAGAACCACCGGAAATCCCATACACCACATCTACCGTATCCAAGAGGCTTTTAGGCCGGCCATCTATTTTGACCTGTTGTTTTTTCAGCGATTCAAGCACGCCATAGCCGAAAGCAGCCGCACGAGTCCCCCCACCGGACAGCATGACAATTCCGATTACATCATCTTTCTTATCCGCTTTATTATTAAGTAGAGCGCGTTGCAAACGATAGCCGTCTGGATTCTTACTAACATCATCTATTACAGCTACAGGCTGATAACGCAGAGTAGAACAAGCTGCCAGCCCGAATAATGCCATCAACATCAGCACTTGTCGCATCAGTGATCGATTAAAACATAGCTGCATGCATGGCTCCCGAAGCAGAAAATATAGATATTAAACAAGATTCTTACAGAAATCATACGTCGCATTAGCGAGTAAACTAATAGTGCGACATCTTCAACACTTAATTTCGAATATACAGCATTTGCATTTCAGCACAATGCTCATTCCTCCTCACTGCTTTGCCAGCCTCCTCCCAGTGCCTTATATAAATTCACTAGATTACGTGCCTCTTCCAGCCTTACCTGCACTTGCTTGTCAGCAATATTCTCGGCATTCAGGCGTGCACGCAAACTGCGATCGAGCGTCATATCGCCAAAGCGAAACAACTTTTCAGCGGCGCCAGCCTGACTGGTTGCCTGAGTTTGTGCCTGATGTATCAACTTCGTCTGCTGATACAGACTAAACTGCATCTGATAGGCATTATCCACTTCAGCTAAAGCTTGAAGAATTAGATGATCATATTCAGCAATTGCAGCCTGTAGCTGAGCGTCTGCTCTTTCGATATTGTGTTTAATCCGTCCGGCAGTAAATACCGGAATCGTCATACTGGCGTCTAATAACCCGCCTGTATTTTTTAAATATGAAGTATTACTATTTAAATGTATTTGTCCTGTCTGCCATAAAAAATTCAGGCTGAAGCGTGGCAACCTATCAGCTTTAGCACTGGCTAGACCAGCACTCATTGCTTTCACCATATTTTCCTGAGTGCGAATATCTGGTCGACGTGTAATCACGTCTAGAGGCAGTTGTCCGGCCGGCGCAGCGGGAAGTTGCTGCAAAATATCCACTGGTGCAGCTGCAATGACAAAACCTTGCGGTTCCTGACCTGTTAAAACCGCTATATTGCGCTGATACACTTCAGTCTGAGCCTGATAAGTAGCAATCTGCGCCTGCATCGAAGACAACTTGGCGGCCACTTCTCTCACATCATAAGCCGTCGCCTGCCCAGCACGGAAACGACCTTGTGTATAGCGCTGCAACTGTTTCAGCGTCGCCACACTGTGTTCGCCTATTTTTGCCCGCTGCTGCATGGCTCGCATTTTCAGATAATTCTCTGCAATCTCACTGCTAAGCATCATTTGCGCACCATGCCAACGCTCAGTCGCGCTTAGGCTTAGATATCGCATTTCATCAGCGTCACTGCGTTTCTGTCCAAACACGTCAGGTTCCCAACTGGTGGTGAAACCTGCCTGCACACTATTGCCATGCAAACGAGAGCGATTGGCACCCAGAGGCGATCCTGCAGCCTGCAAATAATCACGAGTATTGCCAATCAAAGGCAAATTCAGATCTTTCAGAGTATTGTCACCATTATATCGATGCAGGCCGCCACTACTTTCTACTCCAGCTTGTGGGCGCAAATCCGCTTCAGCCATGGCTGCACTGGCTCGCGCTGCAAGCATATTGTCTTTCATGCTAGCCAGATTACGATTGTCTTTCAAACCGATTTCTATCAGGTCGTTTAATACCGGATCAGGCCAGCTCTGCCACCAGCGGCTGATATCTGCTGTTCCCCGTGCTGCAGCATTCTGCTCAAACTGTTGCGGAATACCCACTGTAGACCTCACCTTTATATCGGTACGGCTACAGCCTGCCAGTAAACCCAAAGCGAGTACTACTGCCAACCACGTTTTATTCATTTCCATTTGTCCTGAATCTACGACATCTACATTAAGAATGCTGCGCCAGCATGCCGCGAAAACGTGACAGTGCCAAGGCCAGAAACAGCACGCCCATAATGGACATCATCATAATTTTCGGCCATACGGTCATCAGCCCAGCATTGCGAAACAACACATCCTGACTAAACTGAGTAAATTGTGTTTCAGGCGACAACCACGTTATATACTGAAAAAAAGCCGGCATACTTTCCAAAGGTGATTCCGAACCAGAAAGCAACCGCATCACCACATATATCGGCAAACACAGCAAGCCAAATTGCGGCATCGTCGGCGCCAGCGTGGCAAACCAAATACCCAGTGAAGCCACCGAAAATAGATAAATAAACATACCCAGACTAAACAACGACACCGAGCCGTTAATCGGAATATGCAGCCATCCTTCAATCACCAGCCACAGCGACAACAGCGAAGCCACCGAAATCACAGCACCATTAGCAAAAATCTTCGCCATAACAATTTCACTAGGACGTACCGGCATCACCAATAACTGCTCAATCGTGCCGTGTTCGCGCTCACGAATAACCGCTGCCCCTACCAGAATAATTGCCAACAAAGTTAAGTTCGATACCACATTCATTGTTGCAATAAACCACGCCGATTCGCCATTGGGATTAAATTGGACATTCATCACTGGTGTGACCGGTGAAAAAGTAGCGGCCGACTGTTGCCGTAAAAAAGAACGCGTTTGCGCATCAATAATCTGACTTAAATAATTAAAGCCAATACCAGCCTGAGTTACCGACGTTGCATCAGCCAGAACCTGAATAGTAGGCGATCTGCCAGCCACCACATCACGCTCAAAATTAGCCGGAATATCGAGAACAAAAACATAGTCGCCTTTATCCATTGCCGCATCAATATCTTCGCGTCTTACTTCTACCGGCGGCTTAAAATAAGGTTCCAGCAGCGCATCCCGAATCCGGTACGATAACACACTGTGATCTGCATCCATCACCGCTACAGAAGCATGGCGCACCTCAGTAGAAATACTGGTAGCAACTGTATAAATAGCCACGGACAGCACCACCACCATCAACGCAATCAGCACCACATCGCTTAGCAGACTTTTCAGCTCCTTGACACTCAGTACCCAGACATTTTTAAACCATTGCAGCATCTACACCTCCTGCTTTTTCAACAAGCAGCCGGCCAGAAACACATACGCCAGACAAAATGCCAGCAAAACAAGATAGTAGTTAATGAAATCCAGAAAACCCAATCCTTTAGTAAAACCACCAAGACTAATTAGCTGATACCATGCCGTGGGGAAACTCCAGCCCAGCCAGTAATTAATACCGGTGAGCGTAGACAACGGATAGAGCAAGCCAGAGAAATTAAGCGCCGGAATCAACGACAGAATGGCCGAACCAAAAATTGCCGCCACCTGAGACTTCACAAAGCTAGAAATAAGCAAACCAAAAGCTGTGGCTGCACAAATCAGCGCCAGCGCTCCCACACTCATGGCTAAAAAACTGCCACGTACTGGTACACCAAGCACCACCACCGCCAGCCACACTAGAATCAAATAGCTAATAAAAGAAACCACTACATAGGGAATCTGCTTGCCAATCAGAAACTGCCGTACCGAAGCCGGCGAAGTGTATAAATTGGTAATCGAACCAATTTCTCGCTCCCGCACCACACCCAGCGCCGTCATCATCACCGGTATTAGCATCATCGCCATCATAATCATACCGGGTGTAATTGCAAAAATGCTTTTAAAATCCTGATTATAAACATAACGAGGCGCAACCTGTGCTGCCGGTTTAAGCGAAATAGGTAAACCCGTCTGTGCCCATTCCGCCGCTGCATAGCGTTCCAGGATCATGAGAATAAAGCTTTTAATGTTTTCTGCCATAAACGGCATCGTGCCATCAACATAAAAACCAACTTCCGGCTTATCTCCGCGCAGTAAGTCACGGCCAAAATGTGGCGGTATATCAATAACCAGACGTGCCTTAGATACCTTCAATGTTTCATCAATTTCATTTGCACTGTGCAGCGTGCCGGTAAAAGTAAAATAACGCGAACCACGGAAATATTCGACTAAAGCACGGCTTTCCACCGTCTGGTCACGGTCCATTACCGCAAATTTCACATGTTCCACATCAAAGGATACAGACCATGCTGCCATCATCATCAGCACCACCGGTCCAAACAAGGCAAAAAATAGACGAATTTTGTCTCGCATCAGCTCTTTGCCTTCACGTACTGCAAACGTCCATACCGTCCGAAACCAGTAAGAAACACTGTCCGCATTCATAGCCTTCCCAGCCACAGCTGGCGCCATTGCAGTTTGCTGCTGTTCCTTCTTTTCTGCATCTACCTTAGGAACGCTATTCTTTGTTTTGTCTACCGCTTCCTGTAAATAATCAATAAAAGCAGTTTCCAGATCATCTGTTTGTTTATTGGCACACAACTCATGTGGCGTACCAATTGCCAGCACCCGCCCCTGATGCATAAACGATATGCGGTCACAGCGTTGCGCTTCATTCATAAAGTGGGTAGATACAAAAATTGTGGTGCGATTCTGGCGTGATAAATCCAGTAGATGATGCCAGAACATATCTCTGGCCACAGGATCCACACCAGATGTAGGCTCATCCAGTATCAGAACTTGTGGATGATGCAAACAGGCAGCAGCCAGTTGCAAACGTTGACGAATGCCTAAAGGCAATTCACTCGGTTGCGTATCAGCAAATTCCTGTAAATCAAACTGCTGCAACGATTCCTGTATTGCCGATTCAATTTGATTTGTATCCATTTCATACAGCTTGGCAGAGAGCACAAGATTTTGCCGCACCGTCAATTCTTCATACAAAGAAAACGACTGCGACATGTAACCAATCTTCATGCGCGTCGTCATATCATTAGCATCAACAGTTTTACCCAGCAGCTTAGCACTACCAGAACTGGCATCCAGCAAGCCGGTAAGCATTTTCATCGTAGTTGATTTGCCGCAGCCATTAGAGCCTAAAAAACCGAAAATTTCGCCCCGTTCAATAGTAAAACTTACATTATTAACTGCTACAAAATCGCCAAATCGCTTAGTTAATTCCTTAGCCTCAATTGCCGGAGGTGAATTTTTGTCTGGTACAAACGGCGTCAGCTCCAAACTGCCACCTTTATTTTGCTTTGCCTCAGGCAACATTTTCACATACGCCTGTTCCAGCGTATCCGTATGCGTATCCTCCAGCACCTGCTGTGTAGGAGCATTAACAATCAGACGACCATCGTCCATAGCCAGCAGATATTCAAAGCGTTTGGCCTCGTCAAAATAGGCGGTAGCGACAATTACAGTCATATCCGGGTTTTCTACCCGTAATTCATCAATTAGTTGCCAAAACTGCCGCCGCGACAACGGGTCCACACCAGTAGTCGGCTCATCCAGAATCAGCAGTTCCGGATTATGTACCAACGCACAACACAGACTCAGCTTTTGCTTCATCCCGCCGGAAAGCTTACCAGCTGGTCGTTCGGCAAACGGAGCCAATCTGGTTGCCTGTAACAAACGAGCAATCCGCTGCTTGCGCTCCTCACCACGCAAACCAAATAGCCGCGCATGAAAATCCACATTTTCATTCACTGATAAAGTTGGATACAGATTTTGTCCCAGACCCTGTGGCATAAAGGCAATCCGGTGACTTAGCAATTGGCGGCTGTGTTTCAACGCCATACTTTCACCAAAAACCAGCACATCACCTTGCTGGATAATCTTTACACCAGCTATCAAAGACAGCAAAGTAGATTTACCTACCCCGTCTGGTCCAATCAGCCCCACCGTTGCGCAGCGGCGGATTTGCAAAGATACATCGCGCAATGCCACCGTCTGCCGATACTGATGTGACACATGGCGTAAATCAACTGCCCAATCTTCCTCTGTATCAGCCTGCTCTCTGGCAGTTTTCTCCATTTCAGGCACCCTTGGCTGCTGGTTTTAAATTAGGTAATTTAACCTGCCACTGCTGCGGCCAAGCTTTATTGTTATCAAAACGGATATAGCCATTACCCGTTAATCCACCCTTGAGCAAACCGCTGTACCGCAACGCCACCTGTGCCGGAATTTTCAGTTTTACCTTATACATCAGCTTCTGCCGCTCATTCAGCGTTTCCACAAATTTCGGCGTAAACTGCGCATTAGAATCAATAAAATCCACTTTAGCTGGCCATACTGCATCCATTCCATCCAGCACAATCCTTGCCTCATCACCGAGTTTCAGCTTACCAATCGTATCGGTAGGCAAATATACCGACAAAGTTACATCAGTCGGGTCAAGCAAAGAAACAACCTTATTCCCCTCACCCAGCACATTGCCCGCTTCAGCAATCCGGTACTCCACTCGACCTGCTTTCGGTGCCCGAATCAGCATATCGTTATTAGCAGAAAATGTCGCATCAATCTGTGCCTGTGCCTGATTCACTGCCGCAAGCGCCTCAGCACGTGCTGCCTGCGCCGATTTTACCTTGGCAATTGCCGCATCTCGTTCCGCCAGACGTCGGCGTAATTCAGGTGCAGACACCAATTCATCCGATTTAAGCTGGCGCGCATTGTCCAGATCCATCTGCGCCACTTTATGAGCTTGTTGCTGGGCAGCAATTTCCGCCTCAGCCTTAGATACATTTTCCAGCGCACGTTGTTTATCTGCGCGCGCGGCCGCCAGCTTACTACTAGTCTGATCAGAAGACAGTTCAGCCAAAACCTGATTTTTGGCTACCACATCCCCCTCATCCACCTTCATTTCAATTACTCGTCCAGAATAAAGTGTCGCCACATCCAGCCGTTTTAACTCCATGCGTCCGTTTCCGCCTGCAAAACCATCCGGTAAAGACACATGACTGCGAATATTTATCCAAACCGCCACACCTACCAGAACCAATACCACCAACACAAACAACAGCCTTCTTGTTTTCATTTATCTGTCCCTGAATGAACTGTTTTTTATTGGCCTCACATCATGAAACCCACCAGAATTTCATCACGCAAGTTAACATATAAAATATACACACTTTTCATTAATAACAATAGTTTACTATCACTGTTGTAGTGTTACCATAACCTGTTTCTGGCACAGAATCGTCCACATAGACAGTGTTCGCACCAGCCAGCTACTTGCCAGCCTGCTTTTTTTTACTGACAATCAAAGCACCCTTCATAAGGACAACCAACATGATTATAGTAATGCAGCGTCAGGCTACCGAAACACAGATTAACAGCGTCATCAGCTACATCCGTGAGCGCGGATTGCACGAGCATATTTCGCGCGGAGAAGAGCGCACTATTATTGGCGCAGTTGGCGACGAAAGAGTGTTTGAACCACGCGAACTGGAAGCACTAGCCGGAGTAGAAAAAGCCATGCGCGTACTTCAGGATTGGCGCATCATCAGCCGCGAGACCAAAGCCGAAGACACCGTCATTACCGTACGCGGACAGCAGCTTGGCGGCAACCATCATCAATTGGTAGCCAGCGTAACCAACACACAATTGCCCGAAAACATCAACATATTCATCGATCCCTTTTTTCAAGCGGCCTCACCCTATACCCCACCATCTCAACCGCGAACCAATATGCAGCAACAGATAGCCATTGCCCATCAAGCAGGTAAATCAGTATGGCTACGCATCAGAGACGTGCGCCAGCTCGAACCAGCCTTACAAGCAGAGGCCGACATCATTTACCTGGGCGGCGAACTTATGTCTAACCGTACCCTACTCAACGAAGTGGGATGCCTAAATATCCCTGTCGTATTGTGTAAAGACAAACATCATCAAGTCGATGACTGGCTTATAGCTGCTGAGCACATCGCCTTAAAAGGTAACCACCACCTTATGCTTGGAGAAGCAGGCACCCTCAGCCTTGAGCGCAATGCCCCTTACCGCCTTGACGTAGAAGCCATTGTTAAAGCCAGAAAAATTACCCATCTACCCATCGTTGCCAACATTTCACATCTCGCCCATGCCTACATGGACTCCACCACACTTATGCAGATAGCACAGGCGGCAGGAGCTCACATCATCATTTATTAACTGGACAATAAGTCTAAAATTGAAAATTTTACAAAAACAAATTATTTCTTTAAATTTGGACAAATTAATTCAGAAAATTCATAAAATTTGTCCAAATAAAGCATAAAAATGCACAAAACTAAAAAATTAAAGCATAAAATAAAATTTTAACCTTAAAATAGGAGTAAATTTCACAAAAATAGCACTTGCTTAACATCAATACCTGCTTTATCGTAAACACTCATTTAGCTAACCCAAACCTGCTCATCCGACTACCGGACGCAGAACCAACAGTTCATCACAATAAGTGCGTTCGCGTACCCCAAATCGCTGTTCGCATTTATTAAATCTTACCGGATTGCAGATGCATTGGTTACGTGTCAGTCGGACAGCCAGAACATAAGAGGTTGATATGCAACTTTCAGGTGCACAAATACTCGTGCAGAGTCTCAAAGCCGAGAATGTAGAATATGTTTTCGGATATCCCGGCGGAGCAGTTCTCGAAATATACGACGCCATCTTTCAATTAAAAAAATTTCGCCATATCCTTGTCAGACACGAACAGGCTGCCGTACATGCAGCTGATGCCTACTCACGTGCCAGCAACGGTGAAAAAATAGGCGTCGCACTGGTTACTTCCGGCCCGGGAGCCACCAATGCCATCACCGGTATCGCCACCGCCAATTCCGACTCTGTTCCACTCGTGGTCATTTCCGGTCAGGTAGGCACACCTGCCATTGGTTCCGATGCTTTTCAGGAAGTAGACACCATCGGCATCTCCCGCCCCTGTGTCAAACATAACTTTTTAGTTACCCATATTGGCGAACTAGCTGAAACCATTAAAAAAGCCTTTCAGATTGCCCGCACAGGCCGCCCAGGCGTAGTCGTGATTGATGTGCCCAAAGATGTAACACAGGCAATGGCCAAATTCAGCTATCCACAAGAAGACATCAACATCCGCTCCTATCAGCCCGTAACCCATGGGCACACCGGCCAGATTAAAAAAGCTGCACAAGTACTGGCCGCAGCCAAACGCCCAATAGTACTGTTCGGCGGTGGCGTGGTTTTAGGCAATGCCAGCAACGTACTCACTGATTTCATTCAGTCTACCGGTACCCCCTGTGTTGCCACCTTGATGGGGCTGGGTGCATTTCCCAGTACCAACCGCCAGTTTCTCGGTATGGTAGGTATGCATGGCAGCTATGAAGGCAATTTAGCATTACAAAACGCCGATGTTGTACTAGCCGTTGGGGCACGCTTTGACGATCGCGTTATCTCCGTACCGGACAAATTCACCGATGATGGCAAAAAAATTATCCACATCGATATCGACCCCTCCAGCATCGCCAAACGCGTAAAAGTAGATGTACCGATTGTTGGCGATGTTAAAAACGTATTAGCAGATTTGCTTGCCCTGTGGCAGAAACAAAATCTGGCATTCAGCAACAACGCTCTGGAAAAATGGTGGAAATCCATTGAAAACTGGCGCAGTCACAACAGCCTGTGGTTTGAAAGCGCAGATGAATACATCAAACCACAGCAAGTCATCCAGACACTAGCCAAAATCACAGGTAACAACGCCCTCATCACCTCCGACGTTGGCCAGCATCAGATGTTTACTGCACAGTACTATCCGTTTCAACGTCCCCGTCAATGGCTCAATTCAGGCGGACTAGGTACCATGGGTGTAGGACTGCCTTATGCCATGGGTGCCAAACTGGCGCGGCCGGAAGAAGATGTATTCTGCATCACTGGTGAAGGTTCCATACAAATGAATATTCAAGAACTTTCCACCTGCTACCAATACCGTCTGCCCATTAAGGTCATCAACCTCAACAATGGCTTTCTCGGCATGGTGCGCCAGTGGCAGGAGCTCTACTACGAAAACCGTTACTCCGAAACCTACATGGATTCACTGCCAGATTTTGTCAAACTAGCGGAAGCGTACGGACACGTCGGAATTCGGGTTGAAAAACCTGCGGATATAGAAGGTGCACTGAAAGAAGCTATTGCTCTGAAAGACCGTCTAGTATTTATGGACTTCATTACTGACCGCACCCAAAATGTCTACCCAATGGTGGGTAACGGCAAAGGTCTGGATGAGATGGTGCTGCCACCACATATGGATAAAATCAAAGCTACAGCTGCCAACGAGCGCGAGCAGAATAGCCGGAGCGCATCATGAGACACATCTTATCTATTCTGATGGAAAATCAATCTGGTGCGATGAGCCGTATAGTCGGCCTATTTTCAGCCCGTGCCTACAACATCGATTCCTTATCTGTTTCCCCAACAGAAGATAGAACCTTATCTCGCATGACCATCGTTACCAGTGGCAGCGACAACGTCATGGAGCAAATAACCAAACAGCTCAACAAACTGATTGAGGTTATCAAAGTAATCGATTTAAACGACAGCCAATATGTAGAACGTGAACTCATGCTGGTCAAACTACGTGCCACCGGCAAAGACCGCGATGAAATCCTGCGCCTAGCTGATATTTTCCGCGGCCACATCATCGACGTGACCGACAAAACCTATACAGTAGAAATCACCGGTACCAGCAACAAGCTCGATGCCTTTCTAGACACTGTAGGCAAAACACTGATTCTAGAAACTGTCCGTACCGGAGCTGCCGGCATTGGCCGCGGTGAACGCATGCTACGCATTTAAGCACAAACTTTAACACCTTCGGCCGCATCAGGCCGAAACATGAACATAACCAAGACACAAAGTTTTAACAAAAGGAATAACAATGCAAGTTTATTACGATAAAGACGCCGATCTTTCATTAATCAAAGGCAAAACCGTAGCCATTATCGGCTATGGCTCACAAGGACATGCACACGCAGCCAACCTAAAAGATTCAGGCGTTAATGTAATTGTCGGCTTACGCAAAAACGGCAACTCTTGGCACAAAGCAGTTAATGCCGGCCATGATGTACGCGAAGTAGCCGAAGCCACCAAAGCCGCTGATGTAGTAATGATACTTACCCCTGATGAATTTCAGCCTGCCGTATACATCAACGAAATTGCCCCCAACCTCAAAGACAACGCTACCGTAGCCTTTGCCCACGGTTTCAACATTCATTACAACCAAATCATTCCAGCTAAAAATTTGGATGTGGTGATGATTGCTCCTAAAGGCCCAGGCCATACCGTACGCAGCGAATTCCTCAAAGGCGGCGGTGTACCTAGCTTGATTGCCGTACATCAGGATGCCACTGGCCGTGCCCGTGACATTGCATTGTCTTATGCTGCTGCCAACGGCGGCACCAAAGGCGGCGTAATTCAAACCACATTCAAAGAAGAAACCGAAACTGACCTTTTTGGCGAACAAGCCGTATTGTGCGGCGGTTTGGTTGAATTAATCAAAACCGGTTTTGAAACGCTGGTAGAAGCCGGCTATGCTCCAGAAATGGCCTACTTCGAATGTCTGCATGAAATGAAACTGATTGTAGACCTTATCTACGAAGGCGGAATTGCCAATATGAATTATTCCATTTCCAACAACGCAGAATACGGCGAATACTTTACCGGCCCACAAGTAGTTAATCAGCACTCCCGTCAGGCAATGCGTGAAGCATTAAAACGCATTCAGAATGGCGACTATGCTAAATCATTCATCGTCGAAGGTGCTACCAACTATCCGTCCATGACAGCCCGCCGCCGCCAAAATGCCGAGCACCCGATTGAAATTATTGGTAACCAATTACGCAGCATGATGCCATGGATTGCCAAAAACAAACTGGTTGATCAGGACAAAAACTAATCAGCCGCAGCAGTCTGCTTGATTTAAAGCAAAAGCTTGTGTATGCATTTTCCATATACAAGCTTTTTTTAACCCTTTCAACCAAAAATAAATATGACCAATACCCCCGCATCGCAGTCAGCTACTGCAACCGCAAAAACACAAAACTCGCCTACCAAAGTTGCTATCGCCAGCCTTGTAGGCACCGCCGTTGAGTTTTACGACTTCTATATCTATGGTCTGGCCGCCGCCTTGGTACTGGGTGACCTGTTTTTTCCAATTCAAGACAAAGCCCTCACAACTATGGCGTCCTTTCTGACTTTCGGCATCGCCTTTATCGCCCGCCCGATTGGTGCCGCATTATTTGGCCATTTTGGCGACAAAGTCGGACGTAAAACCACCCTTATCGCATCCTTACTTATCATGGGTATCAGTACCACCCTAATTGGTATTCTCCCCACATACCAGCAAGCTGGCTTTATCGCCCCATTATGCTTATGCGTCCTGCGCTTCTGTCAGGGCATCGGACTTGGCGGTGAATGGGGCGGTGCCGCCTTATTAGCTACAGAAAATGCGCCTAAAGGCAAACGCGCCTTATTTGCCATGTTCCCGCAAATAGGGCCTCCTATCGGCTTCATTACAGCCAGCTTGATATTCATACTACTGTCCAAGCATCTAACCAACGATCAAATGATGGCATGGGGCTGGCGCATTCCGTTTCTGCTAAGCATCGTATTGGTTGGTCTCGGCATGTATGTCCGCATGTCTATTATTGAAAGCCAAGCATTCCGCAACATGGTTGCCAAGCAAAATCACGTCAAAGTGCCGCTGAATGATACCGTTCGCAAACATTACAAACAGCTCATTCTTGGTTCTCTGGCTGCTATGTCTTGCTTCACCCTATTCTTCCTGACCACCGTATTTTCACTGCAATACGCCACCACCGCTCACCCATGGCAAAGTACGTCTTTATTTAACAAAATCGAATACCTATCCATCCTCATGGGGGCAATCGTATTCATGGCCATAGGGTCACCCATCTCTGCATGGCTGTCAGACAGAATCGGCCGTCGTCCTGTATTTCTGATAGGAGGCATCATCACCATCATAATCGGCCTCTTCTATGGCGATTTAATCAACAACAACAGCACCATAGTAGCAGCTGTATTCTTGTCTTTTTCCCTCTTTATCATGGGAATATTATGGACACCTCTGGCTGCGTTTCTGCCAGAAATTTTTCCAACCAACGTACGTTATACCGGAGCGGCCATCTCCTTTAGCTTCGGCGGCATACTGGGTGGGTCACTCACTCCTTTTCTCGCCGCATCACTTGTTAAAGAATACGGTTTACAAGGTAGCGTCTACATTGGCTGGTTTCTCATAGCCGCCTGCCTACTTAGCATCATTGCCGTACTATTACTGCCTGAAACCCATCGGCAAGAAATAGAAAACTGATACAAATAAAAAACCGATTGATTCAATCGGTTTTTTAATGCCACATTCACACTGCCCCTGCGTCAATCAGTCTTCAAAAGTATCACTTTCTGCTAAAATACCCACGAAAACACAGCATAGCAGAAATCATCATGAGCATAATCAATAACAAAAAAGCCTTTCACGATTACTTTATAGAAGAGCAAATAGAAGCCGGTATCGTCCTCGAAGGCTGGGAAGTCAAAGCCATCCGTGCCGGCCGCGTGCAAATCAAAGAAAGCTATATTCAATGGAAAAAAGGTGCATTCTATCTGGTCGGCAGCCACATCACCGCATTACCCACAGCGTCCAATCACGTTAAACCTGATCCAGTACGACAGCGTAAACTACTGCTGAAACAATCAGAAATCAATAAATTGATTGGTAAAGTAGAACGCAGCGGCTATACCCTTGTTCCCGTAAACATGCATTACAGCCATGGCTATGTCAAAATCGATATGGGTTTAGCCAAAGGTAAAAAACTGCACGACAAACGCCAGAGTAGCAAAGAAAAAGACTGGAACCGCGAAAAACAGCGGCTCATGAAACAGGCTCGCTGATTTATGTATAAAATAAAATCTTTACAAGGGAAATTGAATCAACACAATTTCCCTTTTTCATAAATTAAGCATAAAAAAGCCAAAATAAATCTCTTTTAATTGATTTGAATTTCGTAATAATTCTCAGCGATCTAACATAACCAAATTTATAAAATATCTTTCTCATAAGATACTGTTAACCCATGTTAAAATAAAAAATATATTGGAAAATCAAAATACCTCAATCCAATCTATTTAATATATATTTTAAGCGATGAAGCGAGAAATTATGAAAATGTTATTGGTAAAGTAAAGCCAATACATCAATCCACACATAAATAATTTTCTTTATCAGAATATCAACTATGGCCATCTATCAGCTGTTTTCAGGTAATAAAAAGCAGTACTCAGAAAATCAAGTAATACAACGTAGGCAATCACCAATGCTAAGCACTTCTGAATAATCTCACGAGTTAAAATAACGTTGAAAGCTTTACATACCTCTTGTCTTGAAACAGCAGTACATATTGACAACTCTCTTTTCATAACGAACTTAAAACAAAAAAGTGCTCGTGTCTCTGAAATAATAAACATCCTTGGAAAAAAATTCTGGATTTTTTTATCGATTAACAATACCTTTCACCGCATAAACAACTTCAGGTACAAGCATGAATGATCATCAAGCAATTTTAAAAGTAATGAAGGAATGGCGCTGCAATTCCAAAGCTTATGCCAAAATTTATCTGTTTGCCTGCTGCGTATGTGCATTTATATCACTGGTGTGCGGGCTGGATGTATTAACCAGACACAATAAAACGGGCAGTTTATTGTTTTTTACATCAGCACTCATATGTACCTTTTTTCTCTTCAGACGATATAAAAACAAGCGGCACAACATTAAACAAGTTCGCTTCACCACTAAGGCAGTTTACATAGAAAAACTAAAATTAGATATCAGCTACCTTAAATCTGTTGAATACATCAGAACACTTAAAAACAGCGATAACTCAATCATCTCTATCGAGTTCAGCATGACATTTTTTCCTAATACGCTAGTTAAAGATAACGTACATTTTTATATGGAATTTGGAAAAATATTATTAGGTACCAGCGAGAAATACGACTACCAGAGACGATTCATCAATGTACTGAAGGTACTTGCAAAAGACAGACGAGAACAATTAAAAAAACAGCAAAATTAGATTCAAACAGCAAATATCCTTACCTGAAACGCACCAGCATTAAAATAAACATATTAATCAATCTTATCAGGAAATATTGCATATTTTCAAAATATGCCTCCTCCCCATGTCAGGCAGAAGCAGAAATAAAAACCGAAAAGTGTTAAAATAACGCGCTTTATACCCAAACACCCGTCAAGAGCCTAGCATGAATCAGGATAAAATCTTAATTCTCGATTTTGGTTCACAAGTAACCCAGCTCATCGCCCGGCGCGTACGTGAAGCTCATGTTTATTGTGAATTACATTCATTTGATATGCCCATTGCCGATATCAAGGCATTTGCCCCTAAAGGCATTATCCTGTCCGGTGGCCCCAATTCAGTCTACGAATCAGACTATCAGGCCAATCCGGAAATTCTGAATCTCGGCATTCCCATTCTCGGCATTTGCTACGGCATGCAATGGCTGGCGCATACCATGGGCGGAGAAGTGAGCGGTGGCGACCAGCGTGAATTCGGCTATGCTCAGGTGCACACAGAAGACAGCCAATTCACCAATGGCATTTTTGACAACCAGCCCAACACACTGGATGTGTGGATGAGCCATGGTGACAAAGTCAGCAAACTGCCGGTAGGTTTTAAAAGCATTGGCCACACCCCGAGCTGCCCCTATGCCATTATTGAAAACCCGCAAAAACACTTTTACGGCGTACAGTTTCACCCAGAAGTAACCCACACCAAACAAGGGCGTGAATTAATCAATCGCTTCGTACTGGATATTTGTCAGGCCAAACCAAGCTGGACAATGCCAAACTACATTGAAGAAGCAGTCAACAAGATTCGTGAACAAGTAGGTACCGATGAAGTCATTCTGGGGCTTTCTGGTGGGGTTGATTCATCTGTAGCCGCAGCACTGATTCACCGCGCCATCGGAGACCAGCTTACTTGCGTTTTTGTAGATCATGGCTTACTGCGCTATAAAGAAGCTCAGATGGTCATGGATATGTTTGGAAAAAATCTTGGCGTAAACGTTATTCACGTAGACGCTTCTGCCGATTTTCTATCCAAATTATCAGGTGAAACCGACCCAGAACGCAAACGTAAAATCATCGGTGCCGAATTTGTCGAAGTCTTCCAGCGCGAAGCCGGCAAACGTCAAAATGCCAAATGGCTGGCTCAAGGCACAATTTATCCAGATGTAATTGAAAGTGCCGGAGCCAAAACAAAAAAAGCACATGCCATTAAAAGCCATCACAACGTGGGTGGACTACCTGAAACCCTCAACTTGCAACTACTCGAGCCACTGCGAGACCTTTTCAAAGACGAAGTACGCGAATTGGGCGTAGCTTTAGGTTTACCACGCGACATGGTATACCGTCACCCCTTCCCTGGTCCCGGCTTAGGCGTGCGAATACTGGGAGAAGTAAAACGCGAATATGCTGATTTACTGCGCCGTGCCGACCATATCTTTATCGAAGAATTACGCATCACCTGTGATGAAGATGGCGTATCGTGGTACGACAAAACCAGTCAGGCATTTGCCGTTTTCCTGCCAGTAAAATCCGTAGGCGTCATGGGCGATGGCCGCACCTACGAATATGTAGTTGCTTTACGTGCTGTGATTACCAGCGATTTCATGACCGCTCACTGGGCACATTTACCCTACGATTTACTGGGTCGCGTATCCAATCGCATCATCAACGAAGTGCGCGGCATCAACCGCGTAGTTTATGATGTGAGCGGTAAACCACCTGCTACTATCGAATGGGAATAATCACAAATCACAATTAATTTAACTCAAAAGCCTTGTTCTACAAGGCTTTTATTTTTAATTAAAATAGTAAACTGTAATAAAACAAAACCTATAATAAAAAACTAATCTACATACACAAACTACAGAATAAAATATTATTTTATAGATTTCACTACTGTAGCTATATTTTCTATATAAATCAATAACTAAACTCAGTTAAGCTCACGCCATTCAAAAATACCATTATCTATGCCTAAAAAGCATGAATCACCATAAAGTATAAGTATTTTACATACAAATTTAAGATACCTATACTTTCTCAAATCATAAAAAACCAATGATTGGTAAAAGAAATTTTTAAAACAAAGTTATACCAATAAGTTTAAAACTGCTATAGATATTAATTATGCAAATGAAATACATACCTATCTACAACAATTAGCAACGAAAAGGAGAATTAAAATAATGCAGTCACAAATCAATTCATCACCATTAAAAGCCCAATGGTCTGCCGTATTTTCTCTATTTCTAGGCGTCACCAGTCTTATTAGTGCAGAATTCATTCCCATAAGCCTACTCACCCCTATAGCAAAATCCCTACATATTACTGAAGGCATGGCCGGGCAAACCGTCACCGCAGTAGGTATTTTTGCCGTATTGTCCAGTTTGTTTCTATCTAGCATTACCGGAAATTTAAATAGACGCAAAGTATTACTAACGCTTTCTCTAATGCTAATCATAGCCAATATATTGATTGCCTTTGCACCAAACTACATCCTATTATTAATTGGGCGTAGCATACTAGGACTATGTGTTGGCAGTTTCTGGTCTCTATCTTCCGCTGTAACCATGCAGCTGGTTCCAAAACAGAATGTTTCACGTGCTCTTAGCGTCGTTTATGCCGGTGTATCTGTAGCAACCATCATTTCCCTGCCATTGGCCAGTTATCTGGGCAACCTAATCGGTTGGAGAAGTATTTTTCTGTATTCAGCACTTTTAGCTGCGATTGCATTTATTTGGCAGTTCTTCTCATTGCCACAGTTAGCTCCCCAAACTGATAGCAACTTTAAAAATATGATATTGTTGCTGAAACAGCCATGGGTAAGCACCGGTATGCTAGCCACCATATTCAGTTATGGTGGATATCACATTTTCTTTACATATCTAAGACCTTTTCTACAGCATACTCTTTCTCTGCCCGCCAATACCTTATCAATGTTATTACTACTATTTGCGATAGGAAATTTTATTGGGACAATGATTGCAGGCTGGATAATGCATAACTATTTTAAATCGGCCATGATAATCAGCCACATAATATTTTTTATCCTGGCCATCAGTTTATTTTCCAGCAGCAATAATCCGGCAACCGATTCAGCATTAGTCATTGCTTGGGGATTTATGTTTGGTTTTCTACCTGTTGGCTGGTCCACCTGGATAGCCATCACACTGGCCAATAAATCCGAAATGATGGGCGGCCTTTCAGTTGCAGCTATTCAGTTTGCCATCGGTTTAGCCGCCGCAATCGGTGGAAGTATTTATGACCATCATGGTATCAATGGCATATTTTTGATATCGGCATTGATTTTCATCGTGGCATTGTTTTTTATTCAAACCAGTTTGACATTATTAACGCATACCACCACAAAACAACTACCCTAATTCTATTCACCAGCAAAGATATACACTCATGAGAAACGTTTATTTATATTTTAAAAAATATTTTCTACCTTTACTGAATCTAATATTTTTCTCAATGTTATCTTCACTATCTAACGGAGCTGAAATGTACAGTCAGACAGATAATTTCTATCAAAGTAATCTTGTTACAAAGCAACCAGTAAATTTTCTTAATCAGTACCAAATGAAAGTTGCCGGAAATCTGTTTATTCCAAAAAGTATCATTACCGGTCAAAAACACCCCGCAATAATTGTCGGCCACCCAATGGGTGCAGTCAAAGAACAAAGTGCCAATTTATATGCCACTAAAATGGCCGAACAAGGCTTTATCACACTTTCTGTCGATTTGTCATTCTGGGGTGAAAGTGATGGACATCCTCGCAATGCCGTATTGCCTGATATGTACAGTGAAGATTTCAGTGCCGCAGTAGATTTTTTAGGCACTCAGCCATTTGTAGATCGCAATAAAATAGGCGTCATCGGCATATGTGGCAGCGGTAGCTTTGCCATCAGCGCCGCTAAAATTGATCCTCGCCTCAAAGCCATTGCCACAGTCAGCATGTACGACATGGGTGCAGCAACCCGCAACGGTTTGCACCATACACTTACTCTGCAAAAGCGAAAACAAATCATCCAGCAAGCTGCAGAACAACGCTACATTGAATTTACTGGCGGAAAAATCGAGTACACCGGAGGCACCATTAATAAAGGAAAAATCACTGCTTCTGACAGCCCAATAGCTCATGAATTTTATGATTTTTACCGTACTGCTCGTGGTGAGTTTACACCATCCGGTTCACAACCAGATTTAACTACCCACCCCACCCTAAGCAGCAACCCCAAATTCATGAATTTTTACCCCTTTAATGACATAGAAACCATCTCACCACGTCCATTGTTATTCATTACAGGAGATAAAGCCCATTCTAAAGAATTCAGCGAAGATGCATACCGCCGCGCAGCCGAACCCAAAGAGCTGTATTACGTAAAAAATGCCGGCCATGTAGATTTATACGACCGCGTTAACCTTATCCCCTTCGCCAAACTAACCTCTTTTTTCAAAACCAACCTTTAATCAGCCAATAAAAACAGCTAATTCAAAATAGTTTGAATATATTTATTTTGCCTGCATCTTTGATTTAAACTAAAGATGTAGGCAGAGACTGACAATAAAAACTTATAACAGAGCTTAAATAGAAAAAACTTCCTTCAACCGCTGTAAAAACAGCATAGAAACTTTTGAAAACAATTGAAATCTTTTCCAAACTATGTTGACATCCACTTCCAATAGCGGATGCAGCGGCCGAAAACAGAAAACACTGTCTCCACTAGTATTAATCAATTTATCCAAACACAAAGCATAGCCCACATTCTGCTCAACCAACAGCGCCGCATTAAAAATCAAGTTATAGGTTGCAACCACATTAAGCTGGTCATAATCTTTTTTTATCCAACTAGCTATACTGTTACTCACATACTTTTGGCGCGACATAATTATAGGCAGTTCCCATAAATCTTGCGGTTGAATAAAATCGCGTTCAGCTAGTGCATTATCTTTACGCATCAGCACACCCCATCTGTCTTTCTGCGGCAAGCAGATCGAATCATATTTATCCACACGCGCTGGATCAATTAATACACCAAAATCAAGTAATCCTTTATCTAACCGCTCAGTTACATCATTGGCATTACCACTGAAAATATGAAAGCGAATACGAGGATAATCTTTCTGCATCATCTTGATTACCCCTACAACCGGTCTTAACGCATCCGTTTCACCACAGCCAATATAAATATCTCCGTGCAGACTCTTATCTAAATGATGAAACTCAGACTCAGTTTTGTGTACCAGCTCCAGTATCTGCTCAGCACGTTGCCGCAAATGTATGCCTTCTTCCGTCAGCGTAATTCGTCGGCGGCCACGTATAAACAAAGTACATCCTAGTTCTTCTTCCAGCTCAATAAGCTGCCGCGACAGCGTAGGCTGAGTAAGATGCAGGTAATCGGCTGCAGCTGTTATACTTTCTTCTCTAGTCAGTGCCAGAAAATAACGCAATACTTTAATATCCACCAAGCAATTCTCCCATATCCTTCCAGTGCACAGACTAGCATCTTCCACCTAAGCAAAAAAATTTATTATCAATCTAGAACCAGATTCATATTTTCTTTACAAGAAAACAATTAAATATCATAGCCATTGAATTAAAGCTAATCTTTTATAAAATTTAATTGACTTATACTTTAGTAAAAAACAAAAGGCCGCTAAAAAGCGGCCAGAAAAACATAATTCAAAATTAATCCTGAAATTTTTTCTTAATGGAATCCACAGCATTATCGATAGCATTAGCTGCATCATGTACAGCATCTTTTACACTGCCAACGGCTTTATCAACAATACCTTCAGACTGAGTCTTAGTATCGCCAACTACCTTACCCACATTTTCTTTTACTTCACCTTTGGCTTTATCTACAAATCCATTATCGTTCATATTCATAACCATCTCCGTTCTGTTTAATCATTGCTAAAAATTTTTTATATAAAACACTTATCCCTCAGTAATTTATCTTAGAGAGACAACCAAAAGCCCGCAATAGATATAGTCAAAATTTGCAGCTAATTACAAACATCACAAAAAAAACGAGTAAAACCTAGAAATAGTTAACTTAAATACAAACAATAAATACAGTAACAGCCGAATTTAAAAAACCGTTTCAGAAACACATTAAAATAATTAATCCAATTCAAGAATTGCCATTCAAATTTTAACTTTGTTTTTTTTTATTGTATTTTGTTAAAATTATTATAAACACAATGACTTAAATTGGTTATCTAACAATACAAATTACATAGCAAAGTCAGCTAAAAGCTATTCTGAATGTTTAAAAAATTTAGAAAGTAGAGATCAAAATGTCAGATGATAAAGTTAACAAACAAATTGTAGAATTAAGCAAAATAAGCCGTGATGATGGAAAAGAAAAATATGCTAAGGCTCAGTTTGAATTAGGTCTTATTTATGAAGATAAAAAACATAATTATGATAAGGCTGAAGAGTATTACTCAAATATTTTCAGGGAAGATGCACCTAAATTTTATGCTAGTGCTCAATTGAATTTAGGCTATATCTATGAGGAAATAAAACATAATTATGACAAAGCTATACAATTTTACTCTTTGGTCTCCAGAGAAGATTCGCCTAAGGTCTATGCTAGAGCTCAATTTAATTTAGGTTATATCTATGATGGTATAAAACAGGATTATGAACAAGCCATTCGATTTTATTCTAATGTCACCAAAGTAGACGGGCCTGAGCCCTATGCTAGAGCTCAATTTAATTTAGGTTATATCTATGATGAGATAAAGCAAGATTATGATAAAGCCGTACAATTTTTCTCTAATGTCACTAGAGTAGAAGTGCCCGAGCTCTATGCTAATGCTCAATTTAATATAGGTAACATCTATCTTGAGAAAAAACAAGATTATGATAAAGCCATACAATTTTACTCTAATGTCAACAAAATAGACATACCTGAGCTTTATGCTCAAGCTCAATTTAATATAGGTACCATCTATATTGAAAAAAAGCAGAATTATGATAAAGCCATACAATTTTACTCTAATGTCAACAGAATAGACGCACCTGACGTCTATGCTAATGCTCAATTTAGTATAGGTTCCATCTATCTTGAAAAAAAACAAGATTATGATAAAGCCGTACCATTTTACTCTAATGTCAAAAGAATAGACATACCTGAGCTTTATGCTAAAGCTCAATTTAATTTAGGTTATATCTATATTGAGAAAGATTATGATAAAGCCATTAAACTTTACTCCAATGTTACCATAGAAGATGCGCCTGAGCTCTATGCTTATGCACAATTTAATATAGGTTCCATCTATATTGAGAAAAAGCAGGATTATGCTAAGGGAATACAATTTTTCTCTAATGTCAGCAGAATAGACGTGCCTGAGCTTTATGCCAAAGCTCAATTTAATATAGGTACCATCTATCTCGAGAAAAAAAAAGATTATGATAAGGCAGTACATTTTTTCTCTAATATCACAAGAGATAATGCGCCTGAGGTCTATGCTTATGCTCAATTTAATTTAGGTACCTTCTATCTTGAGAGAAAACAAGATTATGATAAGGCAATACATTTTTACTCTAATGCCGCCAAGGAAGATGCACCTAGTCTCTATGCTTATGTTCAATCTAGAGTTATGTTCGAACTAGGAAATATTTATTTATTTAAAAAAAACGAACCTAATAAATTTCCTCAATACTATAAAAAAACCAAATATTCTAGTTTTTGCCCTGATTATTTTATAGCTGCCCAGCTGATATTAGAATTAAATAAATTAGAATATTGGGGTATTGATAAAATAAAAAAGCTAGCAAAATTAGTAATTGATAATATTAAAAACATCTGCCATTTAGCTAATGAAATAAAAGATTTATTAATAGTATCCTTCGAAAAAAAATCGTTATCAAATGAAACACCAGTTTCAAAAAATCCTGAACGTCGCGTAGCTCATTACACTAGACCGGGTGTTTTATTTAATTTACTAAAAGGAGAAAACCCTAGTAAATTTAGGCTGAATATCGTCGATTTTATGAACGATCCAAGTGAAAATCAGGTATTAACACAATGGCTAAATATCAGTAATAATCAAGATAATGAAATTAAAACATTCTTAGCTAGCTTTTCCTTTAATCATAACTCTTTAAATCAATTTCGATTATATGGAAATGAGGACAATATACATGGCTCGGGTGTCAGTATTGCATTTAGTCAAGATTTTTTTGGTCAAGATGCTGATCGCAGCATAAATTCAGAAAATATAAATATATCAAAATATTTATCTGCTTCTTTCTCTAAAAATGAAAAACTAATTTCATATCCGTACAAATCGCAAAATAACGAGATTTCAAATCAGCTTAAGACAGAAAACGAAGCAAATACTAGTCTACATCCTTTATCTCTTTATCGATGCCTCTACTTTGACCCAAAAACCGAATATATGTCTTTAGCCAAACGCAATAAGCAGTCTTTTTACTTGGAGATGTATAACGAAAACAATGATACAAAAGTAATAGATGAAGAATGGCAGAATTACATAAATGATTTCAAAGAAGAAGAACAAATAAAAACTATTCGTGTGAAAATGAATAAAATAAAATCATTTATAGGAGACCTTTTGAAGCATAATGAATTAAATAAAATACCAAATTTGGAACAATTAATTAGCTTAGCCGTCTTACCTATATCCTGCCTGATAAAACATGCAGCTTTCGAAGATGAAGACGAATGCCGCATGATTTACATTACTAATATTGCTGATGATAAAATCATTGAACCAACAAATTATCAGGACATAAATAGTCTATACGTTGAATATACTCATGTAGAAAATTATATTGATAATATTTATCTGGGTCCTCAATGTAAAATGCAGCATAAACTATGGCTACAAAATCATTTCAAGAAAAAACACAATGGAAAAGAAATCAAATTGATTAAATCCGAAATGCCATTGCGCTAATTTTTTACAGAATGTTTTTATACTGAATGGTGATAGCAAAAGTGTATTTTTGCATTTAGTCTACCAAGCAATATATTTAACCCATGTATAATCTGCATTTATGTAGAATTTAACTAAGTGCTTCACTGTGCTCACACAGTGATATGGCCTTGATTCAATGGTTTTTAGAAGTGCAAACAATGCAGGAATACAAACGTTTAAGCGCCAGCGATGGTACTGCAACGGCCAATACAAATCAGCAAGTTAATCAACCTCTGCCGCCAAGAACCTTATCTGTGGCGCCAATGTTAGACTGGACAGACCGGCACTACCGCTATATGGCCAGACTAATTAGCCAAAATACATGGCTGTATACGGAAATGATTAACGCTAATGCCATTATTCATGGCAATCGAGATAAATTACTGGCATATCATCCGCAAGAACAGCCCGTTGCCTTGCAGCTTGGAGGCAGCGAACCCGATGTATTGGCGCAGGCAGCGAAAATTGCTGCCTGCTATGGTTACAACGAAATTAACCTAAATTGTGGTTGTCCTAGCCCGCGCGTACAGCATGGTGCTTTTGGTGCTTGCTTAATGCGTGAGGTTGCGCTGGTAGCCCACTGTCTGAATGCCATGCAGGAAACCGTAGATATTCCGGTTACCATTAAGCATCGCATCGGTTTGGATAAAGAAACAGCTTATGAGCCATTAGCTGATTTTGTCGGCACATTGCGTGAACGTACCGCCTGTCGCATTTTTATTGTTCATGCGCGTAATGCATGGCTTGAGGGGCTATCACCAAAAGATAACCGTGATATTCCACCACTACGCTATTACCATGTTTATCGCCTGAAACAGGAATTCCCTGATTTACAAATCATTCTCAACGGTGGCGTGACCAGCAATGAGCAAATTAGCCAGCATCTACAATATGTCGATGGCGTGATGGTCGGGCGTGAGGCTTATCATAATCCGATGCTGATGCGTAGTTGGGATGCTGAATTTTATGGCAGCACACTTCCTGCAGTGGGATATGAAGCCTTAGTTGAGCAATTGATTGAATATACACAGCAGCAGTTGGCAAAATCCGATAATTCTTTGCGCCATATGGCACGTCACTACTTAGGGCTGATGCATGGTCTGCAAGGAGCACGCCAGTGGCGGCGTATGCTATCCGATGCTTCTTTGTTAAAAAATAACAATGCCAGTTTAATTGCTGCTGCATGGCAGGCAGTGAAAAATAGCAGCGTCAGCCAGCCTGCATCAATTTAAGCTACAATTACCCTATTTTGTATTGGATAATCTGTATGCAACAGTATCTAGACTTAATGCAACACGTACTTGATCATGGCGTGGACAAATCAGACCGTACCGGTACCGGCACTCGTTCGGTTTTCGGTTATCAAATGCGCTTTAATCTCGCCGATGGCTTTCCTGTACTCACTACTAAAAAGCTGCATTTGCGCTCCATTATTTATGAATTGCTGTGGTTTTTACGCGGCGATACCAATATCCGCTATCTGCATGAACACAATGTTACCATTTGGGATGAATGGGCGGATGCCGATGGCAATCTAGGACCGGTTTACGGCTACCAATGGCGCAGCTGGCCAGCACCGGATGGCCGCCATATCGACCAAATCAGTAATTTGCTGCAACAGATTAAAAACAATCCAGACAGTCGGCGCCTGATTGTTTCTGCATGGAATCCGGCATTGGTAGATGAAATGGCCTTACCCCCTTGCCATGCTTTGTTTCAGTTTTATGTGGCAAACGGCAAATTGTCCTGCCAGCTTTATCAGCGCAGTGCCGATATATTTCTTGGTGTACCATTTAATATAGCAAGCTATGCCCTGTTGACCATGATGATTGCTCAAGTGTGTGATTTACAATTAGGTGAATTTGTTTATACCTTAGGTGATGCTCACTTATATAGTAATCACTTTGAGCAGGCAAAATTGCAACTATCCCGTACACCGAAAAAGCTGCCCCAAATGCATTTAAACCCAGATGTAAAAGACCTATTTGCATTTCAGTTTGAAGATTTCACTCTAACGGATTATCATCCGGATGCTCATATCAAAGCCCCAGTAGCCGTATGAACAAATTCCGTAAAATCACCTTAATTGCAGCGCTTTCTGATAATAATTGTATTGGCAAAAAAAATCAGATTCCATGGTATGTACCCGAAGATTTTCAATTTTTTAAACATTACACCATGGGCAAACCTGTGATAATGGGGCGCAAAACATGGGATTCGCTGCCCAAAAAACCCTTACCGGGACGGCCAAATTACGTAATCAGTCGAAATCCGGAACAAGAGTTTTGCGGTGCTACATCCTGCCGGAATATCGAAGAAACTCTTTTCCAGTTAGAAGACACTGATGAAGTCATTATTATGGGCGGCGCACAAATCTATGCTCAAGCGATGCCCTTAGCCACTGATCTACGCATCACCAGAATTCATTTAGATGTTGCCGGAGATACTTTTTTTCCAGCAATTAGCCCCTATGAATGGCAATTAGCAGAAAGCAGTAATCATACGAGTAAACAAGATAATATTGTTTATGACTTACAGCATTTTGTGCGCTTGCCCACTGCCGATTAATTCCAATAATTATCCAGTAGTTAATTCGCATTCAAACTGAATTTAGCTATAGAGGATGAGGTTAAATGAGCAGGCTTTTTTGAAATATTGAATTTAATTGTTGCTTTGCCTGTATGATAACTATGATGTCTGAAATTTAATGTCGTAGCCAATCTTCTATCCTCTGCTATGTTCAGACCTAATAAAAATAGATTCATTTAGAAATAAATTTTCTCTATTTATGCGTAAAATTAGCTTAAGTGTAATCAGCATAGATATACTTTGACAGTTATCCATCCTTCGCCCACAATAAGCCTACACGTCATTAACGAGATTAAACATCAAAGGATATAGTTATGAGTACTGTTACCCTAAAAGGTTCACCTGTTGAAGTAAATGGCCATTTCCCCCAAAAAGGCGCTACAGCCCCTGAATTCACCCTTACCGACGCGAATTTAAATGAAGTTTCATTGGCTAGCTTTGCTAGCAAACGCAAAGTTCTAAATATATTTCCAAGTGTAGATACTGGCGTTTGTGCGGCTTCAGTACGCCATTTCAATGCTGATGCATCTAAATTGAGCAATACAGTTGTTTTATGTATTTCAGCCGATTTACCTTTCGCACAAGCTCGCTTCTGTGGAGCTGAAGGACTTGATCAGGTAATTACCTTATCTACATTCCGCCATCCCGAATTTCGAGAAGAATATGGTGTAAAACTGAGCACAGGCCCTTTAGCTGGGCTGTGTGCCCGCGCTGTGATTGTTTTAGATGAAAACAATCAGGTTTTACACAGCCAACTGGTAGCTGAAATTACTACCGAACCAAACTATGAAGAAGCATTAGCAGTATTGTAAAATATAATGTCCAGATAAGCGTTCAGAAATCTGAACGCTTTTTTGCTTTTGCACTATGTCGTTGCAAAGGCAGCTTTGTTAAAATCTCATCAGAAGAAAATTAAAATAGCAGGAAACCATATCAATGAACACACAAGTAATCGTTACAGATGTACAACGCCCTAAACTAATTCCACCCAAGGGTGCCAGCAAAGTATTATTGCATTCATGCTGTGCACCTTGCTCTGGTGAAGTAATGGAAGCCATGCTGGCCGCAGGCATTGATTACACCATCTATTTTTATAATCCGAATATTCATCCGAAAAAAGAATATGAAATTCGCAAAGATGAAAACAAAGCCTTTGCAGAAAAATTCAATATTCCGTTTATCGACGCCGATTATGATATGGACAACTGGTTTGCCCGCGCTAAAGGTATGGAGTTTGAACCAGAGCGTGGTATTCGGTGTACCATGTGTTTTGATATGCGTTTCGAACGTACAGCTTTATATGCTCATGAAAACGGTTTTCCGGTCATCACCAGCTCTCTAGGCATTTCTCGCTGGAAAAATATGCAGCAGATCAATGATTGCGGCAAACGTGCGGCAGAAAAATATCCTGGTCTCACATATTGGGATTACAACTGGCGCAAAGGCGGTGGCAGTCAGCGTATGATAGAAATCAGCAAACGTGAGCAGTTTTATCAGCAGGAATATTGCGGCTGCGCTTATTCTTTGCGTGACAGCAATGCATGGCGTCGCGAACATGGCCGAGAAAGCATTAAAATCGGCACTAAATACTATGGTACTGAAGATAAAGCTTAAATCACAAGATCCAGTGTAATAAGAAATCAATCATAGCAACCAATCTAAATCAGCTTAAGGTAATGAAACAGCGGATTCATCAAGTAAATCCGCTGTTTCATTAATATTTCGATAGGGTTTGAACCAGCAGGCTAGTAAACTCACTTTTTTATTTATCTCAAATACCATTTGTAAATGTCTGGCATCTAAAAATAACGATAAAAGATGCAATTTACACTTCTTTCAAATGACTCATATGTAGCTTTTCTGGCCATTTTCTGCCATCCTTGCAAACAGAAACAAAGCTTATTAAAGGATAAATATGAATCAATGGATTTTTCTATCCATCGCCATACTAGCAGAAATTTTTGCAACCAGTATGCTCAAAGTAAGTAATGGATTTACCAGACTCATACCTAGCTTCTGCTCCATTATAGGCTACATCATTTCCTTTTATTGTCTGGCGCAGACACTTAAAACCATGCCGGTAGGTATCGCTTATGCTGTGTGGTCTGGAGTTGGCATTGTTTGCGTATCACTAATTGCATGGATAAAATTTGGTCAGAAGCTGGATATGCCGGCAATTATCGGTATAGGTCTGATACTGGTAGGAGTTGTAGTCATTAATCTTTTTTCCAAGTCAATGACTCACTAACAAAAAAACCGTGGCTAACCCACGGTTTTTATCAAACAGAATAAATGATTATTCTGGAGATGATGATTTTGGTTCATGCTGCAGGCTTACAGCCCGTGCAGGAACAATGGTAGAAATCGCATGCTTATATACCATTTGTGTTACAGAGGTATTACGCAATAACACAACATACTGGTCAAATGACTCTACCTGACCTTGCAGTTTAATACCGTTGACCAAATAAATGGAAACCGGTACATACTCTTTTCGCAGTGCATTCAAGAAAGGATCTTGTAACATTTGTCCTTTGGCGCTCATTTGGATACTCCGTTTTTTTGATTATGTTGTCGCTAAGCTGCACCCGCGTACAGCGATTAGAAAAGCGTAGTCAATGCTACCACATTAATGGGCATTTGTTTTCTTTGTACTGACTTTATTTTTACGTTTTACCTGCTTTTTCGATTGTTTAATCTGCTCACGTTTGGCAATCCGGTTACTCATTTTAACTCGACGCAATGGCTGTGCAGGCTTGCTGTCTTTTTCTTCATATGGATTGTAGTTAACATTATATTGAATACGTAAAGGTGTGCCCTGTAAATGAAAGGCTTTGCGAAACGTTTGTGTCAGATATCTGGTATAAGCATCACTAATATGTTGCAAAGCATTCCCATGAATCACTATGACTGGCGGATTCATGCCCCCCTGATGGGCATAGCGCAATTTAGGACGAATTAGTCCGGCACGTGGTGGCTGCTGTCGCTCAAGCGCACTTTGTAGTACGCGAGTAATTTTTGGTGTAGGCAACTTAATCATTGCTGCATCATATGCTTCTTGAATTGAGCTAAACAGCCCATCTATGCCCTTTTCTTTTAATGCAGAAATAAAATGAAATTTTGCAAAATCCAGAAAATATAGTTTACGGGCAATATCACGTTTTACTTGCTGTTTGCGTTCTTCGCTCAGTCCGTCCCATTTATTGACAGCCACCACCAGAGCGCGTCCGGCTTCAAGAGCAAAACCTGCAATTGTAGCATCCTGATCAGCTATATCCTGCTGTGCATCCAATACCAGCACAGCTACATTTGCTTCATCAATAGCTTGCATCGCCTTGATTACAGAAAATTTTTCAATTGCATCATCTACTTTTCCACGCCGGCGCACCCCTGCTGTATCAATAATCGTAAACGGCTTATCACCCCGTTCAAAATCAATATGTATCGAATCACGCGTTGTTCCGGCCATATCAAAAGCAATGACTCGTTCTTCGCCGAGAATGGCATTTACTAGCGTTGATTTGCCTACATTAGGACGACCGATGACTGCAAAAACCGGATGCTTGCTTTCAGTTTCTTCTTGCTCTTCAGGAAACGATTCCAGCACAGTTTCAATCAACTCATAAACACCATCACCATGTGCACCAGAAATGACTACAGGTTCACCAAGACTGAGCTCATAAAATTCAGCCGCTAAAACCGGCCGATTACCACCCTCACCTTTATTCACTGCCAGATACACCGGACGGGTACTTTGACGTAGGCGATTGGCGATAATTTGATCTTGCGGCGTTAAACCCGTCCGCCCGTCCACCAAAAAGATAACTGCATCTGCTTCATCAATAGCCTGTAAAGTATGCCGTGCCATCTCATAGAGAATGCCACTATCTACAACTGGCTCAAAACCGCCAGTATCTACCACCAGATAAGGTTTGCTCCCCACCCGTCCATGGCCATAGTGACGATCTCGAGTCAGACCCGGTAAATCAGCAACCAGCGCATCTTTGGTTCGGGTCAGGCGATTAAACAGAGTTGATTTGCCTACATTCGGTCGACCAACCAAAACGATTGTTGGTTTCATATAAATTCTTTCTAATAATTTTACTTCGCTGTAAAACAGCAACAGCCTGCCATAGGCAAGCTTTTTAAAAAACTACAATCCTGAGATTAAGGCATGATTACTTGCTCGTAATCTCAGGTTGAAATATATCAATTAGCTCAGACTGCTGATTTTCATTTGAAGCACGTCACGCTGTACTGAATCCTTGTCCAGAAGATTCAATGCCTGCTGATAAGCTGCCATAGCTTCGGTATTTTTCTTTTGTGCCTGCAGCACATCGCCCTTAGTTTCCAAAAGAATAGGCTTAAACTGAGCCACTACTTTTACATCCAGAGCCTGTAATGCTTCGTTATATTTACCCTGCTGCAAATAAACGGTAGCCAGCCTCTGAGCAACGATTGTCTGCAATAAGTCATCTTTCTGTCTGTCCTTCACCCATTGCAAATGACGGATTGCTTCATCATATTTATGTTCATCAAAAGCAGATCCGGCCATCATCAGTGTGGCCTGAGTGGCATTCATGGTATCCGGATATTTTTCCTGTAGCTGCATCAGAGCTTTTTTACTTTCAGCCATATTATTTGCATTGGCCTGAGTCACAAAAGTTTCAAATACAGCAGCTGCTTTTTCATTATTATTGCGAATATGCCCCTGATAAAGCACATAACCCAGATAGGCCAGTGCAAGCAAAATCAAAACTGCAAAAATCCATCGACCCCAACGCTGCCAAAAGTACTTAAAATTCGCAACTTCCTGTTCATCCTGAATATGTACAACCATTATGCATTCTTCCATTGTTGGATTAACTGTAAAACTGCATTTGCAGCAACAGTCTGTTGTTCATGAGTACGCAGATTTTTTACTGTCAGCGTATTGTTTACCATTTCTTCCTGCGCCACAATTACAGCAAAAGCTGCCCCACTGGCATCGGCTTTTTTCAGCTGCGCTTTTAAACTTTGATCACCACAATGCAGGTAAACACTCAATCCAGCCGCGCGTAATATTGTTGCATTCTGCATTGCTGTCAAACTACTACCTTCACCCTGATGCATAACATATATATCAGGAGCAGCATTAACCTTCAATTTTCCGAATTCCTGCACAAGTAATAATAAACGCTCAATTCCCAGTGCAAAACCAATTGCCGGTGCCGGTTTACCTCCTAGCTCTTCAATAAGGCCATTATATCGGCCACCACCACACACCGTAGCCTGTGATCCGAGCTTATCCGTTGTCCATTCAAACACTGTCAGATTATAGTAATCCAACCCCCTCACCAGACGTGGGTTTTCAACATAATGGATACCCAGACCATCTAACATACTTTTCAGAGTATTATAATGTGCCAATGACTCATCGCCCAAGTAATCAGTCAAGCGTGGGGCGGCATTGGCCATTGCCTGTAAGTCAGGATTTTTAGTATCCAATACCCGTAGGGGATTAGTATGCATTCGCCGCCGGCTATCTTCATCTAGAATAGCTTCATGCTGTTGCAGATATGCAATTAAAGCTGTGCGATGTGCCGCCCGCTCCTGCTGATTACCCAAAGTATTGAGCTCTAAAGTCAGATGCTCTCGAATGCCCAGGCGTTCCCACAAATTGGCACTCATAGCGATTAGCTCAGCATCCACATCAGGTCCGTCAAATCCAAGTGCTTCAACTCCAACCTGATGAAACTGACGATAACGCCCTTTCTGCGGCCGTTCACGTCTAAACATCGGCCCCATATACCATAACTTTTGCGGGTTATTATAAAGTAAATTGTGCTCTACTACGGCGCGTAAACAGGAGGCTGTACCTTCAGGCCTCAGGCTCAAACTTAATTTATCGTTTGAATCGGCAAAAGTGTACATTTCCTTGCCAACCACATCAGTCTCTTCGCCGATAGAACGCACAAATAAACCGGTTTGTTCCACCATCGGCGTCCGAATCTGGCTATAGCCAAAACTGCGCGTCCATAATGCTACTACATCTTCAAATGCCTGCCAGAGTGCTGCTGTTAGCTTGAAATCTTTTTGCACTACTGGTAACAAATCATTCATGCCTTTAACGGCCTGGATTTTCTTACCCATAATATTTTATTTTTATCCCTATGAAACAATACAGCCTGTCACAGCTTGAAGGTCTGTTTATTGTAAAGCGGCAATCGGAATAACTTTAGCTGGCTCTCTTTTTTTACCCTGACTGCCATAATTAGTATGGATGTATTCTTCGACTAATGCCAGAAACTCTTCAGCCATATGCTCACCTTTTAGAGTGGTTTTCCGTTCACCGTCTATATATACAGGAGCCACAGGCGTTTCACCAGTACCGGGTAATGAAATACCGATATCAGCCAGCTTACTTTCACCTGGTCCATTCACAACACATCCCATTACTGCCACATTCAAGTTTTCTACACCAGGATATTGCAAACGCCACACCGGCATTTTTTCACGCAAATATTGCTGAATATCACGTGCCAGCTCCTGAAAAACAGTACTAGTGGTTCTTCCACAACCTGGGCAAGCTGTTACCAATGGTGTAAACGAACGGATACCCATAGTCTGCAAAATTTCCTGAGCCACAACGACTTCCTGCGTCCTAGCACTTCCAGGTTCGGGCGTTAATGAAACTCGAATCGTATCACCAATGCCCTGTTGCAAAAGAATAGATAATGCAGCAGTGGAAGCAACGATACCTTTACTGCCCATTCCCGCTTCAGTAAGACCCAAATGTAATGGATATAGACAGCGGGCAGCTAGATTATGATAAACCTCAATCAAATCCTGCACATTTGATACTTTACAAGATAAAATAATTCGGTCTGAAGGCAATCCCAGACTTTCAGCCTTTTGTGCTGAATCAAGAGCTGAAACAATTAAAGCTTCTTTCATTACAGCTTCAGCAGGCTGAGGAGCAGGTAAAGCCAAATTGGCATCCATCATTCGTTTGGCCAAAGCCTGATCTAATGACCCCCAGTTCACTCCGATACGAACCACCTTATCATTTTCAGCTGCAGTGTGAATCATAAAGGCAAATTTTTCATCGCCTTTAACCCCTTTGCCTACATTTCCCGGGTTAATGCGGTATTTTGCTAGTGCCCGAGCACAATCTGGATAATCTTTGAGTAAGCGATCACCATTAAAATGAAAATCCCCTACTAACGGTACATTACAGCCCATATCATTCAGTCGCTGACGAATTTCAGCCACTTTAGCAGCAGCTTGGGGGGTATTTACCGTAATTCTAACCAGCTCAGAACCAGCATCAGCCAGCGCTTTCACCTGATTAGCCGTCAGTTCAGCATCAGCCGTATCAGTATTGGTCATAGACTGCACTCTCACCGGTGCGTCAGAACCAATTACAACTTGTTCAATTTTTACCTGATAAGTTTTCCTGCGTACTCCGGACAACGTCATTTCAATTACCACCTACCATAACTACAGCAGTTCTTTTTTTATTTTGAGGAATAATAACATCTTTGCCAGCAAACTTGATGCTGGCCCCGGGTGTATAACCAATAATAACTTTATAAGGAGCACTGCCGCTAAATTGTTGAGTGCTCCCTGCATCGACAACCTGACTGATTAATACTTTGCCATTTTTGTCACTCACTTGTAACCATGATTTATTTTCAAGCTTGATCAGCAACGCCTCTGAATCAGCAGCAACAGGCTCTGATGCATTAGTTTTGGTATTAGCTTCCTGAAGCTGACTGGCGCTGATTACTGTAGTCGATGCAGTACTGCTGACTTGTTCACTTGCAGGCATCGGTACCACACGAATATTACTAGCTGCAATATCACTAATGGACGCAGTTTGCGCAGAAACTTCCTGACTGGCTGTAGCAGCCTGTTTGGCATTTTCAGATGTTGATTTACTTTGCCACGCATATACCACCGCACCAATGATAATCAGCACCAGCAATGCTATAAGCCAACGTGGAAAATGGCGACGTTGTGGTTTATCTTGAAAATCTAATTCTGAAGATAACACTTTGCTACTGTCTGATGTGGAATAGCGTTGTCCGGATGGAAAAATCTGCTGCAAATATTGCTTAAATTCTGACTCATCCAGCTCCAGCAAGCGTGCATAGGAACTCAAAAAACCTTTAATGAATACCGCTTCCGGCAAACCTTTATAACTGCCACTTTCCATTGCCTCAATCTGTCTGGCTGGTAATTTTAAACGCTCTGCAACCTCACCAACAGATAAGCCTTTTTGCTTTCTTGCCTGGGATAATAATGCTCCCAAAGTGACAGCGGCATTCGGGCTGGAATCGAGATTTTTGGTTTGCTCATTCATTAGAATTTTCCTGTAGAAACCTGCTCTAATTCAGCAGAATAAGGGAAATTATTACGCAATTGTGCTTCATATTCATAAGCCGCTTGCATATTACCAAGAGATTTTTCAATTCTCCATCCAAGTAACAAATCATCAGCAGATAAACTATTTACCTGACTTTGATATTGTTTAAACAGATAATTGGCTTCTGAAACACTACCTGATTGCAAATCATTACGAGCCATTTCTTTCTTAGCAGCAATAAAATTAGGATTAGCTGCCAAAGCTCGCTCAAAATAACTGTTTGCCAGCTGATACTGTCCCATCCGACTACTACAGATTCCTTTATTAAACTGAGCAACTTCCGGTGTAGGATAAGTCGGATCTGATAAAGCCTTATCAAAATATGAAATGGATGCATTTGGCTTCTTAAGAACATCACAAACAAACCAGCCGAAATTATTATTAACTTCAGCACTGTCTGGAGCCAAAGAAAGCGCTCGCTGAAAACTTTCTTCTGCCTTAGCCGGCTCTTTCAAATACTGCCAGATTTGCGCACGAATTAACCAAGCATCAAGGGAGCTACTATTATTTTTTATAGCTTCATCAATGGATTCTACAGCCTGTCTATAATTTTTATTTCTTAGATATTCTACTGCCAGCTGGGTTTTAATTTGAGCTACCTCGCGTGCTCGCTGAGCAGCAGTTGGCTTTTTATCCAGAGTTTGAGTAGCACAAGCTGATAAAATTACAGTCATCAGTAAAATTGATCCAAGTTTTTTTTTCATCAAATTACCCCTGTACAAGCTGCCATTTTTGTTGACGCCGAGTTTTATCTTTTACTTTGCCAGCAAGCTGACCACATGCTGCATCAATATCATCACCACGAGTTTTTCTGACTGTAACAACAAAACCTGCTTCCAGTAATATTTCTCTAAAAACACGGATGCGCTCGTTAGTAGATCTTTCAAAACCAGAATTAATGAATGGATTAAACGGAATCAGATTGAATTTACAAGGCACATCTTTAACCAGCTCAATCAATTCGCGTGCGTGTTGAGGTTCATCATTGACACCCTTTAACATGATATATTCAAAAGTAATAAAATCACGTGGAGCTTTAGCCAAATACCGCTGACATGCTGCCATTAATTGGCTAAGCGGATATTTTTTATTCAATGGTATCAAATGATCTCGAACCTCATCATTTGAAGCATGCAATGAAATAGCAAGAGCAACAGGCATCACATCCTTCAATCGATCCATTTGTGGCACCATGCCCGACGTAGACACTGTCACACGGCGACGGGACAAGCCATACCCATGATCATCAAGCATTATACTCAGCGCTGTAACTACATTTTCAAAGTTTGCTAAAGGTTCGCCCATCCCCATCATTACCACATTGGAAATCACTCTTTCATCCTTAGGTGTCACACCAAGCGCTTTATTTGCCCACCAAAGCTGACCGATAATTTCTGCAGTAGTGAGGTTACGATTAAAACCCTGTCGGCCTGTTGAACAAAATAAGCATTCTAAAGCACAACCAACCTGTGAAGAAATACATAAAGTTCCCCTACTATCTTCAGGAATAAAAACTGTTTCCACACCATTGCCTGTACCTACGTCTAACAACCATTTACAAGTACCATCTGCAGATTTTTGCTCTGCCAAAAGCTCAGGCACTTTAATTTCTGCCTTATCCAATAATTTATGGCGTAATGATTTGGCCAGATCAGTCATATCTGTAAAATCAGCTACACCCCCTGGGTGCATCCAACGCATAACCTGCTTGGCACGAAATGGCTTTTCTCCCATCTGAGCAAAGTGGGCAGTTAAGCCGGGTAAGTCAAAATTTAGCAAATTGGTTTTCATCTGGAAAATACAAATAAATTACGTAACAAATGCTACAAAACAAACTAATCTAAAACATTATGCTGATAATACAAATTTATTCAACAATTTATACAATTCTTTAATTTTTACCAGACAAAAAATGCCATACTTTTTTTAGTGTTTTCTCAGTTTTTTTCTTTTGAACTATCACATTAAACAAACGACGATAATGATTAGGCGGACAAGTTAAGACTTCAGTAGCATGCCAACCATCAGCAGTATTTTTGAAAAGGAAACTGCTGTTATCACGTATATCAAAGCCTTCCACACTTTCAAAATCACTAATATCTGGGTTAGTTTTGGCTGTTTTTTTACCACTGAGAGCCAATATTGAACCACCCCATTCTATTTCCCAGTCTGCTGAAGTATTAAAATAAAAAATATGTGTTCCGATTTTGTCAAAACTATCACAATGTGGTGAAACTTCAGAACCTGTTTCACCAACATGCCACGCATACCGAATCTCATATTCATCGAGATTTAAATACCGTCTTAGAAACTCCTGATATGGTTCAAAAGTTTGTACCTCCCGAACAAACTCTTGCCAAACTTCAGGTAATTGTTCTATTTTGGTAACGCCTGGTCCAGACTGGTCATTTTTATGATATATAGATTTCTCAAAAGCCAGATAATAACGGTTATGCGGTCGCTGACCACTTTTTCCACGTGGTCTGTTAACATGTTTTTCAAACAACTCAAGACTTGGAAAATTATTATATAAATTATTAAATGCTTCTGGTAACAAAATTTCCTTAAATAGATGATTCGGAAATGGTTTTGTTTCGTTAAATGTTTGTACAGAAAGTGATTTTAAAGCTGGTAAATTAAAAAAATCAGACATCTCATTTCTCCAGTTAACATATATAGTTACAAATTAGTCCACCTCTATAGGTGGACTAATTCAATTCATATACAAACTATTTTAACGCGTGCACAATTCATCGGCAGCAAAAAAATATGCAATTTCTGTAGCTGCATTTTCAAGGCTATCAGAGCCATGCACAGCATTAGCATCGATTGAATCAGCAAAATCAGCTCGAATAGTTCCGGCTGCTGCTTCTTTCGGATTAGTTGCACCCATGAGCTCACGATTTTTAGCGACCGCACCTTCTCCTTCCAGTACCTGGATCATCACCGGACCACTAATCATAAAATTCACCAGTTCACCAAAAAAAGGACGTTCTTTGTGTACAGCATAAAAACCTTCTGCCTCAGCTTTAGACAAATGTTTCATTTTTGCAGCGATAATTTTCAAACCATTATTTTCGAATCGGCTGTAAATCTGTCCAATAACGTTTTTTGCAACTGCATCAGGTTTAACAATAGATAAAGTACGTTCGATAGCCATGTTTGTTTCCATTATATTCAAAATAATAAAAATACATATTTTTAGGCGCAAAGAATGCGTAAGAGTGTTTATGTCATTTTAACAAATTTCCGCTTTATTTAATATCTTTTCCTAAATATACGGTTTCTTTATCTAAAGTTAGATGAGGCAAGTTTAAATATTCTTCAGACTGCATTTCTGTCAGACGGCTGGCCGTTCGGGTAAATTCATTAGCAAAGTCACCTTCCGTATATATATTATCTATAGGCACATCACAACTGGCACAGAGTTTGATTCGATAATCATACAATACATCAATAAGCCAAGTGAGACGACGGGCTTCTGCCATCTGAGCAGGCCCCATCTTCGGTATAGCAGATAAAATCAGTACACGAAATTTTTGCGCCAGCTCCAGATAATCATTCTGCGAGCGCGGTCCACAGCATAACGTTTCAAAATCAAACCAAATTGTTGAATCAGATATTGCTTTATAGGACAGTTTCCGGCCCAATATTTCAATATCTCCGCCAGTGATTGGCTGCTGACCATTTATTTTATGAAAAATATCCCCTAGTTTTTTTTCGCTAGCTGTATCTGCCGGTATGTAAAATATATCAGCAGGCTTGAGCGATCGCATGCGATAATCTTCACCACCATCTACATTTAGAATTGTCAGTTCTTTTTCAATCAATGCAATAGTTGGTAAAAAACTGGAACGGTTTTGCCCCTGATAATAAAGATCTGCTGGAGCATAATTGGATGTAGCCACCATAACCACGCCTTGCTCAAACAGGCCTTCCAACAAGCGTCCGAGAATCATTGCATCAGCGATATCACTGACATGAAATTCATCAAAGCATAATACCCTAACCTCACGAGCAATATCCTCTGCCACCGCATGTAATGGATTGGCCTGACTATGATGCTCTTTCAGACGTTGCTGCACTTCTGCCATAAACGCGTGAAAATGGACTCGGCGTTTACGCCGATAAGGTAAGCAACCAAAAAACACATCCATTAAAAAGCTTTTACCACGTCCAACACCTCCATACATATATAATCCTTTGGGTGCCCGAGGTGAACGTAAGCTGCGTCCTAAAAATCGATTACGCTTGCGTTTAAACATCATTAACTCTGTCCAGAGCCTGTCAAGTTGTTTAATAGCCCGCAACTGAGCGGCATCATGTATAAATCCAGGTTTCTGCTCTGCAGCCTGATACCAAGACAGAGGACTTTGATTATTAAATTCGGGAGCAACAAAGACGGATGTGGTCATATTGTTTGTTTTCTTCTGAGGAAAGAGCGTATAAGGCAAAAGTTAAAAGACGTAACCATAGCACACTCATTAAAGCTTCGACCACCCAAAAATAAAAATACGCCGCAGAAACTGCGGCGTTAACGTCTATCTCAAATAAAAAAGTATTACTTGTCCGCAGACAGTAGCGCTTTGTCTACGCGTTCACGTAATTCCTTGCCAGGTTTGAAGTGAGGTACATATTTTTCAGGTACCGAAACTTTTTCACCCGTTTTAGGATTACGACCAATGCGAGCTGGACGATGGTTCAGATCAAAGCTACCAAATCCGCGAATTTCGATTCGCTGGCCTTTTGCCAAAGCACGAGTCATTGTATCAACGAGAATCTTGATACTTTGTTCGACATCCTTAGCATTTAAAATGGTACTATCATTATTAACAGTATATAACTCCGCCAAGCGAATCATTAACTCCGACTTCGTCATAACCGCTTATTCGCTTTCACCAGATAATTTAGCTTTTAACAAATCACCCAGACTGGTGGTACCAGCTGAGGCATTGTTAGCTGATAATGAACGCAGAGCAGCAGTATTTTCCTGTGCATCTTTCGCTTTGATAGACAAATTGATGTTGCGGTTTTTACGATCTACTGTAGTAATCACAGCTTCAACATCATCGCCCTCTTTCAAAACATTGCGAATGTCTTCAACGCGATCATTAGAAACTTCTGATGCACGCAGATAGCCTTCAACATCATCTGCCAATGCAATGACAGCGCCTTTAGCATCCAGTGATTTTACTTTACCGGTTACAATGCTGCCTTTGTCATTTACGCTAACATAGTTGCTGAACGGATCACCTGCCAGTTGTTTCACACCCAGAGAAATACGTTCTTTATCTACATCGATAGCCAGAACCACGGCTTCAACTTCTTCACCTTTCTTGAACTGGCGTACGGCTTCTTCACCGCCATCAGTCCATGAAAGATCAGACAGGTGCACTAGACCATCGATACCACCAGGCAAGCCGACAAATACACCGAAGTCAGTAATAGATTTTACTACCCCTTTGATTTTATCGCCTTTTTCATGATTGGATTCGAATTCCTGCCATGGATTAGCCTGACACTGCTTCATACCTAGGGAAATGCGACGACGATCTTCATCAATTTCAAGAATCATCACTTCGACTTCATCACCCATCTGAACGACTTTACTTGGATGAACATTCTTATTCGTCCAGTCCATTTCAGAAACGTGTACCAGACCTTCAATACCCTGCTCGATTTCCACAAATGCACCGTAGTCAGTAAGGTTAGTTACCTTACCAAATAGGCGAGTACCTTGCGGATAGCGACGAGCCAGACCATTCCACGGATCTTCACCCAGCTGTTTCAGACCCAGAGATACACGGCTGCGTTCCTGATCGAATTTAAGTACTTTGGCTTCAACTTCCTGACCAACTTCCAGCACTTCACTTGGGTGCTTAACTCGGCGCCAAGCCAAATCAGTGATGTGCAACAGACCATCAATACCGCCCAAGTCAACGAATGCACCGTAGTCAGTGATATTTTTCACAATACCTTTTACTACAGAACCTTCTTTCAGATTTTCCAGCAGTGCTTTACGTTCTTCACCAAGTGTTTCTTCCAATACAGCACGGCGTGAAACAACAACGTTGTTGCGACGTTTATCCAGCTTAATTACTTTGAATTCAATTTCTTTACCTTCAAAGTGAGAAGTATCTTTAACCGGACGAACATCTACCAGCGAACCAGGCAGGAAAGCACGGATGCTGTTGATCATTACAGTCAGGCCGCCTTTGACTTTACCGTTAATTACGCCAGACAGAATTTCACCATTTTCCATGGCTTCTTCCAGCTTAATCCAGTCTGCCGCACGCTTAGCTTTTTCACGTGAAAGTTTGGTTTCACCAAAACCATTTTCCACAGATTCAATGGTTACAGTGACAAAATCGCCAACTTTAACCTCAATCTCGCCCGCTGCATTCTTGAATTCGCTCACATCAATCAGAGATTCTGATTTCAGACCGGCATTCACAGTGACGAAATTATTGTCTATGGCAACAACTTCTGCGGTGATGACTTCGCCGGGATTCATCTCTTGCAAGGTGAAACTTTCTTCCAGCAACTGGGCAAAATTTTCCATAGTCATATATATATGTTCTCAAACAAGTATCGCCAGGGGATACGAAAGTTAGTTAATCAAAACCGGCACACCCTGACTGTGCCAGCAATACTATTAATTTAATTGCGACCAATATAATAAATACATACACCAGTGCAAAATATAAATATGTAAAACAATTATTTGATACAGTACTAGAATGCTCTTGTATTGGCGAACACACTTAGCACTGTGTACAAAATCCGAGAATTATACCTTATTTTTAGATTTTTCGATACCAATCAAGTACTTTTTCTACACTTTCTTCAATAGTAAGTAGAGATGTATCAAGAATTTTGGCATCACAAGCAGGTTTAAGCGGAGCCACTAATCGGGTGCGGTCTGTCTGATCACGTTTTTCGATATCAGCCAGTATCTGCTGATATTCGATACCATTATTGGCAATTCCAAACTGCAAGGCACGCCGTTGTGCTCGTACCGTAGCACTGGCTGTAAGAAATATTTTCAGTTCAGCCTGAGGAAATACGACTGTAGCCATATCTCTGCCATCTGCCACCAATCCTTTGGAAGTCAGAAAACTGCGCTGACGTTGCAATAATGCGTCTCGCACTGCCGGTAAAGCAGCAACTGCGGAGGCTCCCATACCAATATCCTCGGCACGAATCTCTGCTGTTACATCCTTACTATCAAGCAAAATACATTTATTGTGGAAAATTACAGGTAGATTCTTTGCCAACACTGCAACACCTGATTCATCCTGCCAATTAATATGCTGTTGCCGAGCATAGAGTGCAGTCAACCGGTACAAAGCTCCAGAATCCAAATAATCTCTATTGAGAACATTTGCTACTCTTGCTGCCACAGTCCCTTTTCCAGATGCACTTGGACCATCAATTGCAATTACTTTCAAACGTGGCTCAAGTTGTTTCGCCACCATATTCTTCCTTTATTAAGTACATCTTTTATATATTGTACAAAATTTTTTCAATGACCAGTATCTTCGAGATAACTGATAATCAAAAATGCCCAATCACACCCAATGTACTTTAACCACTGTTAAAGATTTCTAGTCTAGTTCAAACCTTTAGCATAATGTTTGAAAGCAGTTATTGGCATCTATATATTCTAATTTTAGATTTATCAATGTGCTTCAACTTGTTTTAAGGATTTCTTCATCTGTAAAATGGTACGCCACTGCATTACAGCAGATACAGTGAATAAAGCAAGCATAAAAGGGCATTCATACAATTCTTCCAACAAGTCATCATAAGCAGAATTGAAAAGAATAAACTGTGAAACCCAACGACCACGTTCAATGGCATCAGCAAGTAGAAAACCCGCCGCAGCCAGCAAAAAATTCCAAACAGGAAAAGGTTGCTGGTAATAATAAACAATTCCTTCACGTAAACGAGGCCAAACCAGCATCAAGATTAACCCGAGAATTAATATTGCCGCTATTGTGTGATATACCGCGTGTTCATACCCGGGAAATGTCTGCCTGCCCCAATTCTGGTCACGTCCTAGCAACAAAAGCCACCATAATGATGCCCATAACCAAAACGCTTTTTTCTTACCGGACAACCCACTGCAAATAGTTGAAAAAAAAGTAAATAAGAAACAAAAAAGCAGAAACAGCGTTTGCCCTTCTTCAACTTTGGAAACAAAATCAGGAGGAATGTGCAATTGCTGCGCGAAAGGCACACTCAATATCATGATTAACCAAAGTGTACTGAGTTTGGACCAGTGCCAATCAAATTTAAATTTCATACTAACTGACTTTTATTTTAAGATACTAACAAGTCTAATATTATACCTAATCTAACTAATACTTACTGGTTTTATATTTAACCACTTATTATGCATTTTCATGTTTAACTTTGCCTAAATCCATTCTTTTTTAGCATATCCGCCCGCACAATTAACTGATAAACTTGCAAACTAATCTTGAAAATTTATTAATAACTGAATGAATACACTGCATTTAACATCCAGCACTTGTCATGCCTCTACCATTAACTTACCCGGTTCGAAAAGCATCAGCAACCGAACTTTGCTTCTGGCGGCTCTAGCGGACAATACAAGCGAAATATATGATGTGCTGGATTCTGACGATACTCTACATATGCTAAATGCATTGAAAATATTGGGTGTTAAAATTGAGCAGCTACCCACTGCAGAAAAAGAATCAGGGTTGAATCTGCGAATATACGGATGTAATGGTAAGTTTTCACAACAGCAAGCAGAATTATTTCTGGGGAATGCAGGCACTGCTTTTAGACCCTTAACTGCTGTACTAGCAATTTTGGGTGGGGAGTACTATTTACACGGTGTAGCACGTATGCATGAACGCCCAATTGGTGACTTGGTCGATGCGTTAAAAACAGCCGGCGCAATTATTGAATATAAAGGAAAAACAGGTTATCCACCGTTACAAATATATCCAGCCCAAACTCCGACCAATCATCTCCTCAGTATCAAAGGTAATGTCTCCAGTCAATTTTTGACAGCATTACTGATGGCTTTACCCTTAACCGGACAAGCTTATACCATAAAAGTAGTAGGTGAATTAATTTCAAAACCCTATATCGCTATCACTCTTAAATTGTTGCAACAATTCGGAGTACAAATAACCCATAAAAATTTTCAGATATTTCAGCTACCGGCAGGTCAACATTACCATGCTCAAGAAAAATTATTTGTTGAAGGTGATGCATCAAGTGCTTCCTATTTCCTCGCAGCCGGACTTTTATCTGGCCAACCCATACGCGTAAATGGCATAGATGCCAATAGTATTCAAGGAGATATAGCTTTTGTACATGAACTTGAAAAAATCGGAGCACGTGTTAGCTGGGGAAACCAATTTATAGAAATATCCCGTTCACCTGAGCAAGAAATCTTACCATTTGACATTGATGCCAACCATATTCCAGATGCAGCCATGACTTTAGCCATCATTGCACTGGCCTGTAAAAATACCTGTCGCATTCGAAATATTGCCAGTTGGCGTGTTAAAGAAACTGATCGCATTTCAGCCATGGCAACAGAATTGCGCAAACTTGGTGCTAAAATAATTGAAACTGAAGACAGTATCAGCATTACACCACCAACTACATTACAATCCGATATACATATCAGTACCTATGATGATCATCGCATAGCAATGTGCTTTTCATTAGTTAGTCTTTTGGGAACGTCGGTCTATATCGATGATCCTCAGTGCGTTAATAAAACCTTTCCCAATTATTTCAAAATTTTTGCCAGCATGTGCACACCTGTTTAAAATCTAAATTTTATCTTGTCTGTTTCGATTAACTTTGGCATTAAGCCAATATTGCTATAATTTAATTTTTTATTCAGCCATGCTACAAACAGACCAACTTTCCGGTGCAAAACCACAGCGGGTTATCAGCCCACAAACTGTCTCCGCTCAGGAAGAGCAGCTGGAGCGTGCATTACGGCCGCGCGCATTAACAGACTATATCGGCCAGCACAAAGCTAAAGAACAGCTTTCTATCTTTATACAGGCGGCCAAAATACGAAAAGAGGCACTGGATCACACCCTTTTATTTGGCCCACCCGGTTTGGGCAAGACTACTCTTGCTCATATCATTGCCCATGAGCTTGGCGTAAGTTTGCGCCAGACATCAGGCCCTGTGCTGGAACGCGCAGGCGATCTCGCTGCCATTCTGACTAATCTCGAGCCACACGATGTTCTTTTTATAGATGAAATTCATCGCTTAAATCCTGTAGTAGAAGAAATACTGTATCCCGCACTGGAAGACTACCAATTAGACATCATGATTGGTGAAGGGCCGGCAGCACGTTCAGTGAAAATAGACTTGCCTCCTTTCACACTGGTAGGTGCCACCACGCGTGCAGGGATGCTTACAAATCCATTGCGCGATCGTTTCGGTATCGTTTCTCGTCTAGAGTTTTACAATAATAATGACTTAACAACAATTGTGACCCGTTCTGCACAGCTATTACAACTTCATATCGACAATACAGGTGCAGCTGAAATTGCCAGACGCAGCCGTGGCACACCTCGCATTGCTAATCGCCTGTTGCGCCGCGTACGCGATTATGCCGAAGTAAAACATGAAGGAAAAATCAATGCAGAAATTGCAGATGCTGCGTTAAAAATGCTGGATATCGATCAATCTGGTCTTGATGTAATGGATTGCAAATATCTTGAAGCGATTCTCTATAAATTTTCTGGTGGACCAGTAGGTCTTGACAATATTGCAGCAGCAATCGGCGAATCAACCGATACCATAGAGGATGTAATAGAGCCCTATTTAATTCAGCAGGGTTTTTTACAACGTACACCTCGCGGACGCATGGCAACAGAACTTAGCTACAGCCATTTTGGCCTACCAGCTCCAACCAATAAAACCTGATTCCCAAAATACATTGCACGAATCAGCCATACCAGCATCAGACCTAACTCAGATTAACTGAGCACAATTATTCAGGAAAATACTCATGACTTCAAATCAGATAGATGCAAGCATATTCAAAGCCTATGATATCCGCGGTGTAGTTGATGTGTCTTTAAACAAAGATACAGCTGAACTGATTGGCCGCGCCATAGCCAAAGTAGCACTAAGCAAAGGCATCAGCCAGATTGCTCTTGGCCGTGACGGCCGGCTTTCAGGTCCAATACTGGCAGCTAGCTTGATTCAAGGCATCACTACCTCTGGTGTCAACGTGATTGATGTAGGAATGGTAGCTACACCCATGCTGTATTTTGCCGCAGTAGAGCATTGTCAGGGCAGCGGCATCATGATCACCGGAAGTCATAATCCACCAGATTATAATGGTTTCAAAATGATGCTAGCTGGCACCACGCTTGCCGGCGACGATATACAAACATTACGCACAATAATTGAGTCCGAACAACTTACTGCCAATGCAGAGCATAGTGGCAATGTAGTTCCTTTGCCTATAGCAAGAGAATACATTATTTACATAAGCAATCAGGTACAGCTTAAGCGCCCAATGAAAATCGTAATTGATGCGGGAAACGGCGTAGCCGGAGCCTATGCAGGTGACTTGTATCGTGCGCTTGGTTGTGAAGTGAAAGAATTATTCTGCGAAGTAGATGGCCATTTTCCTAATCATCATCCTGATCCTGCCAAGCCAGCTAACCTGCAGGATTTAATCCAAGCATTACACAGCAGCGACGCTGAAATAGGACTGGCTTTTGACGGAGATGGTGATCGTTTAGGTGTAGTCACCAAAGATGGCCAAATCATCTATCCAGACCGGCAACTAATGTTGTTCGCTGCTGATGTACTAACTCGAAACCCTAAAGCGAAAATCATCTATGATGTAAAATCAACCCGATTATTAAAACCGTGGATTGAACAACATGGTGGTGAAGCCATCATGAGTAAAACCGGACATAGCTTTATTAAAGCCGCTATCAAAGAACACGGTGCATTGCTTGCTGGTGAAATGAGTGGCCATGTATTTTTTAAAGAGCGCTGGTTAGGATTTGATGATGGCTTATACGCCGGTGCACGATTACTAGAAATATTATCCGATACAGAAGATCCATCCGCGGTTTTAAATGCCTTACCTGAAGGTATATCTACGCCTGAAATTAACATTGCCGTACCAGCCGGTCAATCAGGACATGAAATCATATCCAATCTGGCTAAAACAGCTGAGTTTAGCGGAGAATTAAAACGCATTACCATTGATGGATTAAGAATAGAGTTTGAAAACGGCTTCGGGCTAATGCGCGCATCTAACACCACACCTGTTTTAGTCCTGCGTTTTGAGGCTGATGATCAGCAAGCTCTGGACAGCATTATTGCTCAATTCAAAGCTATAATAGCGCAAAATCCTGATTTAGAATGGGCATAAACAAGTTTAAATTCCTATATATATAGATTGCCCGATTTTAAAAATACAGACGGCTACCATTTTGGTAGCCGTTTTGGGAATAGATAAAATATCTACAACACAGCAGAATCAATTAACCTTTTGCCTTACTGCCGGTTTCACGAACGAATATCGTCATAATAAAAGCTAGAATTAATCCGACTACAAACACGATATCAGCATTCTGGAAAACTTTCAGATTCAACTGACCTTCAGCCCCAGCCAAATGATCAATCAGTATGCTGAAAAGATTTGTCATAATCGCACTAATAACAAAAACGAAAAAGTTAATCACACCTGTAGCCGTACCCTTCACTTCATCAGGATTAACTTCTTTAATCATAGTATAAGGGATCATAGCAGCGCCTGAAGCAACCCCAAATAGAAAACCCATAATATAAGGGGGCATCGCATTAGGCAAATACACAATCAGACCACCGGTAATGCCCATAGCAATTATACTACCCATTACAACAGGTTTACGGCGTCCGATTACATCTGATAAATAGCCCAGAACTGGACAACCAACCACCCAGCCTAAAGGTACCATAGCCAAACGCAACGCCACATCACTACTGGCGCTCAGACCCTCTTGTAAAAACTGATTACCCCAGGCAATATTTCCCACATTAGTAGGCAAGAACATCATTGCTCCAATAAAGGCACAGATATACGATTGAGGGTTTTTCAGCACTACCAAATAAGGATGGCTGAGCCCAGTCCAGTCAATTTTTCCTTCCCGTGTACGTGGAGTAATGAACACTGAAGCAAAGAATATTACTGCCAGCACACCAGCGGCCACCATCCAGAACATCTGCCAGGTCAAAATCTGATTTTTTATAATTGGAGAGACTACAGCCTGCCCCATAAAACCGCCCAGCATACCAAAGCATTGTGTCATACCAACGGCAGTAGCCAGCCATTTTTTGGGAAAACCGCGTGTAGCTAAAAATACTGCACTGGTAAAAGCTAGCCCAGAACCCGCACCTTGAAGGAAACGTCCACTCTGAGCAGTAATTACTGTACCCGAGCAAAACAGCACACATCCAATAGCAACTAAAATAATACCCAATGAAGCTGTAAAACGTGGCCCAATTCGATCCAACAATACACCGGATACCAGCGCAAAAAAAGCATAAGAATAGAAATACAGGCCAATAATACCGGCCATTTCAACTTTACTTATTTCCAAAGTGGCAATTATTTCAGTCTGCATAATACTGGGTGCAGAACGCAATGCATATTGGACAAAATAGAAAATGGCACAGATTAACCAAGCTATCACAAATGTTTTATTTAATAGATTGGATTCTTTACCACTGGGAGGAGACACTGAGGCTCTTGATTCTTGATTCATAGCGCTCTCGCTTTCGTTTAATTACGAATGAAATATCACAAAATCATTCTAACAAAAGCCAGCATGCTTGAACAATAAAGTTAACTCATGAGCCAAAAAAGAAATAAAACGCTAAAATTACATTTATTTAAACAATAAAATTGAATATTAATTCAAATTAAACATTATCAGTAAAATAAAATGCCAATAAAATGATATTCCAAAAATATATTCGAATAGATTTAACATATATAATCATATTTAACTAAAATGCATTAATATGTTTACAATGTTTTTACACTTAATAGACAACTAAGATAGTATAATTTTTATTATAATTTTCGTAATTTTAAGGATATTAAAAATAAATAATCAAAGTTTTATAAATTTCTTAAATTTAATTGCTATCAAGGCAAATTATACAAAAAAACTATTTGATTAAAGCGAATATCAAATTATTTATTATCTACAGTATAAATAAATGACAAAAATTTAAAAATTGATTTCAATCTATTCTTGGCTTTGTTATGGCTAATCAATTTTTAGTTTAAGATATATCAATAAAAATCGCCGGCTAATTAAAGTCGAACAAATTTATGTCCTTGAATAATGCAGTTCTTATAAGTCAAATAAACAAACTTAAACCATTATTATCATTCAAGGACATAAATAAACAGCAAAAATTATCAACTACAGAGAAGCATTAATAAAAGCTTCTAATTGCCCTTTATTCAAGGCACCAACTTTAGTTGCGACAGTGGAGCCATTTTTAAAAATCATAAGAGTAGGAATACCACGAACTCCAAATTTTGCAGGCGTTTCCTGATTTTCATCTACATTTAGCTTTACAATTTTCAACTTCCCCTGATATTCGGCAGCCAAATCGTCCAATATCGGGGCAATCATTTTACATGGACCGCACCATGGTGCCCAAAAATCCAACAACACTGGGACATCTGACTGTAAAACTTCATTTGCAAAATTTCCATCGCCTATATGAACAATTAAATCACTACTCATTATGGTTTCCTTTATTATCACATTGTCTATATACCATATAGCCAATCGTCTATCATTGCAATAGATGAATTATACCCAAGGATGAATACAACTCTACACACGCATTAGTCCTCAAATATACTTTTGAAAATTATACTATTATTGTATTACATAGTAATCATTTTCAGAGCATTGGCTAGATCAGCCTTTAAATCCACCGCATGTTCTAGTCCAATCGATAAACGAATCAATCCAGGCTGAATAGCTGCATCTAGCTTAGCTTCAGGAGTCATGCGACCATGCGTAGTCGTCCATGGATGCGTCACAGTAGATTTTACATCTCCGAGATTACCCGTTTTACTAAACAACGTTAAAGCATCAATCACCTGCCATGCTGCCTGCTCTCCACCTTTTACTTCAAAAGCTACCACTATACCGCCACCCTGCTGCTGCTTGCGCACCAAAGCTTTTTGAGGATGATTTGCCAGCCCAGTGTAATGAACAGCCACTACTTGTGGTTGCGTAGACAGGAACTGAGCCACTTCTAATGCATTAGCACATTGTTTTTCCATGCGGACATATAATGTTTCCAATCCACTTAGCAACACCCACGCATTAAAAGGTGCCAGCACCTCCCCAGTAGTACGTACGTGCTGAAAAATTTCATTAATCAAGGCTTCACTGCCACAAATTACGCCACCCATCACTCGCCCGTGGCCATCAATTGCCTTAGTAGCAGATTGTACGGAAATATCAGCGCCCAGAGCCAAAGGTTGCTGTAATGCAGGAGAAAGAAAACTGTTATCCACCACCAGCAAAGCCTGATTAGTGTGCGCAATTTCTGCTAGTTTTCCAATATCAGCCAATTCATTTAGCGGATTAGATGGTGTTTCCACAAACAGCATACGCGTATTAGGGCGCATAGCTGCCTGCCATTCATCAGTATCAGTTTGGCTAACCAATGTTACTTCAATGCCAAAACGAGGCAGAATATTATTCAGTAAACCTATTGTGGTACCAAACAAACTTTTACTAGCAACCAGATGATCACCGGCTTTCAACAAAGCCAAAAAAACTGCGTTAATAGCAGCCATTCCTGTAGAAGCTGCCAAACCAGCTTCAGCCTGCTCCAGCTGAGCTACTCGTGCCTGAAAAGCGGCAACATTTGGATTATTGGTACGAGTATAGGTATAACCCGGTACTGAACCAGCAAATAGAGCCGCACCGGCCTCAGCACTATCAAACATAAAACTACTGGTTAAAAACAAAGCAGAATTATGCTCATTATATGTGGTTTGTTCCTTAGCACCCCTGATCGCAATAGTTTCTGGGTGCAGATGCAATGTAGACATAATAATTAAGTTAATCTATAAATATGAGTAAAGAATTGTGCCGTTTTTTTTTGGATTATGCAAATAACCAGCTAATCAGATTCAGGAATGTAGTATTCTTTGTACCAGACTTCCCACACCAGTATATACAGCTAAATTTCTAAACTTTGGAATACAGAATTCTCATATTCACGGTTATAGCTAGGCAAAAGGAAAAAATATGTACTTTGTAATATCACCTGCAAAAAAACTGAATGAAAAAAAAGAAAATTTAACCCGCAAACATACACAACCTGAGCTATTAACACAGGCCAGAAAATTAATACCAGTATTAAAACAGCTGGCTCCGCATGATATCGCCGAATTAATGGGTATTTCGGACAAACTTGCAGTGCAGAATGCCGAGCGTTTTAATGACTGGCAGCCTCCTTTTACTCTAGAAAATGCAAAACAAGCAGTCTATTTGTTTAATGGTGATGTTTATGAAGGCCTTGATGCCACTACATTATCCCCTGAAGCTTTAAATTATATACAACTACATCTAGGTATACTTTCCGGTTTGTATGGTTTATTAAAGCCTCTGGATCTAATTCAGCCTTATCGGCTGGAAATGGGCACCAAACTGGCAAATGAACACGGTAAGGATTTATATGCATTCTGGGGAAACACTATTACCCATACAGTAGAAAAAAATATGCAGGCTGCTCACGACAAAGTATTAATTAATCTGGCGTCACAGGAGTATTCCAAAGCCATTCAGCCATCAAAATTATCTGCACCTGTAATTACACCCGTTTTCAAAGACCAGAAAAACGGTACCTATAAAATAATCAGCTTTTATGCCAAGCGTGCACGTGGTTTATTTGTGCGCTATGCTGCCCAAAACGAACTGAGTGAACCAGAGCAACTTAAAAATTTCGATTGTGAAGGCTACTATTTCGACAAAGCATCATCTACAGATAAAGAATGGGTATTCCTACGGGATAAAATACATCACTTATAAAATTTAATTAAAAATAAAAATAATGATTTAGCAGATAACTGCAAATTATTAAGATAAAAAACTTGGCAAATGCGCATTTATCGTCTAATATGCGCATCTTCAAAGACGGAAGCGTGGCAGAGCGGTTTAATGCAACGGTCTTGAAAACCGTCGAGGGTTGATAGCCCTCCGTGAGTTCGAATCTCACCGCTTCCGCCAGATCATTAGAACGGATTGTCTACTAAAATCTATTAATTTATAATAATCAATTAGTTAGGCAATCTTTATCGACGCTTTGATTCTACACGAATATACTAAAAACTAATAAAATCTACCTCTAAAGTGTAGGTCGAATATGAAGCATCAATTGCACAAATTAACAGCACTGGCGGTCAGTAAAATGACCAAGCCAGGACTGCATAATGATGGTAGTGGGCTGTATTTACAGATCAAAATCAACGGCTCTGGCCATGTTCGCAGATCGTGGACTTTCGCTATAAATTCCAAAAAAAAGCCGATATGATGGGACTGGGGCCTTTACATACCATATCATTATCAGCGGCTAGAGAACAGGCAGCGCTTTGTCGAAAACTGTTGTTCGATGGTGTCAACCTCAGAGTGCACAGAGATCAAAAAAGAGCTGAAGATCAACTGGAACAGGCTAACCAAAAAACGTTTAAAGAATGTGCGACACAGTATATTGAGGATAATAAAGCGGGTTGGAAAATGCGAAACACACCAAGCAATGGTCTGCAACCCTTGAAACCTATGCCTACGGGATTATTGGTGATATGGTGGTTGCCCAAATAACCACGCATATGATTGTCGACGTCTTGTTGCCCATTTGGATCGAAAAAGCCTCAACCGCCAATCGCTTACGTGGTCGTATTGAAACGGTATTGGATTGGGCCAAGGTTATGGGGTATCGCAGCGGCGACAATCCCGCGATCTGGAAAGGCCACCTCGATAAAATCTTACCTGCGCGCTCCAAAGTAAAAAAAGTTGTGCATCATCCGGCAATGCCTTATAAAGAAATCCCTGAATTCTTCACCCAAACCAAGATACGGGATGGGGACTCTATTAGAGCTTTGGAATTTGCGATTTTGAATGCTTCACGTGCCAGTGAAATCTTAGCTGCCACATGACAAGAAATCAATTTTGAAGAAAAGCTTTGGATTATTTCAGCACATCGCATGAAATCAGCGCGTGAGCACCGTATACCTTTGACAGAGGAAGCGATCAAGCTGCTTCAAAGCCTGCCGGGTTATAAAATTCAAGAAGATATCAGAAAAGATATGTATATTTTTCCTTCAAAACAAAAAGGCAAATCACTCTCTAATATGTCGATGACAACGGTGTTAAGACGTATGAACAAAGGTCAATATACGCAACATGGCTTTAGGTCATCATTTCGAGACTGGGCAGCCGAGGTTGTACACTACCCACGCGAGGTGATAGAACATGCATTGGCACATAAACTGGCTGACGAGGTTGAGGCTGCCTACCAGCGCGGAGACTTACTGGAAAAACGCCGGCAACTCATGGCGGATTGGGCAAGCTATTGTTATCAGCAGCTTAAGCCTAACTAAGCTTTTTACCTATAAAAGCCACATATGGCAATTTTGTATTTTTTACTGTATTTATTGTGATCAAGCTCTATGCTCTAGCTACATCTTGTAAAAACTATTGCAAGAATGATTTAAGCAGAAAATTGAGGAACATGTTATGACACAGCAAATTGATACTACACAACCACGCAGTATTTTAAGATTACCAGAAGTCGAAAGACGCACGGGTTACAAACGAGCGCATATTTATAATTTAATTCGAGACAACAAATTCCCTAAAAACAAACGTATAGGTACCCGCACTGTGGGTTGGGATTCACAAGAGATAGACTTATGGGTTCAACAGCGATTAGAGCAAGACAATTAAATACACCTACGCGTTAATAAAGGGTGCAATGTTGTGACATGGTGCAGGCATGGCAGGTAAATTAAACCTATGGAAAAAGAATGTCTGCAAAATACCTCTAATCGCTGTTTCATTAAACAGCATTTCCTATTGATTAGAGTAATCCCCTAAAAAAACGTTTTTGAGGAGCCTAGGGGTATTTCTCTTATCTTAACAGGTAAAAATATAAAACAGATAACGCCATCACTTTTTGCAAAAGAATTTTACTCGTAAAATTTTATTGTCAAAAGTGACAAGACAGAGAATAAAGCGCGATAACAACACAAAATAGTCCCAATACATCTTAATGGCTGTTAGTGCACAATAGACTAAGAACCATATAAATATTTCATCCCAAAAAAGACTTGCTTCGGATTCCGAATAAAGCAACTGATACCGATTTCTTCACAAAAAAACAGACAGAAATTTCTGGGTAGAAATTTTTTTGCTAAAAGTGACCACCCAGATAATAAAGTGCCCTATCAACGCCAAATAATCCCAGTACACCTTAGTGGCTGTTAGTAAACAATAGACTAACAACAACCCACGCAATCTATACAATAAAAGACTGGCTTCGGAATCCGAAGAAAGCAATTGATACCGATTTCTTTACTAAGAAACAGATAGAAATTTCAGGGCTGAAATTTTTTTGCTAAAAGTGACAAACCACATGCTATCTGTCTACTCATGTTCACTGTTGTTCAGTTGTATTGTCTATAAAATGCAACCAAGGCCAATTTGTATTTATGCTTTTTTTAAGGAGTGTCTTGCGTTCAAATAAGCCTACCTACACTAAAGAGATTAAAGCATGAATAAAAATTTCGATCCTAGTCACGACTACGTACGTACAAACGAGTTACTTTATAAAAATACTACTACAAAACGTACGTACGCTGCTTTGGATGAAATAAGTTATCCACAGTTGTTTGAGTATCTAGCGCCTGATCAAAAAAGAGATGTGCTATTACAGTTGCAAAGGTTCCTGCCTCATGTTCAGCAAAGTATATTAGCTGAATGGCAAGCTAGATGCTTAACAAAAGAAATTCGTAATCCAGCGGCTTATTTGTTTGGGATTATTAAGAAAGCCAGAGCCGGAGAATTTAGAGCAGGTAACATTAATGACTATTAATTCACCATATTATTTGGACTGCCCATAGTGTTAATTATTTCAGGTTGTACTAAGATATGGTTGATGAAGCCATGTTTTCTATATATTGATAAATAGTTTCAGCATGAACATTAATATCATTTTCAGAATAACTATCAGGCATACCTTCTAGTAAGTGATCAATAATTAGCATTTTCATCTTAGCTTGAGCAGAAGCGCGGTCTTTTAAAACATCCATTTCATGTAAGCGCTGTCTAACTGTCGACATTAATACTTGCGCCACTTTTTTAATCTGATTTATATTACTTTTTGTTAGATCTGAGTGCTCTTTTGCTAATAAATCAAACACAGCTAACTCAGCTTCACTGGTAAATCCTTCTCGAATATAACGCTGTTTCTCTTGATCAAGTGAGTCATGCAGTTTAAGTAAATCATCAAATACCCGTTGAATTTCAGTATTATCTTTATCCTTATTATATTCATCAATAATTTTCAGATAACGTGTATAAAGATCTATTCGTGTAGGGTTTTGCTTAAGCATGTGTTGTATTCTGGCTTGAATACGTTCTTGCAAGGTTAACGTAGCCGTTTCTTGATAAGGTGAGCGCGAAAATTCAACTCTAAGGCGTTCAAAATCAATACCAGATAAATCATATTGTTTCACAGGTTCTTTTACTTTGCTCGTGGTTACAGTACCTAGTGAAGCGTCGACTACTCCTCTTATTTCTTGCATAATTGCAAAAATATCAACTTTAGGCTTTGGTTTCTTCAACAAATTATAAATTGCAGAAATGGCATTTTGCTCGGGCTCATATTGGAATAATGCAGGATTAGGGAATAATCCTTGATAACTATCAAACATATCATCCGCTAAGATTTGAAATGTTTTTTTATCCTCCAAGGACTGGCTTAGTGCATTCTGTGCTTGCAATAATATTTCCCAATTTTTTTCACCTTTAGGTGCATTCATCAAATCATCTAAACTAAAGCCAACATGTGTTAAATGTAGTTTTACCTTTTCAATAGTTGCAACATATTCAACTATCCCTTGCTCTGCATCAAATAGCGGATCAACTGGAGAACCATTATTATTTTGCGCATAGGTCGCTAAAGCTTTACGTAAACTCTTTAACATGCCGTTATAGTCAATAATTAGGCCGTTTTTTTTATGAGAAGCAACTCGATTAACACGGGCTATAGCCTGCATCAGCGTATGCCCTTTCATGGGCTTATCTAAATACAATGTGGCTAAAGATTTAACATCAAAGCCTGTTAACCACATGGCACAAACAATAGCAACTCTAAAAGGATGTCTGTTATCTTTAAAACATTCATCTATTGCTTTGCCCCCAATGCCTTTAGCAATCACTTCACGATAAGGTTTAACATCGATACCTTCCGCTGCAAACTCTTTAACTTCATTTTGCTCGGAACTAAAAACAGGATGAATTTGGGTTGTTTGCATCCAGTCAATATGCGCTTTTAGGCGTTTAACAAACTCCGTTTCTGGCTTACCAGTCTTAGTAAAGAAAGCCATTTCTTTATCTAATTGTGTTTGTAGTCCCGATATTTTTTCCTGCCATTTATCTTTGATTTTTTTTGCCATTTTCACACAGGTTAGTTTATCAATACAAACTAACATAGCCTTTGCATTTCCACCATATTGTGGAATATCACCCGGTTTCACTGGTGCTTCCATTAAACGCCAACGTTGATGATAATGCTCGACAAGATCAGAGGCCACATCATTTAAGTGCGGTTCAGAGGTAAAAATGGGATATTCTTTCGCTAAGTCACGATAAAGTTTTGCTTCTTGTTCTTCATCTAACTCGCCATCTGCTTTTGCCGCATCAATACGGGCTTGTACTTGTGCATCTAACTCATCATTCAGTATATGAAGCTTTTCACCTCTATTTTCATAAAATAGAGGCAAGGTAGCACCATCAGCAACTGCACGTTGAAAATCATACACCGAAACATAACGACCAAATACTTGCTCAGTAATTCCTTTTTCTCTTTCATCAATAAGAGGCGTACCTGTAAAACCAATAAACTTAGCTGTTTTTAAAGCCATACGCATATTCAGTGCTAAACGACCATATTGTGTCCTATGCGCCTCATCCGATAGAACAATAATATCGGTTCGGTTATTCCATGGCTGTGTGACTCTATTTCGAAACTTATGAATTAAACTAAACACGTAACGACGATTTTCATCTCGTAATAAACGTTCTAACCCTTCAGCTCCTGATGCTTTATCTGTTTTATTAGTAGAGATGCCACAACCAACAAATGTATTATAAATTTGAGTATCAAGCTCTTTACGATCAGTTAGCAAGACAAAGGTATAGGCAGCAGATATTTTGCGATGAATCTTTTGGCAGAAAAATACCATTGAATAACTCTTACCACTACCTTGAGTATGCCAAAATACACCTAACTTACCTGCCTGAACATGTTCATCGTTGCTTAGTAAACGGGTAATGGCTCTGCCAACACCTAAATATTGATGATTACGAGCCACAACTTTAATGCTAGGCTCTTCGTTATGGTCAAATAGAATAAAGTTTTCAAAGATATCTAGAAAAGAAGCAGGGTGACACATTCCTTGCAATAAGATTGGCAACAGCGGTCTTGATGGTAATTCATCGTGTTTAGGCGCTGGATCTATATCATCTTCATCTAATCGTTTCCACCGATAGAAATGATCCCAACTGCTGGTAATAGAACCAAAGCGTGCATCAAGACCATTGGCAACAATAACTAAGGCGTTATAATAAAATAGATGCGAGATAGTATCTTTATAATCCGTGTAATTATCATCGTATGCGACTTTCAAACCTTTATCATGACGTTTTAATTCAATAAAAATAAGCGGTAAACCATTTACAAAACCAACAATATCACAACGTTTTTTATAGGGGCCTTGTTGTACCCATAATTCACGAACCACTAGAAAATCATTATTTTGAACATTATCAAAATCAATGACTTTAATATGTACATCATCTTCTGCGCAACCTGTAGGAGATTTAATCGTAATACCATTGCACAAAAATTGCCATTTAGTCTCATTATGTTGTAACAGCGTTTTAGTGGGGTCTTCATCTAACAACAAGTCCCTTGCCTGCTGTAATTGAGTTTGTCCTTTTTCAGTAACGCTTAATGCAGGGTTTAGTCTGTTTAATGCTGTGTCTAACTCTCTAATCAGTACCACTTCAGAAAAGCTATTTCGCCCTAATAAAGACTCGGAGCCCAATGTTTCATTATTAAAGGCATAAATAGAACGCCAGCCTAACTGCTCAAATAACTTCGCTGCGGGCTCTTGAATATTATTATCTTCGGAGTAGCTATTGCTTTTGGCCATTACTGTCATTCCTTATGCGATTTATACTTTAATTTGTCCTGAGATTAATTTGGAGAGTAGTTCGTCACGGGCTTTTTGGAGATTTTTGTTCATTTTTAGTAAAGTTTCTGTTTGTTCAAATATAGGCCAAACTATTTCATTAAACCTTATTTGCAGCTTTTCAGGAGGTTCAATAATAGGTAATGCCGCTATATCAGCCCTATTAAGCTCTTGTTGATTTGTTGCACCAACCCCCATAGAAGAAAGAAGACTCTCTAACTCAAGCAAAGTAACAGCTAAATAGGCTGACTTGTTGTTATCTAATGGACGTACAATGGTAATATGAGTGTCTACTGTACAATTAGGAATATTTGATCTTATTACGGCAACCCGACCTAATGTTCCAGCCCCAGTTGAATTAATTAAAATATCTCCCTTTTGAACTAGGCGTTCAGATTTAACCTCTTTTGATTGTCGTCTAGATAGCTCCAAATTTAAAAGCCCATCACGTATACATTTTTGATTGATAACTATACATTGTGCATTTTCATCATATTTAGGCGTTATACCACGACTTAAAAAAGAAGTTAATTGACCAACAGTCATTTTTCCCCAATTTTGGGGTAATAAATTATCTTTTTTTGAAGCTATATTAGGAAAACGAAATTTCACAAACCATTCTTGATATAACAAACGAGCATGTTCTTCTAATAAGGTTATGCGTTTACGATTATTTTCTATTAAATTATCATATTGGCTTAAAAAATTACCTATTCTCTTTTGTTCATCATAATTCGGTAAGCTCAAGATAAGATTAGACAATGATTTTATATCCGCTCTCTGACGACCAGATGCACCAACCATACTTTGAATTGCTGATTCGCGTAATAAATCTGTTTGAGATAAATAATAAATAAAAGAAGGATCTGCAATACCTGATCTAGCTCTTAATATAAAAAACTCCGTTGAACCAAAAGCACAACTATTTTCATTATCTTCGTTTAAATATTGTGATACTTTTCCATTTTGTAAACAAGGCGTAATTCGAGCAAACAGGACATCACCATTGCAAAATCTTGCTCCACCAGATAAATAAATTTTATTTTGGTTATGCCTTACATAACGTATACCTGGGGTAAGTTGATCCATTCCAATAAAGGGATATTCTTTTCCTTTTTCCAGTTTAACCTTGGGATTAAAATCCACCCATTGAGAAAGAGGTTTCATTCTAAATACTCGAGTATATTTTGTTTAATTAACAATGATAGTTCCATTGCCTTACTGTTTAACTCATCAAGCTCATTATGAATTTCTTTTATCCGATTTATAAAACCTTCTTCACTATCATTTTCATCGCTATTTAAAGCAACTCCTACATAACGACCGGGTGTAAGAGAATAGTCTTGCTCAGCGATTTCTACACGAGTGACTGACTTACATAAACCAGCCACATCACAATACTCACCCTCAGGAAAACGACTTAGTAACCAACAACCTTGTTTAATAAAGTATTGGGCTTGTTTTAATGTCTCAATACTTTGATCTCTAACAGTTGGTTTTTCACGCTTTTGCTTATCCCTTGGCGACAACGCTTTTTTTAAATCACGTAAGTTTTCAGCTACAAAATTCGGCCATTGACGTGCCTTTAATGGCTTTTCGGCTAACTCTAATAGTTTCAGCCAGCCTTTATGTCGAGTCTCTAAGGTAGTTAATCCTTCTTTTAAGGGTAAAATTAATGTTTCAATTTTTGTCTGTAATGTTTTTCGTTGAGAAAAATTGGCCTTATCAGAAATTGCTTCAATTTTTTTAGCAATAAATTTTATCGACGTTAAAAGAACTGAGAGTATTTGTTGCTGTTCTATAGATTGCTCTTTTAGCTCTGATAAAGTTTGCTGATAGTTTTTTAATAGTTCATCAGTAATCTGATGGTCTTTACCTAATTTTTTACGAATAGCTGCTATATTCCCTTTATCCGAAATAATTTGTTTAAAGCTAACTAATATCTGTTGAAGTTGGTTTATCTGTTGAGTATCAGCTTCTATTTTTTCAGGTAAATCAGCAAGGTATTGCTTTACTTTATTTTGATAACGACTGAGTAAAGAGATATATTTATTTTGTTCGCCGCGATATAACCAAGTAATAGCCGTTAAGTTCGCCAGTTGCTCATCAGTAAAAATATGGGATTTAGCAGATACTGTCGTATAAGTATTACGCGCGTCAATCATTAATACGGTATCTAATAGTGCTTGTGGCTTACCTTTATCATAAAACCAAAGCGTGCAAGGTAAGGTGCGCGTATAGAAGAATTTAGGCCCAATCGATATCATTACATCAACATGTCCTGTTTCTACTAGTTTTTGGCGTATTTCTTTATCTTTATTACCAGCATCAGAAGCACTTGAAGCCATAACAAAACCAGCACGACCATTATCATTCAGATAGCTATAAAAATATTCTATCCATAAACTATTGGCATTAGAAATGGTTTCATTTTCTGATTTATTATTTGCCTTTGACTTTCCAGCAATACCAGGCAAACCAAAAGGTAGACGTCCGGTTTGATTTTCGCCAACCTGATTTTTTATTTTGCTAACCTGAACACCATCCACATTAAACGGAGGGTTCGCCATAACAAAATCGCATTTGCCCGCTAACTGATGGAGATCTTCATAAAAGGTATTTCCAATGAGTATCTTTCCTTCTAAACCGTGTACTGCTAAGTTCATTCGAGCAAGTTTACTGTTAAGGTCAGCCTTTTCTTGTCCATAAAAGGTAATATCTATTTCATTGGTTTCTTTATGGTAAACCTGTTCAATAAAATGGCCTGTTTGTACAAACATACCACCAGAACCACAGGCAGGGTCTAATACGATGCCATGATCAGGTTCAATAACATTAACAATCATTCTTACCAAGCTAGGTGGAGTGAAGAACTCACCACCTTCTTGAGCACCACTTTGGGCAAATTTGTTAAGAAAATATTCGTAAATACGACCAAATACATCACCTTTGGCTTCTTGTAATGCAGGGCGGTTAAAAATTTTAATTAATTCTGCTAATAAATCCTGTTCGAAACCTAGATAGTCTTTGGGTAAAGCACCCTCGAGAAGTTTTTGCCCAGATTGATCGGTAACACTGTCTTCAATGGCAATCATTGCATCACGGATGTTTTTTCCTAAATGTTTGTCTGCGGGTAATTCGGCTAAAAAATCATAACGAGCAGTTTTAGGAAGATAAATAGCCGCTTTCCCTTGAAAGCCCAGTTTAATGCGTTCCTCACGTAAATTACCTGTTGCGCGTTTAGGTACATCTTTCTCTACTACTGATAGTAACTCATTAAAACGATTGGTTGCATGGCGTAAAAATATCAACCCTAAAACAGGCATTGAATATTCGCTTGCTGTTAGTTTAGAGTTGGCACGTAGTTGGTCTGCTGCTTCCCATAAATCGTATTCAAGTTGTTTTAACTCTTCAAAATGCATAATAATTCATACTTAATTTAAGCTATTTTTACCAAAGAATAGAAATAATCGAAAAAATTAAAAAGTAATAGGTTATATAAGAAAAGCATTAATTCTTATAGTTCATAATTTTTCCTGCCTGTTTAGGTGTAATTTCCAAAATCTTCTTTTTCTCTACCTAGCTTGTTCTCACGTAAAAATCCCTATGGCATAACGCCATACAGATAAGCCGACAGCTATATAGCATTTGCCGTTTTTACTCAGTCTAATACCCATAGATCATGCTTCATTAGAAAATTAAGCAAAAATATAACATAGATTCTCCATAAATAGCATTAACTAACTGGCGATAAGAGTTCAAACAAATTGATCCATAATCCGCTACAGAAGCCCCCTTTAAAGGACATAATAATAGTGTAGGTCAAAGTGTAGGTCATGATTTAAATGTTTGTAAAATATTAAATAAAATAAAAAAGTTATATTTGAATTTTATAAGTTTTAGCTTCCGCCAAATAATAAATATAATAAACTTGTTACTAAGAATCTTTTAGCCTATTTAACTACTGTAAAGCCAAAACTAAACGAGCGTTGTCGTTACAAGAAATTATGGCAACAGTTCGATTTATACAGGCCTGCCCGAATTGACATTTGCAACAACCGCAGCAGACGTTTATCCCGAATGTCGAGAAGCATTCGGTGCGCAATATGGCGATGCAACCATTACACAATGCCCGAATTGCAGTGCATCGATACTGTGTGACTACCAAATTGAAGGCGTATTATTCTTAGGTAGCCAATACAAGCTACCAGTGTTCTGGTATAACTGCGGTAAAGCGTTTCCTTGAACTGAACGTAAGATCTCAAGCGCTGTTGAGTTGGTTAACGTTCAGGCTGCTTTTTCATCCGAAGAATTGCACATTGTTGCTATTGATAGTTTTGAGCGCATCTGCCAAGAAGACAATTTGGGTTTGAACAGCTCTAGCTAGGTATTCACAGCACATCAAGCTGTTACTTCGTAAACTTTGTTTAATGGGACTATTCTTCAAGTCTTGTACAAGACTATTTCACCTCTCACCTGCCCTCAGCATCTCTTTTCTTCACTTGCTCTGCTGATAAGTAAGCTCCATACGTTGGAGTTCCTCTTTTTTCCATATATTGCTCGTACATGGTTTGATTCCATACACTATTTGGGAATATAGTTTTATGGGTCATAGTTTTATGGCCTTTAATTGTTATATTACCCTACAGACCCATCAAATTACTATTCCGACATCTTTGTCCTTCATTCTATCTTTGCTACCTATTTTTTTCTTTCTGGACATTTATGAGAATAAGTATTTAACCATTTTTTCTCTGTCGAACTTAAATCAGATAACAATTTATATGTATTAGGATACAGATGAATATTTATATTATTTTCTAATTTATTTTTTTTAGATTTATTTTACCCAAATATAAATTTTTATCGTAATAACAAAATCCATCATCAAAAGTACCATTTACATAGGTAAAGAATATATCTTCCCCTTCTTTTACATAGTCATGAACAAGTGCATGAACATATACATAATTATGGATATCACTATCATCCAAAAGATCATACTCGAAAACAGAATCTCCATAATAATCGTACCTAAATATATATTTGCCATATTTATCATCAGTTATTCCAGTAAATAAAAATGCAAACCAAATGATATAGCCAATTATTAAAAATAATAATAGCATAAATATGCTAAATATTTTATGTTTCCAAAACCAATTCATTTTATTTCCTAATTTACTATAAATTACATTTTTCCTGTTTTTAATATAAATTTAATAACTTATACCTTTACTTGGACCCTTTGATACAAAACCACAGAACTGGCTGTGGCTGCCAATATGCCCCCTACGCTATTGGTTGGTGCGGCCAATCCTGCTCCGATGGCGTTCAGCAGTAAGCCGCCTGTGTTCCATTGCGACAGTTCTTTTTCGTATTGTTCCCGCTCTGATCAGGTCAGGTTTTCGTCTTTCAGTTTTTCTTTCAGGCTATCCTTTTTTAGCTTAGGTTTTTCTCTATCAACATAGCTGCCTACAGTTCTTCTGCAGATTCTTTTGCCTGTAAATCTCCATGTACGGCTTTATCTAATAATTCGTAAAATTATATTTGATACAAAATAACTAAATGGACTTTAGCCACCATTACTTAATGGAATATTTTTTATATTATTTTTTATTTTAAGATTAAAAAGTATCTACAATTCCATTAGTTATTTGGCTTTGGTATTTAAATAAATCTTTTAAAAATGGAATATTAAAACCGTTAGCAAACAAATATTCAACAACATCATCTGGCAAATAAGATGTTTTAGGTATATTTTTGTATTTTAATTTTGTATAACATAATAGATTCAAACTACTTTCTTTATTGGGATTATTGAATAATACAAAATCTTTATAGCATAATTTTTTTGAATTATATATATCTTGGCAATTAATATTTAAAACTATTTTTTGGGGATTATATTTAATTCCCAAATGCAATGTTTTATCTTGTATTTCTATCCTTTTTAGATAGTTATCTTTAAAATTTAGTATTATAAAAAAATTATTTTTATTTTTTTTATAGTTCCATAGTAATATCCATCCAAATATTCATCATTTTTATCGAAATTTAACATTGTTATTACACTTTTACTTTTTGAAACTTCACAAACATTTTTTGGATTTTTTATGAAATCTATTATTTCATCATGTTCATTTGCTAACGCAATAGACGCAAATAAATAAAATATCAAAAAAAAGATTTTTTTCATTAATCTAAACCCTACAATTTTCATAAAGTATCCTCTCAACAAAAACATATAGGTTTAAAATGTTATTCCAATAGGTCTTGTGGGTATCTTATTACCTTTGGAATCTTCTACATAATCAAAATATATTTTGCAAATAATTAAATTCTGTCAATATACCAACATTATACTCTGGATTATAGATCAGAATCATGAAAAAATTTTACTAGTACCAATATTTCCAGAGATATAATCATTTACTAATTAATTAATACCAGTAGATTATTTGTATCATCATGTTGGTACAAATAAATAATTTTAGAAGTAAATTAAAAGTATTTAAAAATCTAATAACCCATGATTTTTTAAATCTTTATATTTAATTAATTGATTTATAAAATCAATATTAAATCCGTTTATTAAAAGATAATTACTAAATTTATTACCTAAATAATAAGAAGGTCGAATATTGGGATTACGATTATTATTAGAACATAAATATTTTAAATCATCATAATAATTATTATTATAAGAAAAGATATGGTTCAAATTACATAAATTTTTATCGTTTGTTAAATCAGAAGTTATAGATAGCATTGAACAAGAAAAATTTAAAATCTTAGTATTACCTCTTAATCCAAGAGATAACGTGTTGTCATATACCTCTAATGATTCAAAATAATTTTTATTTAAAACTAATTTTATAGAATAATTTTTGTTACCATCCTTCATTATTCCATAAAAAGTTCCGTCATTAAGATTAGAGTTCTTGTTAAGATTTAAAGGTGTAATATAAGTATTTTTTTTGGAACTAGGACATACATTATTTGATGAGTATTCTATAAATGCTGGAATTTTGTTTGAAACTGTAATTAGTTTAGAGTTTACCCCTTTTGCATTTATAACAGGATTACAGCTTAATATATAAATTGATAATAAGCTGCTTAAAATTTTTTTATACATATTTTTTGTCTCTTATAAAAAATCATAGTTGCAATTTATACTATTTTCTATATTGTATATTTATTGGTCTTAATGGCAATCCTTGTTTATTAGTAGTTGGGACCAGAGAAAAATAATATAGCAATTCTTTACTTCCATAGGGAATATCACGTATTCCTACATATTTACCGTTAAATTTCCCGATATATGAATACTCAAGTCCTTGCGCATATGTTCCTCCAGGAAATTTTTCATTTAGATAATCTAACTCTGCTTGCAATCCTTTATGATGTGCTAATTGAAATATGGGCTCATTACCATTAATTATATTTAACTTTTCTTTTTCATAGTTATCTATACTTTCTCTTTCTTTTATATAATGTATGCTTGATTGCATTAAAGCATATGGATCAGAATTTTCAAATAAATCTTTAGTAGCATCAATTGCACCACTGTGTACATCATCTATAAAAATCTTTTCTTTGATGATATAGTTTGGATCTGAAATCAATCTTAAATATATATCTTCATTTTTGTTAATTGCATCTATTATAGTTTTATTCACTACATCTGTTGGATTTAATACTTTTCCATTGAAATTATCGGATACTAAAACCGGAGGATTTTGTGTATCATCGTAATGATAACCTTCAATTACGATTCTATTCTTTTCGTCTAATTTATACTTATACTGTTTTTGTGCTTTATTTAATAAATCCAGATAACGCTTTTTAGCGGCTTTGTCACCGGTAACTATCAGCCGATTATTATCCACAGCCGCATGCGCAGCCTGATTACCCTGCGCTGCATCTGCCATACTTCCACCCGCTACCGCTCCCGTAGCCGCTCCTGCCAGTCCTGATATTGCTGATACAGTTGCTTTCTCTTCTGCCGTCAAATCCTTTGGTTCTTTGTCATACAGCCATTTCGATATCACTGGACCTATTGCCTCTGATCCACCTGCCGCCAATGCTCCTGCCAATGCATCATTCCCTCCTGCTGCCGCTACCGCTGCACCTAATACTGCATGTGCCACCAGATGGGCTGTGCTGCCTTCAGCATCTTTGCCTTTAAAGTATTGGCCTATCTGATACGAAACCACCGGACTGGCTGTGGCTGCCAATATGCCCCCTACGCTATTGGTTGGTGCGGCCAATCCTGCTCCGATGGCGTTCAGCAGTAAGCCGCCTATGTTCCATTGCGACAGTTCTTTTTCGTATTGTTCCCGCTCTGATAAGGTCAGGTTTTCGTCTTTCAGTTTTTCTTTCAGGCTATCCTTTTTGCTGTTTATCATTGCTGAGGTAGCCTGTAAATTGGCGCTGAATTCCTGTGTGACTTCACGCTGTGTATCCAGCTCTTTCTGAACTTTGTCTTTGTCAAAGTTGTTGCTCAGGTAGCCAGCTTTATCCGCATAGTTATCGCTGCTGGTATCGGTATGAATTCCGGCTATGGTTTCGGCTACGCTTTTTCCTGTTTTCTGCTGCTGGGCAGCAGCATCTGTAATGATGATGTTGCCAGTATTGATGCCGCTGTGGGTGGTACTGCTGCTATGGCCACTATCACTGCCATACCCCACTTCACTTTTGGCATTGCTTATATCTTTACCGGTTTTGCTGTCTACATTGGATCCATCCCAGCCTCCCTGATAGTTGCCACTCCCACTTAAACCAATACTGCTACCACTGTAATCACTATGATTATGAATATCGCTGCTCGTCAGGCTGCCGGTAATTACTTGGTTTTTGCCTGCCGCTTCGGCTGCTTCGGTAGAGGTGATGATGGCACCTTTGAGGTCGGTATTGCCTTTGATGTTGAGCTGGTAGCCATCGTCACCGGCAATGATGCCGCTTTGTTCTGTTACAGCAGCATAATCGGCTTTAATTTTGCTTTTACTGAAGCTGGCAGAGGCGGATGCGCCATAGCCTACGGTAACCTGCCCGCTGATATTCTGCTGTTTGCTGTTGTATTTGGCGGTGTCCTGCAAGCTTTCGATATTTAGTTCGGCTGCATCAATCTGTACGCCTTTACCTGCTACCTGTGCGCCTTTGATGTTGGTGGCTCCGCCGCTGACTATGCTGGTGTGGCCGCTGCTGCTTCCAATATGGCTGTTGCGGTAGCTGGTTTCGTCGCCATTGCCATGTCCTTTGCCGGCATTCACTCCGGCAGTAATACCTAACTTTGGACCACCTGAACCAATGCCGATGGTGGCACCGGCATTCCAGCCACTGGATTTGTTGCTGCTGCGCTCGCTGTGGTTTTGTTCGGCCGCCAGCAGGTTGATTTCGTTGTCTGCCTGTAAGTGTGTACCTTGTTTGCCATTGACATCTGAGCCAATGATGTTGATGTTGGAATCCTGTCCGGCTCCGGTTGCCAGTAGGTTGACTTCACCACCGGCATTAATCTGGCTGGCTGCGGCGACGCTGTCGCGGCTGTGGGTTTCACTGCGGCTTTTTTGCTGGCCTACGGTGATGCTGACGCTGACATTGGTGGCGTTTTGTGGATTGTTGGCCAGGTCGGCGGCGGCATTGCCGGCTTTATACAAGTCTACGCCGGCATTGAAGGCTGCCATGGCGTTGACGCGCGCGTTTTTGCTTTCGCCTATGCGATTTACGGCGGTGCTGGCTGTTTGGATGGCATTGACTATGGGTACGTTGACGGCTACGGTAAGGCCGCTTTTTTCGAAGGTATGGATGTTGTCTCGGCTGTACTGGTCTTCGGCTGCGTTGATGTCTATCTGTTTGGCTATGATGTTTACATTACCTTGCGGGGAGGAGACGCTGCTGCCGGTTTGGGTATAGTGGTTGCCGGCTACAATGGTGGTGTCTCCGTTGAGGCTGCCAACGCTGCTGCCGCTGTGGATGGTGCGGCGGCTGGTGGTGTCATCGGTTTCTTTCTGTTTCCCGATGCTAAAGCCGATGCCGCCACTACCCATTAGGCCGGATTTGGTTTCTTTGTGGTATTCCTGATCTTGATACTGGTTGGACGCCGCTGTGATGTTAACATCCTGGCCGGCTTTCAGCACTGTGCCATTATCGGAGATGATGTTGCTGCCACGGATGTTAATATCTTGATCACTACTGATGCTGACTTTGGCGCCGGTGATATTGCTGCCTACAGCTTCATCATAGTTTGCCCGCGATTGGTCAAGACTGGTTTTTTTGGACATTAGGCCGCTGGATTTGATGTAGACGGAGTGGTCTAGCTCGGTCTGTTGACGCCCTTCTATGATATTGACACCGTTTTTGCCGTGCAGGCTGACGTTGCCGTTTTCGCTGTTGATGTCGCCCTGCCAGATGTTGAGCTGGTCTGCAGCCTGTATTTGTATATCACCGGCAGCACTGATGCTGGTGCCGTTTTCGTTTTGATAGTGGTTTATCCAGTGGTTTTTGTCGCTGCTGCTGCCGTCTGTCATGTCGCGGCGGGTAGTAACGGTATTGAGGTCGATGCTACCGGCACTGCTGCTGAGCTGTGTTGTGCCATTATCTGCATTGTTGACGATGCTGGCGCCACGGGTAGTGATGCCGTGGGTACCGGCTACGCTGAGAACTGCGTCTTTGTCTCCGGTGACATACAGCCCAGCAGTGCGGTCGATAACAGTACCACCGTTGCGTTCATCGCCATAGCTGGCCGTGGTGGTGTTGAGGTTGATTTTATCGGCCTTGAGGCTGAGTAGGTCTTTACCTACTGCGGATCCGCCGTTGAAATTGATGCTGTCGCTGGCGGTAAGGACTACTTTGCTGCCGCTAAGCATGCCACTATTGTTAATATTCTGTGCCCCCAGATTAAGGATGTTCTGGCCGGCAATGCTGCCCTGATTGTTGATGTTGCCACTGTTTTGCAGGTTGATGTTGTGCGCACTGATTAGTGCGCCGGCTGTGGTCACGTCGTTATCACGTACTTTCAGGTAGATTCTGGGTACGAGTACGGTCTGCTGGCTGCCATCGGCCAGGGTGACGGTCTGGTTGACCAGCCACACCATGTCGCTGGTAAGCTGTGCCATTTGCTCGGCACTTAATGCGACACCCGGGGTGATGTGAAACTGCTGTGCAAAGCTGATGCCGGCATTCATGAGTGCTTTGTACTGCTCTTCGTCATTACTGTAGCCTTCCAGCCGGCGGTAGCCGGTAAGCTGCGCTATCTGTTCGTTTATCAGTTTTTGTTCGTAATAGCCATCACCCAGCCGTTTTTGCATTCTGTCTGGATTCTGTCCTAATGCGCTGAGCATGTAGTCGCTGCCGAGCCATTTTTTCATGTTGGTGAACGCTGGATCGGTTTCAACTAAATAGCCGCTGTTGGTGGGATTGATGTGGTACAGGCTGCTGTTGGGCAAGTTGGTATTGAAGCGGCTGAGACTTTGGATGCTTTGGTTGTGGTTTTCTGTCTGTGTCTGCGCTTTATCCTGTGGTTGCAGCTGATTGCCTGTTTTTGCCTGTTCGCCTTTGCCTTGATTGGCACTGATGCCGGCATGTTGCTGTACAACGCTTACTGGTGTGTCAAATTCATGGCTGGTTATGATGGTTTCGTTATATGGCTTTTCGCCTGTTTTTTTAATTTTACCGGAGCCCAGTTTGGGATTTTTATATTTGTATCCGCCCTGTTGACCATGATTTTCAACCCGCTGCTGGCCTTTGGTTTCTTGGTTTTCCAGATTGAGGCTGTCACCACCGGTCAGATTGCCACCGATGATGATACGGCTGTTGTTATTGACCCAGTGTTCGCCACTGATGGTTAGGTCGCCGCCGATGATGATTTCTGCTGGCTGGCTTTCGGTGACACGCTGTTTGTAGGTATCACTTTTATAGTCCCACCATTTTACGTCTTTAGCTGAGTATTTTTTCCATTTTTTATTGGTGCCGTCATTGAATTTGAAACTGAGTTCTTTTTTTCCTTTTTTGAATTTTCCATCCACACCATCTACCCAGATTGCTGGATTGCCTTTTTCTTGTATCTGGAAGATTTTTTTACTGTTGTCGAGATATTCTTCTACAGCAAAATGATTATTCAGATTCTGTAGTTGCCGTACGGCGATGTTGCCATTTCCCTGCGCTTCGATGCGCGCGCTGCTGTTGAGCAGATTATCTGCCATGCCCACAGCCTGATGCTGTTGGTTTAGGCTGCCACCGATGGCGATGTCACCCTCGCTGGAAAGCAGGGCGTGTTCTTTGTTAACGATATTAGTTGCACCAATGTCCAGCCGCTGGCGTGCGGCTATCACTGCTGCTTTGGTTGCGGTGCCGCTGGTTTCTTCCTGATTGTATAAATCATGGGTGCCGATGGCGACATGGTTGCCATAGATGCGGCCGGTGCCGATGTTGTTGATGCTGTTTCCGGACTGTACTAGTGTGGTGCCGTTGCTGTTTATCAGGCCACGGTTGGTGATATTGCTTTGTGCCTGTAATTCGGTTTGATTGTTGCTCTGAATGGTGCCGCTGGCCTGATTGTCGATATCTGCTGCCTGCAGACGCACGCTGTCGCCGCCACTAAGGGTATGGCTGTTACTGATCGTCCCTTGGCTGCTGATAGTCAGGTTGTGACCGGCGGTGATGTCTGCATCGACGCTGAAGTTATCTGTTAATGCGATTTCTGCATCGTGGCCGGCGGCCATGGTGCCCGGGTTATTCAGATTTTGTGCTTGCAGGGTAAGATTCTGGCCGGCAATGATTTGGCCGTTCTGGCTGTTATCTATTTGCAAGGCGTTACCGCTGATATAAACGTCTTTTTGCGAGCTAATCTGTCCCTGCTGGTTGTTCAGGCTTTGGTTGATGCTGGTGCGCGTTTCTCCATTGGCACGTATGGCTCCGTGGTTGTTATTTAGTGTGTCAGCATTAATTTTAATGTTTTCTGCATCTACTGTGCCTTGTTGGTTATTGAATCCGCTGCTGTGAATTTCTGCTTGCTGAGCAGCACTGATTTTACCCGCTGTGTTATCGATATTACCGGCTTGAATGGTGAGCTGACCATTGCTGCCTATCTGGCCGGTATGGTTATTAAGCTGATTGGTTACGGTAAGCTGCTGGGCGTTGACGCTGCGAATAGCCCCCAGCTGATTATTTACGCTATCCGCTTTCAGTTGCAGACTGTCACTATCGATGGCGCCACTATTGTTATTTAG